>CAYFZI010000036.1:0-27181 GCA_964347635.1 uncultured Dehalococcoidia bacterium
GCGATCTCGTCGCCGAGGCCGTCCGCGACGAGATCGCGCGGCTTCGCTCCGCACTGCTTGCAGAGCGGCGCAGCCGGCCGCCGGTGACCGAAGAAGCGGTCGCCGAAGCGGTCGCCCAAACTCTGGCCGAGAGATTCGCCGCCGGCCCGCGGCCTGTGATCAACGCTACGGGCGTTGTCCTGCACACCAACCTCGGCCGCGCGCCGCTGAGCGAAGCGGCGATCGCTGCGATGCACAGCGCGGCCCGTTACACGAACCTCGAATTCGATATGGAAACGGGCGGCCGCGGCCGCCGCTCGCAGCATCTGGACGCGCCGCTCTGCGCCCTCACCGGCGCAGAGGCTGCGCTCGTTGTCAACAACAACGCGGCCGCTCTCTATCTCGCCCTCGCAGCCCACGCTCAGGGGCGCGAGGTGATTGTCAGCCGCGGCCAGGCCGTTGAAATCGGCGGCGGCTTCCGCATCCCCGATGTACTGCGGCAGTCCGGCGCGAGGCTCATCGAGGTCGGCGCCACCAACCGCACCCGCGCTGCTGACTACGAAGACGCGCTCAGCCCGGAGAGCGCCGCGCTGCTGCGCGTCCACACCAGCAACTTCCGCATCAGCGGTTTCACCGCTGAAACGCCGCTCGCGCAGCTCTGTGAGATTGCGCGGCGGCACAACGCCGCGCGGGCGGCGGCCGGCGGTCCTAGGCTGCTGGTGATCGACGACATCGGCAGCGGCTGCCTGCTCGAAACCCGCGACTACGGGCTGACCCACGAACCGCAGCCGCAGGAGAGCGCCGCCGCCGGCGCGGACCTGGTGATGTTTTCCGGCGACAAGCTGCTCGGCGGTCCGCAGGCTGGAATTATCGTGGGCCGCGAGGAGAGTATCGCGCCGCTGCGAGCGCATCCGCTGATGCGCGCTTTGAGGCCCGACAAAACCACGCTCGCCGCGCTCGCCGCCACGCTTCAGCATTACCTGCGCGGCGAGGCCGAGTCGCAGGTGCCGGTCTGGCAGATGATCGCAGCCGGCGCCGAAGAGCTGCGCGAACGCGCCGAATCGTGGCGCCGGCAGCTCGGCCAGGGCGAGGTTGGGCCCGATCACTCGCCGATCGGCGGCGGCTCGCTGCCCGGCGAAACCCGCCCCACGCACGTGCTGCGCCTGGCCAGGCCGGAGCTCGCCGCCGCCCTGCGCCGCGCCGACCCGCCGATTGCCGCACGCCTCGTCCACGGCCGGCTGCAGCTCGATCCGCGCACCGTGCTCCCCGATCAGGAGCCGACGCTGCTCGCCGCGCTCGGCGCGCTGCTCTGACCGCCGTGCCGATCGCGTTCGCCGCCCTGCTGCCGCATCCGCCGATTCTGCTGCCCGCGATCGGCGCGGGCCGCGAGCGCGCAGCACGGCGAACACTTGAGGCCTACGCCGCGATCCGCGGCCGCTTTCGGGCCGATCCGCCCGATCGCCTGCTGCTGATCTCGACGCATGGGATCGTCACTCTGCGCCGCTTTCACCTGCTGACTGCAGCGTTGAGCGGCTCGCTGGAACCGTTCGGAGCTGCCGACTGCAGCATTCGGCAGCCGCACGATCCGGTGCTCGCGGCGGCCGTCCGCCGCGCTGCCGCAAGCCGCGGCGAGCCGCTCAGCGCGGTCGACCATTGGGAGCCGCATGACCACTCGGCGATCGTTCCGCTGATGCTGCTGGGCGGCGCGGTTGCTGATCTGCCCACCACCGTCGTCAGCATCTCGTTTCGCTCGACCGCCGACCATTACGCGCTCGGCCGCGCCATCGCCGCGGCGATCCACGGTACGCCCGGCGCGACGGCGATCATCGCCAGCGGCGACGGCGCGCATACCCTGCGGACGGACAGCCCGCAGGGCTATCGGCGCGAATCGGAACCGTTCCAGCGCGCGTTTGAATCCGCCCTAGAGCGCTGGGATATCGAGGCGATTCTAAGCTTCGATGAGGAGCTGCGCCGCGTGATCGACGAATCGGTGGTCTCGCCCGCCGCGATCCTCGGCGGGATCCTGCACGCTCAGCGCGTGCGGCCGCGGCTGCTGGCCGCCGAAGCGCCCTGGGGCGTCGCCTACACAACGGCGCTGCTCGATCTGGAGGCAGACGGCTGATGCTCGACAGCCGCAGCGCTGCAGCGCTCGAGCTGCCCAAGATCATCGCGCGGCTCGCGCGACTCTGCCATACGGCGCAGGGCCGCGCCCGCGCTGAAGCGGCGGCGCCGAGCACCGACATGGACGAAATCCGCCGCCGCCACGCGCAAACTGCCGAAGCGCTCGCATTGCGCCGCCTGAAGCCCAATTTCCAGCTCGGGAACTTGCCCGAGATCGATGGGCATCTGCTGGCCGCCTCGCGGCGCGCGGTGCTGCCGGCGATCGATGTGCTGGAGATCGCCGCGGCGCTGCGCACGGCCCGCAGCCTGCGCAACCAGATCGCGCCGCTGGGGCGTGAACTCCCGCTGCTCAGCCGCATCGCGGGCCGCATCGCTGATTTCAATCCGCTGCTGCGCCGGATCGAGCAGGTGCTCGACGAACGCGGCGAAGTGCTCGATCGCGCCAGCCCCGAGCTGGCCCAGGCGCGGCAGCGGGGCGAGCAGCTGCGCGAACGCCTCGAACGCGTGCTGGAGTCGATCCTGCGCCGCGCCGCGGCCGACGGCATCGCCCAAGAGAACATCATCACCGAGCGCGAGGGCCGCTACGCGATCCCGATCAAAGCCGAGCTGCGCCGCAGCCTGCCCTCGGTCGTGCACGATGTCTCGGCTTCGGGCGCGACGCTGTTCGTCGAGCCGCTCGCGGTCGTTGATTTGGGCAACCGCCTGCGCGAGGCGCGGCGCGAGGAGGAGCGCGAGATTGAGCGCATCCTCCGCGCGCTCTGCGGCGAGATCGCCGCTGAGGTCGGCGCGATCCGCGCGGCGATCAGCTGCATCGCGCAGATCGATCTCGCGCAGGCGAAGGCGCGGCTGGCGCAGGAGCTGGATGCGCCGCTGCCGGCCGAGCAGGACAGCCTCGCCTGGCTCACGGCCAGCCCCGCCGAGCTGCGCCTGCAATCGGCGCGCCACCCGCTGCTGAGCGGCGGCGTCGTGCCGATCTCGATCACGCTCACGCCCGAGCAACGCTGCGTGTTGATCACCGGCCCGAACACCGGCGGCAAGACGGTCGCGCTCAAGACGGTCGGCCTGCTGATCCTGATGGCCCAGGCCGGCCTGCCGATCCCCGCTGAGCAGGGCTCGCTAATCCCGGTCTTCAGCAATGTCTTCGCGGACATCGGCGACGAACAGAGCATTGAGCAGTCGCTCTCAACCTTTTCGGCGCACGTCACCAACATCATCCGCATCCTGGCCGAGAGCGGACCCCAGACGCTGGTGCTGCTCGACGAGCTGGGCGCGGGCACCGACCCCACCGAAGGGGCGGCGCTGGCCCGCGCGCTGCTCGAATATCTGCTTGAGCTCGAAGCCGCGGTCGTGGCCACCACGCATCACGGGGCGCTCAAAGTCTTCGCCCATGCGACAGAGGGGATCGTCAACGCCTCGGCCGAGTTCGACGCTCAGACGCTGCAGCCCACCTACCGCCTGCTGATGGGCGCGCCGGGCCGCTCGAACGCGATCGCCGTCGCTCAACGTCTGGGCATGCCCGCTGCGGTGCTGGAGCGCGCCCGTGCGCACACGGCGCCCGAAACCGCCGACATCGAGGGTCTGCTTGCGGACCTCCAGCAGCAGCGCGCCCAGCTGGAGGCGGCGCAGCGCGCCGAACAGATCGCGCGCGATGAAGCCGAATCGATCCGCCGCGATCTTGCGCAGCGGCGCGACCGCATCGATGCCGAGCGCGACCGCATTCTCAACGATGCACAGCGGGCGATGGAGGATGAACTGGCAGCGCTGCGCCGCAGCCTGCGCGCCGCCAACCGCGAGATCGCCCGCGCGTCTGCGTCGCGCGAGCACGTCGAGCGCGCCGAGGCGCGGGCAGCCGACGCCCGCGCGCGCCTCGAGCGCGGGCGCGGACGCCGCGGCGCGGGGCGCCGGCGCCGCGCGGCGGGCCGCGCGGCGCCGCCTGATCCAAAGCGTCTGGCGGCCGGCGATGTCGTCTACTTGCGCGGCCTGCCCGAGCCGGGCGTCCTGCTCGGCGGCCTGGTCGACGATACGGTCGAGGTCCAGCTGGGCTCGCTCCGCACCCGCGTCCGCCCCGATCAGATCGAGCGCCTGGGCCGCGCACAGCAGAGCGCCGCCGCCGACCAGCCGCGCGCCAAACGCCCCGCCCCACCGCCTGATCCGGGCGGCCGCTGCGATATCCGCGGGCGCACCACCGATGATGCGCTGCCAACCGTCGACGGCTTTCTCGACCACGCCTACCGAGCCGGCCGCCAGCGGCTCGAGATCGTGCACGGCAAGGGCACCGGCGCGCTCCGCCAGGCCGTCCGCATGCTCCTCCGCGATCATCCGCTGATCAGCAGCTTCGAGACCGCCCCCGCCAATCAGGGCGGCGACGGCGTGACGATTGTGCATCTGGTCAGCTGAGCGTCAGCTGAGCGCGGCCGCGCCGTTTCTCCCGCTGAGCGGCGCTGTCAGCGCGCCGGAGGCGGCTAGGGAATGCGCTGCGGCTCTGGCCAGATCTGATTGCAGATCGCGGCGAGATGTTCGCTGCGTTCCTCGATCGACTCCTCGTCCCAGTGGTCGGGCGGCGCGCGGTGAAGCAGGTCGCGGTTGATCTGGAGCACGCTGCTCTCGAGGTACGCGCGCTTCCGCGCCCAGGGGCTGTTGGAGAGCCGCGCGTTGAGCTTGGTCGTCACCAGCGTGAGGTTGCCGATCGTCTGCAGGAGGAAGCCGCGGCGCTCGTTGGCCGTTGGATCATCGGGCTGCCGGCCGCCGAGGAAGGGCCAGTTCTGCGCGCTCCAGCGGCTTGGCATGATCTGTTCGATGCTGACCGTGCCGGGCACGCCCTGTTCGGCGCCGGAGTCGCGCAGCTCGGCCTCGATCGCGCTCAGCACCATCCGCGCGCGCTCGACGGTGAGCCCGCCGTAGAAACGAAGCTCGGCCTTGAGCGACTGCCGCACCCGCTCGTCGTCGGGCCAGAACAGCCGCTGGTCCGGGTCGAAGTAGGGGCGGAAGTGCTCGAGCAGGCAGTCGCCGGCGCGCAGCGGGCCCTCCGCGTGCAGCTTGCCGAGCAGGCTCACGACGCTGGTGACCATGTCGTTGCCCCCAGCGCTCCGATGGCTGACGCCGCAGAGCATGCGGCGCACGAAGTAACTCTCGAGCACCGTCGCCGCGCGCTGCTGCTGCTGCGCCTGCACGGGGTCGTCGCGGTCGAGCTCGGCGCAGAGCCAGAGCACAACCGGTTCGAACGCGCCCGCCGGCAGCGTGCGCCAGCGGCGCAGGAAGCGGCCCAGCGCGGAAGCGTCGTCGAGCTCCTGGATGTCGCGGTAGCTGTTGCTGACGCGGATCAGATCCTCGGCGACTGCGGTGAACGAGACCTCGCCGCCGCTGCCCGCGGCGTAGCGGCGGAAGGCATCGAACACGGTGCGCGCGGTGCGGTCCTGCACATGCTGCTGCGAGCGCATCGTCAGCCAGCTGATCAGGTAGCGATCGACGCGGGTGCGGCGCTGGCGGCCGCGGCCGACTTCGATTTGCCACCAGTCGCTGTCGAAGCGCGAGAGGTCGAGCGGTGCGTCGTGCGGCGCGGCGTTGAGGATGTGGTTCTTGGTCAGGTCCCAAGCGAGCAGCGGCGTGCCGCGGGCGTTGAGCGTTTCGAAGATCATGTTGGCGTCGTCTTGGCCGTCGGTCCCGTCGGTTTCGATCACGACCAGGTTGAGGTGCGCCTGCAAGATCGCGACCAAAGCCTCGGCCCGCTGCGCAGCGCTGTCCTGTTCAGCTTCAGCGCTCGGGTCGGCTTCGCTGATCCATTGCTCCAGGCTGCCGCGGAAGTAGCGCGCCGCCTCGACGATGCCGCTGTTCGCGCCGCCGCCGCTGTTATGCAGCTCCATTGCAGCCTCGAAGCCGGCCCGGTCGTGGACGGTGGGCAGCACCTTGAGCAGATGATTGGGGTACAGCTCGCGGTTGCGCACCAGCACGCCGAGGTAGCGCGCTTGGTCGTTGCCGCGTTCCTGTAGAACAGCGGCGGCGGTTTGCAGCAGCACTTGCAGCGTGATCAGCCGCTGCTGGCCGTCGATGACATCGAACTTGGCCGGCTCCTTCATACGGCTGGGGCGCTTCTGCAGCACGACCGCGCCGAGGAAGTGCGATCCTTTGGACACCGCACCCGTATTGGATTCCCCGTTCAGCCTGTCCAGATGGTGGGCCGCGGCCTCTTTCACATCCTGCCAGAGCGGTTCCCACTGGTCGGCCTGGGTCCAGACGTAGCGGCGCTGAAACGAGGGAATCGTGTATTGCACGTCGCGGCTGAACAGATCGTCCAGCGTCAATATGTTTGTTTCCATGATGCTCCCACGGCGCAGGACGGCAGTATCAAAGGCGCGGAAACGGAGATTAACAGGAGCGGCGCGGCCGCGCCAGGGATGCAGAGAGCGGCGCGGCAGCGTACAATCGTTCTAACTGGGCTGGGTTGCGTTGGGAATGCGAGGACGGCCGATGGTGCTCCGCCGAATCGCCGAAGCGATTGACCGCCGGCCGCAGAGCGGCCGGCAGCGGCGCGCGATTCTGCAGATTGCGGCGCACGATTTCAGCCGCCAGCTGGCCGTGAAAACGGGGCGCTCAGGCGCGAGCGGCGTCAGCGGCTGGGATCTCTCCAACCTCGCCCACCCGGCGTTCTGGACCGCCCTGCTGCTCGCGCAGCGGCGCAGCCGCTTTGCGATGGCGCTGCTGGGCCAGATCTATGTCGATCGCGCCGCTGTGCAGCCTTATGTCGAAGAGCGGCGCGCCGCCCGCGAAATTCTCGATGCGCTCGGCCGCATCGACGCCGACTCGCTGCTTGGCTTCGTCGATGTCGCCGTCAGTCGCTTCCAGCCGCCCAATACCGCGGGCGCGCCGCTCGTCCCGCTCGACCAGGCCGCCGCGATCCTCTCGGCGGCGCTGCTGCGCGGTGCGATGGTCGGCGAGCTGCGCGCCGCCGAGGCCCGCTCCGCGTGGCTCGAAGCGCACCCCGAGCAGGCTGCGGAGCACGGCGCGGAGCGCGCCTGGAAAAAAGTGCAGGGACGGGCCGAGCTGCTGCTGCAGGGCTGGCAGCAGCAGCGCCGCAGCCGCGGCCGGCGGCTGATCTGACCGATGCCGGCGCGGCCCAACCCCAGCCAGCAGCCGCTCTTCACGGCGCCGCAAGCGATCGGCCCGCGGGCGCCGCTGGCCGCGCGGATGCGGCCGCGCAGCATCGCTGAGTGCGTCGGGCAGCAGCATCTGATCGCTCCCGGCGCACCGCTGCGGCGCGCGATCGAGGCCGACAGCGTGCCTTCCTGCATCCTCTGGGGGCCGCCCGGCAGCGGGAAGACGAGCCTCGCGCGGGTCATCGCCGAGCACACCCGCTCGCACTTCGCCACACTTTCCGCCGTCTCGTCCGGCGTCGCCGATCTGCGCCGCGTTATCTCCGAGGCTGAGCAGACCAATCGGCACGGCGGTATTCGCACGATCCTTTTCATCGACGAAATTCACCGTTTCAACAAGGCCCAGCAGGATGCCGTTTTGCACGCCGTCGAGGACGGCACCGTCTCGCTGATCGGCGCGACGACTGAGAATCCGTCGTTTGAGGTCATTGCTCCGCTGCTCTCGCGCAGCCGCGTTTACCGGCTCGAGCCGCTTGCAGCGGACGACATCCGCACGCTGCTCGAGCGCGCCCTCAGCGATGCGGAGCGCGGCCTTGGCGCGTCCGCGCTCGAGGCGGCGCCGGAGGCGCTCGACGCGCTCGTGCAGCTCTGCGGCGGCGATGCACGGGTGGCGCTCAACGCGCTCGAATTCGCGGCCGCCGACTCCGCCGGTGTGATTGACCTGGAAACGATCGAGTCCACAACCCAGCGCCAGCTGCACCACGACAAGGCCGGCGACGCCCACTACGACTTAATCTCGGCGCTGATCAAGTCCGTGCGCGGCTCCGATCCGCAGGCCGCGGTCTACTGGCTCGCGCGGCTGCTCGAAGCCGGCGAGGACCCGCTCTTCATCGCCCGCCGGATCGTCATTCTGGCCGCCGAAGATGTCGGCCTCGCTGATCCGCAGGCGCTGTCTGTCGCGGTCGCTGCGCAGCAGGCGGCGCACTTCATCGGCATGCCCGAGGCCAAGCTGCCGCTCGCCGAGGCCGCGCTCTACCTCGCGCTCGCACCCAAGAGCAACTCCGCGATGTCGGCCTACGCCGCGGCCGCGCGCGCCGTTCAGGAGCACGGGCAGCTGCCCGTTCCGCTGCACCTGCGCAACGCGGTCAGCGGTTTAGCAGCGGCGCTCGGCTACGGCAAGGACTATCAGTACGCCCACGATTACGCAGACGCCCGCCCGCCCACTCAAACGCACCTGCCCGATAGCCTCACAGCGGCCAGGTTCTACGAACCTGCAGAACACGGCCGCGAACCGCAGCTGAACGAATGGCAGGCCCGTGATTAGTGGATCGGCGCGCAGCACCTAATGGCGGCCGCGTATAGGTACGACGGCCTGCCCGCCGGCGCGGTGCCCGCGATCGCGGCGCTGTTTGGGGTTGAAGCGCGCCTGCAGCAGGACGGGCAGCCGCGCGTCGGCCCGATCTGGTCGATTGAGCACCGCAGCGAGAACGGCAATCTGCGCTTGCTGCTCTGGCCGCAGCTGGCCCGCGTGGATGTGACCTGCGGGCCGCACAGTTGGATCGCCCGCGCGATCACGAAGACTGAGGTCCTGCCCGGCATCGAGGTGATCTTCCGCCTTCAATCCGACGGCCTGCTGACCGTCGCTCCGACAGGCCATGTCGTGATGGCGGCTCCCGGCCGCCCGCAGCGCTCCTGACTGCACTCATCGGCTCGCGGCGGGTGCGGTGTGGCATTATGCCGCGTGGTGCGGCGCCCCAGATGCGCACACAGCGGGGAGCAGCGAGGAGAGACTGCGATGACAGCGACCGACGATCTTCTGGAGCGCAATGCGCGTTATGCGGAGGCGTTCGACCTGGGCAACTTGCCGATACCGCCGGCGCGCGGCTTGGCGGTGGTGGCGTGCATGGATGCGCGGCTCGACGTGCACGCGCTGCTTGGCCTGGAGCTGGGCGATGCGCATGTGATCCGCAACGCCGGCGGCGTGGTCTCCGAGGACGCTATTCGCTCGTTGGTGATCTCGCAGCGGCTGCTCGGCACGTCGGAGATCATCCTGATTCACCACACCGACTGCGGGATGCTGACGTTCCGCGACGACGATGTCAAGGACAGGATCGAAGCGGACACAGGCCTGCGCCCGTCGTTCGCGCTCGAGGCGTTCGGCGACCTAGAGGGGGATGTGCGCCAGTCGGTCGCGCGGATTCAGAGCAGCCCATTCATTCCGCGGACGGAGCAGGTTCGCGGATTTGTCTACGACTGCTCGACCGGGCGGCTGAACGAGGTCAGCCGCGCCTGAGCGGGCTGTCCGCTGGTTGGCCGGCTAGCCGCCCACGGCTAGCCGGCGGCGTCGGCGTGGGCGTACCACTCCGCGGTCTCTTCGCCGGGTTCGGGCAGGACCATGCCGCCCTCCATCGACCAAGAGGCCGGGCCTTCGGTGATCCGCCCGCCGAGCTGGCGCTCGTCGACCCCGGTGATCGATGTGAAGGCGCCGAGCAGATCGCTGAGCAGCGCCTGCTTGACCTCCTCCGGCCGCCCCGCACGGTTGCCGCCGTCCAGGAAGTAGGGTTCGGCGAAGCGTGCGTCGGGCGCCTCGTCGAAGACCACGTGCACGAAGCTGCGCGGTGCGCCGGTCGAGCCGCAGTGAATGTCGGTGAACGCCTTGGCCACCGCCTGGCGCTGCTCGAACGGCACCGAACCCTCGGGAACCACACATCGGTAATACGGCATCGGCGCTCCTTGCGTGTTGCCTGCTCAGTCTACTCAGTCATGCGTCGCGCGCCGAGACCACCAGCTCGTCGACGCTGCAGCCGCTGATTTCCATCCACATATCGCAGATGCTCTGCATCAGCTCGACGCGGACAGGCTGCTCGAGGCCGCCCTCGATTGACCCGCGCACCAGCGAGGTCGTCGAGAGCTCGCCGCCGCGAAAGCCGAAGCCGTGCGGGATGTCCGAGAAGCCCACAGAGATGTCATCCGCGTCCACCCCCAGCACGCGCCCGGTCACTGCGGTCAACCCGTCCGCCAGGCGCGCGCGCACATCCTCCCCAATCACACCCTCTTGCATCGTGCAATCAAACCGCACTTGCGTCATCGCGCCGTCCTGTGTCTCCTACTACCTGCTACCGCCGTTCGCGCTCGGAGGCTAGCAGAGGCCGGCGGCGGCGCGGCGCGCCCTCACTCGGCCCTCACTCGATTGTGAGCTCCCAATCCGTTTTTGCGCCGAGAAACCGACCGATCTCCGACACTTCGGCATCGATCCCCGCCCGTACCTCGTCCGGCAGCTCCTGAAATGCGCTGACCAAGAGCAGGATCCCTCCCGCTCCGCGCCGCCGCCTCCATGTCGCGGCCATCACGCCGTCGACCAGCACCGTGGGGAGGATCATCCCGCCACCTGGATGGACGCGCCGCAGCAGCGCATCGGGGACGCCCAACTCGCGTTTTGCGTAGCCGAGCAGATATGGGTCGAACGCGCCGAGCACGCGCACGAGCGGAGCGGCCGCAGCGAGGGCCGCTTTGACTGCGTCGGCGCGCTCGCTGAGTATCCACATCGCGCGGCCTTCCACCGAGACCTCCGTCAGCTCGGCGGAGAGCGCGTTGAAGCCCGCTCGGGCATCGGCGGCGGGCAGGCCCGACCACCAGCGGAAATCGGCCGGCGCGGCCGGGCCGTAGGCGCGGAGATAGCGGCGCGCCAGCTCTGCGGCGGGGTTCTCGAGTGCGGCGGCGTCTGCGCCCAGATCGCCCAGCCAGTCGTCCAGCAGCACGTGCGTAGTAACGCCGCCGGCGGCGGGGCCGAAACAGATCAACCCATTCAGCGATGCCGCCCGCAGCAGATGCGGTACCGTCTGCCCCTCCCAGGGCAGCCCTGCGGCGCGCATGCGATCCGTGATCTCAGCTCGGGACAGCGCCTTGCCGCCGGCCAGCTCGCGCCGCAGCAGCGTCATTGCGGCGCGGTAGGCATCGGGCGTGATGCCGAGGTCGGCGCGCCGGCGCAGCGCTTTGCGATCCATTGCTTCGCCGAGCACCGCCAGCATCCAGCGCAGATCATCGGCCGCGGTCAGGTGCAGCGTTCCGCGCATCAGCCAGGTGCGCGCGACGGATCGCGCTTCGCTCCGCGCCTGCTCGAGATCGGCCAGCATCAGCGCGTTGGAGCGGGCGCGGACGGCGAGCGCCTCGCCCATCCGATCCTGTGCCTGCACCGCGCCGCAGTTTCGCACCGCTTCCAGCACGCCGTCCGCGCGCTGCGCGCCCAACCCCTGCGACCATAGCCGCACTCGGCGCGCTTGCTCCAGCGTCAGCTCCACGGCCGCAGCCTCCCGCATTCACGTTACCGTCGGATCCGCGCGTGACCAGGCCGGCGACAGCTCTCGCTCCGTTGATCCCGTTGCTGACGGCAGCCTTGCCGCTGGCTGCGGGGCTGGCGCTGCTGCGCAGCGCGCTGACCGGGCTGTCCGTCTATCTGGGCCAGGTGCAGGATGTCAGCCCGCAGCTGCTTGGCGGGCTCATCCTCGCCGTCTTCCTCTGCGGCCTGGCGGCGCCGGCGGTGCGGACGGCGCTGGGCCCGCGGCGCGCGTTCGCTGCCCTCGCCGCCGCGTTGGCGCTGCTGCGCCTCGCGGCGCAGTTCGCGGAGGCGCCGGGCGCGCAGCTGACGATCGCGCTCTTCGGCGTGGTGCTCTGGCTCTGGCTGCTGCCGCTCGTCATCGGCGGCAGCTATGCAGCCCGCGCGACTCGCGGCCGCGCCCCGCCGATCATCGCCCTGCTGCTCGGGCTGGCCCTGGATACGGCGCTCAAAGGTGCGTTCGGCACGCTTGATCTCCACGCAGCGCCCGGGCTGATCCCGCAGATCACAGCGGCTGCGTTGGGCGTGCTGCAGATCGGGCTGCTGCTGCCGCTGATCAGAGGTCCGTCCGCAGCAGACGCGGCGGGCGCTCTGCCCGCAGCGGCGTTCGCCGTCGGGCCGCTGCTCGCTCTGCAGCTGCTGATCTTCCAGAACATCGCCCGCCACACGGTGCTGATCGGCTGGACGCAGCCCGCCGCCTTCGCCTGGGTATTGGCGGCGAACCTCGCTGCGGTTGCGATCGCGATCGAGTTGACGCGACAGCGCCGTGCGCCGCCACGCAGCGTGTTGCTGGCCTCGGCGGCGCTGCTGATCGGAAGCGCCGCGCCCGGCCTGCCGCCGCTGGCGGCGGCGCTCAGCGCTCTCCTCGGCCCCTGCGCGGCCGCGCTGCTGCTGACTCAGGCGCTGCGGGCGGCGTCGGCAGCGCGCAGCGGTGAGGCGGCGCTGGGGCTGGGGATGCTGGCTGTCCCGCTGGTCCTGTTCGGCTGGTATGCGCACTACGAAATAGAGCTGCCGTTCCCGCAGGCGGCAATTCCACTGCTGGCGGCGCTGCTCGCCGCGTTCGGCGCCTTCGGCGGAGCGGCGGAGCGCGGCGCGCGGGGTGCGCCGCCGCGGGCGCTGCTGCTGCCCCTGCTGCTGTTGTTCTTGCTTCCGCTGCACCAGTTTGCGCGCTGGAGCACGCCGCCGGCGCCGGCGGGCGGCAGCGCGTACCCGATTCGTGCGGCGACCTACAACATTCATCAGGGCTTCGACCTCTACGGCCGCCACGACCTCGAAGCGCTCGCGCGGACAATCGAGGCCACGCGCGCCGACATCGCAGCGCTGCAGGAAGTACCCCGCGGTTGGGTGGTCAACGGCTCGGTCGATGTCCTCAGCTGGCTTGCGCAGCGCCTCGAGATGCACGCCGCCTGGGGGCCGGCCGCGGACCCGCTCTGGGGCAACGCGATCCTCAGCCGCTATCCGATCGTTCGCGCAGACAACGCGGCGATGCCCAACAACGACGCGCTGATCTTCAAGCGCGCCTACCTCAGCGCCGTCGTCGAGCTCGGCGGGGAGCGGATCCCGCGCCTCCAGATCGTCGCGACCCATCTGCACCACATCGGGCGCGAGCGGGAGCACCGCCGGGCGCAAATCGAGGCACTGCTGAGCGGGGTCGACTGGAGCGAACCGACGATTCTGCTCGGCGACCTCAACGCCGGGCCGCAGTCTGCGGCGCTGCAGCTGCTGCTCCAGGCCGGCCTGCACACCGTGCCCAGACCGATTTTCACCTTCCCCGCTCAACGGCCGCGCCGCCAGATCGATCACATTTTCATCACTGAGCACTTCACGATCAGCGCCGCCGCCGCGGTGCCCAGCACCGCCTCGGATCACCTGCCGCTCAGCGCCGTGATCGAAGTTCGCCCGTGAACTCGTCTCAGTCTCTGCGGCTAGGCTGCCCGAGAGTGAGGGAGGCGTTCAGCCGCTGTCTGCTCGCGGAGGAGCTCGCCGGCCGCGACCCGCTTGCGGGCGCCGCAGCGCCGCCATAGCCTGCACAGCCCGGAGGCAGCAATGGCGATCGCCGCAGATGTCCAGCGCTATATGGAGGACAGCTCCTGGGTTCGGCGGATGTTCGAGCTGGGCATCGCGCTGAGGCGCGAGCGCGGCGCCGAGAACGTGTTCGACCTCTCGCTGGGCAACCCTGTGGCCGAGCCGCCCAGCGAGTTTTTCGCTGAATTGCGCAGGCTCGCGGACACAGCGGCGCCCGGCGCGCACCGTTATATGCCCAACGCCGGCTACAGCGAGACGCGCCAGGCCGTTGCCGACGCGCTCAGCGCGGAAACAGGGCTCGCCTACACGGCGGAGCAGGTGATGATGACCGTCGGCGCGGCCGGCGCGCTTAATGTGATCGTGCACGCCCTCTGCAACCGCGGCGACGAGGTGGTCATTCTTACCCCCTATTTCGGGGAGTACTTGTTCTACGCCCTCAACCACGGCGCGGCGCCGGTGGTCGTCGGCTGTGGCAGCGGCTTCACCCCCGACCTCGATGAGCTGGCGGACAAGCTCAGCGCGCGCACCAAAATGGTGATAGTGAACTCGCCCAACAACCCGTCCGGCGCGGTCTACCCGCAGTCGTTCATCGAATCGCTCGCCGCGCTCCTGCGGCGCAAGAGCAGCGAGTTCGGCGGCGAGATATTCCTCGTCAGCGATGAGCCGTACCGCAAGATTCTGTTCGACGGGCACAACTACCCCTTCCCGCAGCACGCCTACCAACACACGATCACGGTCAGCTCGCACGCCAAGGATCTCGGGCTGGCGGGCGACCGGATCGGGTATCTCGCGCTGCATCCCGAGTATGCCGGGGGCGCCGAACTGATGGACGCGCTGATTTTCTGCAACCGCGTGCTTGGCTTCGTCAACGCGCCGGCGATCATGCAGCATCTCGTGCGCAATCTGCAGCAGGTCACGATCGATGTGCGCGATTACCAGGCTAAGCGCGATTATCTATATGAAGTGCTGAGCTCGGCCGGTTACACCGTGCGCAAGCCCGAGGGGGCGTTCTACATGTTCCCCGAATCGCCGGCCGCGGACGAGCTGGAAGCGGTCGCGGCGCTGCAGCGGCACGGCGTCCTGGTCGTGCCCGGCCGCGGCTTCGGGATGCCCGGCCATCTCCGCATCTCCTACTGCGTCGAGCAGCGCGAACTCGAAGGCGCTGCACCCGGCTTTCGGGCAGTCGCCGCAGAGCTGGGCACTTAAGAGCTGGGCAGCTAGCAGCGCACCGAAACCTCCCACTCAGCCCTCACGCTGATCGCTCCCCCGCTTGCAGGGAGGCTGCTGCATAGCGGCAGGCGGGGGAGAGGGAGAATTATCGGCGTCTGCGCTGCAGGCGGGGTCTCATCTCGTTCTCCGCCCCCGAGATCGCCGCTGCCTGCGGGCCGCGGCGCGGGCGAGCCGTTCGGCTGCGCCGCCCTCCGGAGCTCCGTTGCTCTCTGCAGCTCCAGCCGCGGTGCGGCGCGGCGCCCCGCTGACAGCACGCCCTCTAAGGAGCGCGTCGAGCAGCTCGAGGCCGCGCGGGCGATTCAGGCCGACTCTGGCGATGCGCTGCGTCTCATAGCTGAGCACGCACGAGAGGCACCCGTTCGTACAGCGGGCGTCGTGCGCTGCATCGACGTATAGGCGCCCGCGAAGGCGCTCAAAGACGTTCCGGGCCGTACTGCCCTGGAGAAGCTCGGAGACGTGGCCGGCGCCGCCGGCTGCTGTGTCGTAGAGGAGGATGCCCATGCCGCCGCGGAACGGGTACGGCCGCGCCGCAATATCGCCGGCATTGATGTCAAGCGCCTCCCCTGCCGCATGCGGCAGCCCGGCCGCCCAAGCGCGCACGGCGCCTTGCTCTGCCTGCAAGTCGACGCCCCAACGCCGAAAGTCGAGCAGCAGCGCATCCGTGGTCTCTTCGTGCATCAGGACGCGGTTGCGCGCGAAGGGCGGCAGTGTGCCCGGCCGCCAACACGGTCGGTGCCGGCGGGGTACCCAGAGCGGTGTGTGGTCCTCCGCCTCCGCCGGCAGTTTGTGGGGGCCAACGGCAGCTCGAGTATTTTCGGAACCGGCGTATCCGCACCGATAGCAGATGTGGAACCCAAAGCCGTGTTCGCCCGTGTTGAGCGTGATCAGCTGCGCGCCTTCGACATAGGTTGCACTGAGACCGGGCACCGCCTCGAGCTCGAGATCGGTGCGGTCTCCAGACACCGCCTGTTCAATAACGGGCATCACGACTTCGGGTTCGCCAACGATCTCTGAGCGGCGCGCCCGCCGCGGCGGGTCCCAAGCGGCCGTTCTGAAGCCGCGCGCGACCCGAATCACTTGATGCCCCGATCCGGCAGGGGCGGCGCCGTAATAGGGGCACTCGCCGCCGGCCACGCCGGTTGAGAGATACCGGTGCGCTGATTCCCCTGAGCATCTCAGCACGCGGCGCTGCGCGCCGAGCGACTGCTCATCTTCCCCTGTCCAGTCCTTGACAAGCCCGCGCGAGGTGATCTGGCGCCCGCCAACCAGCACTTTGGCGCCGGGCGCGTATTCGCGCAGCGCCAAGCTGCCTGAGCGCCCCAGCCGCCAGTGTCCGGCCTGGCTGTTCCAGCTGTTCTGCCTGTCATCGACGCGAAGCTGCACAACGCCGAGCGGGAAACCAAACCGCGGCAGAAACTGGCGATCGGCGAGATGCGCGATCACCTGCCGCTCACGCAGCTCCTCGAGCTGAAAGTGCAGAAAGTTGGCCGTCGGCCGCTGCTCAGCCTGCTCCCACGCCGCGAGGAACGCGTCGAACTCCCCGCGCCACTCGGCGATCGCCTCGTCGAAGCGGTCAAGGAGCTCCGCGCAAAACTGCGGCCAATCATCGAGCCGCCGGCGGGCGCGCGCATCTGAGAGGATCGCCCGAATCTCGTCGAGAGCGCTGCCTGGCTGCTCGGCCAGGTGCGCAGCGTACCTGCGGAACTGCGCCTCGAGCGCACTGCCGTCGGCGGCCCACCACGGCGGCCGATCGGCTGGGGTCGGCGGCGGCCCCGCACTGTGCGGGCGCGGTTTCCTTCCGGAGCGCCAACGCGCAGTCGACGCGCTCCCCGTGAATTCGCCCATCCTCCCAAACGCCCCCATTGTGCTGCTGTGCTGCCCCGGCTCCCAGAGTGCGCGGAAAAAGCTGCCGAGGATGTGCGAGTACACATGGCGAAGCGCTAGGCGGTCCCGCTCGAGCAAAACTGAAGGCGGCCGCATCGGCGTACTCAGGTAGTGTCCGAAGTCCTGGAAGACCGCCTGATCGAACGGTTGATTGCGGGCGAAGAGGAGCGTGACCGAGGCCCCTTCGCCGCGGCGGCCTGCGCGTCCGGCCCGCTGCAAGTAGCGGGCGCGGCTCGGCGGCGTATTGGTCATCAGGACGCCGCTCAGCCCGCCGATGTCAACCCCGAGCTCCATCGTCGTGCTCGAGCTCAGCACGTTGCGGGCCCCGCTCTCGAAGAGCTGCTGGATTCGCCGCGCTTCCGCCGCATGCAGCTGCGCGGAGTGCTCCTCAGCCCAGAGCGCGGTGCGAAGCGAGCGTTCCGTGCGGAGCTCCATGCGCAGGCGCTGGATGCGTGGATCAGTATCAAGCTCAGATTGCGCCCGCCGGACGAAGCGGCCGCTGCTTTGCGGGTGCCGGCCGTTCACTGTGCGGCCGACGATGAGGCCCGCGCCGTCGATCATCACTTCCTCGGGCCTGCGCAGCGAGAGCTCGGCAAATTGCAGCCGCAACCATGGCTCCGTTTGATGCCGTTCAAGCCATCTTGGCTGCGGGCCGACGGATCGCAGCCAATCGAAGACGGCGCGCGCCAGGAGCGGCTCGAACGCTTCCAGCTGCTCCCCTGTCGCGCCGAAGTCAGCCAGTATCTGCCGCAGGAAGCGGTTCCGTCTGTGTCGCGCTGTAGCGCCGCGAAACGGCGCGCGGTCCCGCCGCCGGTCCGGCCCCTCAAACTCGATCCACTTCCCGATGGGTGCGTGGTCCTCTGAGTAGTCGTCGTCCAGCTCTTGCGCTCCGGTCGTGGTGCCGCCGTCAACGCGGAGCGAGTCGAGCAGGGCCGCGGTGAGCTGCGGCCACTGTTGCAGCACTTCCGCGCGGAGCTGCGCGGGCAGCTGCCCGAGTGTCGGCGGCGGCAGCGCATCCAGGCCGGGGTAGTCGACCAGGGCCAGGCCCAGCGCCTCGAGCGAAGCGCCCGCGCTGCGGCCGGGCGGCGCCGCGAACTCGCGCGCCAGCAGCTCGCGGGCGCGCTGACGGTTTGTCCGGCGGTTCTCGCGCCAGGTCTCTTCGCTCCAGTCGCTGCGGCGGTGCGCGCCGGCGCGCTCCCACGACAGTATTTGCGCGAGCGCGTCCGACCCCGAAAGCACGTCTTCCCATTCCGAGATGCGCCCGCCTTGCGCGTGTGCTTGCAGCTCCGCCGCCGCCTCGCCCAGCTGACGCTCAAGGCGCCGGCGAATCGCCGGCTGAGGCTCTTGCCGCAAGCGCTCCTGCAACCGCGCGACTTCGGATTCCAGGTAGCCGCGGGTAGCAGCCGCGTCATCCTCCGACCCAGCGTCGATCAAGCGCAGGATCTCGGCGCGGATCAGCTGCAGCTCGTGCGCCCATGTCAGCGCCGGTCCAAGCCGCGCGGCTTCGCGGCGGCTGTCGCTGAAGACCAGCAGGCGCCTCCCCGCGGCGGGAAGGATGCGGGCGCGTTCGCGGTCCGCCTCTGCAGGCATTGCAGCGAGAGCGGTCTCGGCGACGACGCTCAGCAGCAGCCCGGCTCCGTGCGAGATTGGCCCGAATGAGTCGTGCGAACAGCCCGCTCCATCCGATGCGCGCGGATCGGGCGCGCGGAGCGTTCGCAGCCGCGCGCCGCCGGGGGCCAACGCGCCGTCTGCGAGCACTTCCATTGCGCCCGGCGCATCACCCGCAAACTCAAGCAGCAGTGCGGAGGCCTCAAGGACGGTTCGCCTCGCGCCGCGATTGGGAATGGGCTCGGGCAGCAGCTTCCCATCTTGCATTCGGGCGGAGAGGATGGTGAGCCCGCACTCCTGGCAACGGGCGGCCGGCAGCACGAGCGAGGCGCACCAGCGGCACCGTTCTCCCCGATCTTCCTGGACCGCGCCGTACCCCGCCTTGCGCTGCTCCTGCGGCCCCGAGCATTGGGCGTTGAGACAGAGCGCCAGCCCGGCGGCGCCGCGCAGCGGCAAATGCAGCCGGTGCGCGAGCAGGGGCGCGCCCGGCGCGGGCTGCGCCATCGATGTCCAGCGCAGCAGCGCTGCGGTCGCGGGAACAGCCGCCGGCGCTCCGCGGGGCCAGACAGCGCCGGCGAGTTCGCCAAGCCGCTGCGGAATTCCGGGCTCTGCATGCAGAGCGGCGCGTAACCGCTCCACCGCAGGCCAATCGGCCAAGCCTTGGCCGAGCTCGACTGACGCGGCTGAATCAGCAGCGCTCTCGATACCCAGCGCGGACAGTACTTGGGAGGCGCCGCCGGCGCCGAGTTTCTCGTCGCGCTCGACCAAGTCTTTTGCTTGGGGGCCGCTGCCTGCAGCAGGGAAGGCCGATGACGGCTGCGGCCGCCCGCGAATGACGTACGACCGGTCCAGCGGAGTTGTCGTCAGCCGGGACAGGAACTCGCGGAGTTCATCGTCGCTGCCTCCGAGGGTCGCCGACGTAGCGAGATGCAGTACATCCTCCACCGCCAGCCCGCAGCGGAGCTGCACGCGCCGCAGCAGGAACATGATCTCGCTGGCCAGCGTTCCGGTATAGAGGTGCGCTTCGTCAAGTACTGCGACTTCTAGGCCGTTCCCGAAGAACGGGGCGTCTTGCGGCCTGGCGAGCATGTACTCGAGCATCGAGTAGTTGGTCACACAGATGTCGGGAGGGTTCCGCCTCGCTTCCTGCCGGGATCGAATACGGCTCGCGAACTCATTACTGATGCCGAGCTTGTCGGCTGCGGATTCCGTCTCCGGCGTCTCGCTCGTGAAGTGGAAGTACGTGAGCCGGGACTGGCGGCCGAGCCATGTATCGAGCCGATCCATCTGGTCGCGGACCAAGGCATTCATGGGGTAGAGGATCAGCGCGCGCATACCGGGGCCGCGGCGCGGATTGCTCCACAGCCGATCCACGAGCGGCAGCAGGAAGCTCTCGGTTTTGCCCGCGCCCGTCCCCGCTGTGACCAAGACCGCGCCGCCCGGATCATCCGCCGCCGCCCGAACGGCGCGTTCCTGATGTTCGTGGAGCAGCCAATCGCCCCAGGCGCCTGATTGCGTGAGGCGGTTGAGCAAGTTCGAATCGAATCCGCCCGCCTCCGCGATGGACTGCAGCGATTGACCAGGCATCGGCGCTGTGATCCCTTCGACCCACAGCTCGCCGACCAACCCGGACAGTTCGTCCTCCCACACGCCCCGGGCGGCCTTCTGAAGGTCGGGGTCGCGCAGGTACAGATCCGCTGATACGAAATCGACTATGCGCCGCCGCAGCGACTGCACCAGTCCAAGTGAATCCAGCCCAGCGGTCATCTCAGGCTTCCGCGATTAGGCGCCCCGCGAGCCATCGACGGAAATCGCCGCTTAAATTCATCGCGATCAGCAGGTTCTGCCGCTGTAGAGCCGAGATGCGCCGCCCTTGCTCTCGGCCGCGCGCCTCTCGGCCGAGGCGCTCAAGGAAGCCGCCGTCGACGCCGAACTGCCAGCCGATCTCATTCAGAATTTCAGCGCTCGATCCAGCCTCCCATCCGAGTGCATCGAGCAGCTCCTCCTGCATACGCTGCTTCAACGACGCGTCACTGAACGCGGCTGCGGCCAACCGCGCCGTTGGTACGGGAAGCCGCTGTGCGGTGTTGGCGAGGGTGTTGATTGGCTCGCCGCCTAACTGCTTCAACGCTTGGGTGAGCCACGCCGTACATGCAAGATCCGGTCTCCATGAGTCGAGCAGTTCACGGGCGGCCTGGTCGAATTCATCCGCCAGAGGCGGATCGGCCGGGAAGGATCCCGGCAGATGCAAATTGAAGAGCCATGCGAGCGCGCCGGCGGGCTGGCGGTGAAGCGCATTTCGCACCCATCCGCCGTAAGCAGTTGAGAGCAGCGGCGCCGCTGCATCCCGCAGCAGCGTCAGAGCGCGGGCAGCTTCCTCATCGGACTTTGGCAGCATGAGCGGGCGCTGCCACCAGGCTCCGAGCAGCTCCCCGCGGAAAACGATCGCCAAGGCGTTCTCCGGATATGCGTCAAGCGCCCACGAGCGTTCGCCTGTCGGGATCGGCCGGAGCGGTTCGAGCCCGCCGCCGCGGTCGATGCCAATAACGCTGACCTCATCTAGATCAACTTGTTGCCGGAGGATGATGGAGGCGAGGCCGCCGTCGCCGCTGTCGACGTCCTGAATAACGCCGTGCCATGAAACCGTGTCCGCCAGCAGCATCTGGCCGTCAGGTTGGCTATTGAAGCGCCCGTCCCTCAGCGTGAGCGCGGCGCCCCGCGCACCCGAGACTCTCACAGCGCGGCCTCGGCTGCTGGTCGGCCCGATCGCCCGGTTGCCCAGGAACAGGGTGGGTTCAGCCCAGCCCGGCGTGAACCCGCGAATGCGTTGGCCGAGGTCTCGCTCATCGATGGCCTCAACGGGGAACGAGGCCCAGCCGCTGCGGAGCAGATGCTGAGCCCCAACCCAAGTGATCGGAATGCGCCCCGACCTGGCCGCGCGGTTGATATCCCGAGTCCGAATGCGGACGGAAGGCCGTACATCGCCTTCGTGCGACGCGAGGAACGCCTCGACGCTCGAACCTCTTTGCTGGAAGACTGCCGGCCGGCGATCGGCCCAGACACCGGCCACTCGCTCCTGCAGGCCGTCCAGCTGGATCGTCGGCGCCTCGCTCACGTGCGTGCCAGACGGCGGCAGTGATCGCCCGGTCAGCGGCGCTGAGTGCTTGGCCGCGGCGACGAGAGGATCCCATACCTGCGCGCCGTCCAGGTAGACACTCAGCGCTGCTGTCCAGCCCGCGGCCAGATGGACGACGAGGCACCCGTTGGAGCGTATCCAGTGCTCCGGCGCGGGCGCGATCTCCAGGTCGGGCGCCAAGATGAGTATGTACGGCTGATTGGGATGCAGCCGGGTGCTCCACGCATCGAGCCGCAGCCCGTCTTCGCGAAAGGCCGCAACCTCATCGGCGGGATCCCATAACCGGATTTCTTCAGCGGCGACGGACGTCCACGAGCCCTCCCCCTCGCGCCGCTCAACTGTCGCAATCATCACGGCCGGCTGCAGCGGGAGCTGCAGCGGCTGCAGGCCGTGCGGCGTACCGAGTGCGTCGATCGCAAACTCCGCCGTCACAGCGCCGGCGCACAACCGGTAAGCGCCCGGCTCCAGCTCGCCCGCAATATCGGCGAGATTCACCAACTCGACGGTGAACCGAGGCTCTCCCTCGCCCCACTCCAGACGGGGGACCGTAAAGAGGGAGAGGGGCAGGTCCTCGTCGTCGTCGGCGGACGGCGTGAGGTCCATGCGCGCAACGGCCGCCTCGAGGAGCAGGGGCGCCCATTCCGGCAGGATCCAGCCGCTGTCCGACAGCACCGCGCGCGCCGCCCGCTCTGACACGTTGCGGCGGCGTACGCCCATCAACGTATCCCAGAGAGAAGCGAACGAAGCGGAATGCAACCGCCGATCATGGAGGAGGTGGTCAACAGCCGTCGGCACCGATTCGGTATGCGCGAGCCGCGCCGGCAGCCGCGACTCAATGGTCCGCGCCGTAAACCCGAATTGGAGGTACACCGACGTGTACCACGCTTGTTGACCTTCTAGCCCGAATACATGCCGCAGCTGCCAGCGCCTGCAAGCGGACTCCAGCGCGTCCTTGAGCTCTTGCCTCGGTTGGCCCGATACGAACAACTCGACGGCGGCAGCGGCGGACAGCCGGCGGCGAATCGGCTCCCACACCCGTCCTTCAGACGCATCCCGCCGTGCTGTCTCTGCTGCGAAGGCTAAGAACACCAAACCAAACGCCTGCTGGCGAGTCGCGCCGAGATCGGGCAATATCCGCTGGTTGGCGCTCCAGCTCGCCGCCGCCGGCGGCATTTCGGCCGCCCACCGCCAGAGCCGCTCGATATCTTCTTGGCCGATGCGCAGTTCAGCGATCGACCGCGGCGCCGGCAGATGCTCCAGCAGCGAGCTGAGCGCACGGGCGGCCCGCGCTATGGAGCCCGGCTGCGCGGGGTCAAGTGATTGAAGAATTCCGTTCATTACGACAACCTACCTTAGACGTACAATACTCGCGTACTGCTCCAACCTCCGAGCCTCGTATATGTAAAGGCACTTGTCAAATCCCAACCGCCTACGGCAAGCAACGGCGGGTTCGGCGCCAGCGGCGGTGTAGCCGCTCGCGGCGGCGTTCGCGGCCAAGCCGGGCGTGCTGCGCTCTCCCCCCGGCATCGCGGTCGAGGGCATGAACTCCTTCGTGATCGAACGCAGCGGCGCTGGGGGGCTGCTGCAGCGGATCGGCCTGCTCAGGCGGCTGATCGAGGTGGTGGCCGGCGAGCGCATCTTGCTCGGGGTCGAGAACCTGCTCCAGTCATTCGCCTATGTACTCTCCGATTAGGTGGAGGGCCGCAGTACAGGGCAGACACCGCGGGTGCGGGGCAGTGAGGAGGCTGCGATGCGTGTGCAGCTGAGGCGGATCGAGCCGAAACGGGCGGCGCTGTTCATCCTGATCGCGGCGCTAGCGGCCGCCGCGGTGGTCGTCGCGGGGCGTGAGGCGGGGATTGGGCGCGGCGCCGACGCCGGCGCCGCCCCAGAGCGGCGGCGGCGAGGGCGAGTCTGTGGAAGATGCGGCGCCGCTGACGCTGACGCTGGGCGCCCCAAGATTCTGCGAGACGCAGCGGGGGCACGGCAGCTTTTACGCGCGGGTGTACCAGGACGACGAGGGGAACTGGCACTCGGAGACGTACTCGCTTGGCTGGGGCAGCGTCGCCGAGACGCCGGTCACATGGTCAGTCAGCGGCGGGGTTGAGCCGTACACGCTGGTAATCGACGGCGAAGCGCGCGACGCAGAGCAGACTTATGCGGGTGCGGACGGGACGGCCACGGTCAGCTGCGCACAGCAGATCGGCGAGACGTTCATCGACCACGGTGACGGTATACGCCGCTACCGGACACGGCCGGAGATCGATTCAGGGGTGAAGACGATCCGCGCGACGGTCACCGACGGGGCGGGCGCGGCGGCCCAGGCGTCTGTCGAGATGTATGTGATCCTGGAGCTGGGCGGCTCCGGCGATATTCTGGAGCGGGGCAAGACGTACCGCGTCTTCGGGCATCTGATCACCGCGCCGGCCGACTACGACGTTGAGGTGGGCAGTGTGATTTCAGTGGAGTGCGATAGCGATCTGCCGCCAGACGTGCGGTGCGAGTCGTCGTTTCGGCTCTGGCTTGTCGATACTGGGGCGCAGGTCGATCTGTTCATGAGTGACGGTGCCGAGGGCGAGAGCGGTTCGCGGAGATATCCGAATGGTGTTGCACGGGGCGCTCGATGCGGCGCTCGATGCGCTGGTTGAGTCTGTCAACCGCTTGCCGACAATCAAGCCGTCTTCTCCGTGAAGCTCCCGCTGCTCGCGGCGGGCATGGGTTTGGCGCTCGCCGCGGCGCTGCTCGGGCTGGGCCTGCATGGTGCAGACAGTGCAGGTGCGCCAGCTCGGCTCGCTGGACCGGTTCCTGATACAGCGCGGGCCGGCATTAGCGCCGAAAAGGTCAAGCTGATCGGTCCCGGCGCGCACGAAGACGGCAACCGAGCGCGCAAGGATTATCTCAACCAGAATGTAATCGACGGCGTAACCACGAGAGTCTGCGCGGCGGATGCCGCGATGCATACTGCGCTGGCTCCAGCAATTCAGGCCTGGAACGATGCGCTTCCAGGTATCGCGAATGGCGAAGTTCTTGCCCGGCATCCGAATACATACACGGAACTCGTTCTCGATCTATGACTCGAAGCTTGTCTCGCAGCCGCTTCCCCGAGCGTATTTCGAGAGTGATGACAACGATGATATCGATGCCGATCCACAGGACTATGCCATCATCTATTACCAACGCGCTACGATT
The DNA here is from genome assembly GCA_964347635.1 of uncultured Dehalococcoidia bacterium. Lineage (GTDB taxonomy): Bacteria > Chloroflexota > Dehalococcoidia > Bin125 > Bin125 > CATQGW01. The sequence continues at coordinate 24,590 of CAYFZI010000036.1, forward strand.
AGTCAGGCGGCCCTGGTCCATGAACTTGGCCACGTCTTGGGCCTCCGCGATTATAAGACCTGCGATGAACTTCGGGCAGGGCCGGACACTACGACCGGCCTCGCACAGCCGAACGACGTCGATCCGCTGGATGATCATTTCTCGTTGATGCGCAATGATCAGGGCGGTTTATGTCGGTACAAAGGCGCGATCACGGGTCGGGATTTACGCGACTTTTATGAGTCATGCCGGGTAGGGGCAATCACCAACATACGACTGGAAGGCAGTGCAACGCAGGCCGGGAGTGCGCTGACTATGACGTTTCACTGGCGTCAGCCCGCGCTACTGCAACGTGAACGGCGAGCTCGCCGTGTCGATGCATTCAAGCGGCGGCTCGAGCACGGCAGCAGAGAGCGTGGCCGACGCGGCCGGCACCGCTGCGGCAGCTTTTTCAGAAGTACCCTGCGGAAACACCACCGGCGAACGTTCATTCACAGCCAAGGCTGTCTGGGGCAGCGGGGCGGGCAGCGTGACTCGAACGGTCTCGCTGCCGGTGCGGGTGCACGCCGCCCCAGCCAGAATCAGCGGCGCATCGGTGGCGATCACGCCGACTCCAGCGAGTTCGCTGACGCCCGTCACCTCGTGCGCGGCCGGAGAAACGGTTGCAGTGCAGGTATCGCCCGTGTCGCTGTCGTCAAGCGTCATGGTCTGGGTCGATGGAGAGGGGCTGCGAAGTCGGCTTTTCACCTGTCCGGATTCGACGTCTACCGGGCAAAACACGATCGATGTGCTGGTGCTGCGCGCCGCCGTCGGCGGGCGCGAATTTACGCTGGAGCTCGTCGACCCGCTGGCGGTTGAGGGCATCTCACAACCGCGCGAGTGCGACGCGGGCGCGGAATCCGCGACGTTCTTCAGTGTCACGGGCGGCCAGGCGCCGTACACATACACAGATGCACGCGGTATGCAGTCGATCTCAATAGCTTCCGGCGCATCGCACCGCCACGAGTACACGTGCCCAGCGACGGCAGGCGCTCATACGCTTTTGATCACGGTGACAGACGCGGCAACGCGCCAAGCGTCGGGAACGGTCGACCTGAGTGCCGCCGTCGCGCTGGCGGCGCCGACCAATCTGCGCACCAGCAACCAGACGCAGATCTCGGCGAGGCTGCACTGGGATGCGGTGGACGGTGCAACGAGCTACGTCGTGCGGCGGGGGCCGGCCGGCGGGCCGGAATACTCGACCACGGCGACCAGCTACTACCTCTGGCTGGCCAACACGGCGACCGCCTACAACTTCAACGTGCGCGCCCACCGCGGCGCCGGGTGCTCGCCCTGGGTGAAGAGGCGCCAGACCACCGCGGCGGCGCAGCTGAGCTTGAGCGCCTCCGCGAACCCTGCAGGCTGCGTGACGGGCGGCTCGGTGTCGGTCAGCTGGACGGTCTCCGGCGGCACCAGCCCCTACCGCGTCACGGTGAACGGCGCGGCGGCCAACGCCAGCCCCGTGCAGGTGACTTGCCAGAGCACCGCGGGCACGCAGTCGATCGTCGTCCGGGCGGCCGATGCAAGCTCGCCGGCGCTGTCCGCGGCAGAGACGCTCTCGATCACAGTGACCGACTCGCCGCCGCAGCTGGAGCTGACCGTGACGCCGCTCGACCGCCACTGCGTGATACACCAGCGGAACATCGAGATCGCGTGGTCAGTCTCCGGCGGCACGCCGCCCTATACGGTGACGGTCGGCGGGCAGGCGTCCACGGGCGGCTCGCACCAGCTGAACTGCGGCACGACCGCCAGCACGACGGTGACGACGGTCCAAGCGTCGGACAGCGGGTCGCCGCCCCAGCGGGCGGCCGAGCATGTAACTCTCACAGCCACCGCGCCGCTGGTGCTGGGCGCCGCGGCCAGCCCGAGCTCCTGTACGACCGGAGATACGGTGCAGATTATCTGGGTCGCCCTCGGCGGAACCGCGCCGCACACGGTGGCGGTGGACAACGCGCGCGCCGCGGCCAGCCCGACCACGGTTCGCTGTCAGAGCACGGCGGGCGCGCAGCAGGTCGAACTGACCGCGACCGACTCCAGCACGCCGCAGTTGAGCGCTGACAAGTCCGTCACGCTCAGCGTCAGCGCCCCCGATCCCTTGACGCTGGCCACGTTTGCCACCCCGACGACATGCGAGGAGGGCGGGAGCGTCTCCGTCTACTGGATAGTCGTCGGCGGGACCTCTCCCCACACAGTGACGATCGACGGCGTGCGCGCTAGCGCCAGCCCGACCTTGGTCGAGTGCACCCCGCCGACTGGCAGCCAATCGATTCTGGTCCGGGCGGTGGACTCCAGCCCGGCGCCGCTGAAGCGGCATTCGTAAAACCCGTGTAACCCAGCCGCCGCCAAGCCCGACCGAAGATAGAACGGGAGTACCGTCCCCCTAGCACCGCCTTGGTGCACGCGGGCCGCCGCAGCTGGGCTGCGCGGCGCAGATCGACATGGAGGAAAGGACCCCATGCAAGTAATGAACGGAATGGTCGGCCGCCGCTCCTGGCTGCTGGCGCTGGCAACCCTGTCGGCGCTGCTCGCCGTCGCGGCGCTGACGCTCGCCCCGGCGCGCGCCGCGCCGCCGGA
>CAYFZI010000037.1:0-25981 GCA_964347635.1 uncultured Dehalococcoidia bacterium
GGAAGAGCGGCGGCCAACCGGGGGCCGTGACGCGCGCCACGAGAATCTCGCCGGCGACCAGCGGGCGGCCCTGCTCGGGTGAGACCGCCACACGGGCGCGCGCGCGCGCGCGCCCCGTCGAGGCGGCGATCCCGCGCAGCGGAGCCTCTGCCTCCGTCGGCGGCGGAGCGGCGCTGCGCAGCGGCGCGCCGTTGCGATCGCGGATTGGCGGGGCGGGCTGGGCGGTCCACAGCTCGTGCTGCTGCCGCCGCCGCCGCACGCGGCTGCGCATGCGGCCCGCCGCGGCTGGATCATCGAGTCGGCGCGCGAGCGCCGCGATTTCATCGTCCAGCAGCCAGAAGATGTCCTCCGCATCGGCCAGCGCCCCGCGCTCGCGCCAACGCCGGCCCAGCAGCAGATAGAGGCGGCGCTGCTCGAGGCTCAGCTGCAGCAGCACATACTTCGGGTTCTCGCGCAGCGGCTGGAGCGACTGCGCCTCGCGCATCTGCGAGCGGTAGATCAACCAGCGCAGGGGCAGCGCGCGGTCCAACCAATTGGCGGTCAGGGCCCGCTCGGCGTCGCGCTCGGCCGCCTCCCGGCTGGCCGTCTGGCGCGCCTGCAGCTGCGCCGGGCTGCTCTGCTGCGGGTGCTGCACATAGTCGCGGAAGGTGCTCAGGATCGGCTCCGGCTGTTCGGCCCAGCGCGGCTGCGAGAGCTCCAGTTCAGTCGCCGTGCGGTGGCCGTGCCGGGCGAGAAACTCGTGCAGCGCCTCCGCCAGCCAGGCGCTCTGCGGGTCTGCGGCCAGCGCCTCGAGCAGCTGGGCGGGCGGCGTTGCGCCCACCAGCGCCGCAGCGCGCTCGTCGCCGCCGGCCCGCTCGGCCAGCCGCCAGAGGTCGAGATTGCTTTCCGCGGTGAGCACCCCCGGCAGGCCCTGCAGCAGCCGCAGCGCGATCCCGCGATCGCCGATCCAAGATTCGGAGAGCCAGAGCAGAAACTGCACCTGGCCGAAGACGGAAGCCTGGCAGTGCAAGAGAAACTCGACGAACTGCGCCGAGTAAAAGCCCGAGGCGGTCAGCGCGCGCAGCAGCTGCTGATCCGAGCTGGCCTCCGCGTCCAGCTGGCGCAGCTCGTCGCGGCGGCGCTGCGCCTCCCGCCGAGCCTCCCGCCAACGCCGCGGCAGCGACCGCTGCTGCAGCCCGCGGCGGAGCAGAAACGGCGCGCTCAGCAGCAAGCGCCGATAGTCGATCCGATCCGCTGCCGCCTGCTGCGCCTCGGGGCCGCCCACCGCGAGCAGAAAGTCGCTCGTGCGCAGACCCAGCCGGTCCCCGAGCAGTTCCAGAATGAGGCCCACGTTGAAGTAGATATAGCCCTCGAACAGCGCGACAAAGCGCCGCCCCTGGGCGAGCCCGCTCCAGGGTGCGCGAAACCCGCGTTCCAGCGCGTCCAGCGTCAGCGACCAGGTCAGCGGCGTCATCACCACCGGGAAGACTTCGCCGGCGTTGGCGCGCGACCATTGATCGCGCGGATGCGCTGGAATCGGCGTCCGGCCCCAGGGCAGCGGCGCGGCGATCGGGCCGATCGCGCTGACCGAAAGCTGCCCCGCGCTGCTGCACTGCCAGCGCAGCTGCGCCGGCTCGCCCAGCTCGCCTTCGGCCTCGACAACGCGGTCGCGCAGCTGCTCGAGCACCGCGGGCTCCAGGCCTTCGGCGCGCCGAATCGGCCCGCGGCGCGCGAGCCGCTGCGGCTGCCCGCCCTCGATCTCGATCCGCACCAGCGCTGACTGTTCGCCGCTGGGGTCTTCGGAGTATGCGGCGCCGGCTGCACTGCTCATGGCTTCAGCTTACGCGGGCCGCGCCGCTGCGGAGCCTCTGCGCAGCGAAGCAATCAGCCGATCCGGCCTGTAAAACTCGATTCTGTTGTGTAAACTGGCGGTGATGCCGCCCGCCGCGTTCGCATGCGCTGCATATGGTGACGCCAACTCGGGTCGCCCAGTTGAGCCGCAGCAGTTGCGGCGGCGATCGCGGGAGGAGGAATCTGTGCAAGTACTGAATGGGATGGTGAGTCGGCGCTCCTGGCTGCTCGCGCTGGCAGCGCTCTCAGCGCTGCTGGCGGTGGCCGCCCTGACACTGACATCGGCGCGGGCCCAGAGCGCTCTGCCGGATGGTTTGGCGCTGACGCTCTCGCTGGAGGACGACTCGGACAACACGGTGCCGGCGGGTTCGCCGGTGACCGTCAACGCCGCGCTGACCTACAGCGGCGATGATCCGGTGGCGCTGGAGGTACGGGACATCACCCTGCGTGTTTCCGGCTCGTTTGAGTGGGAAACCAGCGGACGCTCCAGCTTGGGCGGCGGCGAGGGCGAGCTTCCCGACGAGCGTTTCGGGACGAGAATGCCGGACGCCAACCTGCAGGAAGTTGCGTGCGCCGACCGCACCCTGGATGAGACGACGACTTGGACCTGCACCCTGAACGAAATGCGCGAAGCGGTTACGGCAGTTGCAGCAGACCCCAACGCCAATCCGCCGGTTGAGGCTGTCGAAGCGCTCGATGCGATCGAGCCGACCGACACGACGATCGAGATCCCCCTCGGCACTGCGGACGGCGCGTTCACGATCTCAGGCTCGCTGATGGTCGGTCTGGCCGGCGCGGCCGACGACGACTTCACGACCCTCAGCGACACGCTGGAGGTGACGATCGGCACGGTCGACGAGGTCGACTCGGTGACCTTCGGCTTCGCCGCGAACCCTGACGACGACAACGCACCCTTCCCGTCCACGATTGAGGTGGAAGAGAGCACCACGCTGCAGTTGGCCGTGCTGAACGCGAACGCCACCGCCTCAGCGAAGGGCAACATCGCCTCGGTGCTGTTCACCACCACCAGCGGCACGCTCCGCCTGGTCAAGCCGATGGGCGGCTGCGGCGGCAGCGGCCTGGCCTGCCAGGTCCCGGTGGACGCCCTCAACGCAACCAACTCGGACGATATCCAGGTCAGCCTGGCGCACCCCGGCTCGGGCCAGAGCGGCACCGCCACCGTGAGCGCGACGGTGCTCTCGATTGCCGGCGCATCCTTCATGCCGGACCCGATCGAGATCATCTTCTCAGGCCCGCCGGAGACGCTCACGATCAGCGAGCCGCCGACGAGCCTGCTGAACGTGCAGACGGCGAACGACGACCGCGACGTGATGACGCTCTCAGTCTCTGCCGAGGACAAGAGCGGCAACCGCGCCGACGTGCCGGTCACCTCGCGCAGCGCGACGCTCAAGGACCCGGACGGCAAGACCGCGAGCGGGGTCAGTGCCGCCTTCACGGCCGAGCTGGACGCGAACAACAACCCGCAGGTCGAGATCACTGTCACCGCCGCCGCGGCGAGCGCGCTGGCGGCGGGCGACTACACGCTCGAGGTGCGGGCCGGCGGCAAGACCGCGACGCAGACGATCAACGTCTCCGCGGGCGCGGCGGCGGTCTCGCTGAGCGTCGACGGCGCCGCGGAGATCGGCCAGCGGCTGACCGTCACAGCGACGGTCACGGATGCCGCCGGCGCCCTCGTCGCCGACGGCACCCCGGTCACGTTCACCGATGGTTCGGCGCAGGCCACCCCCGCGTTGGTCCCGGTCAACGCTGAGACGAAGACCACCGACGGCACAGCCTCAGCCGCCTACCTGGTGGTCTCCTCAGGCACGGGCTTCGTGACAGCCAGCTCGGGCGACTCGGCGAGCGACGTGCTGCTAATCCGGACGGCGGTGCCGTCGGCGGGGCCTGTCTCCCCAGCCGAGTCGCTGAGCAGCACGGCCGTGAACAGCTACTCGGTCTACACGGGCGCGGAGGCGGTAACCGCCTCAGAGCTGCTGGCCGGCCTCGAGGGTGCGAGCGGCATCCTGCGCTGGGACGGCTCAGACTGGCTGCGCTACAACGTGGCCGACGGCCGCGAGGTGCCGGGCTCTGTCGACTTCGCGATCCCGTCGGGCTCGATCCTCTGGCTGAGCGGCTGAGCCCAGGCCGGAGCGGCAAAGCCGCTGGAGGCGGCTGAGCCGCCCGCACAGCGGCAGCCAGCGAGAGGGCGGGGCGCAAGCCCCGCCCTCTTTGCGTGCGGCGGACCGCCGGGTGCAGGGCGGGGTGGTGCAGGGGGCGGTGGATAAATCGTTCGCGCATAGCCGCTGCAGCACATAATGTGAGCTCGGCCTGATTGCGCCCGGCCCAGCGGCTCTGAGGCGGAGAAGAAACGGAGAGTGGTGGATGGCGTACCTCAGCGTGTCTGTGCGAGCGCTGCTGCTGTTGGCTGCGGCAGCCGGCCTGGCGCTGGGAGTGCCGCAGGTGCTGGCCCAGGCGCCGGCCGATCTGCAGCTCGAGCTGAGCCTGGTCGACGACGCCGACAACATCGTCGGCGCCAATCAGGATCTCCTGGTGGCCGCTGCGCTGACCTACACGGGAGAGCCGCAGCGCCTCGAGCTCGCCGCAGGCGGGCGGCTGAGCGTAGGCGGAAGCCTGGAGTGGGAGAACGACAGCCACCACCTCCCCGTGGGCGCGCAGACGTGGGCGCAGCCGCAGCAGGAGCTGGCACTGCCCCCGAACTTAGCTGATGAGGCGCGTTTTGGAACCGCCGTCGCGTATGACCCCGGGACGGAGGCCAACGGCTCGGGGGCGATCACGGTCGTTTCCTCGGGCAACGGCTCCGTCTACGTCTACGACAACGCCGGCGCTCTGATTCACACGCTCACCTCTACCCATGCTGCGGACAACCAGGAAGATCACGGCGGCTTCGGCAACAGCATCGATATCGACGGCGATCTGATCGTCGTTGGCGCGCCGCTGGAGGCGGTCACGATCGACTCGAAGACATGGAACGACGCCGGACGGGTCTACCTCTTCCAGCTGACCAGGGGCGAGAATCCCGCGGCGGAGGTGATCGCGGTGTTCAGCCCGCACATGCCGCGCACGCCGCAAGCGGATTTCTACAGGGGGCCGTCGGCCGACGGCGTGCATTTCGGCAGGAGCGTGGCGGTCAATGGGGATGTGGTGGCGGTGGGCACGCCCTACTCGGCCGTGTCGGGCAAGAATTCGGGCGGGGTCTACCTGTTTCAGAAGCCGCAGGCCGGCTGGGCGAACGCGACGACGGCGGATGCGCTGTCGCTCTCGATCCCGGCGGAGACCGGGACGGAGGGTCGGTTTGCCGAAGTGGGGAACTCAGTGGCCATCTCGGGGGACGGCTCGGTGATTGTGTCGGGCGGGCCGGGCATCCACGGACGCAGAGGTGCGGTGTATTTGTTTGCGAAGCCGTCCGGCGGCTGGGCGACGGCGGCCGTGGCGACGGCGGCGCTGAAGGCGGACCTGAAGGCGGACCCGGATCCCGTGAGACAGATCGGCCGTTCGGTGAGCGTGTCCGACGATGGTTCGGTCGTGGCGTCCTCAGGCGAGCATTCGCTCAGCGGCGACTGGGCGGGCGCCGCATTCGTCTGGGTGCGGCCCGCACCCGAAGGGGAGGATCCGGCGGCTTGGGTGGACGCGTCTGAGCAGACCGCGCAGCTGACGCCGCCGAGCGGGACGGCGTCGCGCGAACGCTTCGGCGCGGCCGTGGCGGTGCAGGGCGGCGGCGGGAAGATCGCGGTGTATACGGAGGCGGTCAGCAATCAGCGGCGCGGCGGGGTCTATGTGTTCACGAAACCCAGCACCGATGCAGGCTGGAGCGGCGTGCTGAGCAGCGACGACCATGCATTCCCCCTGCCGCCGCAGAGCAGCGCGGCAGACGCCGCGTTCGGCGCGGCGCTGGCTTGGGCGGGCGCAGATGTGCTGGCAGGCCAGCCGGGCGCCGGCGCCGGAGCGGCCTACATCATGTCCGAGTCGGCCGCCGGCGATGCGATCTGCACAGCGCATGAGGAGGACGGCGCGACAAAGTACAGCTGCCCGCTTGCACTTGGCGATTCGCGGCTGATCCTGCGGGGGTCAGGGCTGGTGAATAGTAATCAATTCACGATTAGCAGCAGCCGCATGACGGTTAATGGGGACCCCGTCATGGCCGAGCTGGTAGTGGAGATCGGGAGAGTGGTCGAGGTGGCCACGGTGAGTCTGGAGCTGGCGGACGGCCAGTCGAGTTCGGCTGAGACGGGCTCGAACGTTGCGATGGTGCTGCGGATTCGCAGCAATCGGGACCGCCCGGCGCAGCCGTCCGCGATTCAGTCCATCTTGCTGACCGCCGAGGGCGGCTCGCTCTCCTCACCGGCCGGGCAGGCTGGGTCCTGCTCTGGCGTGGCCTGCACCATCAATATAGGCAGCCTGCACAGCACCGGTGATCTCAACAATACGGAGGCGATCGAGCTGACCTGGCGGACGCCGCCCGTAACCGGGAGCAGGCGCGTGCGCGTAATGGTCACGCCAAAAAGCGGGTCGCAGAAAACGGGGTCTCTCACGATCACGGTGACCGGTGCCGCGCAGACGCTGTCGCTGACGGCGCCGGAAGGGCCGCTGTACTACCGCCCGACCACGGATGACGATCGCGATGTGGCGCGCTTCCTGGTGACGGCGCGGGACGCCGACAATCAGGAGGTACCGCCGCCGGACGAAGTGAAGAGTTGGGATGTGACGGTTGGGAACGCCCCGGGTGCGCGTTCGCTCAAGGATCAGTTCGAGCTGACGCGGGAAGAGCAGAACGACGAGGTCCATCTAGTCCTGGAGACGACCGGGGAACAGCTGGATCCCGGGGAATACGTGCTGCAGGTGAGGCTGAATCGGGCCAATGGAACGAGCCGGCTGGTGGTTGCGGGAAGCCCTTCGTCGCTGCGCATATCTGTCGATGGTCAGCGCCTGCTCGGCGGGCGGCTGACATACACCGTGCGGGTGCGCGACCGGCGCGGCGCCTCGGTGGCCGACGGTACACCAGTCACGTTCGAGGCGGTCACCACCACCGGCCGCGTGCTGGCGCCCTCGGGCACCGATTCGGTCACCAGCGGCGGCCGCGCAACAGCGCGCTATGTCGTGGTCGGCACCGGTCGGGCCGTGGTGCGCGTCTGCGCCGGCGCCGTCTGCGAGGTCGAGCTGGTCAGCGTGGGCGGCGTGTTCCTACCGTCCGGCGGCGGAGGCGGAGGCGGCGGCGGAGGAGGAGCGCTGCCGGCTGTCGTCACGCCCCCGCCGCCGCCGCCCCCGCCCGATCCGGCCGAGCAGCTCAGCGCCCGCACGCCCTACGCCTTCGTGCAGTGGAACGGCGCCCGCACGGTGCGCGCCGCGGCGCTGCTCGATGCGCTCGACGATATCCGCGCGGTGCTGCTCTGGAACGGGAAGCAATGGCTGCCCTACGCACGGCTGGGCGGGCAGGAGCTGCCCGGCTCGATCAACTTCATCGCCGCGAAAGGCGACACGCTCTGGTTGATCGGCTCGGCCGCCGAGCCTGCGGCGGCCGCTGCTCAGTCTGCGGCGCCCCCTGCCGGGGGCTGAGCGGCGGAAGCTTGCTCTGAGCTGCTCCGCTCCGCCGCCGCTGGGGAGATCCCGCCCGCCCTGATCGGGCCAGCCTGCCCGCCTCCGACTTGGTCGCCCCTTCCCGCTTTCGCACATGCGGGGCGAGCGGCGGGGCGTTGGGCGGCGGCGCGTTATCATCGCTGAAGCCATGCGGCGCTTCTGTGTCCCTGATGCATCCGCTGGCTGAGCATCGCCCGCTTGGGAGCGGTGAGGGGCCGAGAGGGGGACTGCGTGACCGCATTGCCTGAGACGGTTGGCCAGCTGAAAGCATCGGGCTACCGCACGAAGCCGGTGCGGGACGAAATCCGCGACAACCTGATTGCGCGGCTGGGCGCGGGCGAGCCGATGTTCCCCGGCATCATCGGCTACGAGGAGACGGTCGAGCCGGCGCTGCAGAATGCCCTGTTGGCGGGCCAGGACATCATCTTTCTCGGCGAGCGCGGCCAGGCCAAAAGCCGCATGATCCGCCAGCTCGCGGGCCTGCTCGACGAGCAGATCCCGGTGCTCGACGGCGTTGAGATCTTCGAGGATCCGCTCAAGCCGATCAGCGTCGAGGGCCGCGCCAAGCTGGAGCAGCTCGGCGGCGACGCACCGCTGCGCTGGATTCAGCGCAGCCAGCGTTACGCCGAAAAGCTGGCCACGCCCGACATCACGATCGCCGACCTGATCGGCGAGGTGGACCCGATCAAGGTTGCGGAGGGACGCTACCTCTCGGACGAGTTAACGATCCATTTCGGCCTGGTGCCGCGCACCAATCGGGGCATTTTCTGCATCAACGAGCTGCCCGACCTGGCCGAACGGATTCAGGTCGGCCTGCTCAACATCATGGAAGAGCGGGACGTGCAGATCCGCGGCTTCCGCGTGCGGCTGCCGCTCGATGTGCTGGTCGTGGCTTCGGCCAATCCGGAGGACTACACCAACCGCGGGCGGATCATCACGCCGCTCAAGGACCGCTACGGCGCGCAGATTCGCACCCACTATCCGGAGGAGCTGGAGGCCGAGATCGCGATCGCGCGGCAGGAAGCGCGCCCGGTCGAGGCGCCCGGGCGCACGGTCGTCTGCCCGCACTACATGGAGGAGATCGTGGCCGAGGTGACGCGCTTCGCGCGGCGCAGCCCGGACGTGAGCCAGCGCTCGGGCGTCTCCGTGCGGGCCACGATCGCGGCTCAGGAGACGCTCGCAGCCAACGCGCTGCGGCGCGCGATCGCGGCCGGCGAGACGCACACCGCACCGCGCATCTGCGACCTCTACCACCTCGGCCCTGCGATCCAAGGCAAGCTCGAGCTGGAGTCGGTTGACGAAGGCGCCGATAAGCAGATCGTTGAGAAGCTGATTCAGGCCGCCATCGCCGCCGTCTTCGGGCGCTATTTCAACGTCGCCGAGCTCGACCCGATCATCCAGCAATTCAAGACCGGCCTCTCGGTCGAAGTCGGCGAGCAGCTGGCGGCGGGCGACTACGCGTCGATCGTGCAGCGGATCGAAGGCGTGCAGGAGGCGCTGCAGCCGCTCGCGGCCGGCGAGGACACGGCCAGCCTCGCCGCGGCCGTCGAGTTTCTGCTCGAGGGCCTGCACCTGAACAAGCGGTTGAACAAAGACACAATCGGGCGCAGCGCGTTCTACCGCGCCTGATTGCCGCCCTGCCCGCCGGCCGTGCGCACCGATCGGTGCAGCGGCCGAGCGCGCCGCGCGGACGCAGCGACAGAGAGGCAGCGGCCATGCCCAACCGATTCCGCTACCGCCAGTGGGACGGCACGCAGGACATCCCCGCCCTCGACGCGGACGACATCCTCAAGAGCCTCTCCGACGACCTGATGAACTTCGGCGATTTGCAGCAGGCGCTGCGCAGCATGCTGCAGCGCGGCGTGCGCTCGCCCAACGGCGATCGCTCCGACGGCCTGCGCGACTTGCTGCAGCGGTTGCGCCAGCAGCGCCGCGAGGCGCTCGACCGCTTCGATCTCTCCTCTGTCTTCGACGACATCCAACGCCAGCTGGACGAGATTCTGGATCTCGAGCGGGGCACGATCGACGAGCGCCTGGACGAGGTCGGCCCGCGCCCCGAACCGCCGCAGGCGGCGGGCGGCGACGCGCAGCCGGCGGAGCCCGCCGCCGAGCCTCAGGCCGCTCAGCAGCCCGCGCGGGAGCGCGGAGACGGCGGCCTGACAGACGAGGAGAAGGAACGGCTGAGCGAGGCGCTGCGACAGCGGCTCGAGCGCAAATCGGAGCAGCTCGACCAGCTGCCCGAAGATGCGCCCGGCCAGGTCTCCGGGCTGCGCGAGTATGAGTTCGAGAACAGCGAGGCGCAGGAGCGCTACGAACAGCTGCTCGAACAGTTGAAGCAAGCGATGATGAACAGCTTCTTCAACGACCTCTCGCAAATGCTGCAAGACATGTCCGAGCAGGACATGGAGCGGATGCGGCAGATGATCGAGGATCTCAACGAGATGCTCGAGCAGCGCCGCCGCGGCGAAGCGCCGGATTTCGACGGGTTCATGGACAAGTACGGCGACATGTTCGGCAGCAATCCGCCGCAGTCGCTGGAGGAACTGATTGAGCAGATGCAGCAGCAGGCGGCGCAGATGCAAAACCTGCTCGATTCGCTGCCCGCCGAGATGCGCCAGCAGCTCAATCAGCTGATGCAGCAGCGGATGAGCGAGCTGGGGATGGACGCCGAGCTGTCGCGCCTCGCTCAAAACCTCGAGGCCAACTTCCCGATGCGCGACATGCGCAACCAGTACCCCTTCCGCGGCGATGAGGACCTCAACCTCCAGAGCGGCATGAACCTGATGGACTACATGCAGCAGCTCGACCAGATGGAGCGGGCGCTCGAGCAGGTGCAGTACGGGGGCGACCTAAACAACATCGACCCGGATCAGCTCGAAGAGCTGCTGGGCGATGAGGCGCGCGAGATCCTCGAACAGCTCAAGGCCCTGCTCGAGCTGCTCGAAGAGGCCGGCTACATCCGCAGGAACGGCAACGCCTGGGAGCTGACGCCCCGCGGGACGCGCAAGATCGGCGAAAAGGCGCTGGCCGAGATCTACGCCAACCTCAAGCGGCAGTCGTTCGGCAAACACAACGTGCCCGAGACGGGGCGCTACGGCGACCGCGCCGACGACACCAAGCTCTACGAGTTCGGCGACCCCTTTCACCTGCACCTCAAGGAGACGATCGGCAACGCCGTCTTCCGCAGCGGGCCGCAGGTGCCGGTGCAGCTGCAGCCCGACGATTTCGAGGTCTACCGCGCGGAAACGCTGACCCAGACGGCGACGGTGGTGATGCTCGACCTCTCCTGGTCGATGGCGCTGCGCGGCTCCTTTCAGGCGGCCAAGAAGGTCGCGATGGCGCTGAACAACCTGATCCGCATGCAGTATCCGCGCGACAGCCTCTACTTGGTCGGCTTTAGCGCCTACGCGCGCGAGCTCAAAGCGTCGGAGCTGCCCTACGTGCGCTGGGATGAGACGGTCCTGGGCACGAACATGCACCACGCGCTGCTGATCGCCCAGCAGCTGCTCAGCAAGCACAAAGTCGGCACGCGCCAGATCATCATGATCACCGACGGCGAACCGACCGCGCACCTCGAGCAGGGGCGCTCCTATTTCGCCTACCCGCCCAGCCCGGTCACGATTCGGCAGACGCTCAGAGAAGTGCGGCAGTGCACGAAGAAAGACATCGTGATCAACATCTTCATGCTCGACCGCTCCTACTACCTGAAGGAGTTTGTCGGGCAGGTGGCGCGGATCAATCAGGGGCGGGTCTTCTACACCACGCCCGACGAGCTGGGCGAATATCTGCTCGTGGACTTCGTCACGCACCGCCGTAAGTCGCTCTCGCGCGCCTGAGCGGTGCAGCGGCCGTTCCTGCGCCGCGCCTCCTCCCGCTCCCGGCGGCCCGGCGAGATTGTCGGCCGCCGCGTCGCCCTGCTGATCGCCGGTGCGCCGGAGGCGGGCATTCGCAGGCTTGTCTGGGCGGTCGGCGGGCTGCTGCTGATCACGGCGATCGGCGTGATCGGCTACCGCTTCATTGCCGGTTTCAGTCTCTTCGACTCGCTCTACCAGGTAGTGCTGACGCTGACCACCGTGGGGTTCCAGGAAGTGCACCCGCTCGACCGCGCGAGCCGAGTGTTTACCGTTGCGCTGGCGGTGGTCGGCGTCACGACCGGGCTGTATCTGATGGCGGCGGTCGCCGCGATCTTGCTCGAAGGCCAGCTGTATCGTGATCTGCAAGGGTGGCGGATGACGCGCGAGCTGGACACGCTCGAGAAGCACGTGATCATCGCCGGGGCCGGCCGCGTCGGCCGCGGCGTGGCGAACGAGATCGAGCGGCGCAGCCGCCCGTTCGCCGTGATCGACCACAACCTGAGCCAGGTCGAGCAGCAGCAGCAGGCCGGCCGCCTGGTTGTCCACGGCGACGCCAGCCAGCGCGACGTGCTGCTGCAGGCGCGCCTCCCCCACGCGCGCGCGCTGGTGGTGGCCACGGGCAATGATGCGCAGAACACCTTCATCACACTGACGGCGCTCGGGCTCGACCCCGACTGCTACATCGTCGCCCGCTGCAACGACCCGAATTCGGCTGCGCCGCTGCGCCAGGCCGGGGCCGCGCGGGTCTTCACGCCGACAGAGACCGTAGGCCGCCAGCTGGCCACGGCCTCGCTGTACCCGAGCGTGCTGGAGGCTGCCGAGAACGTGCTCGAGCTGCCCGGCGCGCGCGATGTGCTGCTGCGGCTCGACGTGGCGGACGGCTCCGCGCTGGAGGGGGCGCAGGTCGGCGAGGCGCTGGCCGGTGCAGCCGCTCTGCAGGTGCTCGGCGTGCGCAGCGGAAACGGTGTGTTCACGGTCGGCGAGGCGGCGGCCCACCGTCTGCAGCGCGGCGACGCGGTGCTCGTGCTCACCACGCATGAAGCGGTCGATGCGCTCGAGGAGCGCTGGTCGCACCCGCGGATGGGCTGAGCAGCGCTCTAGAGTCTGTTCAGATTCACTGTTCAGGTTCAATCGGGCGGATCAGCGCGGCGGGCGGCGGCGTACTCCGCCCAGCGCCGCGCGAACAGCGCCAGGCCGCTGCGGTAGGCGGGCATCTGGGCCAGGACATTGCCGAAGAAGACGCCGGCGAAGTAGCCGCCGATCACCAGCGTCAGAATGGCGAAGATCTTCGTCCAGCTCGGCAGCAGGATGATCAGCGCGATCGAGAGTCCGGTGGCGAGCAGAATGCCGGCCCAGGCGCCGCTGTGCACGAAGAGCGCCTCGCGCTTGCGCTTGGCGACGTAGATCTGGGCCAGATCGCGATCGATCTTGTCCAGCGGGGCGGTGCGCGAGGCAGGCTCGCCGCAGATTCCGCAGCGCCGCGTTTGGCCCAGCGGAGCGCAGCAGTAGCCGCAGAAGCGGCCGATGTTGGGCGCTTCGCCGGCGCGGATCTCGTGGATCAGCTCGTCGAGGTCGCGCGAGAAGGGAACATCGCGGGAGGGCACGAACTCGCCGCCCTCGAAGCGCGGCTGGGGCGGCGCTTCGGCCACTACTCCGGCCAGTCGGCGGGGCGGCGGCCGGGCAGCCATTCGTAGAACTGCAGCAGCACGCCGCCGGCGTCGCGGGGATGGACGAAAAACTGCCGCCACTCGTAATCGGCGAAGATTTCGCCCAACGGCTCGATCCCCATCTCCCCGCGGATGTGGGCGAGGGCCTGCTCGATATCTTCGACCTCGATGGTGAGGTGGTGGACGCCGGGGCCGCGCTCGCGGAGAAACTTCTGGATGAATGAGTTCTGGTCGTAGGGGCCGATCAGCTCGAGGCCGGTCTGGCGGCGGGGCAGGTGCAGCTGGGCGACGCGGAAGCCCTCCGCGGGCGAGACGGTCCAGTGGTCGAGCTCGGCGCCGAGCAGGCGGCTCCAGAACCTGGCCGCGGCTTGCGGGTCATCGGTCGCGATCGCCACGTGATCGAGCCGTTTCCAGCCCAGCGCCATAGTCCGTCTCCTCCGCCGCAAGTTTACACGCGGGCGGCGCCCAGCGCCCCGTATCCTCAGCGCATGGCTGCACCGATGCTGCCCGCCGAGATCGCGCCGGGCGCCGTCGTCTTCGTTGTCAATCCGCGCGCCCGCCGCGCCCTGCCCGCGAGCGCCCTGGTCGACCTGTTCACTGAAGCTTGCCTGCCCTTTGGCCTTCGCGCGCACGTCGTCGAGACGCACAGCGCCGAGCAGGCGAGCAGCACGGCCGCGCTGGCAGACCGGGCCGGGGCCGCGGCGATCTTCGCCTGCGGCGGCGATGGAGCGCTGCACACCGTGCTGCAGGGCATCCCGCCGCGCTCGCCGCTGCCGCTCGGCTGCGTCCCGGCCGGCACCGCCAACGTTTGGGCGGCCGAGGCCGGCATTGCGGCGGCGCCGCTGGCCGCGGTGCGCGCGCAGCTGGCTGCGCTGTCGGCTGCGCCGACCTGGATCGACACTGGCCTGGTCAGCTCCGCGAGCGAGCAGCGGCGGTTCCTGCTGATGGCCGGCTACGGCCTCGATGCATTGACCGTAGCACGCGTCAACGCGCGCGCCAAGCGGATGATCGGCAAGGCTGCCTACGGCGTTGCCGGCGCTCTGGTCGCGCTCCACAGCCGCGGCCTGCGCTTGCGCCTGCAGTTCGACGACCAACCGCCCGCCGAGGCGCGCGTCGGCATGCTGACTGTGGGCAACACGCGGCTGTTCGGCAGCGTCGCGGCCTTCACGCACCTTGCCTCAGCGGTCGACGGCCAGCTCGATGCGGCCGTGTTTCGCGGCTCTGCGGCGCGCGCGCTGGCGACCGCGCCGCTCGCTCTGCGCGGCCTGCACGCGGCTGCTCCGGGCGTCTCCTACCACCGCTTTCAGCGCCTGCGGATCAGCGTCGAAGATCGAGTGCCGCTGCAGTCTCAGCTCGACGGCGAGGTCGGCCCGCTCGATGCGCCGGTTGTCGAAGTGCAGCCCGCCGCCTTGCGCGTTCTGGCGCCCAATCCGCGCCTGCCGATTTTCCAGCCACCGCAGCCGCTTGGTTGAAGCACTGCGGCGCTGTCCGCATGGATTCCGCCGAGGCGGCCGTTGCAATGCTATTGGCTGTTGCTGGTGCGGCCTGCCCCCCCTGTCTTCCCGTCTTCGGCATCTCCTCCACAAGCAGCCCACATGAGGAGGAGAGGGAACACGCTTAGCGTCTCCCACCCGCGTGGGGGAGAGGAAGCAGGCTGGCGTCTGCCCGGCGAGCGAGGGGCAGAGGGGGCGATCTGTGGCGGCCTGCAGGGGAGGCTTCGGGTCGAACGGGGAGGGGCTAGATCGGGATGCGCCGGCGGGTTTTCATTTGGGCGCGGCGGCGGCGGCGTGCGGCGCGGCGCTCTGCTTGCCGCTGCTTCTCGCGGTTCGATATGAACCGCCGCCGCCGCCGGGATTCCTGCAGCACCCCGTCGCGCTGCACCATCTTGTTGAAGCGCCTGATCAGCGCTTCAGGGCTTTCGTGATCTTTGCGCGTCACGAGCAGCATGCCGGCGCCGCCTCCTCCACCAACCAGCAGCCTAGTGGCTAGACCGCGATCCTATCACGCTGCCCGGCTGCGTTCGCGGATCGGCTAGCTGCTTACAACGCCGGGCGCGACGCCGACCGGCTCGTCGTCGGGGCCGAGGTCGAAGGGCCCGGTGAGGTCCAGTTCGCGGCCCATTTCGCGCACGGCGGGGATGACCTCCTCGCCCATCAGGCGGAGGCTGCGCATCGTGTCTTCGTGGGCCATCGAGCCGTCGCCGTCCCAGAAGGTGATGCTGCCGGGGCGCAGGTATTCGAGCACGTGGCGGATTTTCGGCAGCACCGTCTTGGGCGTGCCGGAGATGATGCTGTAGGCCTCGGTCAGGCCGCGGTACGTGTCGTCGACCGGCTCGAAACCGGTCGCTGCATCGAGCGTCAGCGGACGGTATTGGTCGGGGTCTTGCGCGCCGCGCGACTCGGTCACATGGCGTACTCCGGCGGTGGGCAGCAGGCGGCGGCGGTCGACGATGCCGGGCAGATTCTGGATGTGCCGCTTGACATCGCCGCGGCTGCCCTCGAGGAAGATGTTGCCGGGGCCGGTGAGGTATTTGCGCCCCACCTCTTCGGCCAGCTCCTCGGTCTCGTCGACGTGCACCTTCCAGAGGTAGCCGCGGTGCTGGGGTCCCGCTTCGTAGCCGAACTCGCGCGCGACCTGGTCGTAGTAGGCGAACGAATCGCGGGTCGGATTGAGGCGGGTGGCGAGCATGATGTAGGGGTAGCGGCGCTCGGCGGCCCACTGGACGGTGCGCTGGCTGACCGCGCCCGGGATCCAGATCGGCGGGTGCGGCTCCTGCAGCGGGCGCGACCAGGGGTTGACGTAGCGGTACTGGTAGTGCTCGCCCTCCCAGCGGAAGGGCCCGGCCTCAGTCCAGGCTTTGACGACGAAATCGTGCGCTTCCTGGTAGCGCTCCCAGTTGTAGGGCGAGGGCGAGTTGTGCGCGAGGCTCTCGCGGCCGGTGCCGCGCACCCAGCCGGTGATCAGCCGCCCGCCGGAGATCATGTCGATCTGGGCCAGCGTTTCGGCCAGCCAGAGCGGGTCGTCCCAAATCGGCAGGATATTGCCGAGCAGGCAGATTTTGGCGCGCTCGGTGATGCGGGCCAGGATCGCGGCCTCGACATTGAGCACGGAGCCCATGCAGAAGGGCGTCGAGTGGTGCTCGTTGAGCACGATCCCGTCGAAGCCGGCCTGTTCGGCGGCCACGGCTTCGTCGAGGTAGCGGTGGTAGAGGTCGGAGCCCAAGCGGGGGTCGTATTCTTCATTGGAGGAGTCGAGGTCTGTCAGTCGGCGTCCGGTTCGCCCCCACCAGCTGGCCTCGGGGTCTTGATAGGGCCGCTCGGTGAACCAGGAGATGAACATCGCAGCCTCCTTGTGTTGCGCAGGGCTCCGTCCGCGCTGCGTCGGATCGCCTGCTGCTGGTGTACCTATTGGCGTACGCCGCCTCTGGCGCGCCCGGAGGGACTCGAACCCCCGGCCCCCAGGTCCGAAGCCTGGTGCTCTATCCGCTGAGCTACGGGCGCGCAGCGCCACTCTACAGCCAGCACAGCCGGCGGCGCTGCCGTGAGCAGCCTCTCCGAGCGCCCCGATGCGGCGGCCGTCTGGGATGTGGTGGCGCGCGTCGACGGCGGCGATGTGGAATCGGCGGCCGCGCTGATCCGCGTGCTCCACCCGGCTGACCAGGCCGATGCGCTGGCGGCGCTTTCCACCGATGAGCGGCGCCTGCTGCTTGATCGGATCGACACTGCGGCGCTCGCGGCGATTCTGGAGTTTCTGACGCCGGACGAGCTGGAGCACGTCGCGCCCGATGTGGAGCTGAGCCAGCTGGTGCAGGCGCTCGACGATACACCGGCGCAGCGCGCCGCCGATGTGCTGCACGCGATCTCGGCGGACGACGCGCACGCAGTGCTCGATCAACTGCCCAACGCCGAAGTGGTCGAGCCGCTGCTGCAGCACGATGACCATTCGGCCGGGGGCATTATGACGCCCGAGATTGTGGCGCTGGCTCCGCACGCCAGCGCGCAGCAGGCGATCGAGCATCTGCGCGCCACGCCGCCGGCGCCGACGGTGCGCGACCTGATCTACGTGGTCGATCACGCCGGGCTGCTGCTGGGCAGCGTGCATCTGCACGACGTGGTCACCGCGCCGCCGCAGACGCGCCTGCGCGACCTGATGTCTGCCGCAAGCCTCAGCGTGACCACCGACACGCATCAGGAAGAAGCGCTGCAGACGCTGCAGCGTTACGGGCTGCATGCGCTGCCGGTCGTCGATCAGCAGGGGCGGCTGGTGGGCGTCACGACCGCCGACGACCTGCTGACGATCGCGCAGGAGGAGGCGACGTCGGACATGTTTCGGCTCGTGGGCCTGGTCGACAGCGAGGCGCTGACCGCGCCGATCGAGACGGCGGTGCGCCGCCGGCTGCCCTGGCTGATGCTGAATTTGGCCACGGCGTTCGCGGCGGCGGCGGTGATTTCGGCGTTCGAAGGCACGCTGGCGCGGGTCGCGGCGTTGGCGATCTTTCTGCCGATTATTGCCGGGCAGGGCGGCAACGCGGGGATGCAGGTGACGACGCTGACGGTGCGCGCAATGGCGCTGGGCGAGTTCGACCGCCACTTCCACCGCACCGTGCTGCCGCGCGAGATCGCGATCGGCGTCGTCACCGGGATCGCGCTGGGGCTGTTGGTCGGCGCCGTGGGTTGGGTCTGGCAGGACAATCCTTGGCTGGGCGCCGCGGTTGGGCTGGCCATGCTGGCCACGATGATCGTGGCCGGGCTCTCAGGGCTGCTGGTGCCGGTGCTGCTGCGCCGCACCGGCGCGGATCCAGCGCTGGCAGCCAGCATCTTCGTGACCACGCTGACCGACGTGCTGGGCTTCCTCTTCTTCCTCGGCCTGGCCGCGCTGCTGATCGAGCGGATCGCCTGAGCAGATCGACTCAGCACGGCGCGCGGGGCGGCGGGGCGAGGTGGTACGCTCAGAGCTGCGCGGTGGGCGTCGCCTAGAGGCCTAAGGCGCCAGGTTGTGGCCCTGGTATTCGCGGGTTCGAATCCCGCCGTCCACCCCACTGGAGCGGGTTTAATCGCGGAATGCTTCGTTCAGCCGTCTTGCTTGCCTGCTGCGTCGCCCTGCTGGGGCTGCTCTCGGCCGCCTGCGACGGCTCGGACGACGAAGAGCGGCTGGCGGCGCAGCGGCTGTTCCGCAACTATCTGATCGAGAGCGACCGCACGGCGGCGGCCGATGTGCGGATCCAGGGCTTCGTCGATGCGCTGCCGCCGAACTTCCCCGAGCGCGAGTCGCTGGTGCTGCTGGGCTCGGCCTTCAGCGACACCGAGACCAACCGGCGGCTGATCTTCGGCTGGCAGAGCACCGAGGAGCATGCCGACGATCTCTACGCCTGGTACCGCTCGCAGCTGGACAGCGCGCCGTGGTCCGTGGTGGCCGACCCGCGCCGCGCCAACATCGATTTCATCTCATTCCGCGACGCGGATAATCCGGCCTTCCGTGGCGAGCTGCGGATCGCCCAGGAGGGCGCGCGGGCAATTGTGGTGCTGATCGCCACGGAGCGGCTGGACGCGGTCGACGGAGCGTAGGCGCAGCTCCGCCCAACAGCTTGCTCTGCGCGGTCTGCGCGGGCGGCTCCTCTGCCCCTGCCCCGCTTGCAGCCCTATCTCTCCCCGCAGGCCGCGGGGAGAGATAGAGGGGGTTCGACTGGGTCGACTGAGTATGTGGGCAGGCCCTAGCGCGCCACGAAGGTAGCGATCACCGAGACTTGGACTTCGTCCTGGCCGCCGCGGACCACCGTGAGCGATCCCGCGCTGGCGCGGTCGGCGGCGTACTCTTCGACCTCCGCGGTGATCGGGCTGAGGCTGCTGACGACAGAGATCTCGACCGTGTCGACGATCGTTTTGTCCAGCTCGGCGGCCATTGCGTCGGCGGTGGCCCGCGCGTCGCGCATGGCGGCGAGCAGCATCTCGCGCTCGACCGCGGCGCGCTCCGACGATGAGAAGGAGACGCTGTCGATGCTGACGGCGCCGCCCGCGGCGCCGACGATCGCATCGATCACACGCCCGGCGTCATCCGTGCCCTCAACCTGCAGGTGCAGCGAGTGGCGGTAGCGGAAGCCGAGGGAGACGCGGCCGCCCTCGGTCCAGTCGTACTCCTCGTGAAGCGAAACGTTGCGGGTATGCAGTTGGTCATCGCCGATTGCCATCTGCCGCAGCCGCGCTTCGATCGCTTGCTGAGTGCGTCCGCCCTCTTGCGAGGCCGCCTGGGCGCGCTGCGAAAGCGTGCTGATGGTGAATTCGATCGTGGTTTGGTCGGCCGTCAGCGAACGGCCGGCGGTGCCGGAGACCGTGATGGTCGTCTTGCTGTGGGCCGCCTGCGGCTCGTCTTGGTCCTCCGCTGATACGCCCGCGAGACTCCATCCCGCTACGGCGATCGCCGCGATCAGGGCGATTGCGGCTGCGCTGAGCATCCGTGCGTGGTTTCGAAGCGCCATCGTTGTCTCCTCCTGCGGCGTCTGTATGCCGTGCGCCGCTGCCTCTACTAACGCTGCTGAGCGGCTGTTGGTTCCCTGCGGCCGGCCGGCGGTGCGGTCCGTTGTGCGGCGGGTGTTATGCGGCCAGATGTTCTGCGAAGAACTCGAGCATACGCCGCCAGCTGTCTTCCGCGGCGCCGCGGTTGTAGCCGATCGCCATCCGTGTCCGCCGCATCAGCGCCTGCAGCGGGGCCGGCCCGCGGCGGCGGTTCATGTAGGAGTGGCCGGCGTCCGGGTAGACCTCGATATCGTGCGGCACGGCCAGCTGTTCGAGGTGCCGCCGCAGCCGCGCCGGCTGGTCCTTGAACACGCGGTCGCGTCCGCCGTAGCCCGCCACCACGGGGCAGATGCCCTCGAGCTCGGCGCTGCTGCGCGGCACGCGCCCGTAGAAGACCGCCGCAGCGCCAAGCGGCGCGCGCACGGCGTGCAGAATTGCAAATGAGCCGCCCAGACAGAAGCCGGCGGCGCCGAGCCGCGCGGGGTCGACCGCGTCCAGCGCGGCGAGGAACCGCTGCGCCGCCTCCAGATCAGCGAACACCCGCCCGCTGCCGCTGTTGAGCGCCTGCATCGTGCGCAGGATGCAGATCGGCCGCGGCGGGCCGACCGAGTAGAGGTCCGGGGCCAGCGCTGCGTAGCCGTGCTCGGCGAAGCGCGCCGTGATCGCGCGGATGTCGTCGTTCAGGCCGCCGAGCTCGTGCAGCACCAGCAGTCCGGCGGTGTGCGCCCCGCGCTGCTGCGGCAGCGCCAGCGCTGCACGCATCTCGCCGTCGTGCACCGGGATGCGGACGTCGCTGATCTGAACCATCTTCCACCCCATTTCCGCCGACTCCGCGGTGAGCATACGGCTGGCCGATAGACTGCAACCGCCACCGACTGCGCCTGCATGCGGAGGAGGGCTGTGATGCCGAACTACGAGACGCTCGCCTGGGATCTGAGCGGCGGCGTCGCCACGATCACGTTCAACCGCCCCGAGGCAGCCAACGCGCTGACGATGACAATGGGCGAAGAGCTGATGGACGCCTCGGTTCGCTGCGACGACGACCCCAATGTGCGCTGCGTCGTGCTGACCGGCGCGGGGCGGATGTTCTGCGCCGGCGCAGATCTCAAGGCGCTGCCGCCGGCAGGCCCGCAGATGGCGACAGAGATCAAGCTGCTGACCACCTACCTGCACGCCGCCGTCTCGCGCTTCGCGCGCATGGACGCGCCGCTGATCTGCGCGATCAACGGCACCGCTGCGGGTGCGGGTTTCAGCCTGGCGCTGATCGGCGACCTGGCGATCGCGGCGGAGTCGGCCCGTTTCACGATGGCCTATTCGCGGATCGCGCTCTCCCCCGACGGTTCTTCCACCTACTTTCTGCCGCGGATGATCGGCCTGCGCCGGGCGCTCGAGCTGTCGATGACGAACCGCATGCTCTCGGCGGCTGAGGCGCAGGCATGGGGGATACTCAACCGAGTCGTGCCGGACGACGAGCTGGCCGGCGCGGCGGCGTCGCTCGCGGCTCAGCTGGCGGCCGGCCCCACAGCCACAATCGGGGCGGCCAAGCGCCTCTACCACGCCTCGTTCAACGACACGCTCGAATCGCAGATGGAGCAGGAGACCCGAGCGATCGCGGACGCCGCGCGGCGCCCGGAGGCGGTCGAGGGCCTGGCCGCCTTCCTCGAAAAGCGCGAGCCGCGTTTTCACGGCTGAGGGTCAGGCGGGCCGCGCCGGATCGGGGTGCGGTATCACTGTGAGCCCCGCAATTTCATCGAAATCGCGGGGATTGTGAGTCACCAACGGTCTATCAATCGACAGCGCCGTTGCCGCCACCCATGCATCTGCGGCCTGGACCTTCCGGCCGCGGTCGGATTCCTGCCGATCGAGCGACTCAACGCGAACCTGCACGAACAACTCTCGAATCTCCGCTGAGTAGGGTATCTCGATGAGACCGCCGACATAGTTGCGGAATTTGCGGTTGTCCCACCCCTGTCTGCGCCAGCCGACGAGCAGTTCAGCCATCGCTTGGAACGAGATGCCGAGCACCTTGTCTTCCAGATCGGGGCGGTAGCGTTCGGCGATCGGGTCGCCGTTCAGCACGTACGATGCGATGTTCGTGTCGATCATCAGATCGACCCTTCCGAACGGCGTCATCCCGCGTCTTGCCGTGCGTCTCGTGTCAGCCGCAGGAACTCGTCGAGATTGGGGTCGTCGATCGCCTCGTCCGGCAGCGGCCATTTGAAGCGCTTCGCTGCCCACAGAGCAGGGCGGTCGTCTCGAATCAGCTCGATTTGGAGCACCTCAATCTCGGCGATAGCGCCCGAGTCCTTGAGCTCAGCGTCGCCGTGGACGCGCACAATTTGGCGTGCGAACCGCTGCATGTCGTCCGCGAAGCGGTCGTCGAAACGGATGGTAATTTGCCGTCGGCCGGTTGGCTCTGGCTGTACTTGCAGGCGGCCAGTGCCAGCGTCGAAGTCGACTTGGCTCAGCAGCCCTTCAACGGCGCGGTATTCTTTGTTCTGCGGCGGCTGCGGCAGCGGTGCGGCACGGGTGATCCTTGCGGGCGCTTTGGCCGAATTGCAGCGAAGCTCGATGACATCAATGCCTTCGGGGAGGCGCATGGCGATTCGATCGACGGCGCTGCGGGCGCGCTGCGGGAGCGGGACAGTTGGGTCGGCAATCGCTGCGACAATACGCCCAAGCGGATCACGTTCGAAACCGGTCAGTTCGAGCTGTTCAGCGGTATCGATCTCGACTGCAGCGGTTGCGGATCCCGGCCCAATAGCGGAGACCAGGAATTTGGCGGTCGGGGCGCCCTTGCGGGACGGCAGCAGTGCACGAACAGCGGCTTGCAGCGGCGCGAGAATTTTGCGCAGATCGTCAAGCGCGATCTTGCCTTCCCGCACGCCTGGACCTTCAATGCGGACTGTGAGGTGACTCTCCATCGGTGCGCGCTCCGCGAGTCCGATGCTACCGCGCCGGCCGCGCTGAGCGCTGCCACAGCTGAGAGCGCGGCCGAGCGCCGATGCGACTGTCTCAAACTGTCTAAACTGCGGGCAGAGAGGGCCGCCTCACCGTTGAGGCGCTAGAGAGGACTTCGTGATGAAAGCTGCAGTGATGGAAGCGCTCCGTGAGCGGATGGTGGTGCGCGATATGGATGAGCCGCAGTTTGGGCCGCGCGATGCGCTGGTGCGGGTCGAGGCTTGCGGCGTTTGCCGCAGCGACTGGCATCTCTGGCAGGGCGACCTCTCGTGGGTGGGGTTCCAGATTCCGATGCCGGCGGTGTTGGGGCACGAGTGGGCCGGCACCGTTGAACAGGTCGGCGAGGATGTGCAGCACATTCGGCCCGGGATGCGGGTGCTGACGCCGTTCCACAACGGCTGCGGCAACTGCGACTTGTGCCGCCGCGGGTTCTCAAATATCTGCGACAACAACGCGGCCTTCGCAGGCGGGTTTGCCCAGAAAGCGACGATCGCCAACGCCGACTTCAACGCGATCCCGCTGCCCGACAACATCTCGTTTGAAGCGGGAGCGGCGATGGGCTGCCGCTTCATGACCAGTTACCACGGCGTCGCCGACCGCGGCTCGGTGCGGGGCGGTGATTGGGTGGTGGTGAACGGCTGCGGCGGCATCGGCCTCTCCGCTGTGCAGGTCGCGTCCGCGCTCGGCGCGCAGGTGGTCGCCGTTGATCTGGACGAAGCGAAACTCTCCAAGGCGCGCAGCGAGGGCGCGGTGGAAACGATCAACGCGACCGACGGCGATGTCCCGGAGCGGGTCAAGGAGATCACCAGCGGCGGTGCGCAGGTCTCTGTCGACGCCCTCGGGATTCGCGCGACGATGCTCAACTCGGTCAACTCGCTGCGCAAGGGCGGCGTGCACGTGCAGATCGGCATCACCTCCGCCGCTGAAGCCGGCGAGGTCGCGCTGCCGATCGACATGATCACGATGAGCGAGATCGAGTTCCGCGGCTCGCTCGGGCTGCCCAACCAGAACTACCCGGCGATGCTCAACATGGTTGCCTCCGGCAAGCTGCACCCGGAGACGATCATCGGCGAGCGGATCAGCCTCAATGATGTACCCGCCGTGATCGAGTCGATGACCACGTTCCAGACTATGGGGTTCACGACGGTCACGGACTTCTCCTAGCGGGCGGGGCGGATGTCCTGCGCCGCCTGCGGCCGGCTGCCGGGAGACGAGCGCTACTGTCCGGGCTGCGGCGCCGCGCTGCAGCCCGCTCGCGGCGCCAACGAGTGCGCCGTCGTCATCTCCTTCGATGTCGACGGCGCCTCGGGCATGATCAACCGCGACCCCGGCGTCGAACGGCGCCCTTCGGCGCGTTCGTTCGGCGACTACGGGCCGTCCGTGGCGGTGCCGCACATTTTGGCGCTGCTCGAGGAGCGGGCGGTTCCCGCCTCGTTCTATGTGCCGGGCTGGATCGCCGAGCGGCACCAGGGCATGGTTGAGCGGATCGCCGCCGCCGGCCACGAGATTGGACACCACGGCTACCTGCACGAGCCGCCCGCGTCGCTCTCGGCGGAGCAGGAGGCGGCAGTGCTCGACCACGGCGCAGAAATCCTGCGCCGCATCACCGGCCAGGCTCCCGCAGGCTACCGATCGCCCTCCTGGGAGTTGAGCGATCACTCGCTCACGCTGCTGCGCGAGCGCGGGTTCAGCTACGACTCGAGCCTGATGGGCGGCGACGCGCCCTATTGGGCTGCGCCGGAGCTGGTCGAGCTGCCGATCCATTGGGCGCTCGATGATTACCCCTACTTCGTCTTCGCCCCCACCGATGGACGCCGTCTGATGGCTGCGCCGGAGCACGTCTATGCGGCGTGGCGCGACGCGTTCGATGAGCTTTACAGCCGCGGCGGCGTCTTCACGCTGACCATGCATCCCTACATCATTGGGCGTCCGGGGCGGCTGCGGATGCTGGACCGCCTGCTCGATTACATCCAACGCCACCCGAATACGGCCTTTTGGCGCGCCGCCGATCTCGCCGCCGACTTCGCCGCGCGCCACTCGGCGGCGTCGCCCTGATGGTGGACTGATGGCAGAGATCGCCGATCGGGCGCGGTTCGAGGCGGCGATCGCGGCGATCGATGCGGCCAACGCCGATGATCCGGCGACCGTGGAGGTTGCTGGAGCGGCGCGGCCGAAGGAACAGACGCACGCGGAGATGATGACGCGCTGGGTGCAGCAGCTGGCGCCCGACGCCTCCGAGGCGCTGCTGCTGGCGGCGCGCGCCCATCACCTGCGGCGCTGGATGGTGCCGCGCGGCAGCTTCCCGGCCGGGCGCGGCGGCTATCTGCGCTGGCGGCGGGCGCTGCAGCACGTTCACGCTGAGTTGGCCGCGGCGATCCTGGAGCAGCACGGCTACCCCCGCGCCGATGTCGAGCGCGTCCAGGCGCTGATCGCAAAGGAGCCGATCCTCCAGCAGGGCGATCGCGAGGCGCAGACGCTGGAGGACGCGCTGTCGCTGGTCTTTTTTGAGACTCAGCTCGGCCCGGTGCTGGCCGATTTGGATGAGCGCCGGCTGCGCCGCGTGATCGGCCGAACCTGGCGCAAGATGAGCCCCGCCGGGCAGCGGGCGCTGCGCGGGCTCGATCTGGCGCCGGCTCCGCGCGAGGCGCTGATTCGCGTGATTCCGGAGTTCGCCGCGGCAGCCCGAGGTGGCTGAGGCAAACCGCGGGCGCTACACCCACGGCCACCACGCATCGGTGGTGGCGCAGCACGCACGGCGGCGGGCGGAAGTTGAGGCGTGGTTTCTGCTCCCGCGGCTGCAGCCCGGCCAGCGGCTGCTGGATGCGGGCTGCGGTCCGGGCACGGTCACCAGCGGCCTCGCGCGCGCTGTCGCTCCAGGGCTGGCCACAGGCCTCGATGCGGCGGCCGATGTACTGCTCGGCGCGCGGGAGCACGCCGAGCAGATGAGGTTGAGCAACCTCGAGTTCGTGCAGGGCGATGTCTATGCGCTCGAATACGCGGATCACAGCTTCGATGTGATCTACGCCAATCAGCTGCTCCAGCACCTCGCTGAGCCGGTGGCGGCGCTGCGCGAGCTGCGCCGCGTGCTGCGCCCGGGCGGTCTGCTCGGCGTCCGCGACGCCGATTACGCGACGATGCAGCCGTTTCCGAAGTTCGCCGAGTTTGAGCGCTGGAATGCGCTCTATCACGAGGTGGCCTGCGCCAACGGGGCCGAGCCGGACGCCGGCCGCTTTCTGCCGTCCTGGGTCCGCGCAGCGGGTTTCAGGAAGCTTGAGCTGCAGCCCAACGTGCAGCTGCTCGAAGGCGGAGAGGCCCGCATCTGGGGCGAAGCCTGGTCGCAGCGGATCCTGCACTCGGCGGTGGGCGCGCAGGCGCTGGAGTACGGGCTGGCGGCGCAGGCGGAGCTGGAGCAGCTGTCAGCGGGCTGGCTGCGCTGGTCGCGGGAAGCAGGGGCGCTGTTCTATTTCATTCAGACGGCGGTGCTGGCGCGGGTGTAGGGTCTCTACACACATTTGCTGGTCTGGGTGTGAGGGCTGCTCGCGGCGCTCAGCCGGGCCGCGTCGTTCGA
>CAYFZI010000038.1:0-25835 GCA_964347635.1 uncultured Dehalococcoidia bacterium
CTCGTCTTCGCCGCTGCGATCGCGCTCGGCATCTCGCTCACGCTCGCCGCCGGCGGCGCCGCCTGCATCGCCGCTGTCGCCTACACCGGCGGACCCTGGCCCTACGGCTACCACGGCCTCGGCGACGCGGTCTGCTTCGCATTCTTCGGCGTCGTCGCCGTGATGGGCAGCGGCTACGTCCAGAGCGGCGCGCTGAGCTGGCCGCTCGCCGCCGCCGCGGTTCCTGTCGGCTGCCTCGTCACCGCGATCCTGGTCGTCAACAACCTGCGCGACCTGGAGACAGACCGCGCCGCCGGCAAGCGCACGCTGGCGGTGCTGCTCGGCGCGCGCGGCGCGCGCCTCGAGTATCTGCTGCTCAGCGCCGCGGCCTTCGCCGCGATCGCCGCCTTCGCCGCCGCCGCGGTGCTGCCGGCATGGACGGCGCTCGGGCTGGCCGGGCTGCTGCCCGCGGCCCCGCTGGCCCGCAGCGTCTGGCGCGGCGCAGCCGGCGCTGAGCTGAATAGTATTCTGAAGCGCACCGCCCAAGTGCACCTGATCGTCGGCGCACTGATCGCGCTCGGCGCCGTGATCGCCGCAGTCTGAGCTCCGCATGCCCTACCGCCTCGAAGCCCGCCAAACACTGACGACCGATCTGGAGAGCGCCTGGCGCTTCTTCTCCGACCCGCGCAACCTGCCCGAGATCACGCCGCCCGATATGCACTTCCGA
Source organism: uncultured Dehalococcoidia bacterium (assembly GCA_964347635.1). Taxonomy (GTDB): domain Bacteria; phylum Chloroflexota; class Dehalococcoidia; order Bin125; family Bin125; genus CATQGW01. The sequence goes on from CAYFZI010000038.1 coordinate 707, forward strand.
ATCACCGGCGAGCCGGCCGCGGAGGCCTATCCGGGGATGATCATCAGCTATCGGCTGATACCGCTCGCGGGCCTCGAAGTGAGCTGGCTGACGGAGATCACGCAGGTCAACGCGCCGTATTACTTCGCCGATGAGCAGCGCGCCGGCCCCTACGGGCTGTGGCACCACGAGCATCACTTCCGCGCCGCGGCAGACGGCGTCGAGGCGCTCGACATCGTCCACTGGTCGCTGCCGCTCGACCCGCTCAGCGCCCCGCTCGCGCGCTGGCTGGTCGCGCCGCGGCTGCGCGGGATCTTCAGCTTCCGCGCCGCGCAGCTGAGCGCCCGCTTCGGCTCCGCCGGCGCGGCGGCGCTCGACATTCGCGCGCTGTGAACGCGAGCGTTGTAACCAATCCCGCGTCCGCCATTCCCGCGCCGCAAAACGCTAGGCTTGCCTGCTAACACCGCCGCAAACGGACGGCGGAATAGGAGACGGTCATGAACGAGCAGCCCAACTACTGGCAGCGAATGCGGGCGGCGCGCCTGAGCAGGCGGACCCTGCTGCGCGCCTCCGGCCGCGCCGGCGTCGGCGCGGCCGGGCTGGCGCTGGTCGGCTGCGGCGATGACGACGACGACAGCGAGCAGGCCGCTGCGCAGGTGCAGCAGGCCCAACAGCAAACGATGCAGCAGCGGGAGCAAGAGCAGCCGCAGCAGCAAACCGCCGCCCAAGCGCAGGCGCAGGCGCAGCAGACGGAGCAGCAGGAGACGACGCAGCAGGACCAGCCGGCGGAGCCAACGCAGGCGGCCGCGGCCTCCAACATCGTGCGCGGCGGCACGCTGCGCTTCTCCAGCCCCGCCGCGACGCACGATTACTTCGACCCGCACCGCGGCGTCTTCGGCCCCACCCAGTTCTGGATGGGGCTCTATATGAACTACCTGATCCGCTGGCAGAACAAAGAACAGGGGATCATGCAGTCCGACATCGCGTCGCTGCCGGAAATTCCCGACGACACTACCTACATCTTCAGCATCGACCAGGGCGCGTCCTTCTGGGATCTGTTTCCGACCGAGGGCGGGCGCCTGGTCACCGCCGAAGACATCCGCTACAACGCACAGCGTCAGATCGACTCGGTCGACGCTGACGGCATCGAGGACACCTCGTTCCTGACTGCCAGCAAATACCAGCAGACCGACGCGATCGAGGTCACCGACGAGCAGACAATCAAGTTCACGACGGCGGAAGCGGACGCGACCTACATGGGCGCCCACCTCAGCCCCTTTTCCTGGATCACCTCGCCCGAGGCGATCGAGGAGTTCGGCAACCGCTGGCGCGACGAACAAACGAACGTCGAGCTCTCTTCGGGCACCGGCCCGTACATTCCGGTGCTCTACGACCCGGATATCGGGATCAACCTCGACGCTAACCCCGACTACTGGAAGATGGGCGCCGACGGCCGGCCGCTGCCGTACATCGAGCGGATGGAATTCGCCAGCCTGACCGACGCAACGACGATCGAGGCCGCCTACCGCGGCAACGAGATCGACATCGGCGGTTTCCCGCTCTCGACGCTGCAAGTCGAAGGCATCCTCGCCGATTTCCCCGACCACAAGGTGTTCGACACGCCGTTCGGCTACACGATCCAGATTCGCTACAACTTCAACGCGGAATGGGCGGGCGAAGACGGACTCGGCAACCCCTGGGCCGACCGCCGTCTGGCCTACGCGTTCCATGTCGCCACCGACCGCTATCAGCTGATCGACGCCGTCTACCTCAGTTCGGCCAAAGTCAGCGCGATCGCTCAGGCGCCCTGGTTCAACCAGGCCTGGACAGTGCCGCCCGATGAGCTGGTCACCTGGCCCGGCTACCGCCCAGACCGCGACGTCGACATCAAAATGGCCCGCGACCTGCTCAGCGCGGCCGGCGTCGAGCCGGGCAGCCGCACCTTCTACTGGATCACTCCCGATGTCTGGGAACAGACCTACCCAGGCATCACCGAGACCGTCAAGGCCATGTACGAGCAGGCGCTGGGCGTCGAGCTCTCGATGGACATCCAGCCCTACACCGTGATTCTGCAGCGCCTGCTGGAAGGCTCCCACCCCGGCCAGACGCCGGCCTGGACGAACCCGCCGCAGGACCTCGACCCGACCGGCGAGTGGAACATCACCCATGTCGTCGGCGGCAGCTCCAACTTCTCGCAGTACAACTACCCGCCGGCCGAAGAGCTGATCCGGGGGATGAAGGGCGAGCTGGACATCGACAGGCGCAAGGAAACAGCCAGCGAACTGCTGCAGATCTTCCTCGGCGTGCACCCCGACCACGGCGTCGAAGGGATGACCGGCCAGCCCGCAGTGATGAACTCGATCGCCCCGCAGGTGGAGTGGCCGTTCGTGAACAATTCGACGGACGTCTACCAGTTCGCCCATGCCTCCCACCGCTATGACGATTCCTGGCTGGACACGGAGCACCCGGACTATTCGGCGTAGTAGCTCGGCGTAGGAGCGCTCTCCTCCTCCTCCCCCTCTTGGAGGGAGAGGGGGAAGCTGTCCGGCTGGACATCAGCGCGCGGGGCGGAAGCAGAGCGGCGGGCGGATCCGTTTGACAGCAGCGGCGGGTGCGGATAGCTTGCGCGGGAAACCAGGCTGCGCGCAGCGCAGCGCGGACATGAGCGGAGATGCCCGTGAAGTTTGAGTTCTTCCACCTGATGCCCTATCGGGACCTGCCGCCCGATTTCGCCGAGCAGCACAACTCGGTCTGGGTCGATGTGCCTTCGGAGCTGTTCGACCCGGCCAAAGCGCATGTGATGTACAACGACGGGCTCGACGAGCTGGAGGCGGCTGCGGAGGCCGGCTACGACGGCATCTGCATCAACGAGCACCACCAGAACGCCTACGGCCTGATGCCCTCGCCGAACCTGATGGCGGCCAACCTCTGCCGCCGCACCAAGGATGTGGCGATCGTGGTGCTGGGCAACTCGATCGCGCTCTACAACCCGCCCACGCGGGTAGCCGAAGAGTTCGCCATGCTCGACTGCATCTCGGGCGGACGGCTCGTCGCCGGCTTCCCCGTCGGCACGCCGATGGACGACTGCTTCTGCTACGGCGCGAACCCCTCGCACCTGCGCGACAAGTACTACGAAGCGGCCGACCTGATCACCCAGGCCTGGACGCGGCCGGAGATGTTCTCCTACAACGGGCGATACAACCAGCTGCGCTACGTGAACATCTGGCCGCGCCCGATTCAGCAGCCGCACCCGCCTGTCTGGATTCCCGGCGGCGGCTCGGTCGAAACCTGGGAGTGGTGCGCGGAGCACAACTACGTCTACTGCTACCTCTCCTACGGCGGTTACAAAGCGGGCCAGAAGAACGTGGACGGCTTCTGGCGCACGATGCAGCAGCGCGAGAAACCGCTCAACCCCTACCAGGCCGGCTTCCTGCAGCTCGTCGCCACGGGCGAGAGCGAGCAAGAGGTGGCGGACAAGTTCGGCCCCCACGCCGAGTACTTCTACAACAAGATGCTGCACATCGACCCGCGCTACGCCGACCCGCCCGGCTACCGCACCGTGCGCACGATCGAGCAGGGTTTCACGCGCAGCCAGGGCCTCAAGCCGGTCTTCGGCGACACGGACAAGTTCAAGGGCGAGAAAACCCAGGAGAAGATGCTGGCCTCGAAGGCAAACAGCGAAATCACCTGGAACGACCTGATCCGCGAGGGCAACATCGTCGCCGGTACGCCCAGCCAGGTCACCGAGCAGCTCGAGGACGTGATCAAGACCCTGCACGTGGGGCACTTGATGATCCTCAACCAGTTCGGCTCGATTCCGAAGGAGCTGGCGATCCCCAACATTCAGCTCACGGCCCGCGAAGTGCTGCCGCACCTGAAGCACATCTGGGACGCCGAGGGTTGGGAAGACCACTGGTGGCCGCAGGGCCTGCCCGGCGGTCAGGCGGAGCCGGCGCCGCTGGCGCAGTAGCTCGAGTTCGACCCGAGCACGCAAACGAACGGGGCGGAGCCGATGCTCCGCCCCGTTCGCTGTCCGCACTATCTGCGCTCTCTCCGCTGCCTGCACCTGCAATAACTGCCGCTGCCGTGAAGCCCAAAATCAGCATTATCACGCTGGGCGTCGCAGACCTCGAGATATCGCTGCGTTTCTACCGCGACGGCTTAGGCTGGGCAACCAGCGGCGCGGGAACCTCCGAGAACATCGCCTTTCTCGAGCTCGAAGGGATCCGCCTCGCCCTCTACCTGCGAAACAAATTCCCAGAGGAAGCGCCGCTGCAATTCGCCGCACCGAGCGCTGGCACGCCAACCGTCACGCTCGCGCAGAACTTCCCCTCGCCAAACGCAGTGGACGCCGCGATGGCTGAAGCGGTCGCCGCCGGGGCAACCGTAGTCAAGCACCCGCAGGAGGTCTTCTGGGGCGGCTACAGCGGCTACTTCGCCGATCCGGACGGCTATCTCTGGGAGCTGGCGTACAACCCGTTCGACGACGCGGACTGACCGTGCCGCGCGTCACCGCACTCAGCGCCGTTACGCTCGCGGTCTCCGACATGGCGGCCGCCGCGGCCTTCTACGAAGCGCTCGGCTTTGAACGAATCTACGGCGGAGCGCAGGCGGGGTTCAGCTCATACCGAGCTGGATCGAGTTATCTCAACCTGATCGCGGCGGAGCCCGGAGCGGGCTTTTGGGGGCGGGCGATCTTCTACGTCGACGATGTCGACGCCTTCCATGCGCATGCGGTCGACGCCGGCCTCACACCCGAGTTTGCACCGCGCGACGCCCCCTGGCGGGAGCGCTACTTCCACATCAAAGACCCTGACGGCCACGAAATCTCGTTCGCCAAGCCGCTGCCCCGCGGCTAGGACCGCGCGGCAGCCTCTGTTTACCTTGTTCAATCGCCAGTCACTCGCTGGCAGGGATCGCCATTCCCGACGTCTGCCCGCCGTCGATCACGAACTCGGCGCCGGTGCTGTAGGTGGCGGCGGCGGCGATGAAGAGCATCATCGCGGCGACCTCATCGGGGCGGCCGAGGCGCGGAATCGGAGTGTTGAGATTGAGCTCGCCGCCGTCTGCAGGAGCGACGCGCGGATCGCGGATCATCGGCGTGTCGATCGGGCCGGGATGCACCGAGTTCACGCGGATGTTGTACCGCCCCAGTTCCAGCGCGGCGACTTTGGTCATCCCGCGCACGGCGAACTTGGAGGAGACGTAGGCCCCGAAACCGGGATAGCCTTCGAGCCCCGCCGTCGAGGATGTGTTGATGATGCAGCCGCCGCCGGCTTCGCGCATCGGCTTGATCGCCGCGCGCATGCCGAGCCAGACGCCGACCTGATTGATCTTGATCACCTCGAGATATTCCTGCAGCGAGGAGTGTTCGATCAGCGCAGTACGCAGGATGCCGGCGTTATTGATCAGAATGTCGAGCCGTCCGAACTGCTCCACCGTCTGCCCAACCAGTTCGGCCCAGTTCGACTGATCGGCCACATCAAGCTTGCGGAAGACGGCTTGGCCGCCGGCGTCGACGATGCTCTCCGCCGCGCGCCGCCCGTCTTCCTCCAGCAGGTCGGCGAGCACGACCGCGGCGCCCTCGCGGGCGAAGAGCCGCGCCTGCGCTTCGCCCTGCCCGCGCGCTGCGCCAGAGATCAGCGCCACTTGTCCATCGAGCTTGCCCATCGCAACCGCTCCTATTCCGGCGCGTCCGCGCTGCGGGCGACGGCCGAGCCCGACGTGAGGCCCCCGTCGATCACGAACTCCGAGCCAGTGCTGTAGGTGGCGTCAGCCGCGATGAAGAGCATCATCGCGGCGACCTCGTCGGGGCGGCCGACGCGCGGAATCGGCCCGCTGTAGTTGAGATCGTCCGGAGCGCGCTGCTGCGCGACCTGCGGATCGCGGATCATCGGCGTGTCGATTGGCCCCGGATGCACCGAGTTCACGCGGATGTTGTACCGCCCGAGTTCCTGAGCAGCGACTTTGGTCATCCCGCGCACAGCGAACTTGGAGGACGTATAAGCGCCCAAGCCCGAATAACCCTGGAGCCCCGCGATAGAGGAGGTGTTGATGATGCAGCCGCCGCCCGCCTCCCGCATCGCCGGAATTGCAGCCTGCATCCCCAGCCAGACGCCGACTTGGTTGATCATGATCACTTCGAGGTAGTCCTGCAGCGAGGATTCCTCGATCAGCTTGAGGCGGGCGATGCCGGCATTGTTGATCAGGATGTCGAGCCGTCCGTACTGCTCCACCACCGCGTCCACCGCGGCTTGCCACTGGCTCTGTTCAGTCACGTCGAGGTGGTGGTAGACCGCGTCGCCGCCGGTGTCGTTGATGCTGGCCGCGACGAGCCGGCCTTCAGCGTCGAGCACATCGGCGAGCGCGACCGCGGCGCCCTCGCGCGCGAACAGGCGCGCCTGCGATTCGCCCTGCCCGCGCGACGCGCCCGATATCAACGCGACTTTGCCGTCAAGCTTGCCCATCGTTCACTCTCCTTGTTACTTCCATTATTACTTCGCTTGCGCTTGCGCTGACTTATACCGCCTAAATGCCGCATTACGCCCGAGCGCGGGTGCGCATCGCGAACGGGGTTACTTTGCCGCTTTCGAGATCGAAGCGGTAGCGCCACTGGCGGTAGAGGTCGAGCCCGTAGACGTGGATCGCGACGGTTTTGCCGTGCCGAATCTCGACGGCGTGGATGTCGGAGGGCGGCTCGGGCAGGAATGTGGTTTCGCCCGCAGCGACGCGCGTCGGGGCGCGCTCTTCGAGCGTGGCGTACCAAGGCGTCGCACCGTCGTCGGTGCGGTCGAAGTTGCGGTTCAGCTCGATGCCGGAGATCACCCCCTCCATCGCCCAGCCGTTGTGGTTGTGGATCGGCGCGCCGCTGTCGGGCGCCCAGACGACGGCGTTGATCGTGAGGTTGTCGCTGCGGTGAATCAGGAACCCTTCGTCGGGGCTTGGATCATCGCGCTCGGGCAGGTCGGTCAGGCAGTCGGGGCGGCTGATGATCCGCTCCAGCCCCGTGGAGATCGCGGCGATCGTGCGCTCCGCGCTGTCGCCCCGATCGGCAATCCGCTGCGCCTCGCGCACGAAATCCTGAATGCTGTAGGTGGCCGTGGTCATCGCTGCCTCCCCCGTTGTGCGGTGCTGTGCGGCGCCGGTGAAGTATAAGCCGCGCGGCGGTGGGGTAGCCTGCCGTGGCGGGAAGGGAGAAGCGCATGGCTGCTGCTGAGCGGCTGGAGTTTGGCCTGTTTTTTCAGCTGCCTCAGGCGGATGGACAGGATGCGGCCGCGCGCTACCGCGACACGATCGCGCAGATCGCAGCGGCCGACCGGCTGGGGTTCGACCTGGCCTGGCTGGCGGAGATGCACTTTGTGCGCGAGTTTTCGGTGCTGCCCTCGCCGCTCGTCGTGGCCGCCGCGGCGGCCGCACAGACGACCCGCATCCGGCTCGGCACAGGGGTGGCGTTGATCCCCCTGGTGCAGCCGATTCGGGCCGCGGAGGACGCGGCGACGCTGGACATCATCTCCGGCGGGCGGCTGGAGTACGGGGTCGGACGGGGCTCAATCGCGGAGCATTTCGCCGGGTTCGGCGTGCCGATGCGCGAGCGCGCGGAGCGCTTCGACGAGGCGATGGCCGTGATTCTGCAGGCCTGGTCCGACAAGCCGGTCAACTTTCAGGGCCGCTTTTTCGACTACACGAACGTGCAGGTGGTGCCCAAGCCGCTGCAGCGTCCGCACCCGCCGCTGCGCCTGGCGGCCAACAGCGACGAGTCGTTCGAGCGCTCGATCGCGGAGGGCTGGCGTGTCTTCGCCTCGCCGATCACGGCCTTCGCCGAGGACTTGGACCAGCGCTACGCCGCATACTGGCGGGGCCGCACGGAGCGGGAGGGCGCGCGCCCGCCGGCGACCGACGCGGGGCTGCTGCTGCCCGTGCACGTGGCGGAGACGAGCGAGCAGGCGCGGGCCGAGGCGCGCACAAGCCTGCTCAGCTACTTCGACGTGATCAACCAGACCGGGCTGCGCAGCTTCACCGCCCGCGGCGGCAACCTCAACAATCTGCCCCCGCTGATGGAGCGCAACCGCTCATGGAGCTACGAGCAGATCGTCGAAGAGCTGTGCGCGATCGGCAGCGTCGAAGAGGTCACGGCGAAGCTGGCGGCGCTGCGCGACCGCTACGGCGCGGGCCACTTCCTGACCTGGTGCAACGCCGGCGGGCTGATTCCGCACGATCAGGTGCTGCGCTCGATGACGGCGCTGATGGAGCGGGTTGCGCCGGCGCTCGGCTCGCCGCGGCGCTCAGGCGTCGGGCAGGGCGCGCGGCAGGCTTGAAGTGTCGGGCTCCTGCTCGCCGCGGCGCTCCTGCTCGGCGCGCCGCTCGGCCTCTTCCTCCCGCTTAATCCGCCGCTCTTCCTCGGCCTGTTCGAGCTCCTGGCCCAGGCCCTCCTCCTCCATCTGCTCGACGCTGCGCTGCTCAACTGTCGCATTGAAGGCGCTGCTGAGCAGGCTGTAGCTGCGGCCGCCCATGTACATCAGCGGTTTGTACTCGTCGTCGCCGAGCGCCCACATACCGGTGTTGAAGTCGAAGCCGTCGGTATCGGCCTGGGCGGACACGACCTTGCCGATAAACAGCGTGTGGTCGCCCATTGTGTACCAGTCCTGCAGCGTGCACTCGATCCAGCCGATGCAGCCTTCGAGCAGCGGCGAATCGATTTCGCGGCCGCGGAAGGAGGGCACGCGCGAGGCCTCCAGCTTGTCGCCGACCGAGTTGCTCACCATGCCCAACCACTGCGTGTGGTTGAGCAGCACCCGCGAGGGGATGTTGATCGCGAACTCCTCGCCGAACTTGATCATGTCGTGGCTGCGCCGCGAGGGATGCACCGCGATCGCTATCAGCGGCGGATTGACGCTGACCGGCATTGCCCAGGCGATCGGCGCAGCGTTGGAGACGGCGCGCCAGCTGGTGGTGACAATCAGCACCGGCGCGCCGCCGAGCAGGCGGCGGGCATCGTCCTCGACCAGCGAGCGGCGAACCATCGCACCACACTCCTTCGCGGCAGCGCGCGCAGATCTACAGATCTATGGTAGCCGTGCGATATCCTGCAATCATTCCGCGCTGAGCCGTGAGCACACAAGCAGGGAGCGGCGAGATGGTTGACTTCAGAGACACAGGCGCAGAAGCGGCGTTCCGCACTGAGGTGCGCGGCTTTATCGGCGACGAGTACGAGCCGCGCCGCGCGCAAATGCGCAGTGAAGCGCGGCAGGCCGCGCCGTTCGAGCGTACGCCCGCAATGCGCGCCTGGGAGGGCGAGCTCGCCGAACGCGGCTGGATCGCGCCCGCCTGGCCCAAGCAGTACGGCGGCGCCGGGCTGAGCGTGATGCAGCAGTTCATCTTCAACGAAGAGATGGCCGAAGCGCGCGCGCCGCGGCCGGGCGGAATCGCGATCGGCATGGCCGGGCCGACGCTGATCACGATCGGCACCGAGGAACAGCGCGCCGAGCACCTGCCCCCGATCCTCAGCGGCGAGGCGATCTGGTGCCAGGGCTACTCGGAACCGGGCAGCGGCTCGGACCTGGCCTCGCTGCAGACCCGCGCCGTCAAGGACGGCGACGACTGGGTCGTCAACGGGCAGAAGATCTGGACATCGGGGGCGCACAAAGCGGATTGGATGATTCTGCTGGCCCGCACCGATCCAGACGCGCCGAAACACAAGGGCATCACCTACTTCATGCTCGATATGCACTCGCCCGGCGTGGAGGTGCGGCCGTTGGTCAACATGACCAACACGCACGAGTTCAACGAGGTCTTCTTCGAGGATGTGCGGATTCCGAGCCGCCACATTCTGGGCGAAGTCGACCGTGGCTGGTACGGCGCGGTGACGACGCTCGATTTTGAGCGCAGCAGCATCGGCTCGGCGGTGGGGATGCGGCAGAGCGTCGAGGAGGTCATCAGCTTCGCCAAGGATCACAGCGGCAGCGGCGTTTCCTCGCTGGGCGAGAACGAGGAGACGCGCTTCGCGCTCGCCGACCGCTACATCGAGGCGCAGACAGCGATGATGATCTCGTACCGGATCGTCAGCATGCAGAGCCAGGGGATGATTCCCAACCACGAAGCATCGATGGCGAAGCTGTACGCGATGGAGCTGAACCAACGGATCCAGGCGACGGCGATGAAGGTGCTGGGCCTCTACGGCCAGCTTGGCCGCGGGGAGCCGCTGGCGCCGCGCCGCGGCCGCTACGAATACGGCTTTCTGCGCTCAATCGCGAATACGATCGAAGGCGGCACGAGCGAGATTCAGCGCAACATCATCGCCACCCGGGGCCTCGGCCTGCCGCGGGGCTAAGCGGCAAGCGGCGCTCAGAGCAGCAGCGCGGCATCCAGATCGCGCTCTGGGTCGAGCGCGGCGGGGCTGTTGAACCAGCCGCAGAGGCCGGCGGCGAGCTCAGCCGGCGGCCCGCAGGCGATGCGCACGCTGGCCTGCATCCAGGCGGCGTTGAGGAAGACGCCGCCGCGCTGCTGATCGGGCGGGCGGCGCTGAAAGATCAGCGCATCCGGGTCGCGCGGGTCGTGCAGCGTAAGGCGGGCGGAGCCAACCAGATCGGAGAGTGCGCCGAGCACTGCAGCAGCAGCCGACCAGTCGCCGCCATCGGGGTTGGCGACGATCCAGCTGCGGCGCGGCGGCGGAACGCCGGCATGATCGAGCCGCGCGCTGATTCGCTCAGCCAACTCAACGGCGCGCTCGACGCCGATGGTGTGGGAGACGGCGACGGCCACGCGGTCGCGGCGTTCGAGCGCGAGCACCGCGAGCTGCTGCTGCGGGCTGGGCGCATCTGACGCACCTGGTGCATCGGTCACGGCTGCGCCTGCCGCTCTGCAGCTTGCGCACGCAGCCCGGCCTGCTCGGCTTCGGGCGTTACCGCCGCCGACTGCAGCCAGTCGACGATCTGCACCGCGAGGGCCTCGGCGCCGTCCGGCTCATGGCCGCCGCCTTTGATCGTCCATAGCTCGACGGCCACGGCAGCTTCACAGCGCTCAGCCCAACGCAGCACCTCGGTCTCGGCGCCGTCGATCCCGCTATCGATATCGAGCGGCGGCGGAGCAGCAGGCGCCTCGACATCGCACCCGGCGCGGCGCGCCCAGCGCCGCACCACGTCTTCGGCGCCGGGGTAGCCGTCTCCGCCCGCTTCGCCGCTGTAGAGAACAACCTCGTCGGCGTCGCCGTGGATCTGCAGGAGCGAGACCGGCACGGCGCCGCCGCAGCGCTGCGGGTCGGCGAATGAGGAGCCGGCCAGGCTGACGGCGGCGCTAAGCCGGGGAAGGCCCTCGCAGGCCAGACGGTAGGCCATGAAGCCGCCGTTGGAATGGCCAACCGCGGCGATGCGGTCGATCGCTGCGAGCTCGCTTGCCTCCGCGATCAGCGCGCTGATGTAGGCGGCGTCGTCGACGCCGGAATCGTCGAAATCGCAGCACCACGGCGTTGCATTCCAGAAGCGCGAGCCGTTGGAGTCCTTCAGGCCCTGGGGCAGCAGCAAAGCCAATTGGTGTGTATTGACAAGGCTGGAGAGGCGAAGGTACTGATCGTACTCCCAGGCGTTGCTGTCGTAACCGTGCAGCCCGATCATCAATAGGTACGATTGGTCTGGATCGTATATACGCGGCAGGATCAGAACGGCAGGGCGGCCGCCGCCGAGCAGGTGCACGGTGTGGGTATCGCTCATGCGCGCCGCGATCTTTTGCGCCGAGGGATCATCACGGATACCGAAGAAGAGCACGATAATCACCAGCAGCGCAACGAGCGGCAAGGCCAGGAGCAGGGGGCGCGAGGCGGCCAGCATGCGGCCAGCCTACAACCGGCGGCCGCCCGAACTGGTAGCCTTGCCGCCGCGCAGCAGCGCTGGTGCGCAGCGTACCGTGAAAGGGCGTGGAATGATGCGCCGAGCAGCCTGGAACGCAGACCGAACGCTGAGCGTGCTCGACGAATCGGAGCGCGCCCCGAGCGAGAATGATGTGTTGGTGCAGGTCGTCAATGCGGGCATCTGCGGTTCGGACTTGCATTGGTACCGCGGCGATTTTCCGCCCCAGGCGTCGCGCACGCCGGGGCACGAGATCGGCGGCATTGTCGCCGCCGTCGGCTCTGGCGCCGCCGGTCTGCGCGAGGGCGATGTGGTGGGGATCGAGCCGCTGCTGCGCTGCGGGAACTGCGGGTACTGTTCGGCGGGCCGCTACAACCAGTGCCAGGCGGCGGGCGGACTGATTGGGATCGCGGTCGACGGCGGGATGGCGGAACAGGTGATCGCACCGCAAGAGGCGGTCTTTGCGGCCCCGGCCGGGATCGACGGCGAGCTGGCCGCGATCGCCGAGCCGCTCGCTTGCTCGGTGCACGGCTACGAGGAGATCAGCCTGAGCGAAGGCGAGACGGTGCTGGTGATCGGAGCGGGCAGCATCGGCCTCACTGCGCAGCTGGCCGCCCAGGCCTACGGCGCGCGGGTGATCGTGCTCGCGCGCTACCCGCATCAGCAAGAGCTGGCGCGCAGCCTGGGCGCAGCGGAAGTCATCGGCGACGACGAGGCGGGCAAGCAGCGGCTCGCCGAGCTCGCAGCCGACGACTCAATCGACGTGGTCGCCGAATGCGTGGGCGGCCGCGCCGACACCATCCGCACCTCTGTGGACGCCGTGCGACGGCTGGGACGGGTGGTGATCCTCGGCGTCTTCTCGATCGACAACGCCGGCCTCAATCCGCTCACGCTGTTGGGGCGCGAGATCACGATGGTCGGCGCGGTGACCTACGCCGCACCCAGCGGACGCGCGCCCGACTACCAGAAGGCGCTGGAGATGCTGACCGGCTGCCGCGACGAAGCGCGCTCACTGATCACGCACCGCTTCGAGCTGGACGCGGTCAACGAAGCGTTCGCCACAGCGCTCGACAAAAGCAGCCGCTCGATCAAAGTACATCTGACGCCGAACGTCTAGCAGGGCCTTGAACAAGCCCTTCAGAAGACGGCGAGCGGGTTCGCTGGGCTGCCGGTGCCGCCGATGATCCGCAGCGGGCTGAGCACGAACTGGAAAGTATGGCGGCCGTAGCGGCCGCAGGCCGCGGCCAGATCCTCGAGCTGCATGTTGTCGATCAGCCAGAGCCCCATGGCGACGATGCCGACGGCGTGCAGCGGGATCGCCAGCCGGCTGTAGCCGGAAGGGTTGACATCGGTGGCGGTGTCCGCCCCGATCACGGAGACGCCGCGCTCGCGCAGCCAAGGCGCGCAGGCGACGTGCCAGCCGGGAAAGCCGGTTTCGAGCAGCGCCTCGCGCCCCACCTCGCGCTTGCGCCGGCCGTAGCCGGTGCGCAGCAGCAGCGCATCGCCCGATTGCACCCGCACGCCCTGGCGCGCTTCGGCGGCCTCCAGATCTTCAGGGAAGATGCCCTCGCCCGGGCCCATCCAATCGACGCCCTTGAGCGCCGCGATATCGAGCATCACGCCGCGCGTCACGATCCCGTCGCGCAGTTCGGTGATCGGCAGGTTGGTCGCGCCGCCGGCGGCGTTGACGAGATGGGCAGGCTTGCCGTTGTACATCTTGCCGTCCCAGAAGATGTGGCAGAGGCCGTCGAGGTGGGTGATCGCGTAGCCGTGGTAGACAAGCCCGAAGAACTCGAGGCAGCCGCCCATGCGGTTGCCGCGCTCGGCCTGAGCCGCGGCGCTCTCGCCGGTGGCGACCATGAAACGCTGCGGCGTGCCCATCGCGTGATCGGGCTGGTGGGTGTTCTCGATGTCCCACGCACAGGAGACGGAAACGCCTTCGGAGACGAGCGCGGCGGCGGCGCGGCGCACATCCGGCGTGACCAGATTAAGCGTGCCGAGCTGATCGTCTTCGCCCCAGCGGCCCCAGTTCGAGAGTTCGTCCATCCACTGCACAACTTCGGCTTCGCTCGGAATGTCAGGCATCGGTGCCGCCTTTCGCGCGCTGCGTGGTGCTGCCGAATGCGCCTATCCTAGCCAGCGCCGACCGCCAGCGTCGGCGGCCTGAAACTGAGGAATCTGATGACTGATCTCCCGACCGGCGGACGATGCGAGCCGCAGTTTGAGGCGGTCCAAACCGCGTTCGAGCGGAACTTCACGGAGCACGGCGATATCGGTGCGGCCGTCTGCGTCTACCTGCACGGCGAGCCGGTGGTGGACATCTGGGGCGGCTGGTATTCGGCCGAGCGCGAACGCGCCTGGGACCGCAACACGCTGGTCAACGTGTTCTCGACGACCAAGGGCCTCACCGCGTTCTGCGCGCATCGGCTGGTCGAGCAGGGGCTGCTCGACGTCGACGCGCCGGTCGCGCAGTATTGGCCCGAGTTCGCGGCGGCGGGCAAGGAATCGATTCCGGTGCGGATGCTGCTCAACCACCAGGCCGGCATGGCCGCCGTGCGGCGCCCGCTGGCGATGGATGACCTGTTCAACTGGGAGACGATGACTGACGCGCTGGCCGAGCAGGAGCCCTGGTGGACGCCGGGCGAGCAGCACGGCTATCACGCGCTGACCTACGGCTGGCTGGTCGGCGAGGTGGTGCGGCGGATCGACGGCCGCTCGCTGGGCACCTACTGGCGCGAGGAGTTCGCCGCGCCGCTGGGGCTCGATGCACACATCGGCACCGGGCCGGAGTACGACGGGCGTATCTCAACGTTGATCGACGCGGCGCCGGACCCAGAGGCGCCAGACTTGGTCGAAGCGTTCGGCGGGCCGGACAGCGTCGGCGCGGCGGCATTCTCGAATCCGCCGCTCGGCGGCCCCGATGAGGAGCAGATCACCGCGAGCCGCGGCTGGCGCGGCGCCGAAATCCCCGCCGCGAACGGCCACGCCACCGCGCGGTCGCTGGCCCGCGTCTACGGCGCCGCCGCCAACGGCGGTGCGGTCGACGGGATTCACGTGCTCAATCCCGAAACGCTCGAGCACGCGATCACCGAACAGTCCTTCGGGCTCGATACCTGCCTGCAGATGGAAACCCGCTTCGGCCTGGGCTGGATGCTGACGGCCGACTTCATGCCGCTCGGCCCCAACCCGCGCGCCTTCGGCCACCCCGGCGCAGGCGGTTCGCTCGGCTACGCCGACCTCGATGCCGGCATCGGCTTCGGCTACACGATGAACCAGATGCAGAACAACCTCAGCGGCGACCCGCGCGTCAACGGGCTGATCGAGGCGATCTACGCAGCGCTCTAGCAAGGCGCATTCCGCAGGCACTAGCCGTTGGGCGGCGTTCCGATATCCCGGCGGCGGTGGTTACAGCGCGGTGAGGCCTTCGGCGATCACCCCGTCTTCGGCGAGCCGCGCGATCTCCGCGCTGCTCATCCCGAGCAGTTCGCCGAGCACGTAGTGGTTGTCCTCGCCGTAGCAGGGAGCGCCGCGATCGATTGAGCCGCCCATGAACGGCGGGGTCTGGTCCCATTTGACGGGGATCTCGCGGACAGGCCAGGCGCCCATTTCGCTGTGCTCGACTTCAGTCAGCCAGCGCAGGTGCTGCAGCTGCGGGTCGCGCTCGTAGCGATCCTGCGCGTCCTGGCAGACGCCCGCGGCGACGCCGGCAGCCTGCAAACGCTCCATCAGCTCCCAGCGGTCGTGCTGCCGAGTCCACTCGCCGACGCGGGCGTCGAGCTCGTCCTGGTGTTCGAGGCGATCGGCGAGGCTGGCGAACTCAGGCCGCAGCGACCAGCCGGGGCGGCCCATCTGCCCGCGCAGCGCCTGCCAATCCGCTTCGCTGAAGCAGGCGATCGCGATCCAGCGGTCGTCGGAGTCCGCATCGCCGCGGCAGCGGTAGGCGCCGTGGGGGGCGGCCGGCTTATAGGGCGAGCGGTTGCCGTAGCGCTGCCAGATGCGTCCGTTCGCCGACCACTCGAGCACTGCGGTACCGTTGAGATAGATGCCGGTATCGACCTGCGAGGAATCGATCCATTGCCCCTTCCCGGTGCGCTCGCGGTACCAGAGGGCGGCCATCATGGCCGTCGCGAGATTGTATGCGCCGAACCAGTCGAGGTATGAATAGCCCCAGCCGGCGGGGGCGTACGGCTCGGGCAGCCCCGACATTTCTGATATGCCCGAGAACGACGCCGCGATCGGGCCGACCGTGCGGTAACGCCCGTACACGCCGACCTGGCCCATGCCCGACTGCGAGAGATAGATGATATCGGGCTTGATCCCGCGCAGCACGCTGTAGCCCAGCCCCCAGCGCTCCATGACGCCGGGCGAGAACCCTTCCGCGACGATGTCCGAGATTGCCACCAACCGCTTCGCGATATCGAGGCCCTCGGGGCGGCGCAGATTGAGCGAGAGGCCGCGGTGCCCGGCGTGGAAATCGTTGAACTGCCCAGAGCGGTTGATCGTGCTGACGTCTGCCGGCAGCGGTGCGCCGGCGGCGGCGCGGGCTTCGCGGCCGCCCACGGCGTACTGTGCCATCCCGACGCGCAGATCGAGATTCTGATGCCACTCGACTTTGATGTCTTCAGCGCCCAGCGCGGAGAGGTACCGCGGTGCGCCGCCGGAGGCGAGCCACCAGGTGAAATCGAGGATGCGTACTCCATCAAGCGGGAAGGGCGAGCCCCAACGCGAGCGCGCGCCGCCGTCTGCAGCATGGTCTGGAGGGGGAGCAGCGGAGCCGTTCGCCGAGGGAGCGGCAGGCAGGCCGCCGAGCACTTCGGCGTTGTGCTCGCCGAGCAGCGGCGCGCGCGGGCCAACCCGCCACGCAGTCTCCGATGAAACCCACTTGCCGGCCGTGTATACGAATTCGGTGTCATGCTCGGGGTGGACGACGCGCGCGAAGCTGCCGCGCTCCCACCAGTGCGGATCCTCGGCGTTTTCGTGCGGCTTGCGCAGCGGCGCCCAGAGCTGGCCCTGCTCCTGCGCCTCGCGCCAGGGCACATCGGCAAAGCGGAACTTGCGCACGAGCCGCTGGGTGACCTCGCTGAGATGCGCGGCCGCCTCGCCGCGCGGCCGCCGGCCGACGCCGCCGCCCTCCGGCGATTGGTCGTCGAGATCGGCGGCCATACCGTAGCGCTTGAGAAAATCGATCAGCTGCGCGGAGCGGGCGCGGGCGAGCGGCATCACCCAGCGCCCGTCCTTCGTCGGCCCGATCGACGGCAGCGGCGTCACCTGTTCCGCCGCGTGGCGGCAGGTTTGACGGTAATACACTGCGGCGCGGTAGACCCATGACATCAGATCGAGTTCGGTGTTTTTTGATACTGCATCGTGCACAGCGCAGGTCAACAGCTGGGCGCGGCCCGAGCGGCGGCGGTCGATCAGCGCGCCGATCGTGTTCATACCGAGCTGTTCGCCGGCGATGTGGTAGGCGTGCCACATCTGGGGCGCGATCGGCGGGAGATCGTATGCGCCGCCGGGCTGCGGATCGTAACCGCAGTTCATCATCGGGCCGCCGAGCGCGAGGTGTATCAGGTCCGACGCTTTGTACTGCGCCCACGGCCCATCGTCGCCGAAGGGCGTCATCCGCGACACGATCAGCGCGGGCAGACGCGCGCGCAGCGTGTCGAGCGGCAGGCCAATCTCTGCCCACATCCCCCTCGGCGTGCCGTCGAGCAGCACATCGGCGCTGGCGAGCAGGCGCTCGAGGCTGCGCAGGCCGGCCTCCGTCGTCAGATCGAGCACGACTGAACGCTTGCCAAGGCCGTAGTGCCACCAGAAGAGCGAGCGTTCGAGGCCCGGCCGATCCTCATAGAACGGGCCGATCTGCCGCGTGATGCAGCCGTCGGGCGGCTCAACTTTGATCACATCTGCGCCCAGCCCGGCCAGCAGCCGCCCGCAGTAGGCAACCTGCTCATCGCCGATCTCGATCACGCGCACGCCGCCCAGCAGCGTCTCGGCAGCAACGGACGAGTTCTTAGCCATGGGCGCCTCCTGGAGCACAGATCACCGCGGGAGCACGAACGGTATACAGGCTAGACCGGCGTTGCGGGTCGACGGGCCGGCAGCAGGCGCTGCTGCGCCGCCTCCTCCCATGCTTGCGGGGAAAGACGCTAGCCGCGCGGCAGGCCGAGGCCGCGGGTGGCGATCACGTTGCGCTGCACTTCGCTGGTGCCGCCGCGGATCGTGGCCGGGACCATGGCGATGTAGTTGCGCGTGAACGTCGAGGCCGGGGCGGCCCCCGCCCAATGGTTGGTGTGCAGGCCGAAGACGCGCGAGGCGGTCAGCGCGAGCCGCTGGTTGAGCTCGCTGGCGAACAGCTTGGCTGTCGACGCTTCGTAGTTGGGCACCAGGCCGGCATTCTGCATCGAGATGATCCGGAACGAGAATTGGAACAGCGTTTCAGTTTCGATCCAGCGTTCAGCAAGTTCGCGCCGCAGCGGGCCGCGCACGCGCTCCGCCGCGCCCTGCGCGTTCTGCTGGATGTGCCCGATCAACTGGCGCAGCTGGCGGCGCGCGGCGACCGCACCGGCGATGTTGGAACGCTCGAAATCGAGCAGCGTCATCCCGACATACCAACCGCGGTTCAGCTCGCCGACGAGGTTGCGCGCGGGGATGCGGACATCTTCGAAGAACACTTCGTTGAAATAGTGATCGCCGTTGAT
Organism: uncultured Dehalococcoidia bacterium; assembly: GCA_964347635.1. Taxonomy (GTDB): domain Bacteria; phylum Chloroflexota; class Dehalococcoidia; order Bin125; family Bin125; genus CATQGW01. The sequence goes on from CAYFZI010000038.1 coordinate 19,221, forward strand.
GTTGATCAGCGGACGGATGTGGATGCCCGGCGTGTGGATGTCGTCGATCATCACAAACGAGATACCGCGGTGCTTGGGCGCGTCGGGATCAGTCCGCACCAGCGCGAACATCGCATCGGCGGTGTGGGCGGCGGAGGTCCAGATTTTTTGTCCGTTGATCACGAATTCGTCGCCGTCGCGCACCGCGCGGGTGGTCAGCGAGGCCAGGTCGGAGCCGGAGCCGGGCTCGGAATAGCCCTGCGCCCATGTCACTTCAGCGTTGAGGATCGGCGGCAGATACTGCGCTTTCTGCTCGTCGCTGCCGTGCATGATCAGGGTCGGGCCGAGCATGTGTACGCCGGAGCCGCCCACGGCGGGCGCGCCCGACTCCGCCAGCTCCTGATTGAGGATGAACTGCTCCATCGGCCCCAGGCCGGCGCCGCCGTACTCAGACGGCCAGTGCGGCGCGACCCAGCGGCGCTCCGCGAGCGCCGCGTGCCAGTCGCCGGCCGCGGCGCGCTCGCCCGCGTCGTCCGATTTGCGGTCGTTCTCCCAGACCCGCTCGGGCATCGAGCCGCTGCGCGCCAGCTCGGCGTAGCGGTCGGGCAACCGCTCCTGAATGAGCGCGCGGACCTCCGAACGAAAGCTCTGTTGATCGTCGCTGTCGCGCCAGTCCATCGGCGGTTCTCCTCATCGAGATCGATCGCGCGGCGGGCCGCTAGCTGTCCAGCCAGGGCTCGATCGTAACGCTGATCGCAGCCTCGCCGGTACTCCCGGCGAGTGAATTGCGTGCGGTGCTTGGCAGCGGTTCGGCCATGCTGAACAACCCCTTCAGCGCTGGTCGAGCAGCGGCTGCAGGCGCGCATCGCGCGCCGCGCTTGCAGCCATATGCCGCATCAGCTCGGCGTTCTCCAGCTCCGATAGTTCGCCGCCAGCCAGCTGGCGGGCGTCGCGGATGCCGCCGTCCATGACGATGTAGGAGCCGGTCATGAAGTCCGCATCAGGGCCGACGAGGAAGGCGATCAGGCCGGCAATGTCGGCAGGCTGGCCGGCGCGCCCGAGCGGGGTGCGGGTTTCGAGAGCGGTGCGGATCGGCCCGCCCTCATCGCCGGCCAAGGCGTGCGCGAGCGGCGTATCGATCACGCCGGGGCCGATCGCGTTGACATTGATCCCATGGCGGCCCAGATCCTGGGCCCAGCCGCGCACCATCATCGCGACGCCGGCTTTGGTTGCGGAATAGGCCCAGAAAGCTTCCCCCGTAGTGAGCGCAGCCAGCGAGGAGGTGCAAACGATGCGCCCGCCGCGGCCCCGCGCGACCATCCGCTGAGCGGCCGCCTGGACCGTGAGAAACACGCCCGTGAGGTTGACATCGACCTGATCCTGCCAGTCCTTCAGCGGCATTTCGAGCACCGAGCCGCCGCGCCCGATACCGGCGTTGGCAACGGCGATATCGAGCCGTCCAAGCTGCTCGACGCACTGGTCGGCGGCCTGCTGCACCTGGTCGATCGAAGCGACGTTGCAGCGCACAACGCACGTCTCGCGGCCGAACTCGCGCACCATCGAGGCGGTTTCTTCGGCGCCGTCCAGATCGATGTCTGCGATGCAGATATCCGCGCCGTCGCGCGCCAACCGCACCGCCGCGCCGCGGCCGATGCCCGATCCCGCACCGCTGATCAGCGCAACCCGCTTCTCCAGATTCGCCATGCGATCTGCTCCCCTCAGGTAGGTTGGCAGAGGCTAGCGGTTCTGAATTGCCCGAATGCTGATCAGAAAGACGAGCGGGAGCGCGAACCAGAGCGGGAACAGCGCACGACGGACGAGTCCCAGCCGCCCAAGCGCCGCCCCGCCGCAGGCGGCGGGGAAGATCTAGCGGGAGCCTCTGAGGCGGGGATCGAAGACATCGCGGAGGGCGTCGCCGAGCACGTTGAAGCCGAACACCAGCGAAGTCAGCGCCAGGCCGGCGAAGAGGCTGGTCCACGGCGACTGGACGATGAACTGGCGGCCGTCGGCGATCATCTTGCCCCAAGAGACATCGAGCGTGCCCAGGCCGAGGAAGCTGAGCGTGGCCTCAGCGAGGATGAACGCGCCGATCGTGATGCTGAAGATCACGATCAGCGGGGCGATGATGTTGGGCAGGATGTGGACGCCCAGGACGCGGGCGTTGGAGGCGCCGATCGAACGCGCGGCCTCGACGAACGGCATCCCGCGCAGCCCGATGACCGCGCCGCGCACGATCCGTTGGACCGGCGCGACCGCGAGCGCTGAAAGTGCAAGGGTGACCCAGAGTGCGGAGGGCTCGGTGACTGCGCGCAGCAGCAGCAGGAAGACGATCGGCGGGAAGGACTGGATCGCGTCCATGAAGCGGTTGCTCGCGAGGTCCACGTTGCCGCCCAGACCGCCGCTAATCAGGCCGATGGCGGTGCCGACGACGACGCCGAGCAGAGTGGCGAAGAAGCCTATATAGAGCGAGAGCCGCGCGCCCTCGGTGACGCGCGCGAAGAGGTCATGCCCGGCGCGGTCGGTGCCGAACCAATGGTCGCCCGAGGGGCCCTGCAGGGAGGCGGTGGTCAGCGGCGTGTTGGTGCCGGTCGCGAGCAGATCGTCAACGTCGCGGATGACGCCGCCGGAGATTTCGATCTGCGCGGGGTCGAGCTCTTCGAGATGAGTCAGCAGCGTGCCGGAATCGATCAGACCCTGCACGTAGGCGATCATGTCGTCGAGCACGCCGCTCTCTCTGGCCAGGTCGCCGTAGACCTCGGGGTCGGTCAGCAGCGCGGTCAGCTCTGCCTGCGAGATGTCGGCCGGGCGCCCGTCCAGCACGTTGGCAACTTTGTCATCCGCGAAGTTGGCGTTGGCAATCTTGAAGACGGCCTGAGAGTCGTAGCGGCCGATCCCGAGCCAGCCGCCGCCGGAGCCGACAGTGCCGACAGCGATCACAGCCCAGACGACCACCAGCAGCAGCCCGGCGGCGCCGAGCGGCTTGTTGCGGAAGAAGCTGCGCAGCGCGCCGGCCAGCATTCGCGCCGTACCGCGCTCCTCGACGCGCAGACCCTGTGCGGCGGCAAATTCCTCAAGCTGTTCGGCGGGACGCTCGCTCATGGCCGTTCACCCTAGGTGTAGCGGATACGTGGATCGATGACGGCATAGGTCATATCGATCACGATGTTGACGATGATGATGAACAGCGCGAAGAACAGCACCATCGTCTGCACGACGGGCACATCGGCCTGGTTGATCCGCTGAATCAGCAGCAGGCCGATGCCTGGGATGTTGAACAGCAGCTCGAGGACAATGTTGCCTCCCACCAACGCGGCGATCGAGAGCCCCATCACACTGAGCACGTTGACCATCGCGTTGCGCAGCGCGTGGCGGCGGATCACGGTGCGTTCGCGCAGGCCTTTGGACCATGCGGTGCGCACGTAGTCCTGGCGCAGCACCTCGAGCAGCTCCGAGCGGGTAATCCGCATCAGCCCGGCGCCGGCTGCGATGCCGCCCGCGACGGCCGGGATCGTGTAGAGCGCAAAGAACCCTGAGACGGAGGTGAAGATGCTGCGCGCCTCCTCGCTGGTCAGCGGGATCGACCACAATCCCCCTTCCGCGACGCCGCCGGGCGTGACGACGAAGATCAGCATCGTGGCGATCCAGAAGGGCGGAGCAGCGAGCGCGAGGATCGCGAAGCTGCGCAGTATGTAGTCGATCGCCTTGTCTTGGCGCATCGCCGAGAGAATCCCCACCGGGAACGCGATGATCAGTCCGATGATCAGCGAATAGACCATCAGATGCAGCGAACGCGGCAGGGCGCGCAGGAAAATATCGAGCGAGCCTTCCTGCGTTTGGAAGGACGGCTTAAACTTCAGCCGCACGGTGTCCCAGAGGAACTCGTAGTACTGCACGCCCAACGACTTATCGATGCCGAGCCGGTTGCGAATGTTGGCCTCGGTGATCTTGGTCGTCGGCATGGTGACCCGATCACCGGGGTAGAGCAGCGTCTCGCCGCTCAGCTGCCCTTCCGGGTTGTAGGGGCTGCCGGTCGGGTTGGCGTTGATGATGTCCTGTGCATCGATCCGGTTGACGCGCGCCAACTCGGCCACGCTGACACTCTCGCGCAGCGTCAGCATGGAGCCGCTGGGCGCATAGAGGGCGCCCTCAAAGCTGGGGAAGTCAACGCCAGGGTTGCGATCGATCAGCAGTTGGTCTCCGAGATGTGCGTCCTCGGGCAGCACGAGGCGCTCGGCGACGGCGACCTGAGTCAGCGTCCGGCCGGGCAGGACGATGATCCGCGAGCCGGGCCGCACCTCGCCGGCCGAGAGAGCGGGGTTGATACCGAGCAATTGGTCGACGCTGATGCCGTTCTTGAGCGCGATGCTCTCCAGCGTGTCGCCGGCGATCACGCGGTGGGTAGTGTCCTCGATCTCCAGTTGCCCGACGATTTCCGCAGGCCGCGTCTCAGCGCCCTGATTCTCGAGGTTCGAGAGTTTACGGGTGACGAAATCGCCCGGCAGCGCCCGCAGCGCCAGGAACACGATGGAGATCACCAACCAAACAGTTGGGATCACCAAGATCAGTCGGCGGATCAGATACTTCTGCATGGCGCTCGGCTGGCTGCTCCGGCTGCTTCAGGCGGCGAGGGTAGCGATTACTGCTAGGCCGGGTACTCGGGGTGCTGGTGGTCGATCCAGACCTCTTCGACGATCTTGTGGCCCTGGTGGGCGAACTGGTAACCGTCGTCGATCACGTGGTACCAAGGCCAGGCGGCCTCGTTGGAGACAGGGTTCATGACGCCGAGTCCGGGCGAGAGCGACTCCCAGCCGTAGTCAGGGTGGATGCCGAGCTGCAGCTCGACCATCTCGTTGGAGAGCACCTGCTTCTCTTCGAGATCGAGCGTGACCTTCATCAGCTCGGCGATTTCGGTCACGCGCGGGTTCTCGTAGCTGTAGAAGTTGGCCGAGGCGCCGGGGATGCGGCCGTTGAGCCAGTAGCTGGTCGGGTCAAGGTCCGAGGGCGGGTTGGTCCAGCAGGGGATCTGGCCCTGGAAGGTGCCCTCGACGAGCCGCTGAAGCAGAACTGTGTAGGGGTCGACGCCGATGTCGAAGGTGATCCCCATGGCCGACTCGTACATGTTCTTGCTGGTCTCGACGATGCCCGGGTAGCGCTGCTCCCAGACATCGGGGGCAAAGAGGCCGATCGAGCGGCCGGTGTCGCGGAAGCCGGTCGCATCGACCAGTTCGTTGACCAGCTGCAGTTCGGCGTCGCGGTCGGGGCGGAAGCCGGGAATCTCGCCCATTTCTTCCTGCGTGGGGGTCCAGAAGACGCTGAACCAGGGAATCTCCTCGAGCACGCTCGGTTTGGCCGAGCCGAGGTAGACGGTGTCGACCATCAGGAAGCGGTCGGTCGCGACGTGGAAGGCGGCCCAGAGGCGACGGTCCAGCCAGGGGTTGCCGAGCCCGTCCTCGCCGGGCCAATCGGGGTTGAAGTTGCCCCGGATCATGATCGTGAAGCCGCCGCCGACGGTGTGGCGCTGCATCTGCGGGAAGTCGGCCAACAGCGCTTCAACGCGGCTGATGTTCAGCCAAGCGCCGTCCAGCTCTTTGCCGCGCACGGCGGTCTCGATCGCCGTCTCCTCGAACAGGTTGTAGTACTCCTGGCTGTCGATGTAGGGCAGCTGCTGGCCCCACTGGTCCTGTTTCCAGTAGTTGGGGTTGCGGTTGGCGACGAAGATTTCGGTCGGCTCGTAGCGCTCGGCGATGAAGGGGCCGGAGCCGGCCACGCGCAGCGTCGTCGGGTCGTCGCGCCAGACATCGGACTCGATCCCCCACTCGATGATGCCCTCGGGCGCCGCCATCCAGCCGAAGGGGCGCAGGAAGGTGGCCGAGAGGTAGGTGGAGTCGATCCCGTCCGACCTGGTGTTCAGCGTGAGGTCGTCGACGGCTTCCCAGCTGGCGACCTTGCGCCAGCTGGAGAGGCCGAGGAAGGTACCGTCCTCGGCGCCGCTGGAATCGACGCCGTTCACATTGCGCTCGATGTTGATCGCGATGTCGTCGGCGGTGATGTTGCGGCCGCCTTCGGTCGGGTAGACATCGTGCCAGCGCGCGGCCGGGTTGATGCTGAAGATGTAGGTCTCGGGGTCTGGAATTTCGGGTATGCCGGCGATGTCCGCCTCCATCTCCGACTTTTCCTTGTTCTTCCAGCGGATCAGATTGTTGTAGAGCATCGAGTGCATGAACTGGGTGGGGCCGAAAACGCCGCGGTGCGGGTCCCAGTAGTCGTGCGTCTCGATCGTGCTGGCGCGGCGCATCACACCGCCGTAGATCGGGCGGTCGCTGGTGTCAGCGACAGTCTGACCGTCATCGTCGCCGGGCTCATCCTGCGTGCCCGCGGCCGGCTCCTCCTGCCCGTCGGCCTGTCTGGCCTGCTGATCGGCCTGCACTTGCTGCTGCTGTTGCTGCGCCGCCTGCTGCTGCATCGCCGGCTGCGCCTGCTGCTGTTGCTGCGGCTGGGCCTGCGCGACGGACTGCGGGGCATCGTCATCATCGTCGTCGCCGCAGCCGACCAGGGCCAGGCCGGCCGCGCCGACGCCGGCGCGGCCCGAGGCGCGCAGCAGCGCGCGGCGGCTCATCCGCGACCGCCGCATCCGCT
>CAYFZI010000039.1:0-23605 GCA_964347635.1 uncultured Dehalococcoidia bacterium
GAGCGTGATCTTTTTGATCGCCTCGGGCATCGTCAGCGCGCCGGTTTCGCGCACGAACTTGCTCAGCAGGTAGCCGGTGTCGCCGTTGGTCGCAAAAGCCTGCACGTGCGCACCAGCGTCTGAGGCGCCGATCAGCACGTAGTCGTTGGCCAGCATTTCCCCTACTACTTCGGGGTCGGTGTGCATCAAGCCGCCGTTTTTGAACTCAGTTTCGAGGTCTTCCTCGAGCGCGATGTCGATCATTGCTTCGGCCGGTGCGACGCCGCGCTCGGCGGCGATCTCGCCCAGGCTGCGGCCGAGCAGCGGCTGGTTGCGCTCCAGTGCGACGCCGCGCACGAAGGCGTCGGCGACGCGGTTGCCGAGGAAGGTCGCGCCTTCGGGCGCGACTTCGGCGACGAGCCGGGCGCGCGTCTGCGGATCGCGGTAGCGCGCGATCTTTTCTTCCTTCGTGGGCAGGTTCAGCACTTCGAACCAGGTTGGCATGGCGAGCAGCATGAAGTTGCGCTCGCGCAGCGTGAAGTTGATGTCAATCGGCCGCGTCTGCACCTGCGGCCAGACGCGCGCGCCCAGCTCGGACCACTCCTGCACCCGCCCCAGCACGGCGCCGACCAGCTCGGGCGCGGCGCTCGATTCGAACAGCGGCGAGAGGGTCGTGGGGATCCCGAACTCCAGCGAGAGTTCGGCCAGCATGTCCACGCGGCTGACCATCAGGCTGGTGTCGTAGAACTCAGGCACGATCTGCAAAATCCCGTGCCCGGCCTCGCCGAGCGTGCGCGCCAGCGCGCGAATCTCCTCGTGCCCGGCGAGGCGGCTCGGCACCGGCCGCCAGTTGTCGTCCACATCGACGTATGACGTGCTCAGCCCCGACGCGCCGGCCTCGAGGCATTCGGCGAGGATCCGCTGCATCTCGATGATCTCGGTCTCGTTGGCCTCGCGCTGGAAGGCCTCTTCGCCCATCACCCACATCCGAATCGCGCTGTGCCCGACCAGCGGCGCAAGATTGATGCTGAGGCCCGGCTCGATCGCCGCGAGATAGTCGTCGAACGACTCCCAGGTCCAGTCGATCCCGTCTTCGAAGGCGGCCATCGGCAGGTCTTCGATCTGGCGGAACATGCGGCAGAGGCGGCCGCGCTGCTCGGCCTTGAGCGGCGCGAGGGTCAGCGAGCAGTTGCCGGTCACGACCGTGGTCACGCCGTGCTCGAGCGCGGGCCGCGCCTGGCCGTCCCAGCAGAGCTGTGCGTCGTAGTGCGTGTGCGGGTCGATGAAGCCCGGCGCGGCTGCCAGCCCCTCGGCGTCGATCTCGCTCGCGCCGCGCTCCGGCACCCGCCCGACGCGGGCGATCCGCCCGTTGCGGACCCCGATCGCCCCGCGAAAGCCGGGCATCCCCGTGCCGTCGTAGATGTAGGCGTTGCGAATGACAAGGTCCATGTCCATGAAGTGCCACCTGGTTCCAGAGCGCGCGCGCAGCCGGCCGACGGCCGGCAGGCTATATCTTAGTGGCTGCGAGCGAACGATGACGAACGATGAGTAGGGCCGAGCATTTGCAGCTGCCGCCGCGGCGGCGTTCAGTGCGCCCGCGCGCGGGCGACACGCTGGCCAGCGTGGCCGAGCGCGAGCTGCCCGGCCTGGACGCCGAGCAGGCGGCCGAGCTGCTCGCGCAGTGGAACCCGCACCTCAGCCGCACCTTCTTCCCCGCCGGCCGCCCGCTCTTGGCCAGCGACCTGGTGTATCTGGAGCCGCCGCCGGCCTAGAGGGCGGGGATGGGCGGCGGCGCTGCAGCGCGGCGCCTGGTTCGTAACTCTTGAAGCCTCATGCTCTGGAGCCGGCGAGCGCGAGCAGCGGCGCGTGCGGACGCTGCAGCTTGCAGGGGATTGACTAGAATGGGCTCCGCGAAAGGATCGCCTCATGCGCTTCGGCATCTTCTACGAAATCTCTGTCCCTCGGCCCTGGGAGGACGACATCGAGCACACCGTCTACCATCGCTGCCTCGAGCAGGTGCGGGTCGCCGACGAGGTCGGCTTTCACTCCGTCTGGGCTGTGGAGCACCACTTCCTCGAGGAGTACTCGCACTGCTCGGCGCCGGAGCTGTTTCTGACTGCCTGTGCGATGCAGACGCAGCAGATCCGCGTTGGCCACGGGATCGTCGTCTGCGTGCCGCAGTTCAACCATCCGATCCGCGCGGCGGAGCGGGCCGCGGTGCTGGACATCCTCAGCGATGGGCGGCTGGAGTTCGGGACCGGGCGCTCGGCGACCTGGACCGAGTTGGGCGGGATGGACGCCAACCCGGACGAGACGAAGGAGACGTGGGACGAGTACACGCGCACGATTCCGCAGATGTGGACGAACGAGCGCTACGGCTATGAAGGCCGCGCGTTCCGCATGCCGACCCGTGCGGTGCTGCCCAAGCCCTACCAAAAGCCGCACCCGCCGATGTGGGTCGCTGTTTCCAGCCCCGGCACCGAGATCGACGCCGCCGAACGCGGCATGGGCTCGCTGGGGCTGACTTTCGGCGGCTTCGCCGAGCAGGAGCAGAAGGTCGACGCCTACCGCCGCCGCATCCGCGACTGCGAACCGGCCGGCCTCTTCGTCAACGAGAATGTGGCCACGGTCAACTTTCTCTACTGCCACCCCGACAACGAGATCGGGGTCAAGACCGGCAGCCGCCTGACCGGCTCGTTCGCGTATCTCGCGGCGCTGCTGCTGCCCGTGCGCGAGGTGCACCCGACCCGCTCCTACCCCAACCCCGGGCTGCTCGCCGCCAGCCGCCAGCAGGCCGCGCAGAACCCCGGCGAGGGCGCCGGCGCGCCCGAGGGCGTCTGCATCGGCAACCCCGATCGGCTCGTCGAAGAGATCAAGAAGTGGGAAGCCTGCGGCGTCGACCAGATCAACTTCCTGCTCAACGCGCTGGAAACGATTCCTCAGGAGCAGGTGCTCGAGAGCCTGCGGTTGTTCGGCACAGAGGTGATGCCGCACTTCCGCGATGATTCGGCGGGCGCGGCGCCCAGCCGCGAGCTTGCCGCAGCCGCGGGCAGCGGCGGCTAACCGAACCGCCCGCACACTGCCAAGGACCGCCAAGGGAGGCGCACGATGCCAATCAGCGGCACCGCGGAGATCGCCCCGCTGCTGCCCTACGCGCCGCAGCTGGCCAACCTCGATACCGAGCCGCTCGAGCTGCCCAACGTCAAGGTGCTGCAGGTCATCTATGAAGTTGCTGACAGCACGATGACCGATCACCTGCCGCCGGCGCTGCACCCCACGATCCCGCCCACGATGCACGTGATCGGCTGGCGGGCCGAGGAGGGGCCGCTGGGCGCGTTCACGCTGGCGATGGTGCGGATCGGCTGCCGCGCCGCCGTGCGCCCGCGCGGCCTGCCGACCCGCGCCGTCTGCACCGCCGGCGCGGCCGCCGAAGCGCTGCGCGAGCGCTGGGGCTTTCCGATTACCGTCGGCGGCGCTGCGCTGCGCGAGCGCTACGACCGCATCTCGCTCGAGGTCAGCGGGGCCAGCGAGGGCGGCGGGCGTACGCTCGCCGCACAGCTGATCGACCCCATCCCGATCGGCAACGGCGACCTGCTCTACACCGCCGGCATGCACCTGGCGGCGCTCGAACGCGGGGGCGAGACCAAGCCCTGGCTGGTGCAGGTCGATGCCGCGTTCGAGGTCAGCCGGGCCGATCGCGGCGAGGCGCGGATCGACGCCTTCGATGACGTTTTCTGGTGCGCGCCGCGGCTGCGCCCCGATTACCCGATCGTCGCCTCGTATACGACAGCTAATATCACGCTGCCGGCCTTTCGCTACATCTGCGATCCCGAACAGCCGGCCTTCGTCGGCACGGTCGCGCTGTAACGCCCCGCACAGGTACAGGTAGTCGAGACGAGCCGACGCGATGCCAGAGACTGAGCGCCTCTTTCCCGGCTTCCGCGAGCACCGCAGCGGACCGATCTTCGCCCGCGTCGGCGGCTCCGGCCCGCCTTTGCTGCTGCTGCACGGCTTCCCCCAGACCGGCGCGATGTGGCACAAGATCGCGCCTGGGCTCTCGGAGCGCTTCAGCGTCGTCGCCGCCGACCTGCTGGGCTACGGCGCCAGCGACAGCGTGGCGGGCGACGGCGGCGGCGAGGCCTACTCCAAGCGGGCGATGGCGCGGCACATGGCGGCGCTGATGCAGGAGCTCGGCTTTGAGCGCTTCCACCTGGCCGGCCACGACCGCGGCGCGCGCGTCTCCTACCGCCTCGCGCTCGACCACCCCGAGCGCGTCGAGCGGCTGGCGCTGCTGGATATTGTGCCGACCGTCGAACAGTTCGAGCAGATGGGCGTGGCGGGCGGCCTGGGCGGCTTTCACTGGTACTTTCTCGCCCAGCCGGCGCCGCTGCCCGAGCGGCTGATCTGCGGTGAGCCCGACTTCTTCCTCGAGCGCATGCTCGGCAGCTGGGCCGGCGAGGCGGCGGTCTTCAGCGAGGCGGCGATGGCCGAGTACCGTGCCGCCGCGCACGATCCCGAGACGGTGCGCAGCTGGTGCGACGACTACCGCTCCGGCGCGCGCTACGATCTCGCCCTGGACCGCAGCGACCGCAGCGCGGGCAAACAGATCAGCTGCCCGCTGCTGGTTCTTTGGGGCGCCGGCCGCGGCCCCAGCCGGCGCGGGCGCTTCATGGCCACCTGGCGCCGCTGGGCCGCCGATCTGCGCGGCGAGCCGATGCCCTGCGGCCACTTCATCCCCGAAGAAGCCCCCGCAGAGTCCGAGCGCGCCCTGCTCGAGTTCTTCTCCGCCTGAGCGGCGATCAACAAGTACAACCGGCAGACAATCCGAGGAGCCGACGATGGATGCTGTATCAACAATCCGCGGGACCGCGATCCCGCTCAACCGCGCCGATGTGGATACCGACCAGATCATTCCGGCCAAGTACCTGAAGCGGATCGAACGCACCGGCTACGGCCCGTTCTGCTTCGAAGCCTGGCGCAAGGATCCCGATTTCGTCGTCAACCAGCCGCAGTACCAAGGCGCCGCGGTGCTGCTGGCGGGGCCCAACTTCGGCTGCGGCTCCTCACGCGAGCACGCCGTCTGGGCGATTCAGCAGATGGGCGTGGGGGCGGTGATTGCCCCCTCCTTCGGCGACATCTTCCGCAACAACTCGGCCAAAATGGGGCTGCTCACAGTCACCCTCGCGCCGGCCGATGTCGAGCATCTGATGCGCCTCGCCGAGGGCGAGCCGAGCGCCGTGATCACCGTCGACCTCGAAGCACAGACGGTCAGCGCGAGCGGCGGCTGGCAGCGCAGCTTCGAGATCGCCCCGTTCGTCAAACAGCGTCTGCTGAACGGCCTCGACGACATCTCGATGACGCTCGCCCGCGAGGCCGAAATCGCCGCGTTCGAATCGCAGCGCCCCGCGGAGCTGCCCCGCACCGCCTAGCGCCTGTTCCCATTCAGGCGAGCGTTTCACAGCGGAAGTTGGTGCTGCGGGAACCGGTGCGAATACCCGCCTTGCTGCTTAACTGCGATGCGGGTATCGGATGGAATGCGAATGATTGGAGCTGGCGGTGAGCGGCCGTATTAACCCTTCAGGCTCCGACGCCTGGGATAACCTGCGCGGCGCCGGCGGCCCGTTCGCCGCCCTGCGCGGGCTGGCCGCCAATACCTGGCTGAAGCTGCGCAACCGCGATAATTGCTGCGGCAACTACGGCGACCCCGGCTGTTGAGTGACCCGTGAACGCGCGCTCCAGGAGGGGCTGCTCGACGGCGAGGCGGACGAACAGCAAGCGAAGGACTGACTGATGGCCCACTTCCGCATCGCGCTGCTGCCCGGCGACGGGATCGGCGCCGAGGTGATCGGCGAGGCCGTACGCGTGCTGGCCGCCGTTGGCGGACGCTTCGACCATTCCTTCGAATACAGCGAAGACCTGGTCGGCGGCGCCTCGATCGACGCCCACGGCACCGCGCTGCGCGATCAGACGCTGGCGATGTGCCGCGCCCAGGACGCCGTGCTGTTCGGCGCCGTCGGCGGGCCGAAGTGGGACGACCCTGGCGCGGCCGTGCGGCCCGAGCAGGCAATTCTGGGCCTGCGCAAGGGGCTCGGTCTGTTCGCCAACATCCGCCCCGTCAAGATGCTGCCCTTCCTCGCCGACAGCACACCGTTCAAGCGCGAAACCGTGGAGGCGATCGATATGGTCGTCCTGCGCGAGCTGACCGGCGGCATCTACTTCGGCCAGCCGCAGCGGCGCTGGCAGGCGGACGGCCAGCGGCACGCCGTCGATACGCTCGCCTACAGCGAGGAAGAGGTCGAGCGGATCGTGCGGCTCGGCTTTGAGACGGCGCGGGCGCGGCGCGGACGGCTGACCTCAGTCGACAAGGCGAACATCCTCGACACCTCCCGCATGTGGCGCGAGATCGCCGACGAGATCGCGCCCGACTACCCCGATGTCGCACTCGAACACCGCCTGGTCGACGCCTGCGCCATGGATCTCATTCGGCATCCAGCGCACTTCGATGTGATCGTGACGGAGAACATGTTCGGCGACATCCTGACCGATGAAGCTTCGATGCTGGCTGGCTCGATGGGGATGCTGCCGAGCGCGTCGCTGGGCGTGCCGGGCAGTGTGGGCATGTACGAGCCTATTCACGGCACCGCGCCCGACATCGCGGGACAGGGCGTCGCCAACCCGGCCGCGATGATTCTCAGCGCCGCGCTGATGCTGCGCTACTCATTCGACCTCGAAGCAGAGGCGGCAGCCATTGAGTCGGCCGTCGCGGCCGTCCTCGACGCCGGCCACCGCCCCGCCGATCTGGCCGCTGATGGCGCCGCGCCGCTCGGCACCGAGGCATTGGGCAAGCTGATCGCCGAGGCCGCCGCGCAGGGCTGAGCGCCCGCGCGGCAGCTTCCCCCGCTTGCGGGGCGGGCGGGGGGAGCGGGAGTGTTCAGCCGCTTTGCTTGATGCTATGGACGCTGTGCCGGAGGAAGTTGTTGGCGCGGCTGCAGGGCGGGGGCGCCGATCGCCGCTCTGCAGCCACGGCCTGATCCACCTCCGCTGACGCCCTAGCCCTACACTCCCGCCATGCCTATCCAACGTCTGCTCGTCGCCAACCGCGGCGAAATTGCTGTCCGTATTCTGCGCACCGCCGCTGAGCTGGAACTCGAAACGGCGGCTGTCCACTCCAGCGACGACGCCGCCTCGCAGCACATCCAGCACGCTGATCTCGCCATCCCGCTCGAGGGGATCGGCCCGGCCGCCTACCTTGATATCGAGCAGATCATCGAGCGCGCCCGTGAACACGAGTGCGACGCGATCCACCCCGGCTACGGCTTCCTGGCCGAGAACGCCGACTTTGCGCGCGCCTGCGAAGAGGCGGGGATCACCTTTATCGGCCCCGCGCCGGCCGCGCTGGCGCTGTTCGGCGACAAGGCCCGCGCACGCACGCTGGCGGCGGCGCGCGGCGTGCCGATCCTCAGTGGCAGCGATCACGCCGTGGACCTCGAAGGCGCGCGCGCCTTCTTCAAGCAGCTGGACGGCCGCCCGATGGTGATCAAAGCCGTCGCCGGCGGCGGCGGGCGCGGCATGACCGCCGTCAGCCGCGCCGACCAGATCGCCGATGCCTACGAGCGCTGCGCGCGCGAGGCGCAGGCCGCCTTCGGCGACGGCGCGTTGTTTGTCGAACGCTTCCTGCCCCGCGCCCGCCATATCGAGGTCCAGATCGCCGGCGACCAGCACGGCGCTGTCACGCACATCGGCGAACGCGAGTGTACGATCCAGCGCCGCTACCAGAAGCTGATCGAGATCGCCCCCAGCCCTTCGCTCAGCGGCGATCTCCGCGAGCAGATCAGCCGTCACGCGGTCGAGCTGGCCGCGGCCGGCGGCTACACCAACCTGGGCACCTTCGAGTTCCTCGTCGATGCTGACTCCGAGGGCGATTTCGCATTCATCGAGGCCAACGCGCGGCTCCAGGTCGAGCACACCGTGACCGAAGAGGTGACCGGCCTGGACCTCGTGCAGTGCCAGATCGGCATCGCCGACGGGGCGCCGCTGGCCGCGCTCGGCCTCGCGCCGCCGCCGCCGCGGCGCGGGTTCGCGATTCAGGCGCGCGTCAATCTCGAGCGGATGCGCGCAGACGGCGGTGTGCGGCCGGCCGCCGGCTCGCTGCGCAGCTTCCGCCCGCCCGCCGGCCCCGGCGTCCGCGTCGACACCTACGGGTACCCCGGTTACGCGGCCAACCCCAATTTCGATTCGCTGATCGCCAAAGTGATCGCCCGCTCGCCGAGCAGCCGCTTCGGCGATGCGGTGCGCCGCATCCGCCGCGCTCTGGGCGAGTTCGAGCTCAGCGGCGCCGATTCCAATCTGCCCTTCCTGCGCAGCATCCTCGCCCACCCCGAGTTCATCGAGGGCGGCGTGCACACCCGCTGGGTCGACGATCGAATCGGCGAGCTGGCCGCCGCCTCCGAGAACGGCGCCGCGCCCGAAGGCGCCGCTCAGGCCTGGGCCGGCGCGAAAGTCGCCAATCAGACGCAGGACCCGCTGGCCGCGCTCGATTTCTTCCGCCAGGGCGCGGGCGCCGCCTCGCTCGATGTGAACCGCGGACTCGAACCGGAACGGCCGGCCGGCCAGGCGCCCGAGATCATTGGTCCGCCCGGCACCGAGCCGCTGCGCGCGCCGATCCAGGGCACGATCATCGAGATCCTCGTCGCCGAGGGCGACAGCGTCGCTGCCGGCCAGGACGTGATCATCATGAACGCGATGAAGATGGAGCACGTGCTCAAGGCCGATCTCGGCGGGATTGTCGCCGAGCTCACCGTCGCCGTTGGCGACATCATCTGGGAAGGCCACCCGCTGGCCTTCATTGAGCCTGCGGACGTCGGCGCGGCGCAGGATGACAGCGGCGGCGAGATCGACCTTGACCTGATCCGCCCCGATTTGGCCCGCTCCTTCGAGCGCCACGAGATCACTCTCGATCACCGCCGCCCGGCCGCCGTGGCCCGGCGGCGCGGCAAAGGCAAGCGCACCGCGCGCGAGAACATCGCCCAGCTGGTCGACGACGGCCAGCCCTGGAGCGTCTGGAACGAGTACATGCCGCTCGGCGTGGCCGGCCAGCGCCGCGTGCGCAGCTGGCAGGAGCTGCGCGAAAAATCGCCCGCCGACGGCCTGATCTGCGGGATCGGCTCGGTCAACGGCGATCTGTTCGAGCGGTCCACCGCCTCGACGGCGATCATCAGCTACGACGAAACGGTCTGGGCCGGCACCCAGGGGATCCGCGGCCACGAGAAGACCGACCGTATGGTCGAGACCGCCCACCGCTTGCTCACACCGCTGATCTTCATCGCCGAGGGCGCCGGCGGCCGCTCCGGCGACACCGACTGGGCGTATACCCGCGTCGCTGCCCGCAACGTCCGCACCTTCGAACGCCTCGCCGAGCTCTCCGGCCGCGTCCCGATGGTCTCGATTACCGCCGGCCGCTGCTTCGCCGGCAACGCCTCGATGCTCGGCATGTGCGACATCATCATCGCCACCGAAGGCTCCAACATCGCGATGGGCGGACCGGCCGTGATCGAGGGCGGCGGGCTTGGGCTCTTCCTACCGGAAGAGCTCGGGCCGATGTCGCAGCAAGTGCCCAACGGCGTCGTCGACATCTTTGTCCCGGACGAAGCGGCGGCGATGGACGCAGCGAAGCAGTACCTCTCTTATTTCCAGGGGCCGATCGATCGCTGGAGCTGCCAGGATCAGCGCCTGCTGCGCCACGTGATCCCCGAGAACCGCCTGCGCACCTACGACGTGCGCAAAGCGATCGAGCTGCTGGCCGACGACGGCTCGGTGCTCGAGCTGCGCCCCGAGTTCGGGATTGGCATGGTCACCGCGCTGGTGCGGATCGAAGGCCGCCCGCTTGGGATTATCGCCAACAACAACATGCACCTCGGCGGAGCCGTCGACAGCGACGGCTCTGACAAACTCGCCCGCTTCGCCCAAATCTGCGACTGCTGGAACATCCCCGTGCTCACGCTCGTCGACACGCCCGGGATGATGGTCGGCCCCGAAGTCGAAAAGACTGCCCTCGTGCGCCACTGCCACCGTGTCTTCGTCTCATTGGCCAACCTGACCACGCCGAAGATGACGCTGACCCTGCGCAAGTGCTACGGCCTGGGCGGCCTCGCGATGCTCGCCGGCAGCACCGAGGCGGGCCTCTTCAACATGACCTGGCCGACCGGCGAATACGGCGGCATGAATCTCGAAGCCGGCGTCAAGCTCGGCGCCCGCGCGCAGCTCGAGCAGATCGAAGATCTCGAAGAGCGTTCCCGCGTCTACGAGCAGCTGGTCGCCGACGCTTACGAGCGCGGCTCCGCGCTCAACGCCGCCGCCGTGCTCGAGCTCGACGATGTGATCGACCCCGCCGACACGCGCCGCTGGATCGTCCAAACGCTCGACGCCGCGCCCAACGACAAGCCGATCCGCGAGGGCCGCCGCCCCTACATCGACAGCTGGTAGGGCGCGCTCCCCCGCCGCACCTCATTAGACTGAGCGGCGATGCAGTTCCTCAACCTGCTCCTGATCCGCTTGCTCCAGACGCTCCTGGTGGTCTGGATTGTCGTCAGCATCGTGTTCATCGTCTCGCGTCTGATCGGCAACCCGGCGCAGTCGCTGCTGCCGCTCGACGCGACCAATGAGGAAATCGCGGCGCTCGAGGAGCGGTACGGGCTGAACGATCCGTTGATCGTGCAGTACGGGCGCTTCATCGGCGATGCGCTGCAGGGTGATCTTGGCTACTCGTTCCACCGCACCGGCGCCGCGATCGATGTCGTTGCGGACAAAGTGGTGGGCACACTCAGGCTGACCGCCGCCGGCCTCGCGGTGGCGATCGGGCTGGGGCTGCCGTTGGGGATCTTCGCTGCGCTGCGGCGCGGTTCGCCGCTCGACTGGCTGGCGCGCCTGATCGCGGTGATCGGCCAGGCCACCCCGAGCTTCTGGCTTGGTCTGATGTTGATCTTCTTCCTGGCCACCAAGGTGGCCTGGTTCCCGACCGCCGGCGCCGAGGGCTTCCGCGCGCTCGTGCTGCCTGCAATTGCGCTCGGGCTGTTGTCCGCCGCCGGCTTCATGCGCCTGACCCGCTCCGGCATGATCGATGTGATGAATACCGACTTCATCCGTACCGCGCGCGCCAAAGGCCTGAGCGAACGGACGGTGATTTTCCGCCACGGCCTGCGCCACGCGCTCATCCCGGTGATGACGATTCTCGGCATCGAGCTGGGGCGCCTCATTGCCGGCTCGGTGATCATCGAAGTCGTCTTCTCCTGGCCGGGCATCGGCCGCCTGATGATCGAATCGATCCTGCAGTCCGATTACCCAACGGTGCAAGCGGGCCTGATCGTGATTGCCGCATCGATCACGTTCGGCAACCTGATCGTCGATCTCACCTATCGAATCATTGACCCGCGCATCCGCATGGCGGCGCTCTGATGGCTGCGCAGGCCGCCGGCGAGGCTGTCGCAATACCTGCCCGGCGCCGTTGGCAGCTGCCCTACCGGCGGCGGCGCTACCTGTTGGTCATCCCGCCGCTGTTGGTGATGATCACGTTTGTCGTTTTCGGCGTCTTCGCCGACATTCTCGCGCCCGGCGATCCGGGCGACACGAACGTACTGGTGCGGCTCGAGCCGCCGGCCTTCTCGGGCGGCTCCAGCGACTACCCGCTCGGCACTGACCATGTCGGCCGCGACATCTGGACGCGGATCGTCCACGGGGCGCGCGTCTCGCTGATCGTCGTGCTCGTCGTGGTGCCCGGTGCGGCGGCCTTCGGCACAATCATCGGCCTGGTCGCCGGTTGGCGCGGCGGCATCCTCGGCCAGCTCCTGATGCGCTACGTCGATGTGCAGCTGGCGCTGCCCGCGATTCTCTTCGCAGTGCTGCTGGGCGCGGTGCTCGGCGCTTCGCTGACCAACGTCATCTTAATTCTGCTGGTCTGGACCTGGACGGTGTACGCGCGGTTGATCCGAGCGGAGGTGCTCTCGCTCAAAGAGCGCGAGTTTGTGCTCGCCTCGAGGGCCGCGGGCGGCAGCAACTGGTGGATCATGCGCAAGCAGCTGCTGCCCAACGTGTTCAACACGATCGTCGTGATCATGACGCTCGAGATCCCGATCGTGATCGTGGCCGAAGCGTCGTTGAGTTTCCTCGGCGTGGGTGCGCCCGTCGAACAAGCCACCTGGGGGCGGATGATCACCGAAGCGCGCAACTACATCACGCAGGCCTGGTGGGTGATGTGGATGCCCGGCATCGCCCTGATGCTGGTCGCGCTCTGCGGCAATCTGGTCGGCGACTGGCTGCGCGACCTGCTCGACCCGCGCCTGCGCAACCTCGGTTAACCCTGCGCCCCAAGCCGCCCGCGGATCGTCTAGTATGCCCCGACAACCGCACGGCCAAGACCGCGCGGCGCACACGCGTGCCAGCGTGCCTGAGGGGGCAACGAAATGTCAGAGCGAAACTATTGGACCCGCATGCGCAGCCGGCGGCTCTCACGCCGCACGCTGCTTGCCGCGAGCTCGCGCGCCGGCGTCGGCGCGGCTGGATTGGCGCTGGTCGGCTGCGGCGACGATGACGACGACGGCCAGGCGGCCGCGGTCCAGGTGCAGCAGCAGGAAGAGCCGCAGCAGCAGCAAGTCATGCAGCAGCAAGCGGAACCGCAGCAACAGCAGGCTATGCAACAGCAGCAGGCCATGCAGCAGCAAGCCGAGCAGCAGGCGCAGCAGGCCGATCAGCAGGACCGCGGCACGGTCGAGGGGATCGAGCGCGACGAGGCTGAGGAGGATGTCGAAGCGGCCGAGCAGGAAGTCGATCTCGACGCGGCCGTACGGGTTGCGATCGGCCGCTACACCGCCGGGCTCGACCCGCAGCGTTCCGGTTCGCAGACCAACTACGTCAACGGCGCCTGCACCTTCGACTCGGGCATGTCCAACCATCCGGACAGCGCGGCGCTGGAGCCGAACCTGGTCGATCGAATCGAGTACGTCGACCCCGTCAATCTGATCATGCACGTCACCCCGGGCATCCAGTTCCACACCGGCGCGCCCTACACCGCGCACGATCTGCAGTTCAACTTCGAGCGCGTCTCCTCGGCCGCCGAGTACCACCAGGGCGGCGATACCAGCGATCATCCGGGCTCCTGGGCGTCCGCGCGCCAGACCTTCGGCACCGACAACTTCGCCAGCTACAGCGTCGCGGACGATCTCACGTTCCTGGTGGAGACGCCCGCGCCCAACGCCTCGCTGGCCGGCTCGATCATGTCCGGCGCTGTCCGCCACATGTCCAAGGAGTACGTCGAAGCCAACGGCGACGAGCACGTCGATTCCGTCTTTGCCGTCGGCACCGGCCCGTTCCGCTTCGTCGAGCACATCCCCGATGTGGGCTTTCGGTTCACCCGCTACGAGGACTACCACAAACCGCGCGACGGCCTGACCAACCCGCGGCTGCCCTGGTACAAAGACCTCAACGTCGAGATCCGACCGGAGCCGCTGACCCAGATCGCCGGTATCGAAGCGGGCGAGATTGACGCTGTCTACAACCTGCCCACCGATGTCGTCGAGCCGTACCGAGACAACGATAACTTCAAGGTGCTCTACGGCCCGTCCAGCCAGCCCACCCATTACATCATGTTCAACACGCATGACACGGTGGCCGAAGTGGACGGCGTGCCCAACCCCTTCCTCGACATTCGCGTGCGCGAGGCGGCCAACCTCGCGATCAACCGAGAGGAGATCATCGAGGGCCTCCTAACCGGTTCCGAGAAGCCGGCCTTTGGCCCGTATCCCGGCACCATCGGTTACCCCAGAGAAGCCCTGGAGTCGCGCTATCACGGCTATGACCCCGAGCGGGCCCGGCAGCTGCTTGCCGAGGCGGGCTACCCCGACGGCATCGATGTCGACTTGCACATCGTCACCGACTTCCAGCCAATCGTCCCGATCATGGCGCTGCCCGTGCAGGAACATCTCGAAGAAGTGGGCATCCGCACCACCATCATCGAGTATCTCAGCTCCGAGTACTTCCGCACCGTCCGCACATTCGAGAAGCCGGGGCTGTTCTGGTTCTTCACCAACAGCATCGCCGAACCCGAGACGGTGATCGGCTCGGGCGTCAGCGAGAACGGCTTCTACGCCGTCTCCGTCTACCCGGAGACCGAGATTCACGAGCTCTACACCGCTCAGAACCAGGCGCTTGATCCCAACGATCGCGCCGACCTGCTCGAGCAGCTCTACGTTACGTTCTACGACAACTTCTCCTGGATTTTCCTCACCGAAGTGTCAGCAGCGACGATGACGTCCGCCAATGTCAACTGGCCTGTCGGCGCCGCCGAGCTGCGCGGCGAAGGTACGCTGACCGCGATCCAGAAGCTCAAGACTGCCTGACGCGGCAGGGGAGAGAGTCCGGCCCGATGACCATGCTCAGCAGCGAACAGCTGGAGCACCTCGACGCGTTCGGTTTCCTCGCCGTCGACGAGGTCTTTGACCCCGATGAGGTGATCGCTCCCGTGATCGAGGAGTACGGCGGTGTGCTCGACCGGCTCTGCGGGGAGCTGGCCGCGGGCGGCGAGCTCTCGCAGACCTATGCGGAGCTGCCCTTCGGCGAGCGCGTCTCGAAGGTCTACGTGGAGACGCAGAAGGTCTTCGCGCAGTACTTCGATTTCTCGTTGCCGCAGCGGGGCATCCAGCACGACACGCCGTACTGGGCCGGGCCGGCCGTCTTCGCTGCGCTGACCAACCCGCAGCTGCTCGATGCCGTCGAGTCGGTCGTTGGCCCCGAGATTTATTCGAATCCCGTGCAGCACGTGCGCGTGAAGGTGCCTGAGTCGATCGCCCCGCGCGACGCCCACGGCAATGTGATCTACGGCGCCACGCCCTGGCACCAGGACGCCGGCGTCGTCAACGCCGAGGCGGACGGCACAGACATGCTGACCGTCTGGTTCCCGCTGATGGACACCGATGCCGAGAACGGTTGTCTGCAGGTGCTGCCCGGCAGCCATCGCGGCGAGGTGCTCACGCACTGCTCCGGCGTGCAGGGGCTGGCCATCCCCGGCGCGCTGCTGGCGGGCGAGCAGGCGCGGGCGGTGCCGCTGCCGGCCGGCGGGGCGCTCTTCCTGCACCGCCGCACGGTGCACGCGGCGCTGCCGAACCTCAGCGAACGGATCCGCTGGAGCTTCGACCTGCGCTATCACCCGCCGGGTCAGCCCAGCGGCCGCGCCGCCTTCCCCGGTTTCGTTGCCCGCAGCCGCAGCCGCCCCCGCACCGAGCTGCGCGACCCGGCTGCCTGGGACGCGATGTGGCGGCGGACGCGCGCGCGCCTGGCTGAGCAGCCGGACCCCAGCTACAACCGCTGGGACGCGGACGACCCCGCCTGCGCGTAGCGCTGCAGCGTTGTGCGCGAAGCGCTTCGCGCGCGGTAGGCTGAAGAACATCGACGACATCGGCGCGTTGTTGGCACGCCATGCAATCCGAAGCTGAGCTCCTCGACGCGGCCCGCCGGTACTCCTTCGGCGGGCGTATGGATAAGTCTGCCGGCGGCCCGATCTTCGTGCGCGGCCGGGGCTCGGTCGTCGAAGATATCAACGGCAAGCAGTATCTCGATTTCAACTCCGGCCAGATGTGCGCCGCGCTGGGCCACAATCACCCCACCGTCACAGCCGCGATCAAGCGCGCCTGCGGCAGCCTGATCCACGCCCACAGCAGTTACTTCAACGTGGAGGAGATCGGGCTCGCCGAGCGCCTCGCGGGGCTGCTGCCGCGGCCGCTCCAAAAAAGTATGTTTCTGCAATCAGGCGCCGACGCCAACGAGGCGGCCGTCAATATCGCGCGCAAGTATACGGGCGGTTTCGAAGTCGCCAGCCCGCACGTTGGCTTCCACGGTATGTCCGATACAACCCGTGCGCTTACCTTTGCCGGCTGGCATGCGGGCTACGGTCCGCCCGCGCCCGGGACGATGGCGATGGTCGCCCCCTACTGTTACCGCTGCCCGCTGCGCCAGACATTCCCCGACTGCGAATACGCCTGCCTCGATACCAGCTTCGAACTGATCGACGCGCAGACCGCCAGCCGCCCGGCGGCCGTGCTGACGGAGCCGCTGTTCAGCGCCGGCGGCGTGATCGAGCCGCCGCGCGGCTGGCTGGCCGAGCTCAAGCGCCGCTGCGAGGCGCGCGGGATGCTGCTGATTCTGGATGAAGAGCAGACCGGGCTGGGCAAGCTCGGCGCGATGTTCGCGTTCGAGGATGAGGGCGTGATTCCCGACATCATCACGCTGGCCAAGCATTTCGGCGGCGGCGTTTCGATCAGCGCTGTGACCACATCGGCCGAGATTGAGGAGCGGGTGGTGCGCTCTGATTTCGTGGTGACCCACAGCCACAGCAACGACCCGCTGGCCTGCGCCGCCGGCGCCGCCAGCCTGGATGTGGTCGAGCAGGACCGCGTCCCTGAACAGGCGCGCAGGTTGGGCGGGCGCCTCAAGTCGAAGCTGCTCGCGCTCGCCGAGCGCTTCGAGCTGATCGGCGATGTGCGCGGCCGCGGCCTGCTGCAGGGTATCGAGTTGGTCCACTCGCGCGCGGGCAAGGAGCCGGCCGGCGCCGCCGGCCGCCGCATCGCCGCGCGGGCTCTCGAAGAGGGCCTGATCTTCAGCATCCGCCGTGAAGGCTCCGTGCTCCGCTTCGTCCCCCCGGCGACGACGACAGAAGCCCAGATCGACTCAGCGATGGAGATCCTCGCCGACGCTCTCGAAGAGGTCAGCCGCGGCTCACTGTCCAGCTAGCCAGCTAACCCAGCTCACTGTCTACGAGCTGGCTGTCTAACTGTTCGGCGCGCAGGCCTGCATCACGGCCCGCACCGAATCGAGGCCCGGCCGCGCCGCGACGACCCGCACGATCGCGGTGTCCAAACCATCCGCGAGCGTTTCGAACGCGGCGCGCGCGCCCGCCGCGGGCCCGTAGTAGCCAACCCGCGTGAGCAGCTCCTCCGGCATCGCCGCCGCGACCTCGGCCGCGGGCGCGCCGCGCAGGCGCATACTGTCGAGCGCCGCCAGCGCCTCCGTGAAGCCCATCCGTTCAAAATGTGCGCGGTAGGCGAAGCGGCGCAGCCGCTCGCTCGGCACAGCGGCGCCCAGCGCGTAGCCCATCAACGATTGCGCGTAGGACTGCCGCGCGGCGGCTGCGTCGTCGTCCACACAGATGCGGATGTATTCCACAAGCTGCACCTCATCGGGCGATTTGCCGCCGCTCGCTGCACCCTCGTTGAGGCGCTCGCGGCTCCAGCCGACGCGTTCCGGGTCGCACCAGTTCAGCACCGCGCCGTCGCCCGCTTCGGCCCCCAGCCGAATCATCTGCGGCCCGAGCGCGCCGACCAGCACCGGCGTCGGCGGCGGCCGAAATCCGAGCGAGGCGCCGTCGTATTGGATCGCTTCGCCGTTGATCGTCACGGCCTCGCCGCGCAGCAGCGCGCGCACGGCCGCGACATACTCGCGCATTGTGTTCAGCGTCGAGCGCCGCGGCAGCCCCAGCTGGCGCCGCGCATCAGCGCGGTAGACGCCTCCGGAGCCGAGCCCCAGCACGAAGCGCCCGCCGCTCTGCGCGCTCAGCGTGCCGGCGCTCATCGCAAACGCGATCGGCGAGCGGTAGGCGATCGGGCAGACGCCGATGCCAGTCGCAATCCCGCCCTCGACTACTTCGGCGCTGGCCCGCCAGCGCAGCGCGCAGAGCTGGAAGCTGTCCAGCCCAGCCCCTTCCGGCGTCCACAGGCTTGTGTAGCCGAGCGCAGCCGCCTCCCGCGCCAGCGTTTGCTGATCGTCGAACGTCATCCCCAGCGAGAAGTCCAGCCCCAGCCCTATCTGCATCGCATCTTCCTGTTTCCGAGCGCCTGCCGGCCGTTAGCATTCGGGCGTGTGCAGGCTAAACGCACACAGCGCTGCAACGGGCCATCGTGAGGAGTTCGCCATGCCGCCGACCATCGCCACCAAGTACGGCCGAGTCTCCGGGCAGCAGGAAGATGACATTGCGGTCTTCCGCGGCATTCCCTTCGCCGCGCCGCCCACGGGCGAGCTGCGCTGGCGCGCGCCGCGCGAACCCGAGGCCTGGCAGGGCGTGCGCGAGGCCAACGAATTCAGCCCCGCCTCGATGCAGACCTTCATGCCCGGCATCGAGCTGCTCGGCGCCTGGGAGCAGCCTGTCGACGAAGACTGCCTCACCCTCAACATTTGGACGCCGGGCCTCGATGATGCGGTCCGCCCGGTGATGGTCTGGATTCACGGCGGCGGCTTCGCGGCCGGCTCCGGCAGCACTGCGATCTACGACGGCCAACACCTCGCCCGCCGCGGCGATGTCGTTGTCGTCACGATCAACTACCGCCTTGGCGCGCTGGGCTACCTCTACAACCCCGCCCTCGCCGACGGCGGCGACCGGCACAGCGGCAACTACGGCATGCGTGATCAGGTGGCGGCGCTGCGCTGGGTGCGCGAGCACATCGCCGCCTTCGGCGGCGACCCCGGCAACGTCACGATCTTCGGCGAGTCGGCCGGCGGTATGAGCGTCGGCGTGCTGCTCGGCGCTGCTGAGGCTGAGGGCCTCTTTCACCGTGCGATTCCGCAGTCGGGCGCCGGACACCATGCGCTGCCGCTCGATACCGCCGCGGAGGTGGGGCGCCGCTTCTGCGCTGTGCTGGAAGTCAGCCCCGACGACGCCGAGGCGCTGCGCGGCGTCCCGGCGCAGGATGTGCTCGACGCCCAGAACGCGCTGATGGCCGACCCCGAAACAGCCGCCCTGACCGGCCGCTATCTGATGGCCTTCTCGCCCGTCGTCGAGGGCGGCTTCCTCGAAACGCTGCCGATTGCAGCCGTCCGCAGCGGGCGCAGCAAAGACGTCGACCTGCTCTGCGGCACGATCGAGGACGAGTGGACGCTGCTCGCTGCGATTGCAGGGGTCAACGAGCTCGATGAAACGGGCGCGCGCGCCGCGCTGGGCGTGACCACGGGCAGCGCCGCCGCCGCCGACCGCCTCTATGACCACTACCGAGAGGCCCGCACCGCGCGCGGCGGCGCCGCCGACCCGCTGACCGTCTTCGATTCCGTGATGACCGACTACGTCTTCCGCATTCCCTCCGACCGCCTGCTCGACGCCCATAGCGCGCTCGAGGGGACGGGCCGCACCTACGGCTACCTGTTCAACCAGCAATCGCCGGCTCTGGATGGGCGTCTGCGCGCCCCGCATGCCATCGACATCCCCTTTGTCTTCGGAACCTGCGACGAGATGCGCGAGTTCGTGGGCGGCGATCCACAGACAGACCAGTTGAGCAGGTTCGTCATGGACGCCTGGCTGCACTTCGCCCGCAACGGCAACCCCAGCACCAACGCCCTGCCCGGCTGGCCCGAGTACCGCGCCGATCAGCGCTACACGATGGTGTTTGGCCCCGACGTAAAGACGATCCGTGAGGACCGCGAAGTCGAGCGCTCGGTCTGGAGCTCCGATCTGTTGGAGTAGCGCGTTTGCGGCATCCGCGCCTGCGAACCGCTGTGTCAGGTGCGTGCTGCGTCAGCTGTTCTAAGCGGTGGGCCGGCGTGAGAGATCGAGCGGCGCCGCGTCGCGCGGAGGGGCCAGTTCGTGGCCGGGATGCGAGGGCTCGCGGAAGGTGATCGAGTCGTAGAAGTCGTCCAGCGCCACGAACGCGCCGTTTTCCTCTGCCCAGCTGCGCATCCGCTGGTTGCAGGAATGCGCCCAGGACAAAATCTCGATCCGCCAGCCGCGCCTGTGCATCCGCTCAAGCGTGGCGTGAAAGCCCGCGCCCTCCGAGTAGCCGGCCCCGTCGCCGGTGAGTAACACGACGATGCCTGGATCACCGTTGTAATCCAATGCGTCTTCCAGCATTCGCAGCTGCAGCACGCGATCCGGCATGTCCTGCTCTCGGCGGCTTGGATCGCCGCGGTCGAAGAGCCGCACTGCGGCGCCGCTGTTTTCGAGGCGGTTCCAGAGCTGCCGCATCTCGGGCGGTACGGACCCTGCGGCAACCGCGCGCATGAGGGGGCGGTTGGCGCGGGCCAAGTCCATCATGCGCTCAAAGTGAATCCGAATCAGATACCGTGCGCCCGGCGTGCCGTCGCGCTTCTCCGCGAGGCGCTGCGCTTCGTGATAGACGTTCGAGTTGTCCCAATAGACGAACACGCCGCCCACTGTTACAGCCTCCGCACATCCACGAAGTGCCCTGCGATCGCCGCCGCCGCCGCCATCGCCGGGCTGACCAGGTGGGTGCGGCCGCCGGGGCCCGGGCGGCCCGCGAAGTTGCGGTTGCTGGTCGCGGCGCCGCGCTCGCCGGGGACGACGCTGTCGGGGTTCATGCCCAGACACATCGAGCAGCCCGCGTCGCGCCAGTCGAAGCCGGCGTCGCGGAAGCGGTCGGCCAGACCCTCGGCCTCAGCCTGCTGCTTGACAAGGCCCGAGCCGGGTACGACCAGCGCATGGACGCCCTCGGCCACGCGGCCGCCGCCGATCACGGCGGCAGCCGCGCGCAGATCCTCGATCCGCCCGTTAGTGCAAGAGCCGATGAAGACGCGGTCGATCGCGATATCGGCGATCGGCGTACCCGCTTCGAGGCCTTGATAGGCGAGCGCGCGCTGCGCCGATTCACGCGCGGAGGCGGTCTCGAGGCTGTCCGGCTGCGGGATCGCCTCGGTCACCGGCGCGCTCTGGGCGGGATTGGTACCCCAGGTCACGAACGGCGCGATCTGCGCGCCTTCGATCAGCACTTCCTGATCGAAGACCGCGTCGGCGTCGGTTTGCAGCTCCGACCAGCGCGAGACGGCGGCGTCCCAATCGCTGCCTGCAGGTGAGTGGGCGCGCCCGCGCAGATAATCGATCGTCGTCTGATCGGGTGCGACCAGCCCGGCGCGCGCGCCGCCCTCGATGGTCATATTGCAGACCGTCATGCGGCCTTCCATTGAGAGCGCGCGGATCACATCGCCGCGGTATTCGATCACGTGCCCCACACCGCCGCCGGTGCCGATCGTGTTGAGGATGGTGAGGATCACATCTTTCGCTGAGCAGCCCTGCGGCAGCTCGCCGTTGACCTCGACCGACATCTGCTTGAGCGGCGCCTGCGGCAGCGTCTGCGTGGCCAGCACATGCTCGACCTCGGACGTGCCGATGCCAAAGGCCAGCGCGCCCAGCGCGCCGTGCGTCGAGGTGTGGCTGTCGCCGCAGACGATCGTGATGCCCGGCTGGGTGAGGCCCTGCTCGGGGCCGATGATGTGCACGATGCCCTGGCGCGGGTCGCGCGTGTCGTAGAGCGGCACGCCGAACTCCGCGCAGTTGGCGCGCAGCGCTTCGACCTGCTGCTGCGAAAGCGGGTCCGCGAACGGCTCGACCCGAGTGTCGGTCGGGACGTTGTGGTCCTGGGTCGCGATCGTCAGCTCCGGGCGGCGCACCCGCCGACCCGTCAGCCGCAGGCCCTCAAATGCCTGCGGCGACGTGACTTCATGCACGAGGTGCAGGTCGATGTAGAGCAGGTCAGGTTCGCCGGCGGCCCGGCGCACGAGGTGTGCATCCCAGATTTTCTGCGCGACTGTACGTCCTGTACGTCCGGCCATCGTGGTTCCCCTTCGCTCAGCCCGCCGCCGGTTGGGGCTAGGGCGACCTAGGGCGACTGTGTGCGCCCCTGAGTGGCGGCCGCCGCAGCGCCGACCTTGCCGCTGACGTGGCGGTTGATCGCATTGATGTAGGCCCGCGCGCTGGCCACGAGGATGTCCTGGTCGGCGGCGCGCCCGGTGTGCGTGATGTCATCGACGACGATCCGAATCGTCACGTCGCCCTGTGCGTCGAGGCCTTCGGTGATCGACGTCACACTGTACTCCTCGAGCGTGTCATCGATGCCGGTGATTGCGCGGATCGTGCGGTAGATCGCGTCGACCGGACCGCTGCCGGTCTGTGAGTCGGACAGCTCCTCGCCGTCGGGCGACTTCAGCGTGATCGAAGCGCTCGGCGCCGCCGTCGTGCCCGAAGCGACATCGGCCGCGATCAGCTCCCAACCGCCGTCGACCTGCCCGATGCGGTCGAACACGATCGCTTCGAGGTCGCGGTCGTCGACGACGTTTTTGGTGTCGGCGAGCGACTGGAAGCGGTTGAAGGCGGTGTTGAACTCGTCGGTTTCCAACTCGAAGCCGAGGTCCTGCAGCCGCGAGCGGAAGCCGGCGCGGCCAGAGAGCTTGCTCAGCACGAATTGGCTGCCCTCGCTCCAGCCGACCTCTTTCGGGTCCATGATCTCGTACGTCTCGCGCAGCTTGACCACACCGTCCTGGTGGATGCCCGATTGGTGGCGGAAAGCGTTCAGGCCGACGATCGCCTTGTTCGGCTGCACGTGCATGCCGGCGAAGTCCTGCACCATCCGCGAGGCGGGGACGAGATACTGCGGCTGCACGCCGATCTCGACGCCGAGATGGTCGGCGCGGGTGCGAATCGACATCACCGTCTCTTCCAGCGACGCGTTGCCGGCGCGCTCGCCGAGGCCGTTGATGGTGCATTCGACCTGCCGCGCCCCGGCCCGCACCGCAGCCAGGCTGTTGGCCGTGCTCAGGCCCAGGTCATTGTGACAGTGGACCGAGACGATCACGTTGTCGGCGCCCGGCACATCCTCGAGGATGCCGCGGATGAACGCCTCGAATTCGTCCGGGATCGCGTAGCCGACCGTGTCGGGAATGTTGATCGTGGTCGCGCCGGCCTCGATCACCTCGGCCAGCATGCGGCGCACGAAGCCGACATCGGAGCGCGTCGCATCCATCGGGCTGAACTCGACATCGTCGACGTACTGTTTGGCGCGGGCGACCATCTCGCGGGCCTGCTCGAGCACCGTTTCGCGGTCTTTGCGCAGCTGGTGGGCGATGTGAATATCGCTGCTGGAGAGGAAGACGTGCAGGCGCGGCGCTTCGGCATCGCTGATCGCCGCCCAGCCCTGGTCCACATCGTTGGGCACGGCGCGGCAGAGCGAGGCGATCTGGGTGCCGCGGACTTCGCGCGCGATCTGGTGCACGGCGTCGAAATCGGCCGGGCTGGCGGCGGCGAAGCCGGCCTCGATGCAGTCCACTCCCATCCGCTCGAGCAGCCGCGCGATCTGCAGCTTCTCATCGGCGGAAAAGGAAACGCCGGCGGCCTGTTCGCCGTCGCGCAGGGTGGTGTCAAAGATTCGGACTCGGTCAGCCATGGTGGCGCATCTCCAGAGAGCGTGGGGGAGCTGGGTCGCAGAGCGGAGTCAGCGGAGTGTCGGCGGCGGGTGGGCGGCCGTGCTCCGGTTCAGGGCAGGAGGAACCCGCGGGCAGAGTCGGCCCGCGGCAGCATCCCCCTATAACTTCGTCGCAGCAACATCCCCCGCAGTATAACCATGCCGCCGGTTCGCGGCGCAGTTTGCTCTCCGCGCTTGCGCCGGCGCTTGTGCCCCACCGCGCACAAGCGCACGCCGAACTCTCTATCATCCCCCTCAATCGGTTTGTCCGCCCGTGCGGCGGCCCCCTCAAGGAGTTTGTGATGGCCAGGTTCGATGTTCTGATTCGCGGCGGGACGGTGGTCGACGGCACCCGCGTCCCCCGCTTCAAGGCCGATGTGGGGATCAAAGACGGCCGCATCGCCCAGGTTGGC
>CAYFZI010000040.1:0-22999 GCA_964347635.1 uncultured Dehalococcoidia bacterium
CGGCCCGGGGGGCGGGTTGGGGGGGAGTGTTGCGGGGGGGCGGGGTGGGGTCAACCGGGGGGGGGGGGGGGGGGGCCGGGGGGGGTGGGGGATAGGGTGCAGCACGACGTGCTCGAACTCGATGCCCGCCGCAGCGCTGCGGCGCAGGACGCCGAGCAGCTGCTCGGCGACGGCGTCGATTCCGCCGCGCAGCGCAAATGCGCCGGCGTGCGCCTCGCTCAGGAACGCGGCCGCGCGGCCGGCCTTGAGCAGATCGGGGTCGTGGTGGAAATCGGGCCAGACGCCGTGCGTTGCCTTCAAGGCTTCGGGGGCGGGGCCGCCCCAGACGAGCCCGGGCGGGTCGAACAGCATCGGCGAGTATTCGTAGTAGCCGGCCGCCATCGCTTTGGCCATTGTCAGCGCGTCTTCGCGGTCATCGGCCAGCACGGTGTGGAAGATCGCGCCGAGCCGCACGTCTTCGGGCGCACGGCCGGGGCTCTGGGCGCCGCGCCGCACGCGGGCCGCGGCGGCTTCGATCAACGACGGATGCACACCGACGCGGATGAACACACCGTCGGCGGCGCGCCCGCCCATTTCCAGCGTGCGCGGCCCGCCGGCGGCCAGCCAGATCGGTACGGGGCGGTGAAAGGGCAACTCGGCGGGGCGCTCTGCGCCGACCTCGACCGATTCGCCGTCGAGCAGCCGCCGCATCAGCGTGATCCCCGCTTCCAGCTCGGCGACGGTCGCCGGCCGCAGCCCGGCCAGCCGCACCGCGGTATCGCCCGCGCCCCAGCCAAGCGCAACGCGGCCCGGGGCCAGCTCATCGATCGTCGCGATCGATGAGGCCGTCACCGTGGGGTGGCGCGTGATCGGGTTGGTCAGCAGCACGCCGAGCGAGATCGCGGCGGTCGCCTGCGCCGCGGCCGCGAGCAGCACATAGGTATCGCGGCGGCGCAGCTGCGAATCGGGCAGCCAGGCTGCATCCCAGCCGAGCGCCTCGATCCGCGCCAGATCGGCCGCAAAAGCGGCGACGGAGCCAGCATCCTGGCGGTTGATGCCGAACTGCGGAACCCGCACGAGCGCTGCTGCGCCGAACCCGCTTTAGACGGAGCGCAGCACTTCGCCGCTGGTCACCCCGGTCGGCTCGCCGCCGCGCATCGTGACACCGCCGTTGACGATCGAGTAGTGGTAGCCGTCCGCCTTCTGCAGCAGCCGGCGCTGCTGCGCGGGCAGGTCGTAGACTACCTCGGGGCGGCGCGGTGCGACCGTCTCGGGGTCGAAGATGATGATGTCGGCCTTGTAGCCGCGGCGCAGCAGCCCGCGCTCGGGCAGCTCCCAGGCTGAGGCCATGTCCCAGGTCAGCAGCTTCACGCCCTGCTCGAGGGTCAGCTCGCCGGCGTTGCGGACCCAGTGGGTGAGCACGTGCGTTTGGAGCGAGCAATCCATGATTTGCGAGACGTGCGCGCCGCCGTCGCTGAAGGTGACCAGCGAGCGCGGCTCGCGCATGATCTCGAGCACCGTGTCCTGGTACTCGTTGGCCAGCGGCACCTGGTAGATGGTTTCGAGGTCCTGCTCGATGCCGATGTGCAGCATCGTCTCGATCGGGTCTTCCTCGCGCTCCCGGGCCAGCTCGCCGAGCGAGCGGTTGGGCGTGCCGTCGACGTGATCGAGGATGAACACCCAATCCCAATCGGACGGCTTGCGCGCCTGGGCCGGCATCACCTTGCTGAAGTCTTCCTCTTCGGTGTTGGCGATGTGGACGAGGCGGGCGCGCGTTTCGGGGTCGCGGAAGGCGGCCAGCTGCTCATCGAAGGGGCGCTTGCGCAGGTCGCGCCAGACGGAGAGGCGGTCGAACGGCATCTCCGTGCGGTAGGACCAATTGGTGGCCAGCTGGCGCGAGTGGGCCTGGCCGAACATCCGCGCGCCGCGCTCGGCCGCCTCGGCGGCGTTGCTGAACCAGCGCTTCCAGCCGTCCGGCGCGGCGCGGCGGCTCGACAGCGCCGGGAAGAAGATCGGCCGCCCCGAGTCCACCGCCAGGTCGCGCAGGCGGTTCTCGTAGTGGTTGGGGTCGTTGGGGTCCTGCCCCATCGTCGGCTCGCCGCTGATCTCAACAGCGCCGCGGTTGATCGCACCCAGCGCCATGACCAGCTCGCAGACTTCGTTCCAATCGGCCAGGCGGCTGGGCACCGGGTTGCCCTCGGAGGTCTTGTGCGCCGGCGAGCGGGTTGTCGAGAAGCCCATCGCGCCGGCTTGCACGGCCTCGCTGAGGATCCGCCGCATCTCCGCGCGGTCCGCCTCTGTCGAGGCCTCGGTGAAGGCCCGCTCGCGCATCACATAGGTGCGCAGCGCGCTGTGGCCCACGTAGCCCCCGTAGTTGAGCCCTTTGGGGGTCTGATCGAGGAAATCGAGGTATTCGGGGAACGTCTCCCATGTCCAGGCCACACCGGCGCGCTGCGCCTCGGCGGGGATGTCCTCGACCGCCTCCAGGGTGCGCATCAGCAGGTCCTGGTCGTCGGCGCGGCAGGGCGCCAGCGTGAACCCGCAGTTGCCCATGATCACCGAGGTGACGCCGTGGTAGGAGGAGGAGGTGCCGTAGGGGTCCCAGGAGATCTGCGCGTCGAAGTGGGTGTGACCATCGATGAAGCCCGGCGCAACGACCAGCCCGTCGGCGTCGATCTCCTCGCGCCCGGCATCGGAGATGCGCCCAATCGAGGCGATCCGCCCGTCCTGCACGGCGAGGTCGGCGCGAAAGCGCGGCGCCCCCGAGCCGTCCACGATGGTGCCGCGGCGGATCACAAGGTCGTAGGTCATCAGGAATCTCACTTCGGTCTGCAGGAGTGGGTAGGAGGCATGGTAAGGGACTGGGTTCGGGTGTGCGCCTGCCGGCGCGAAGGCAGGCATCAAGCACGAATGCACTGCTGCCTGCCTGCAGCGTCGGGAGCCGGCAGCTCCGTTCCCTACAGCGAATGCTGCTCGTGCGGGGTGACCATGATCTTGCAGTGGTCCTCGGGGTCGGCGAGGGTTTCGAAGGCGGCGGCGACGCCGTCGAGGCCGACTTGGCCGGTGACGAAGGCGGAGGCGTCGATGCGGCCGTCCTCTAGCGCGTGCAGGCTGTCGGCGAACTCCTCGGGGCTGTAGGCGAGCACGAACTTGAGGCTGAGCTCTTTTTCGATTCCGGCCATCGGATGAATCTGGTCGGGCTGCATGCAGACGCCGGCGACGACGATGCGGGCGCCGCGGTCGGGCGCTTCTTTCATCAGCAGGTCGATCGTGCCGGGCACACCGACGGCGTCGTACATGACTGTCTCGGAGAAGGAGCCGAGCCGTTCGAGCGCCGCGACGGGTGAGAGTTCGCGCGGGTCGACGACGCTGTCGGCGCCCATGATGCCGGCCAGCTCGCGGCGCCGCTGCGAGAAATCGGCCGCCACGATCGGCCCCACGCCGTCGAGCTTGAGCGCGGCGATCGTGGCCAGGCCCACCGGCCCGCAGCCGTAGATCACGGCCGGCTCAGCGCTGAATCCGCCGGCGCGGGCGGCGTGCAGGCCGACGGCCATCGGCTCGGTCGCCGCGGCGTGCGCGGTGGCCAGCGAATCGGCGACGGGCAGAATCAGCGCCGCGTCGAGCAGCATGTACTCGCTGTAGCCGCCAGGGTAGTCGTTGGAGTAGGCGCCCTTGGTGGGGACCGAGACGCAGCGCTCGCCGACGGGCACAGTCGCGGCTGTGTTGGGACCGTAGGCGACCACTTCGCAGCAGAACTCGTGGCCCATCACGATGTCGCGGCTGAGGTCGGGCGAGAACCGCCCGGCACCGGCCTCGTTCGAGCCGCGGACCAGGTCTTCGGCGAATTTGAGGAAGTGCAGGTCCGAGCCGCAGATGCCGCAGGCCAGCGTCTTGACCAGCACTTCGCCTTGGGCGGGCTCGGGCTGTGCGATCTGATCGACAACCAACTCAAAATCCCGCATCACCACTGCGCGCATGGTCAACTCCTCTCGCAGTGCCCGGATCTGTTGGCGGGCAGGCGCTAGCCTGATGGTAGACGCGCAATCAGACGGGGGTGTTGGCAATGGCAGCGACGGCTGACCCGCTGCGGCGGGCATACCGAGCGGCGGACGGCTGGGTGCATCTGAGCGTCGCGACGGAGGCCGATTGGCGGCGCCTGCGCGACGCGCTCGGCGAGTCAGCCTTGGCCAACCACCAGTGGGACCACCACGAGCGGCACCCGGCGGATACGGGCGACTATCTACCGCAGTTTCAGCTGCAGGTCAGCGACGACCCGCGCTTTGCAACGCCCGCGGCGCGGCGGGCGAACGCGGAGGCGCTGTCGACGGTGCTGAGCGAGGCATTCCGCCATCACACCCAGCGCGAGTGGATCTCCCTGCTCGAGGCGCGCGGGGTGCCGGCGAGCGCAACAGTGACGGCGCGTTAGGCATCAGTCCGAGGGCTGCTCGCTGAGATTGAGCAGGATGATCCGGCCGCCGCGGATCTCGAACTGAACCCACAGGCGGGAGACGGACACGCTGCGCGACGGCATACCTGGAACGACAACTGCCACGGGATTGGGTGGCGGCACGCCACTACGGGCGTGCAAGTAGACCGCCTGTACAATTTTGTCAACCTGCCAACGCTTCAGATCCAGCCGCTCGCAGACAGCGCGAAACATCGGGGCTTCGGCATCGACCTCAAATCTGTCAGGCACATGCTCACTCTACAGGCAAAACGGTCGGGCAAGGCTATCCTGTATTACTACATCAGAGCATGCAAGGACCAACCGATGGCCGCCACCTCGACGCTTGACACCGCCAAACTCGATGAGCTGATCCTCTACATCTCCGAGCGCGAGCTCGCGAGCGAGACGTACGGCAAGACCAAGCTCCACAAGCTGCTCTGGATGAGCGACTTCCAGCACTACCGGCTGACAGGCGAGTCGATCACGGGAGCTTCCTACCGACACCGTCGGCATGGTCCGATGGTTGATGGGCTGGAACAGCGCCTTGTGAGCCTCACTGACTCACAACGCTTGAGCATCCGCCACCGCGACCGTTTCGGCTACGTCCAGCAACGCCCCGTTCCGCTTGAGCGCGCCGACCTCTCACGCTTCAGCGGCCTCGAGATCGCCGTGGTGGAGCAAATCCTGCGAGAGACGCAGGATATGAGCGCGCGCGAACTCAGCGATCTGTCGCACGGACACGCTGGCTGGCGCGGCACTGAGGACGGGGAAGTGATCCCCTACGAGTCGGCCCTGATCGAACTCGAACAGCCGACTGAAGAAGAAATCGCCATCGCCGGTTTCCCGACAACCTAGCCTGGCCGAACTGACGGCGCGCCCGTCTGACTAATCCGCCTCTTCGTTCAGCCAGGCCATCATGCCGCGCAGCTCGGCGCCGACTGCTTCGCTGGGGTGGGTGGCGGCGCGGGCGCGCAGCTTGTCGAAGCCGGGCCGGCCGGTCTGGTTCTCCATGATCCACTCGCGGGCGAAAGTGCCGTCCTGGATGTCGCTGAGCAGCTGCCGCATCCGCGCCTTGACCGACTCATCGATCACGCGCGGCCCGCGCGTCAGATCGCCGTACTCGGCCGTGTCCGAGACCGAGTAGCGCATGTTCGCGAATCCGCCCTCGTAGATCAGGTCGACGATCAGCTTGACTTCGTGGATCGTCTCGAAATAGGCCGATTCGGGCTGGTAGCCGGCCTCGACGAGGATCTCGAAGGCCGACTGCATCAGCGCCGTAATGCCGCCGCAGAGCACCGATTGCTCGCCGAACAGATCGGTCTCTGTTTCTTCGAGGAAGGTGGTCTCGAGCACGCCCGCGCGCGTGCCGCCGATCCCTTTGGCGTAGGCCAAGGCGACGTCTTTGGCCGTCTCCGAGGCGTCCTGGTACACCGCCAGCAGCGCCGGTACACCGCCGCCCTCCTCGAAGACGCGCCGCACCAGGTGGCCGGGGCCCTTGGGTGCGATCATCGTCACGTCGACTTCCGGCGGCGGCGCGACCTGGGTGAAGTGGATCGCGAAGCCGTGCGCGAACATCAGCGTCTTGCCCTCGACCATCGAGGGCGCGATGTGCTGGTCGTAGATCTGCTTCTGGACGTGGTCCGGCGTCAGCACCATCACGATGTCCGAGGCGGCGGCGACATTCGCGACGGTGTCCACGCGCAGGCCCGAATCGATCACCTTGTTCCACGAACGCGAGCCCGGATAGAGGCCCACGATCACGTCCACCCCGCTGTCGTGCAGGTTCAGCGCGTGGGCGTGGCCCTGCGAGCCGAAGCCGACGACTCCGATCGTTTTGCCCTTGAGCAGGTCCAGGTCGGCGTCTTCGTCGTAGTACATCGTGGCGGGCATGGCGGCTCTCTTTCGTTGCTTGCGCGGCTCTCGGCTGAAGCGGTTCAATCGCTGGCGAAGGGCAGGGCGCCCTCGGGGCGCCGGCCCAGCATTGCACGGACGGCGGCGGCGGCCTGCTGCGAATCGCTGACAGGCGGCGGTTTCGAAGTCTGCGGTCCGCGCAGCATCGCCACCCGCCCGGTCCGCACCATCTCGAGCACCCCGAACTGCTCGAGCATCTTGACCGCAGCATCGACCTTGCCCTCATCGCCGAGCACCTGAATGACGAGCGACTCGGCGTGCACGTCGACCACGTCGGCGCGGAAGACTTCGACGACATCGAGCACTTCGCGGCGGTTGAAGTTGGTCGCGGCCACTTTGATCAGCGCCAGTTCGCGGTCGACCATCGGGTCGTAGGTGATATCGAGCACCGAGACAACGTCGATCAGCTTGAACAGCTGGCGGCAGACCTGATTGACCTGGTGATCATCGCCGTCGACGACGATCGTCATGCGGCTCAGGCCCGGCTCCTCGCAGTGGCCGACAGTCAGGCTCTCGATGTTGAAGCCGCGCCGGCGGAAGAGCGAAGCGACCCGCGCGAGCACGCCGGGGCGATCCTCGACATGGGCCACGATCGTGTTGCGCGAAGCCATTGCCCTGCTCCTGCCCTGCTCCCCGCCGGCTCGTTCGTTACCGGTTCGTTACTCGTTCGTTACAGGTCGTCGGCCGATTCGATCGTCTCCGAAAGCGCGGCGCCCGCGGGCACCATCGGCCAGACGTTCTCCTCCGGCTCCATCTGGAAGTCGATCACCACGGGGCCGTCGATCTGTTCAGCCTCGCGGATCACCCGCCGCGCGTCGGCGCGCGTCGAGGCGCGCAGACCGGGAATCGCGTAGGCCTCAGCCAGCTTGACAAAGTCCGGCTGGCCCAGCTCGACCGAGTGATAGTTGTTCTCGTAGAACAGCTCCTGCCACTGCCGCACCATACCGAGGAAGCGGTTGTTGAAGATCGCGTAGCGGACCGGCAGGCGGTGATCGCGGACAGTCTGCAGCTCTTGCGAGGTCATCTGGAAGCCGCCGTCGCCGCAGAGCGACCAGACCGGCGCCTGCTGCGCGAACTGCGCGCCGATCGCGGCCGGCACCTCGTAGCCCATCGTGCCGAGCCCGCCCGAAGTAACCCACTGGCGGGCCCGCGTGTAGGGGTAATACTGCGCGCCCCACATCTGGTGCTGGCCGACGCCGGTGACGATCGTCGCCTGCCCGGCCGTCTCCTCGGCCAGCGCCTGCACCAGCCAGGGGCCGGTCACGGCGGTGCCCTCGTCGATGTAATCGGTCGGGTGCTGCGCTTTGATCGCACCGATCTCGGCCCGCCAGGCCGGGTGTGCAGCGCTCTCAATCCGCGGCAGCAGGCGCAGCAGCGTCTCCCGCACATCGCCGTTGACCGGCGCATGCGTGACGAAGTTTTTCCCGATCTCGGCCGGGTCGATATCGATATGCACGATCCGCGCGGTGGGATTGAAATCCTTGAAGCGGCCCATGGCGCGGTCGTCGAAGCGCATCCCGATCCCGATCACCACGTCCGCGCGGTCGGCCGCCATGTTGGCGTAGAAGTGCCCGTGCATACCCAGGAAACCGAATGAGAGCGGGTGGTCGTCGGGGAAGCCAGAAATGCCTAGCAGCGTCGTCAGCACGGGCACATCGGCCCGCTCGGCCAGCTGCTGCAGCTCTGCGTTCGCGCCCGATTGCACCACGCCGTGCCCGGCGATGATGATCGGCTGCTTGGCGCTGTTGATCACGTCTGCGGCCGCGGCCACCTCTTCATCGCGGGGGATATCCATAATCGGGTAGCCGCGCAGGCTCACGTCGGTCGGATAGCCGTCCCACTCGGCCTCTTCAATGAACACGTCCTTGGGGATATCGACAAGCACCGGCCCCTTGCGGCCCGTCGACGCGATATGAAAGGCCTCCTTGATCGCGCCCGCGATCTCGCTGGCGCGCATCAGCAGATAGTTGTGCTTGGTGATCGGCAGCGTAATACCCGTGATATCGGCTTCCTGGAAGCCGTCGCGGCCGATCAGGTCGCGCGCCACGTTGCCGGTGATCACGACCATCGGGATCGAGTCCATGTAGGCCGTCGTAATGCCCGTCACGAGGTTGGTGGCGCCTGGGCCGGAGGTGGCGAGGCAGACGCCGGTGCGCCCGGAGACGCGCGCGTAGCCGTCTGCAGCGTGCGCGGCGGCCTGCTCGTGGCGCACCAGCACATGCTGCACATCGGGGTAACTGCCGAGCTTGTGGTAGAGCGGCAGCACAACGCCACCGGGGTAGCCGAAGAAAACGTCGACGCCCTCCGCGCGGAGGCACTCCATCAGGATTTCAGCGCCGGAGAGTCGCATAGCTGCTCATTTCTGCTCTTGGCCGACCAGGGAGAGATATAGGAAACGCCGGCCTATTGACCGGCGCAGGGCTCCGCAGCACCGCGCAGCGGCCGCTCAACCGCTTGCGCGCAGCGCGGAGACGCGCGGTACAGCGGCAGGCGCAGCAACGGCAGCAATCAACCCGGTTGCGTGCATCGTGCCCCGATCCTAGCCGAGCGCCGCGCCTGACGGTAGCGGCGCGGCCTCAGGCGGATTTGGCCGCTGCGATCACCTGCTGCTCGTGCGCCAGACCCAGCTCCTCGCGGTCCATGTAGCGCTGGCGCAGCACCTGGTTCATCTCGCGCGGCAGGAAGAAGCGCCGCGCCCACTCTGTGCCCGGCGCGAGATCATCCGGGTCGCCGCACTCGGCGGTCACCACGATTTCGTAGCGCCGCGCGCCCGGCTGATACTGCAGCTGGTTGTGCTTGGCCGTCATCTGCACACGCGTATGGATCGCCCAGGCGCTAATCGGCACCTGCCAAGTCTCGTGCACCACGCTGCGGATCATCTCGTCGAGGCGCTCACGGCGCTCTTCCTGGTCGGCGTCTTCCGGGTCTGTTTCGAGGCGCGGCTCAATCTCGAATTCGAGCACCGGCAGCTGCCAGGGCTGGCTGCGGTCGCCCAAGCGCACGACTAGGTGCCGATCGCGGCGCCGCACGAGCAGGAAGATCCGCTCGATCAGGTCGGGGTCGGGCAGCAGCTCGGTGCGGTCTTTATAGGCCAGAAAGACCTCGTCGACCAGCAGCTCCTCGCGCCAGATCTTGCGCCGCGGCTTGGGCAGCGCCGCCATCGCCGCCTGCGGATCCATCATCGGGTCACCCATCGGGTGTTCGCCCATCACCATCGGCCTGGCCTCCTCTGCGCTCTGCGCCGCCCGCGCTGCGGCCTATTTGCGCGCTTCCGTGTGCGGCGCCTGCAGGTGCGGCGCTTCCGCGCTCCAGCGCGTGCGCCCTTCAGCAGTGCGCGACAGACGCCCCGCGCCGGGAAACGGATTGTGCACCGCAATCAGCAGCTGTTGATGCTCGATCGCCTCGGCGATCAGCCGTTTCTTGGTCTCCAGATTGACCAGCGGCAGCACATCGAACGCGCTCAGCCAGGCGACCCGCTCCAGCTGCACCTCGTGCTGAATCAGGTCGCCCAGATAGACCGCCGATTCGCCGCCGTTCGCGATCACGACCGAGGCATGGTCCGCCGTGTGCCCCGGCGTCTCGATCACCGTGATGTCCGATGTAACCCGCGCTTCGCCGTCGATGAACTCGATCTGGTCCGCGTCCTGCACCGGCACGAGGTTCTCGGCCAGATAGGTCGCCCGCGTGCGCTCGTTGGGCTGCATCGCCGCTTCCCACTCGCCGCGCTGGATCCAGTAGCGCGCGTTGGCGAATGTCGGCGCGAACGCGCCCCCGTGCGCGACCGTGTTCCAGCCGGTGTGGTCATTGTGCAGATGCGTGTTGATCACGATGTCCACATCGCCGGGCTGCACGCCGTTGCGGGCCAGGTCCTCAAGCAGCCGCCCGTGCTCCGGCTCCCAGCCGCGGCGGCGCGTCTGCGCGAAGTCTTTGTTGCCTTGCCCCGTCTCGATCAGCACCGTCTTGCCGT
This sequence comes from uncultured Dehalococcoidia bacterium, assembly GCA_964347635.1. Classification (GTDB taxonomy): domain Bacteria; phylum Chloroflexota; class Dehalococcoidia; order Bin125; family Bin125; genus CATQGW01. The sequence continues at coordinate 10,305 of CAYFZI010000040.1, forward strand.
CCGACTCCAGCAGCAGGCAGTTCAGCGCCAGCGGGATTTGATTGCGTGCGTTTGCTTCGCCCGTGACCCGCGACCACATGACCTTCGGCACCAGGCCGAAGACGGCGCCGGCATCGAGCCAGATCACGCCGTCGCTGAGGACTGTGATCGTCTTGCCGCCAACGCGGTAGATCGGGCTAGCGCTCGCCGAAGTGGCCACGCAGGGACAGTACCACGCGCCCGCCGCAGCGGCCCGCAGTTGCCCAGCGAACGCGGCGCTTGCGCCCCTCACTCGTATACTCCCGCAAATCGAGGCCGCCGCCGCGGGCGGCGCTGAGACAGGAGCCAGGCGATGTCCGGCACCGAGATGGCCTACTTCGAGGGCGAGTTCATGCCGCTCGCCGAGGCCAAAATCAGCATCATGACCCATGCCTTGCACTACGGCACCGCTGTTTTTGAGGGCATCCGCGCGAACTGGAACGCCGAATCCGAACAGCTCTACATGTTCCGCATGCGCGAGCACTACGAACGGCTACGCAAGTCGGCGCAGGCGCTGATGATGGAGCTGCCGCTCTCGGACGACGAGCTCTGCGGCCTGACTATCGAGATGGTGCGGCGCAGCGGCTTTCGCGAGGATGTCTACGTGCGCCCGATGGTCTACAAGTCGGCGCAGGCGCTCGGCGTCCGCCTGCACGGCATCGCCGATGACTTTCTCGCCTTCCTAATCCCCTGGGGCGCATACCTCGACACCACCGGCGGGGTGCACGTCGTCACCTCTTCCTGGCGCCGGACTGAGGACACCTCGATCCCTGTGCGGGCCAAGGTGACCGGCGTCTACATCAACTCGGCGCTGGCCAAGACCGAGGCCGAAACGGCCGGCTTCGACGAAGCGATCATGCTCAACGACGACGGCCACGTTTCGGAAGGCAGCGGCGAGAACATCTTCATGGTCAACGACGGCGTGATCTACACGCCGCCCAGCAACGACAACATTCTCGTGGGGATCACGCGCAACACCGTGATCGAGCTGGCCGCGCAGGAGCTGGGGGTGCCGACCGTCGAGCGCACGATCGACCGCTCCGAACTGTGGCTGGCCGACGAAGTCTTCATGACCGGCACCGCCGCGCACGTCACTCCGATCGCCTCCGTCGACCGCCGCACGATCAACGGCGGCGCGACCGGCCCGATCACGGCCCAGCTGGAACGCCTCTACTTCGACGCGATTCTCGGCCGCCTCGACGGCTACGCGCACTGGCTCAGCCCGGTCTACGGCGGCCCGCGCTAAGCGCCGCCTGCGGAGGGCGCAATGCCTGAGGCCGCCACCGTCGTCCTCGCCTATCTGCTCGGCTCCACGCCTGTCGCCTGGTTGATCTTCCGCTACCGCACCGGCGGCGACCTGCGGCTCGTGGGCGACGGCAACGTCGGCGCGGCCAACGCCGCGCGCGAGGGGGCGGGGCAGCTCGCCGGCGTCCTGATCATCCTCGCCGACATCGGCAAGGGCCTGCTTGCGGTCAGCATCGCCCGCTGGTGGGCGCTCGAAAGCGGCTGGTGGATGGCGGCCGGCGCGATGGTCATGATCGGCCACATGTTCCCCGTGTTCCTGCGCTTCAACGGCGGCCGCGCCGCCGCCACCGCGCTCGGCGCGGCCGGCGCGTTCCTGCCCTGGCAGTTCGGCGTCTCCTTCATTGTCGGCGGGCTGACATACCTCATCACCCGGATCGCCGAACTCGGCGTGCTGCTCGTCGCCGCGCCGCTGCCCTTCCTCGCGATCGCTTTCGATGCACCGATTGAGGCGATCATCTTCTGCTTCGCGGCCCCGATCGCGGCCGGCGCGAAGGCCGGGGCGGACCGTTACCGCCGCACGCGGGCCGCGCGGGCGGCCGCCTGAGCGGCTGATGCTCGACGCGATCGTCGTCGGCGCCGGCCCCGGCGGCTCCAGCGCCGCCCATGCGCTGGCCACGGCCGGCGCATCCGTCGCGCTGATCGAGCGGGCGCGCTTCCCGCGCGACAAGCCCTGCGGCGGCGGCGTCCTCGTCGGCGCCCTCCGACGCTTGCCCTTCGATATTTCGCCGGTGATCGAGCGCGAGATCTTCGGTTTCCGCGTGCGTTATCGGCGCGGACGCGAGTTCCGCCACCGCTACGGCCAGCCGCTCGCGGTGATGACGCAGCGCGCCCGCCTCGACGCCTTTCTGGCCGAACGCGCCTGCGAGGCCGGTGCGGCGCTGCGCGAGGGCACGGCTGTGCGCAGCATCGAAGCGAACGGCGCCGTTCGCGTGCGCACAGCCGATGGGGAGAGCCTCCGGGCGGGCGTACTGATCGCCGCCGACGGCGCCAACGGCGTCGTCCGCCGCGCGCTCGGTCTGCCCCGCCTGCGCGCCGCCGTCGCCCTCGAAGGCAATATTCCCCGCGCCCGGCCGACCGCCGCGCGCTGGACCGATGATGTCGGCCTCGAGCTCGGCTCGATGCGCGGCGGTTACGGCTGGGTCTTCCCCAAGGGCGATCATCTCAATCTGGGTGTCGGCGGTTACCCCGCCGATGCGCCGCAGCTGCGCCGCGAGCTGGCCGCGTACAGCCACTGCGAAGGCTTCGACCCCGACCAGCTCACACAGCTCCGCGCCCACCACCTGCCGCTGCGCGACCGTGGCCAGCCGCTCAGGATCGGCCCGATCGCCCTGATCGGCGACGCCGCAGGGCTGATCGACCCGCTCTCCGGCGAGGGGATCGGCAACGCGATCCACTCCGGCCAGCTCGCCGCCGCCGCCGCACGCAGCTACCTCGACGGCCAAGCGCCCGACCTCAGCGGCTACGAAACGGCTGTCGGCGCTGAGATCGACCCGGAATTGGCCGCCGCCCGAGAACTCCAGGCGCTCTTCCACCAGCAGCCCTGGCCCTACGTGCAGCTGCTGCGGCGCTCGGCCCGCTTTTGGTCCGCCTTCTGCCGGATCGTGCGCGGCGAATCGAGCTACCACGGCTTCCGCAGCCGCCTCGGCCCCGCCCAGGCCCTGCTCAGCGCGGCCGCCGCTTATGCCGAGCGGGGCCAGCGCTCGAGGGCCGGCTGGCAGACGGAGCGGTTCAGCGGGCCTGAGCGGCGGGCAAGCGGCGGCAACCCTCAGCGAAAGCGCGGGCGCTAAGGGCGCGGGCCGCTGCGCTGACTCAGGCCTCCAGCCCGCGCGCAACCGCCAGCGCTTCGCTCCACTCCGTCCGCTCACGGATCAGCGCCTGATAGCGGCGCAGCATCCGCGGCCACGAGACAGCGACCACCCCGCTCAGGTATCCGCGCCGCCCGTAGAGGGCCGCAAAGCGGCGCTCCGCGGCGCTCCCGTGCACCACCTGCACCTCATCGTGCGGGCTCGTGATCCCCGCCGCCATCACCGTGAGCCCGTATTGATCGGACCAGAAATAGGGCAGCGGCGAAAAGGCGGTCAGCGCTTCGCCGCGCGCTTCAGCGAGCAAGTTGGCGGCCGCCGCCGCGCCCTGCTCGACAGCGTTCGTCCAGTGCTCCACCCGCATCGTCGGCTGCGGCTGGGCATACGCGAACGGCTGCAGCGAGGCGTTCGGCCAGCGACACACATCACCGGCCGCAAACACGCCCGGCGCGGCGCGCACATACTGGTCGCAGAGCACTCCGTCGCCAATCGAAAGCCCCGAATCGGCCAGCCAGCCGACCGTCGGCCGCACCCCCACGCCGACCACGACCGTCGACGCCTCGATCGTCTCGCCGCCCTCCAGCCGCAGCCCTTCAACGCGCTGCCGGCCCAGCCACTCCGCGACGCGCCGCCCGGTGCGCAGATCGACCCCCTGCTCCCGATGCAGATCGGCCATAAATCCCGCCAGCTCTTCGCCCAGCGGCGCCAACATCGGCGCAGCGAGCGCCTCGATCAGCGTTACCTCCAGCCCCCGCGCGCGGGCCGAAGCGGCCGCCTCCGCGCCGATAAAGCCCGCGCCGACCACCGCCAGCGGCCCGCCGCGCTCGAAATCGGCGCGTATTGCCAGCGCGTCCCTATCTGTCCGCAGCGTGTGCACGCCCTCCAGCTCCGACCCGGGCAAGGTGATCGGCGCCGCCCCGGTCGCGATGATCAGCCCATCGAACGCAATCGGCTCACCGTCCTCCAGGCGTAGACGCCGAGCGGCCAGATCGAGCGACGCCGCACGCCGCCCCAAGCGCCAATCGAGCTGCAGCGCCTCCAGCTCCGCCTCGCTCCGCAAGGGCAGGCGGTCCGCACCCCACTCGCCCGTCAGCAGCTGTTTGGAGAGCGGCGGGCGGTCGTAGGGCGGGCTTGCTTCCGCTCCGACGATCGTCAGCTCGCCGCTGAAGCCCAACTCGCGCAGCGTCTCAGCTGCGTTCAGGCCCGCCAGCGATGCACCGACCACCGTGACCCGTTCGAGCGGCTCTGCCATGCCGCGAGCCTACGCGCTTGCGGGGGAAGAGGAGGATATGTGCAGCGGGGGCTTGCCAGGGCGCTGCCGGCGATCGGAGCGGGCTATGCTGTGGCGGCTTCGAGCACAACAAGCGCAATGCAACCCGGGATTGGGAGGTTCGGCATGGGCAAGTTGGACGGCAAGGCCGCAATCGTGACAGGCGCGAGCCGCGGCATCGGCGCGGCGATCGCGGAGTGCTTTGCGGCCGAAGGAGCGAAGGTCATCGCCACCGCGCGAACCCTGCAGGAGGGCACCCACCCGCTGCCCGGCTCGCTCGAAATGACGATCCAGAACATCCGCGGGGCCGGCGGCGAAGCGACCGCCGTGGCCGGCAACGTCTCCGAATACGAAGAGTGCGAGTCGATCGTTCAAGCCTGCATCGACACCTACGGCCCGCCTGATGTGCTAGTCAACAACGCGGCTCTGACCTACTTCATCCCGGTCAAAGACTTCCCTGTCCGCCGCTGGCTGCGCTCGACCGCGGTCAACTTCCACGGCCCCTTCTACATGAGCCAGCTCTGCCTCAACCAAGGCGGCATGATCGAGCGCGGCACGGGGGCGATCGTCAACGTCTCCAGCGCCGCCGCGATCGGCCCCGGCCGCGGCCCCTACGAGGGCGACGGCGGCGGCGGCACCCTCTACGGCGCTGAAAAGGCGGCGCTCGAACGCTTCACCCAAGGCCTCGCCTCGGAGGTCTACCAGCACGGCGTCTCAGTGACCTGCTACAGCCCCTCGCAGATCGTGCCGACGCCCGGCGTGGTCTTCCACAAGCTGATGGAAGGGCGCGACCCCAACGACGCCGAGTCGGTCGAGGTGATGGCCCAGGCCGCCCTGCTGCTCGCCACCGAGCCGCTCGACAAAGTCTCTGGGCGCGTCACCTACAGCCAGGAAATTCTGAAGGAATTCGGCTGGGACATGGACGGCAAAACGCCCGCCGGCACGGGCGTCGACACGCCCGGCTCCGGCTACTCGCAGATCTAGCCGCAGATCTAGGTCCTAGATCGGGGCAGGCTAATGCCAGCCTCCGACCGTGAACGCGTCGAAGGCTGGCTGGCCGCCGGCCGCCTGCTGCGGCCGATCGAGCCGGACGGCGGCGGCCCGCCCAGCACCGTCGACCTAGCCCGCGCCGTCGCGCACATCGGCGGTGCACCGCTCGCCGGCGGCGACCATGCCGCAGCTGCGCTGGCCGAGCGGATCGGACGCGGGCGCCCCCTGCTGTTCGTGCTCGTCGACGGCCTCGGCGACATCTTCATCGACCAGCTCGATGACACGACCACGCTCGGCAGCGCCGAGCGAATCGGCCTGCGCTCCGTCTTCCCCTCCACCACCGCCGCCGCGCTGACGGCGGTGATGACCGGCGAGTGGCCGGCCACGCACGCCGTGCCGACCTGGTTCACGCACCTCCACCGGCACCAAATCACCGCCACGATCCTGCCCTTCGTCGAGCGCGGCTCGAATACCGCGCTGCAGCGCTTCGGCGTCACCCCCCGCGACGCCTTTCCCTGCCCCTCGCGCCTGGCCGCGATGCCCGGGCCGCTGCGCACCTACCACCCCCGCGCGATCGCCAACAGCGAGTTCACCAGCTACGGCCGCGGCGGCTGGCCGACCGACCCCTACGACCATCTGCGCGGCGCCGCCGCCGCAGTGGTCGAGCGCGTCGCCGGCCAGGCCGAAGGCGGCATCCACTACCTCTACCTCCCGATGGTCGATTCGGCCTCCCACCGGGTCGGGCCGCACGGCCGCGCCGCCGTGCAGGCGCTCCATGCCGTGGACCGGGCGATCGGCGCGATCGGCGCCGCGATCGACGGACGCGCCCGCATCGCGATCAGCGCCGATCACGGCGCGATCAGCGTCGCCGCCCGCGAGAAATCGCTCGTGCTGCCCGACGACCCGATCCTCGAAGAGCTGCACACACCGCCGCACGGTGAGCCGCGCGTGCCGATGTTCTGCGTCCGCGCCGGGCGCGGCGGCGCCTTCGCCGCCGCATTCCGCGAACGCTGGGGCGAGCGCTGGGCGCTGCTCTCGCGCGCCGAGGCCGAAGCGCTCGCGCTCTTCGGCCCCGGCCCCCTGAGCGAGCTCGCCGCCGAACGGATCGGCGATTACATCGCGATCTCCGCCGGGCGCGAAATCATCGTCTACGGAGAGCCGGGCAGCGCACAAGCTTCGCTCAACGGCTACCACGCCGGCCTGCTGCCCGAGGAGATGTCGATCCCGCTGCTGCTGCTCTAGCGCTTGTTCGCCTCAGCGCCCCAGCGCCTGAGGTGAACCGGCCCTAGCGGGCCGCGCCGGCGGAGCTGACCCACTCCTGCACGCTGGAGCCCTCGAATATCACGTAGGAGATCTTGCTTTTCCGGCCCCGCAGCGCCAAGACCCCCATCTGAGGCGAGCGATCAGCGCAGAGCGTGCTGATGTCGACGGGCGCACAGGCCACCATGGGGCGAACCCGTACGCCGATCGCGTTTCGGCCTTGGCTTAGAGCCGCAGCGATGTCGGCCTCATTGGCGAAGATCTCTCCATCAATCTCCTCACTCGGCCAGCCCCTCTCGCCGCCAAGCAGCAGGCGCATGGAGATCAACGCGAGCATCCATTCGCCGTCCTCGCCGAAATCGGTGACGACCAATTCTCTGAGCGACGCATTCGGGTGCTGGCCCCAGTTGGCCTCGAGCCGCTCGTACCAGTTGTTGTTGCTGCTTCCTTCGTGGAGATGCCGGTAATCCACGATGTAGGTCACCTTGGTGAGGCGCTGTCCATCCCGGCGGGAACGGGTCCGGATGGTGTACTGCAGCTCGTAGTGGGTGGCCCCTTCGACCTTGGGCCAGACGGACACCACCGGCGGCAGGGCGGCGCTGCCAGCCGCCCCCAGCGTCGAGCCAACCTGGTCCGCATTGGCTCTGGAGGCAAACACCGGGCTGCGGGGAACGGCAGGAATCTTCACAACGTCGGATGCTTCCGAACCCGCGGCTCCGCTGACCGCCACGGTGACCCGTTCGCCGACCCAAGGCACAGGCACGTACCGCTGGCCAGTGTTGGCATCGCGTATGGGCAGGGATATTTGCGTCGGCACGAGCGTCGCTGCAAATTGATCAGCATCAACGCCGACGTCCGCCGCGGAAGGGGTGCGGTTACGGGCCAGGGTGATCGTGTAGGGGGATGTTGAGGTGTCCGGGTTCGGGGTAATACCGCTCCAAGAGACATTCAAGTAGCGGCAGCGGAGGTTTTCGCAAACCCAAGTGGTGTTGGCGCTGCTGAAGTCCAGCGATCCGGGCGCGCGCGCGTCAAGCGTGAAGGTGCTGCCGGGGGAGCTGATTTGGTCTTGGATTGATTGTTCGGCGTCTCTAGCCAAGCCCCCGTACTCGGCGGTCACCGTGGGTGCGCCTTGCGCCGATGCGCCGGCGGCCGCCCAGCACACCGCCAAGAGGACCGCCGCAGCACAGATATGGAGCAGCCGGATCAAAGCGGTACTGCGCATGTTCCCTGACATTTGCACCAGACTCTTCATCGTTCCCCAGCCTCATCGCCGCTGCCGTCGGCAGTACCTTGCCAGCATAGGCTCCTTATGGTAGCGGGCGTGCAGGAGCAGCACCTCGAGGCGAGGCGCCGAAAGCAGGGAGGGCATGGCTGACCTGAGCGGGGCAGCGCGCCCTCTGCCGCTCCGCAGCATCTCCTCCGCTTGCGGAGGGAGAGGGGAGCCCCTGCGCTGATCCCCCCCTCAGGCGGCGTCGGGGGACGGGTGACTCGGGTGATCAGGTGAACGAGCCCTAGTCGTCGAACTCCATGATCGCCCGGCCGAAGATCTCGCCCTGTTCGAGCGCCACTGCGGCCTCGTTGATCTGGCTGATTTTGAACCGCTCGGTGACCATCGCATCGAGGTCCAGGTCGCCGTCCTCGGACCAGGCCAGGAACATTGGGAAATCGCGGTCGGGGCGGCAGGAGCCGCCGATCGAGCCGATGTAGCGCTTTTCGTTGATCAGCAGCCCCATCATGTCGGCCTGATCGAGCTGCAGCCCGGTTTGCGGCACGCCGACGAGCACCGCGGTGCCGCCGCCCTCGGCGCCCAGCACGCCGGGGCGCACAGCACGCAGAATCTGCCCCATCGTGACCTCGCGGCCGATGCAGTCGAAGGCAAAATCGACGCCTGAAACCGGCTCGCCGAAGCTCGTCGTCACGCCTGCGGGGCCGGCCGTCAGCGCTTTGATCTGCTCCACCGCGTCGCCGGCGCCGGCGTTGACGCCGTGCGTCGCGCCGAACTTCTTGGCGAACTCCAGCTTCTCGTCGTCTAGATCGACGGCGATGATCGGATCCGCCTTCACAACTGAGGCCGCCACCACCGCCGAAAGCCCGACGCCGCCGACGCCGAAGATCGCGACCGAATCGCCCTCGCGCACCGCCGCGGTGTTGTAGACGGCGCCTGAGCCGGTCAGCACCGCGCAGCCGATGATCGAGGTCACATCGCGCCGTGTGTCCTGCGGCACCTTCACGATGTACTTTTCATCGGCGATCGTGTGGTCGGCCCAGGTGAAGACATTGCGCGTTGTGGCCCGGCGCCCGTTGGGGCGCTCGACGATGATCTCCTCGACCGGCCGCGCCGCCACCGAAGGATCGCGCGGCACCCAGGTCACGAACACGATGTCGCCCAGCGCGACGTTGGTCACCTCCGAGCCCACCGCGATTACTTCGCCGGTCGCCTCGTGGCCGAGCACCTGGTCGCTGGGGCGCGGGTTGTGCATCTGATGCAGCTGCGAGTGGCAGATGCCGCTCGAGAACTGCCGCACGACGACCTGCAGCGGGCCCGGGTCGGGCAGCTCCACGCGCTCCACGGCGAGCGGCGCATCTTCCTGGGGCAGAAATACGACACGGGCGGACGTTGGCATGGTGCGGCTCTCTCTTCCGATCAGCGCAGGGCTGCTGCGCATGGCGGTGCAGGTCAGGCGGAGTCTAATCGCCGCGCCCGCGCGGCGCTTAGCCTGCGGCGCGTGGAAGTGATGACGCGCTCCGGCCCGCGCCGCTGCGGCCGCGCCGAGTGGCGGCGGCGGCGCGCCGACTGCGACGCGCTGCTGCTCGACCTCGGCTGCGGCGACGGCGGCTACGTGCGCCGCTACGCGATCGATCATCCCCGCTGCCTCGCTGTGGGCCTGGACAGCGACCGCGCGGCGCTGCGGCGCGCAGCGCAGCGGGCCGCGCGCCGACCCGAGCGCGGCGGCGCGGCCAACACGCTGTTCATCGCCGCCGACGCCGCGCAGCCGCCGGCCCTGCTCCACGCCGCCGCCGACCGCCTCACGATCCATTTTCCCTGGGCCGCGCTGCTGCGCCTCGTCCTCGAAGACGGAGCATCGTTCGCGGGGCTAATCGCGCGCCTCGCCGCCGCGCGCTGCACGCTCGAGATGGTGCTCAACGCGGCCGCGGCGCCGGCCGGCTGCGCCCCGCCAACGCCTCAATCGCTCGGCGGCAGCCTGCAGGCGCCGCTCGAAGCGGGCGGCTTTCAGATTCGCTCCTGCAGCTGGCTAGAGCGGCAAGACGCGCCGCGCAGCCGCTGGGCCGGGCGCCTGGTCAAGGGCAGCGGCCGCGCCGCCGTGGTGCTGCAGGCCGCCCGCTCAGGCTGAGCGCTTGCGCCCCGTATGCAGCGCGACCGCACCGCCCGCGAGCCGCTGATAGGCGGCGGCATCGGCGCCGGCCTCGCGCAGCACCGCGGCCAGCTCGTCGGCGCTGGGATAGCCGGCCAGCGAGTTGGGCAGATAGCGGTATGCGCGCCAATCGCCGCTCAGCAGGCCCGCCAACGGCGTCACCATACGCTCAAAGCCGAGCCGCAGCACCCGCCCGCGCAGATCGGCCGGAGGATGCGTGATATCCAGCGCCGCCAGCCGGCCGCCGGGCCGCAGCACCCGCAGCATCTCCGCGAATGCGCGCGGCAAATCGACCAGATTGCGCAGCACAAAGGCGCTGGCCACAGCATCGAAGCTCTCGTCTGCGAACGGCAGCTGGAGCGCGTCGGCCTGCAGCCAATCGGCGGTTTCTGGGCCCAGCTTCGCGCGCGCGCGCCGCAGCATCGGGCCGGCGAAGTCCGCGCCCGCCACCAGCCGCGCCCCGCCGCGCCGCAGCTCGCGCGAAAGGTCGCCCGTGCCGGCGCCCAGATCGAGCACCGCCGCTCCGCGCGGCTGCACCGCCTGCACCGCCAGCCGCCGCCAGCGCCCGTCCAGCCCTGCTGTCATCACCCGATTCATGCGGTCGTACTGCGGCACCAAGCGCCCAAACATCGCCTGAATCGAGCGCGCCCGTTCGTCGTCTGCAGCGGTCACAGCTGCTAGCGTAGGGAAACCGACTGCTGCGTCGGTTTCTTGCGGGGAGAGCCCGAGTATGCCCACTGTCGCCGAGCCGCGCGCGCCGCAGCAGACGCGCGCGCTGGAGCGCCGCGAGGCGCTGCTGCGGGCGGCCGCGCGGGTCTTTGCGGAGCGCGGCTACGGCGCCGGGATGGATCAGATCGCGCGCGCGGCGCAGACGTCGAAGGGCGGGCTCTACTTCCACTTTCCGACCAAAGAGGCGCTGCTGAGCGCGGTCGTCGCGCGGGCCGGCGGGCTGCTGCGGCGGCGCGTCCAGGCGGCGATGGACGCCGCCGGCGGCGACCCGGTGGAGCGCGCCGACGCAGCCCTGGCGGCGCTCTTCGAAGCGCTCGCGGGGCGCCGCGCGCTGGCTCGGCTGCTCGACGAGGCGGTCACCGCCGGGCCCAGATCCGCGCGCAGGCGGCCGAGATCGAGGAGAGCTTCGTCGCGCTGCTGCGGCCGGAGCTGGAGCGGGCGCTCGCGCTGGGCCGCGTCGCGCCGCTCGATGCCGAGCTCACCGCGCGGGCCTGGGTGGCGATGGCGAAGGGCTTGATCGGCGTCTGGGCCGGCGGCCGCGCCGCTGTGCCCGCCGCCCGGCTCCACGCCGAGCTGCGGCGGCTCGCGCTGCGCAGCGCGGGCATCGCAGAACCAACGAGTGCGAGTACGAGCACGAAGGAGACCAGCTGATGTCGCGACCCACCGTTACCGTCAGCGCTGCCGGCATCCCCGCTTGGGAGCGCCGCGGCGACTACGGCGATATTCACTACGACGTCGCCGAGGGGATCGCCAAAATCACGATCGCCCGCCCGGAAGTGCGCAACGCCTTCCGTCCGCAGACGCTGTTCGAGCTGCAGCATGCGTTCCATGCGGCGCACGAGGATCAGACGGTGGGCGTGATCATCCTGACCGGGAAGGGCAACGAGGCCTTCTGCTCAGGCGGGGATCAGCGGATTCGCGGAGACGGCGGGTATGTCGGCGCGGACGGCGTGCCGCGGCTCAATGTGCTCGATCTGCACCGCCAGATCCGCGCGATTCCGAAGCCGGTCATCGCGATGGTGGCGGGCTACGCGATCGGCGGCGGGAACGTGCTGGCGACGGTCTGCGACATGACGATCGCCGGCGACAACGCGCGCTTCGGGCAGACGGGGCCGAAAGTCGGCTCGTTCGACGCCGGCTACGGCACGATGCTGCTGGCGCGGATCGTGGGCCACAAGAAGGCCGGCGAAATCTGGTTTATGTGCCGCCAGTACGATGCTGAAGAGGCGCGCGCGATGGGCCTCGCCAACGCGGTCTTCCCGCTGGAGCGGCTGGAGGAGGAGACGGTCAACTACTGCCGCGAAATCCTCTGCATGTCGCCCACCGCGCTGCGCTTCATCAAGCGCGCGCTGGTGGCGGACACGGACGGCCTGGCCGGCATGCAGATGTTCGCGGGCGACTCGACGCTGCTCTACTACCTCTCGGAAGAAGCGAAAGAGGGCAAGAACGCGTTCTTGGAGAAGCGGCGGCCCGACTTCAGCAAGTATGAGCGGTTCCCCTAGCCCTAGGCCGCGCGCGGCCGGCGCGATCGGCGCTCCGCCCAGACCGCCGCTCTGGCGCATCTGGCTGCTGGCGGCGCGGCCGCCGACGCTGCCGGCGGCGCTGGCGCCGGTGCTCGTCGGCACGGCGGTGGCGGCGATCGACGGCCCCTTCGACGCCGGCCTCTTCTTTCAGGTCCTGGCTGCGGCGCTGCTGATTCAGGTCGGCGTCAACTTCACCAACGACCTTTCCGACTTCCGCCGCGGCGCCGATACGGCTGCGCGGCTCGGCCCGCCCCGCGCCGTCGCCCAGGGCTGGCTTTCGGAGCGCGCGGTGCTCGGCGGCGCGGCGCTCGTCTTCGCCGCTGCGATCGCGCTCGGCATCTCGCTCACGCTCGCCGCCGGCTGGCCGCTCCTCGCCGCCGGCGGCGCCGCCTGCATCGCCGCTGTCGCCTACACCGGCGGACCC
>CAYFZI010000041.1:0-22481 GCA_964347635.1 uncultured Dehalococcoidia bacterium
ATGATGCGGTTGCTCACCATCTGCACCGGCACGCTGTCGTAGCGGGCGGCGGGGCGGCGCGGGCCGCGGCCGGGGCGGCGGCGGCGGGGCATGGCTTCGTGTTCTCAGGTTGTTCCTGGTGAGGCCGCCGCGGGCGGGCGGCAGAATGAAGGCCACCCGTCAGTGGGTGGCCGCAGTGGTCAGACCGGCTGTCTTCCGCGCTCCATACTTCGAACGGGCCCGCTTCCGCTCGGCGACGCCAAGCGCGTCGAGCGCGCCGCGTACGACCTGGTAGCGCACGCCCGGCAGGTCGCGGACGCGGCCGCCGCGCACGAGCACAATCGAGTGCTCCTGCAGGGTGTGGCCTTCGCCGGGAATGTAGGCGGTGACTTCGATCCCGTTGGTCAGCCGCACGCGGCAGACTTTGCGCAGCGCGGAGTTGGGCTTTTTCGGCGTGACGGTGCGAACGGCGGTGCAGACGCCGCGCTTTTGCGGCGAGCCGGCGTCCTGGGTGGTGCGGTTGGTCAGCGCGTTGTAGCGGAAGCGCAGGGCCGGCGCCTTGGCCTTTTTGCGTCCTTTGCGGCGCCCTTTGCGCGCCAGTTGATTGATCGTCGGCACTCGGCTGCCCGTTCATGCGCCACGTCGGCGCGACTGTTTCGCTGCCACAATAGAAGGGCCAAAGCCGGCGGCTGATCCGTGCCGAGCGGGTGCTCGGCGGTCATCGACCGGAGGCGACTTTGACCCCAGCGCACCGGTGGGCGCGCGTACGAAGAGAGAGCATAACCACTGCAGCGCGCTGCTGACAACCCGTCGGCCCGCGCGGCTGGGCTCTGTCGCTCAGGTATCAGACGCCGGCGTAGGAATGGAGGCCGGAGATCCAGAGGTTGACGCCGAGATAGGTAAACAGCACGGCGGCGAAGCCGGCGACGACGATCCAGGCGCTGCGCGCGCCGCGCAGGCGGCGCAGGCCGCGGGCATGGATGTAGACAGCGAAGATCAACCAGGTAACCAGCGCCGCCGTCTCCTTCGGGTCCCAGCCCCAATAGCGGCCCCAGGCGTCGTTGGCCCAGAACGCGCCGAGTGCGATGCCGACGGCGAGCAGCGGAAAGCCGACAAGCACGGCGCGGTAGGTCAGCTGATCGCAGCGCTCGGGCGCGGGCAGGAAGGTGAAGCGCCCGGCGCGCTCGGCTGCACGGTCGGCCGCGCGGAAGGCCTGCACGAGGTGCATCGCGGCGGCGCCGAAGGCGACCGCGAGGACGGCATAGGCGAGGATCATCAGCGCGACGTGGATCGTGAGCAGTGTGGGGCTTTGCAGCGCCGGCACCAGCACCTCCTGGCCCTCGCTGGGGAAGGGCAGCGCGCTGGCGTAGAGGCCGCAGGCGACGGGCAGCACGAACGCGCCGGCGAGCCGCGTGCCGGAGCGGTATTCGAAGATCACGTAGAGCAGCACGATCGCGATCCCGAAGGCCATCGAGAACTCGAACAGGTTGCTGTAGGGGGCGTGTTCGAGCGCTGCGCCGCGCAGCGCCAGGCCGGTCACGCCCAGCACTGCGGCGATCCATGCGTCGAGCGTGGCCATGCCGCCGAGCGTGGCGGAGCGGAGCGGCGCCGACGGCGCGGCGGCCAGGCTCGGCTCGGTCGCCAGCAGCGGCCGGCCGGCAAACAGCGCGCTGAAGCGCGGCTGGACGGCGTAGAGGATCGAGGCCAGGGCGGCGCAGATCGCTGCCGCGAAGCTGGCCCACAATAGGTAGAGCGCGGTATCGGCCACGCGCCTCGACTCCTTTTGCAGGTTGTTCTGGTTGGAAAGCTTAGGCGGAGGCGGCCTGTTGCGCCGCGGCCTGCGCGGCGGCGGGCTGTTCGGCGGCGGCCGCTTCCGCCTCCTCGCGCTCTTTCTTGAGCGCTGCGAGCGCCGCCGCGCGGCGCGGCGTGCTGACCCCGCCGAAGGTGAGGCGGCGGAAGGCTTCAGCCCAGGGCACGCGGCCTTCGGCGGCGGCGGCGCGCTGACGCTGCGCCATCCGCTTGGCCATCTCCCCGCGGTTGGCGGCCTGGACCTGGGTGGCGTGGCGGAAGAGGGCGTCGATGCGGCGCTGCAGCTGTGCGCTGACATCGACCCAGTGGTCGGGCTCGCGGGTCCCGGCGAGCAGCACCGTGTTGACGCGGTGCGGCTCGAGGCCGGCGCTGATCTGCTCGGCGTAGGTGTGCGGGTTGCGCGAGAGCGGGAAGACCGCGTCCAGCGCGGCGATTCCGACGGTGCGGTGGTCGCGGTGGTTGAAGCCGCGGTAGCCGTCCCAGGTGATCAGCAGCTCGGGGCGCACCTCGCGCACGACGCGGACCAGCGCGCCGCGCAGTTCGGGGCCGTCCTCGACAAAGCCGTCGGGCCAGCGCAGAAAGATGCAGCGCTGGACGCCGAGCTCGGCGGCGGCGGCTTCCTGCTCGGCCTCGCGCAGGGCGGCCAGATCGGCCGGCGCGAGGTGCGGATCTTTGCTGCCCTTGTCGCCGCTGGTGACGAGGCAGAAGACCACTTCCCAGCCGTCATCGGCGAGCGAGGCAACGGTGCCGCCGCAGGTGAACTCGATGTCGTCGGGGTGCGCCATCACGACCAGCGCGCGGCGCGCCTGCGGCTCGCTTGATTCGTCCATCAGCCGCTCCTCGGCTGCATCCTACCGCCGGCCGGGGCGGCCGTTACAACGCCGCGCTGGCCAGCAGTGTTTCGGCCGCTTCGGCGCAGGGCGAGGGGTCGCGTTCGGGCTCTGAGAGGAGCGATTCGTAGAGCTCGAGCATCCGCTCCGCGACAGCCGGCCAGGCGTAGCGCTGCACCGAGGCGGCGGCGTGCAACCCCATCGCGGCGCCGCGATCGGGCGCGCGCAGCACCTTGCTCAGGCTCTGCGCGAACGCCGCCGCTGTGCGCTGCGGCGCGAGGTAGCCGCTGCGTCCGTCGGCGACGGTTGTGAGCAGACCCCCGACGCTGGAGGCTACGACCGGTGTGCCGCAGGCCATTGCCTCGACGGCGACGAGGCCGAAGCTCTCATAGGCCGAAGGCACGGCGCAGACATCCGCGGCGCGGTGCAGCGCGGGCAGCACTTCGCGCGGCGCGGCGTCCTGCATGAAGACTCGCTCGGCGACGCCGGCGGCCTCGGCGATCGCGCGCAGGCGCGCACGCTCCGCGCGATCGCGCTGATCGCCGCCCACGATCCAGAGGACCGGCTGCGGATCGGCGTCGATCAGGGCCAGCGCCTCGATCAACAGATCGACACCCTTGAGCTGCTCCAGGCGGCCCACGAAGAGGATCGCCGGCTGATCGCCGATGCGCAGCTGCGGCAGTTCGCGGCGCACGACCGCGCGCGCCTCGGCGCGATCGCCGGGGCGGAAGCGCTCCAGATCGACGCCGCCGGGAACGATGCGAATGCGCGCCGGGTCGGCCCGGTAGAAGTCGATCAGGAAATCGCGCTCGTGCGCTGTCCAGGGGATCAGCAGGTCCGAACAGGAGGCGACGTGGTGCTCGGCGGCGATGCGGATCGCTGGTTCGGCGCGCGCTGCGCTGGGCTCCGGTGCGCGGTAGTGGCGGTTTTTGATCTCGCCCAAGGTGTGGAACATCGCGGCGTGGGGGCAGCCCCAGCGCTGGGCCAGGGAGATGCCGCTCAGGCCTGAGACCCAGTAGTGCGAGTGCAGGAGCTCGTAGCGCCAGCCGCGCCGGCGCGCGATCTGGTCGGCGCGCTCGGTGAAGGCGTCGATATGCGCGGCCACCTCGATCGGCGGCAGCGGCGTAGGCGGGCCGACATCGACATGGACGACCTGCGCGCCGGGCGCGAGCGGCAGCACTTCGGGCAGATCGGGGCGGTCGCGGCGGGTGTAGATGTCGACGATCCGCTCGCGCGCGGCCAGCTGCTGGGCGAGCTCGGCGACGTAGACGTTCATGCCCCCGGCCTTGGTGGTGCCGGGCCGAGCGAGCGGCGAAGTGTGAGTGGAGATCACGGCCAGGCGCCGCAGATGGTGTGGCATGGTCAATCGGCTCGCTGCAGTTGGAGGCGCTGCACAGCGGCCGCGCGGCCGCCCAGCTCGAACTTATAGGGCTCATCGCCGCGCAGGAAGTTGACGCGCGGCAGACCGCGCTCGGCGGCGAGGCGCAGAGAGAGCACCTTCGAGGCCAAGCCGACGTTGAGATCGCGGAAGCGCGCATCGAAGCCGCTGTTGTAGAGCATCAGCTCCTCGGCGGTCTCCCAGCACAGCACCATCGCCGCGGCTTCGCCCGAGACGGTCAGCCGATGCAGCCGCAGCCAGCCGCGGGCGGACATCGATTCACCCAAAGTGATGAAGAAGCGCTCCATTTGGGCGGTGAGAAACTCGGCCTTGTCGCCGCGCGAGCCGCTCATCATCTCCAGCAGCAGCGGCAGCTGCGAAGCCGCCTCGGCGGGATGATCGAGGACGTCGAAGCCGACGGCAGAGCCGAGCGTGCGCAGCGGCCGCAGCTTGCGGCGCACTTCGCGGCGATCGCGCGGGCGCAGACGCCCCAGATAGGCGCTCCAACCGCCCTCGAGATCGACCACCGGGCAGACTGCTTCATCGCTCAGCGCGGCGCGCCAGCCGCGGCTCCGCGCCGCGGCCTCCAGCAGCCCGGCGAACGCCGATGCGTCGAGCCCGCGCAGGTCGACCGCTGTCAACCCGCTCGCCTCCAGGTGGTCGAAGAGCGCATCGATCACCGCTTGCTCATGGCCGGCGGCAGCGACCATGCCCATGTAATCGGCCACCTCGTGGTCGCCGAGCCAGGCCGCAGCGCTGCCATTGCGCGCGAGCGGCAGCACGCCGACCAGATCGCCGCCGCCGCTCTCGACAGGCACGATGTTCAGCTCGACGCCGGCCTGGTCGCCGAACACGGACCACCAGGCGCGCGCGAACTCCGGTGCGACAAAGGGCGCGGCAGCGGGGTTGACGCGGGCCACGAGCGCGCGCCAGCGGGGCGCCAGCTCGTCCCACCCGGCCAGGCTAGAGATGACGGGCATCAGCGGATCACTCGCGCGACCGTACCAGCGCGAGGAACTCCGCGCGCGTCTCGTTCTGCGTCTGAAAGGTGCCGCGCATCGCCGAGGTGACCATCCGCGAGCCGGGCTTTTTGATCCCGCGCATCGTCATGCAGAGGTGTTCGGCCTCGACCGCTACGGCCGCGCCGTCCGGCTCCAGCGACTCCATCATGATGTCTGCGATCTGCGCGGTGAGCCGCTCCTGCAGCTGCGGGCGGCGCGCGACCGCGTCGACCAGCCGGGCCAGTTTGGAGATGCCGACGACGCGCCCGCGGGGGACATAGGCCAGGTGCGCCGCACCGTGGAAGGGAAACAGATGGTGTTCGCAGATCGAGAAGAAGGGGATGCCGCGCAGGATCACCATTTCGTCGTGGCCCTCTTCGAAGCCGACTTGGAGCAGCTGGGCGGGGTCGATGCCGCGGCCGCCGAGCACTTCGTCGTAGGCGGCGGCGAGGCGGCGCGGCGTTTCGCGCAGGCCTTCGCGCTCAGGGTCTTCGCCGAGCGCCAGCAGGAGCTCGCGCACGGCGGCTTCGGCGCGCGGCAGATCGACGCGCGGGCGGCTCACGGCATTGCCTCAGCGAGCGCCGCTGCGATCTCGCGGTAGGCGGCCGGCAGGTGCAGCATCTCGATCCCGAGCTGCTCGACCAGGTCGGCGTCCTTCAGTCCGTGCCCGGTGATCGTGCAGACCACCCGCCGCCCTTCGATTTCGCGCCGTTCGGCGGCCAGCAAGCCGGCCACGGCGGCGGCTGAGGCGGGCTCGCAGAAGATCCCCTCAGCGCGTGCGAGCAGGCGCCAGGCATCCAGAATCTGCGCGTCGGCGACTGCCGCGATCGCGCCGCTCGATTCGTCGCGCGCGGCGATCGCGCCGTCCCAGGATGCCGGGGCGCCGATTCGAATCGCTGTCGCCACAGTCTCCGGGCGCTCGACGACGCGCCCCGCAACGAGCGGGGCGGCGCCGGCCGCCTGGACGCCCAGCATCCGCGGCCGCCGCGCGGCCCGCTCGGCCTGGAAATACTCCGTGTAGCCCTGCCAGTAGGCGGTGATGTTGCCGGCGTTGCCGACGGGCAGGCAGTGCAGGTCTGGGGCGTCGCCGAGGCTGTCCACGATCTCCATGGCGGCTGTCTTCTGGCCGGCGATGCGGTAGGGGTTGACCGAGTTGACCAGCGCCACGGGCAGTTCTTCGGTCGCCCGGCGGGCCAGCCGCAGCGCGTCATCGAAGCCGCCTTCAATCGCGAGCACGTGCGCGCCGTGGGCGATCGCCTGGGCGAGCTTGCCCTGTGCGATCCGGGCGCCGGGCACGAGCACGAACGCGCGCAGACCGCAGCGCGCGGCGTAGGCGGCGGCCGAAGCGCTGGTGTTGCCGGTCGACGCGCAGAGCACCGCGCGGGCGCCCTGTTCGAGCGCTTTCGCCACTGCCACGACCATCCCGCGGTCCTTGAACGATGCGGTCGGATTGCAGAGTTCGAGCTTCAGCCAGACTTCCGCAGCGCCGCAGCGGCGCTCGAGCGTCTGCGCCCGAACCAACGGAGTACCGCCTTCGCCGAGGCTGATCTGCGGCGTCGCCTCGGTGATCGGCAGCCAGTCGGCGTAGCGCTCGAGCAGGCCGCCCGGCGGCGCCGACTGCGCGCCCGCGGCGGCGCGCAGCTCAGTCATCGACCTGTACTCGGAGGTAGGCCTTGAGTTCACGCAGCTCTTGCTCCAGATCAGTGATCTGGCGGCGGCGAATCTGTTCCTGCAGGGCGACGAAGCGCTGCTGCTCGCGGCCCATCTCGCCGCGCAGCCGCTCGAGGTCGTCGTTCAACGCGGCCAGGGCGCGTTCGCGGTGCGTGTCGCGGACGCGCAGCTGCTCGGCGCCGCGCTCGACATCGCCGATGCGCTCTTCGAGCAGCTCGAAGCTGCGGCGCACGCTGGCGGCCAGCGCCGCCGCTTCATCCAGCATCCGCCGCGAGTCATCGGCGCGGGCCCGCATCGCATCAATCGCCGAGGCCAGATCGTCCCACTGGTCGGCGGTCTCGCGGACGCGCAGCAGCGACTGTTGGGCGGCATTGACGCGCTCTGCGAGTTCGTCGATTTTGCGTGCGTCGGTTTCGCGCCGGGTGTCGGTGATGCGCTGCTCGGCGCTCGTGCGGCGCAGCGCCTCGGCGTTGGCCGCGATCCGTGCATCGTTCGCGTCGGCGTGCGCTTCAGTCTGCGCGATTCTCTGCGCGAGCTCCGCGTCTTCGTCGCCGAGCCGCTGCACAGCTTCGTCGAAGGCGGTGATCCGCCCGCTCTGCTCCGCCGTTGTCTGCTCCACGGCGGCGAGCCGCCGCGCGGTCTGCGCGAGCGAGTCGCGCTCCACATCGAGTTCGTGGCGCAGCTGCCGCAGCGCCGTGTCGAACTGTTCGCGCTGTTCATCGACGGCCGCCTGAAAGCGGGCCAGCCGGTCGCGCAGCGAGTGCAGTTCATCGAGCCGCCCCGACACCGCCGCCGCTTGCGCGGCGGCCTGCAGCGCGAGCGATTCGGTTTCGCTCACGCGCTCCTGCATTGCCGACAGTTCGCGGCGATCACGCTCTGCGGCCTGCATCAGCTCGGTGACGCGTGCGCGCAGCCCCGCCACATCCTCTTCGACGACCAGCATCCAGCCGTCCGTACCGTCTGCCGGGCGCGTCGTCGTCATGGCTGGCCCGCTCCGGCGACGGTCTTTGCGGCGTCTTCAATTCGCAGCCGCACGCCGATCTCGAGCACGCTGCGGGACTCTGCGAAGGAGGCGAGGACGCGATCCACCGCTCCGTCCGGTCCAGCGTGGGTGGTGATGATCAGCTCCGCGGCGGGCAGTTCGGCGCCCGCCGGTTCGGCCAGCGGCACCTGCAGCACGGAGGCGATGCTGACGCCCTGCTCGGCGAAGGCCAGGCCCAGCTCTGCCAGCACGCCGGCGCGGTCGGGCACTGCGAGGCGCAGATAGGTCGGCAGGCAGACCTCCGAGAGCGGCTGCAGGAGAGGGGCGGGATCGGCCGGCTGGGCGGCGGCGCGCGGGGCCTGCCCCGAGACCGCCCCGCCGACTACATCGAGCAGGTCGGCGAGCACCGCGCTGGCGGTCGCGCCGGCGCCGGCGCCGGGCCCTTCGAGCACCACCGTGCCCAGCAGGTCGCCCTCGACGGCGACCGCGTTGAGCACGCCGTCGACGCGCGCCATCGGGTCGTGCGCCGGGATCAGCGTGGGGTGTACGCGCAGGTCGAGACCGCGCTCGGTGCGGCGCGCGGTGGCCAGCATCCGAATCGTGTAGCCGAGGTCGGCGGCGTGCTGGAAATCGCGCGCGCTGAGCGAGCGGATCCCCTCGCGGTGCACCTGGTCTGGCTCGATCCGGGTGTGAAACGCCAAAGAAGCGAGGATCGCCAGCTTGTAGGCCGCGTCGATCCCCTCGACATCGTTGGTCGGGTCCGCCTCGGCGTAGCCCAACGCCTGGGCCTGCGCGAGCGCGGCCTCGTAGGAGGCACCGTTTTGCGACATCTCGGTGATCATGTAGTTGGTCGTGCCGTTGATGATCGCGCGGACGCAGTGCACCTCGTTGGCCTGCAGTTCGCGCTGCAGCACGCCGATGATCGGGATGCCGCCGCCCACGCTGGCCTCGTAGCGCAGCTCGACGTTGTTCGCACGCGCCAGATCCAGCAGCCGCGGGCCGTGTTTGGCCATCACCTCTTTGTTTGCTGTGACGACCGATTTGCCCGCACGCAGCGCCGCGGCGATGCAGTCCGCCGCCGGCGATTCGCCGCCGATCAGTTCGATCACGACGCTCACATCGGCGCGCGTGCAGACGGCGAGCGGATCATCGACCAGCTCGGCCGCGCCGCCTAGGCGGGCGCGGTGCCGCTCGAGATCGCGCACGGCCGCGGCGCGCACTGCAAGAGCGCGCCCCGTGCGGCGCGCGAACGCTGCGCCGTTCTGCTGCAGCGCATCGAACACGCGCCCGCCCACCACGCCGAGGCCGAGCAGGCCGACACCGACGCCGGGGCGTTCGCTCATGCCGGCTCGGCGCTCACTGGGGCGGGCGGCGGCGATTCAGCAGCCGGCTGCGGCGGCGGGGCCGGCTCGGCCATCCGCGCCGCCCGCTCGGCCATCCGCGCGACCATCCGGTAGCGGCTCGTCTGCCGCATGTGGTCGGCTGTGTAGGGCAGCAGCGCCATATAGCGGGCGCGCTTAATCTCGCGCGCCAGCTTGGTCTGGTCTTTCGCTGTGAGCCCAGTCTTGCGGCGCGGCTCGATCTTACCGCGGTCCGAGATCAGCTTCTTCAGCTTGTCGACATCTTTGTAATCGATGTTTACGACTTCCTGCGGGGTGAAGACCGGTGCGCGGCGGCGGCGCGAACGGCGGCGGGTGCGCTCGAGCATCTGCGGCACCCGCTCGCCGGTGGTCGTTGTCGGCCCCGGCGTGATGCGCTGCGGCTCGGGCGGCGGCGGCGCTGCGGGGGGCGAGGGCGCGTTCGCCGCTGCGGGCTCTGTGGTCATGCGTCACTCCTCGCGCTTGCTCGTGCGGCCGCCCTGGTGCGGCTACTCAAAGGGCAGATCATCAGCGTCGATCCCGCCGGGCGGGCCGGCCGCGGCGCGTTCGCCGCCCCAGTCGTCGCCGCCCCCGCCGCGGCCGCCGAGGAACTGGATGTCATTGGCCACGACCTCGGTGGTGTAGCGGGTGTTGCCCTCGCGGTCTTCCCACTGGCGCGTCTGCATGCGGCCTTCCACGTACACCTGCCGCCCTTTGCTGAGGTACTGCCCAGCCAGCTCCGCAAGCCGCGCCCAGCAGACCACGCGCACCCACTCCGTCTCTTCGCGCCGGTCGCCGTCGCGGGTGGTGTAGCGGCGGCTGCAGGCGACGTTGAAGTTGGCCACAGCCTGGCCGTTGGCGGTGAAGCGCATTTCCGGGTCGGAGCCCAGATTGCCGATGATCTGCACCTTATTGAGGCTCGCCATCGCGTTGTTCCTTCCCGCCGCCCTGCGGCCGGGCGGCGCCCGCCCTCAGCCTAGCTGTCTCGACGCACGATCAGATGGCGCAGGACGCCGTCATCGATGTGCAGGACGCGCTCCAGTTCGCTGCTGCGCGCGCCTGTCTCGGCTGAGTAGTGCGCGATCAGATAGTGGCCTTCGAAGGCGCGGCGAATCGGGTAGGCGAGCCGCCGCCGACCCCAGTCGATCACTTCTGAGACGGTATTGCCGTGTTCGCTGATCAGCGTGCGGAGGTCGGCGATCCGCTGTTCGAGCTGATCACCGCTGACATCGGGGTGGAGCACCACCATCATCTCGTAATCACGCGCCACGGCTGCCTCCTGCTTCGGCTCTGACTGTGTTACGGGCCTGCGGCGATGCCCGGAATCGGGAAGGCGGAGGCCAACTCGCGCACGTCGGCGCGGACGGCGCCGCGCACTGCGGGATCGTCAACCGCGCCGAGCACACGGCCGATCAGGCGCGCGACGGCGGCCATTTCGGCCTCGCGCATCCCGCGCGTGGTCAGCGCCGGGGTGCCGATCCGTACTCCGCTGGCCACCGTCGGCCGCTGTTCGTCGTAGGGGATCGTGTTTTTGTTCGCGGTGATCCCGGCCGCGTCGAGCGCCGCTTCGGCGGCTTTGCCGGTCAGCCCTTTGACGCCCACATCGACCAGCATCAGGTGGTTGTCGGTGCCGCCGGAGACGAGCCGCAGCCCCTCGCGCTGCAGGCCTTCGGCCAGGGCCTTGGCGTTGGCGACGATCTGCGCGGCGTAGGCGGCGAACTCGGGCGTTGCGGCCTCGCGCAGCGCCACCGCTTTGGCGGCGATCGTGTGCATGTGCGGCCCGCCCGAGGTGCCGGGGAAGACGGCGCGATCGATCGCCCGCGCGCGCTCCGCGTTGGTCAGAATCAGCGCCGAGCGCGGCCCGCGCAGCGTTTTGTGCGTTGTCGTCGTGACGACCGGCGCGTAGGGCACAGGCGAAGGGTGGACGCCGCCGGCAATGAGGCCGGCGAAGTGCGCCATATCGACGATCAGCACCGCGCCGACCGCTTCGGCGATCTCGGCGGCGCGGGCGAAGTCGTAGTGGCGCGGGTAGGCCGTCGCGCCGACCACGATCACCTTGGGGCGGTGCTCGCGCGCGGCCGCGGCCATTGCGTCGTAGTCGATCCGCTCCGTCTCGCGATCGACGCCGTAGGAGGCGAACTCAAACCAGCGGCCGGAAATGTTGACCGGCAGGCCGTGCGAGAGGTGGCCGCCGTGGTTGAGCTCGAGCCCCATCGCGGTGTCGCCCGGCTCGAGCAGCGCGTAGTAGGCGGCCAGGTTGGCCTGCGAGCCGGAGTGCGGCTGCACGTTCGCGTGCGCGGCGCCGAACAGCGCCTTGGCGCGATCGATCGCGAGTGTCTCGACGACATCAACGAACTCGCAGCCGCCGTAGTAACGCTTGCCCGGGTAGCCCTCGGCGTACTTGTTGGTCAGAATCGAGCCCATCGCCGCCAGCACCGGCTCGCTGGGGTAGTTCTCGGAGGCGATCAGCTCGAGCCCGTCGTGCTGGCGGCGCGCCTCGTGCTCGATCGCGGCGGCGATCTCTGGATCGGCCGGCTCAAGCGCGCGTGCGGAGCGGGTCAGGGGCATGCGGGGGCGTCCTTCGCGTCGTGGAGGCCTGCGGTCGAGCCGCGGGCCGCTGCCGCCCGGGCAGCGCGCGAACGGTTGGCGGGCGCCGTTCAGCTTATGCGCCGCCCGCAAAGATGATCAACATGGCATGCTCAGCGGGGCGCGAGCCGCAGGGGCATCGTCCACGCGGAGCGCTGCGACGGGCCCGGCGGGCCTGCCTCCGCGGGCCCAAGCGATATCGATCCCGGCCAGCAGCCCGCCCGAAACGAGCGAGTGGCCGCCCAAGGCGATCGGCGCCGGCGCGGCCGCCGCGGCCCTGACCAGCCCGCGCAGCGGCGGCTCGCTAATCGCCGCTGGATCACCGAGGTCGGCGGCGAAGCGGTCGGCGCGCGATGCGCCCCAGCCCAGATGCGCCAGCAGCGGGCGGGTGTCGAACAGCACCCCATCGGCGAGCTCGGCCAGCCCCTCGATCAGCGCCGACGCGCCCACCGCGGCGGTGTGCAGGCCCAGCAGCGAGCGCGGCTGATGGTGAGCGCGGGCGCGGCTGCGCATGCCCCGCTCCTCGGAGAGGACTCGAATCCGAGCCGCGCTGCCGTGGTCCAGCGCCGACCAGACCGCGCCGCCGACGCGCCCGATCACCATCAGCTGCCGCCCGCGCTGGGGCAGCAGATCGAGCGCGGCCGCGAGGCGCGCGCGGCAGGGCGCGAGCTGCGCTGCGCAGCGATCCAGCACTGCGCTCAGCTGCGGCCCGATTTCCAGCACACCGGTGTCGCGCGCCAGCCCGAGCAGGGCCAA
Source organism: uncultured Dehalococcoidia bacterium (assembly GCA_964347635.1). Lineage (GTDB taxonomy): Bacteria > Chloroflexota > Dehalococcoidia > Bin125 > Bin125 > CATQGW01. Next base: position 12,351 of record CAYFZI010000041.1, read on the forward strand.
ATCGGCGGGCGTATCGAGATCGAGCAGCGCCGCCGCCGACGGCGCAGCGGCCGCGATATCCAGCCCGCAATCTTCGCGCAGCCGCCGCGCGAAGCCGTTGTCGATCACTTCGCGGCCGAGCGCGGCCAACAGCGCGGCATCGGGCACGGCGACAAAATCCGATGAGTGCAGATTGTTCGCCAGCGCCCCGCCCGCTTCGATCCATTCGCGCACGCACCGCCAATCGGCCGCTGTCATCGCCGGCATGCCCGCGCCTGCGTAGCAGACGGGGCCGGCGGCGGCCGCAGCGGCGGCGGCCACAACCGCGCCGATCGAGGCGCGCCGATCGCTGCGCCGCACGACGGCGCCGCGCGGCAGCTGCTCGAGCAGCTGCGGCGCCGTTGTGTGGACGACGATCTCGCCGAAGCCGGCCGCACGGGCGCGCTCGGCGGTGTCGATCAGGCAGGCGGCGCGGCTCTCCTCAATGATCCGCTCGCCGGCCGACTGAGCCGCGGCAGGCTTCAGGCACAGCCAGAACGCGGCATTAGTCACGGCGTTCTTCGCGCGTCGCTGTCCAGCCGTCGACGGCCGCTGCGCCGGCGGCCAGCAACACCGCCGCGGCCGCTTCGAGCGTCGCCAGCGTCGTTGCCACGTCGTCGACCAACAGCACCGTGCGGCCCTCGACGGCGCCCTGCACGCGGAACGCACCGCGCATGTTGGCGCGGCGTTCGTGCAGGCTGGCGCTGCGCGCCTGCTGCTTCGAGCGCCGGCCGCGCCGCGCCAGCAGCCGCGCATCGACGGCGATCCCGGTCTGCGCGCTGAGCGCGCGGGCGAGCCGCTCGGCGTGGTTGCCGCCGCGCGCGCGGCGGCGCCAGGCGGTCATCGGAATCGGGACGATCAAGTCGACATCAGCGCGCACCAGGCGGCCGCCGGACTGGGCCGCGAGCGCCTCCGCCGCACGGGGGACGCCCCAGTATTTGAGCGTCAGCACCAGCTGCCGCGCGACGCCCTCGTAGACGAACGCCGAGCGCAGCTGGCGCAGCGCCGGCGGGGACGCGATGCAGGCGCGGCAGAGGCCCTCGGAGCGCAGCCAGCAGCGCGGACAGCGCAGCCCATCGGCGCGGCGCAGCTGCGCCCGGCAGCGATCGCAGAGCACCATGCCCACCGCTCCACAGGATGCGCAGGTCGAGGGCAGCACGAGGTCGAGCGTCCAGGCGCCCAGCCGCGCGAGCCGCGAGCGCCAATTGCCCGTTCGATCCGCTGCTCGATAGACTGCAGGCATGCAGATCAGGGTACGGCTCTTCGCCTCGCTCGCCGAACGCGTCGGCGCGCGCGAGCTGACGCTCAGCGGCTTGCCGGAGCCGGCCACGGCGGGCGCGATCGGCGAAGCAGTGTTCGAGCGCTTTCCGCAGGCCGCCGCGATGCGCGGCTCGGTGATGTACGCCGTGAACGCCGAGTATGTACAGCCCGACTTCTTGGTCCAGCCGCGCGACAGCGTGGCGCTGATTCCGCCGGTGAGCGGCGGCGAGGACGGCGATCCGTACTTTCGGATCAGCAGCGAGCCGCTCAGCGCCGATGCGCTCCAGCAGCTCGTGCTGCGGCCCCAGGCCGGCGCTGTCTCGCTCTTCCTCGGCGTCGTGCGCGACAACAATCTGGGCCGCGATGTCGACTATCTCGAGTACGACGCCTACCCGGAGATGGCGGCGCGGGTGATGCGGCGGATCGCGGGCGAGATTCGCGAGCGCTGGGATGTGGTCGAGATCGCGATGCAGCACCGCACCGGGCGGCTCGAAATCGGCGAGGCGAGCGTCGCTGTGGCGGTCTCCTCAGCCCACCGCGCGGAGGCCGTCGCAGCCTGCCACTACGGCATCGACCGCCTCAAAGCGATCGTGCCGATCTGGAAAAAGGAAGTCTGGGCCGACGGCGCGGAATGGATCGAGGGCAGCCTCACCGCCGCCGCGGAGCTCGAGTAGCGCATAGAGGCCAAGAGGGCGTATCCCCGCGTACCGCGGTGCAGCGGTTGATCCCCAGCACACACAAGCAAGTGCGGAAAGATGGGATAGGGGGCGGCGGCCTCCCCGCGCGAGCAGGGGCGCGGGCTTGCCGCGCAGCGCTAGGCGGCTAGGCGCGGCCGGCGGGGGGGCGGCGGCCGCGGCGGTTGGCTGGGGGGAGCGTTGCAGACGACATCTCGGTGCGGTAGTCGGGCGCGACGATCTCGAACACCTTGCCGATCCGTTGGTCGAGCAGGCGCGAGGCGATTCGCGGGTCGAGATCATCGGGCAGCACGTTGGTGGTGAACATCGTGGGGCGCTCGGCGACGTAGCGCGCGGCGCAGAGCTGATAGAGCTTTTCTTCGGCCCAGGGCGTCGGCGAGTGCGCGCCGAAGTCGTCGAGGATGAGCAGGGCCGCGTCGCGCAGCGAGGCGGAGAGCTCGTCGTAGCTCTGCTCTGCATCGGCCCGATAGGTGCGGCGCAGGATGTCGAGCAGGTCGGGGACGACGGCGAACCAGACCGCGTCGCCGCGTTCGAGCGCGGTGTTGGCGACCGCCGCGGCGAGGTGCGTCTTGCCGGTGCCGGTGCCGCCAATCAGCGTCAGCGAGCCCTGCGGCGCCGCCGCCCACTGCTCAACGGTGCGCTTGATCAGCTTGAGATTGCAGGACTCGGAGGGCAGATCGTCGCCGCCGCGCACGCGAAAGCCTTCGAAGGTGCAGCGCGCCAGCAGCTCTCTGCGCATTCCGCCGACCTCGTGATAGAGCGCCGCCGAGCGCGCCGCGCCGAGCGCGATGCCGAGCGCGCCGGGCATCGGCGAGAGCCAGCGCGACAGATCCAATCGATCGGGGCCGCCGTTGGCCGCGATCAGCACGGTGCGCCGGCCGGCGTTCCAGCGCTGATTGAGCAGCTGGAACAGCTTTTCGCGCGCCCACTCCGTGGGATTGACCGCGTCGACATCGTCGATGATCAGAAACTCCGCTTCGCGGGCGTGCTCGAAGAGCAGCGGATAGGGCAGCTGCGCATCGCGCCGATAGGCGGCGCGCAGCCTATCGAGCAGGTCGGCGGCGACGAAATAGAGGGCGGCGCGGCCCTGTTCGAGGCGGCGGTTGGCCAATTCGGCCGCGAGGCGGGTGCGGCCCGAGCCGGCCGGCCCGCGCACGACCAGCCAAGGCTCGGCCGTCAGTTCGTCTGCAAAGCGGCTCGCGAGCGCGTACTCGTCGACCGCGTCGAGCTCCTCCGGCGGCAGCCGCCGGCCGACCAGCGGGCCGAGATTGCTGAGCCGCTGCAGCCGCGCGGCGAGCTGTTCGGCCGCCTCTTGCTCGGCGCACTCGCAGGGCAGGGCGCGCCCGAAGAGCTGATGCCCGAGCGGGACGCGCCGCCGCACATAGCCTGTGCCGCCGCAGCGCGGGCAGCGGGCCGCCGCGGCGGCCGGCCGCCAGGGCTGCGCCCGTCCGCCGCCCTCAGCGCTGGATGAGCCGATCGAACCGCGAGTCTCCAGATTGTTGACGAACTGCCCCAGACGACGCATCGCCGCGCCCCTCTCGTTGCCAGCGATCGAGAATGCGGCGCACGTAGCGCCACGATCGTTTGTTCAGTGCGGCCGCTTCGGCGAAGGCGTCGGCCAGCCACGGTTCGGGGTAGCTGGCCGCGGCCGCGTACAGTTCATCGGCCAGCGAGGGCGGCAGCGGGCCGATGGCGTCCTCGTAAAGCTGCACAATTCCGCCGCCCCGCGCTGTGAGCGGGAGCGCCGGGCGGGGGGCGCGCTCCGCGCGGTGCGCCATCGCGCGGCGCCCGTCGGCGCTGTTCAAGGCCAGCCAGTCGCGGGCGCCGCCGGAGCGCAGCAAGGTGCCGCGCCGCTGCGCCGCGGCGAGGCCGTCCTCGAGCGCCTCAGCGACGCTGCGCTCGGGCGTCAGTGAGGCCAGCGCCTCGACGAGGGCGCGCTCGGCGCGCAGATCGGCGGCGGCGATCAGGCGCGGGAAGCGGCGCACCCGCTGCAGCGCCGCGAGCGCGTAGAGCGTGACGATGAGCTCGGCCGGGTCGGTCATCTGCGGCGCAAGCTCGTGCAGCAGCACTGCCGGGATCGGCGTCACCGCGGCGGCGGCGGCGAACCCGCTGAAGCGGGGCTCAGCCACGACCGTTGCCGCTCGGCGCCGCGTCCCAGCCGGCGATGTCTTCGGGCACGGGCTCATCCTGCACGTAGAAGTCCTCGAAGCGCGCGACCTGCGGCACGAAGCGCACATCGACGGCGCCGACCGCGCCGTGCCGATGCTTGGCGATCAGCAGCTGCGCCACCTGGTTGCGGCCGCTCTGCTGCTGGGCCGGGTCGATCGCGATCTCATCTTCGAACTCCGCGTGCTCGTACATGTCGGCGCGGTAGATGAAGACGACGACATCGGCGTCCTGCTCGATTGAGCCGCTCTCGCGCAGATCGCTGAGCATCGGCACGGGCGGGCGGCGCCGCTCGACGGCGCGCGAGAGCTGCGAGAGGGCCAGCACCGGCACGTGCAGCTCGCGCGCGATCTCCTTCAAGGTGCGCGAGATCACGCTCAGCTCGGCGACTCGATTGGTTTCCACCGGCGTCCGCGACCAGCCGTGCACCAGCTGAATGTGGTCGACGACAATCAGCCCCAGCCCCTGCGGGCTCGCGCCCTCGGCGGCCTGGCGGGTGCGCTGATCGAGCAGCCGCTTATGCAGATTGCGCGACTTGGCGCGGATTTCGGCCAGCGTCTGGCCGGCCGTGTCGTCGATGTAGATCTCGGCGCGGCTCAGCAGCCCGATCGCGCGCGAGATTTCGGCCTGCTGCTCATCGGTGTGCTGGCCGACGCGCAGGCGGCTGTTTTCGACCCCGGATTCGGCCGAGACGAGCCGCGCGGCGACCTGCTCGGCGGACATTTCGAGGCTGAACATCGCCACGGCCGCCGCCTGCCCGAGCGCCGCGTTGCGCGCGATCGTCAGCGCCAGCGCGGACTTGCCGACCGCGGGGCGCGCCGCCAGCACGACCAGGTCCGATGCGTGCATGCCGCCGTTGAGCAGCTGATCGAGGTCGCCGAAGCCTGTCCGCGTCGGCTGGGCCGAGCCGCCCTCTGCCTCGGTCGTCTCCTGCAGGACATCGGCCAGCAGGTCCTGCAGCAGGGCGAAGTCGTGGCGCTGCTCGGCGCCGCGCACCGAATAGAGCTTCTCTACCGCCTCGGTCAGCGACGAATCGACGTTGGGATCGGCGCGGTAGGCCAGCTCGCCGATTTCGCCGGCGGCGCGCAGCATGTCGCGGTAGGTCGCGGCGCGCTGTACGACGCGGGCGTAGTGCTCGGCGCCGACGGTGGTCGGCAGCTCGGTGACCAAATGGGTGATGTAGGGCTGCCCGCCGACCTCGTCGATCCAGCCGCGCCGCGCCAACTCCGCGCCGACGGTGACTGGATCGATCGCCTCGCCGCGGTCCCACAGCTCCAGCGAGGCGGCGAACAAGAGCCGGTGGCGCGGATCGATGAAGTCCGGCGGCATCAACAGCGGGGCGACCCGCTCAAGCACGCCCGATTCGGCGAGGATCGCGCCGATCACGGCGCGCTCGGCGGCGACATCCTGCGGAACTGCGCCGTTGCGGGCGCCGGCGGGTGCGGTGCGCGGCTCGCTGCTGACCATCACTGCCCCCGAACTCGGGGGCGGCGGCCGCCCCCGGCTTAGGCCTCTAGGGCCGCGGGATCGCTCTGGCGCTCGGCTGCGGCGGCGTCTGCCGCCGCTTCCTCGGCCTCCAACTCGCCGACCACTTCATCGATCGTCGGCTCGAAGCTCTCCTCATCGGGCTCGACGACGATGCTGACGTTGGCGAACACGTTGCGGGTAAGCCGCACGCGGACATCCTCGGTGCCGAGCTGGCGCAAGGCCTGGGCGAGCTGTACCTGGCGGTGCTCGATCGGCGCGCCGGCGCGCTCGGAGAGCCGCTCGGCGATATCGCGCGCCGTGACCGAGCCGAACAGCCGGCCCTGCTCGCCGACGCGCGCGCGGAAGACGAACTGCTGCCCATCGATCGCGGCCGCGAGCGGCGCCGCGTCGCCGTCGAGCTTGGATTGGCGGATCGCGTCGGCCTTGGCCAAGCGCTCCGCGCGGGCCAGATTGTTGGCTGTGGCGGCGCCGGCGAGGCCACGGGGCAGCAGGTAGTTGCGTGCAAAGCCATTCTTGACTTCCTTCACCTCACCAACCTGCGCGGTGCCCTCGACCTCTTCGAAAAAGACGACCTTCATGGCGAATCACTCTCCTGAGCGCCGCCGCTGCACAGCGTGCATCAACAGCGGAAGAACACGAAGCCCCAACGTGAGATAACCCGTCGGCTATCCCCGTTGTCGTCGGCTGTCCACCACGATAAACACCGCCGCCAGCCGATAACAGCGCTTCTGTCGCCGCCGTCACGCCGCTGCCCGCTCCCCTTCAGCGCCATTGCGCCGGTCGCTGTGCCTGAGCAATACTAGCACGCACGTTCTGAGCTTGTCACCGCGTCCGTTCGGGGCTGTGCACGTCGGGCGGGCTCTGTGCGAGACAGACGGGCTGGGAAGGGGATCAGCCGCCCGCTGCGGCGCCGCCGGCCGACTGGGGCGCGGCCGCCAGCTCTGCGCGGCCGCGCGCGCCCAGCAGCCCTTCCACCGCTCTGACCATCGCGAACGTCGCTGAGGTTCGCCACGGCTCGGGCAGCGCCAGCAGCGTTGAGCTTGAGCCGTCCTCGATTCGCAGGAAAACCGGGTCGGCGCCCGGCATGCCCTGGATCAGGTCGCCCATGCGCTGCAGCAAGTCCCGTCCGGCGGCGCGATCGCCGTCGTCCCGCAGCGTCACCCAGAGCGCGGCAGGCTTTGTCTGCGGGGTCGGCGCCGCGGCGGCCGGCTCGCGCGTTGGGCGCTCGGCTTCGGCCGCCGGCGGGCGCGCCGCCGGGGCCGGGCTGGAGGCCTGCCTGGAGGACTGCAATGCCTCCGTCTGCTTGGGCTGCTCAGCGGCCGGCTCCTCCGACCAGGCGCGGGCGCGCTCGACCGCGAGGGTCAGCGCATCGGCGCCGCGCGACTTGACCGAGACCTCACAGAGCACGATGCGGTTGAGGCTCCAGAGATCGCGCGTGGCGCGCCACTGCTCGGGCCAAACGGTCAGCTCCTGCACGCCCGAGAGATCCTCGATCTCCACGGCGCAGAACTGATCGCCTTTGCGCGTCGTCAGCTGGCGCACGTTGTTGACCAGCCCGGCGACGGTCACCGCCTCCCCCATCAATTCCTCATCGAGCTCGGCCAGCGAGTGGCTGAGATGCGGCTGCAGATCGGCGGCGGCGGCCTGCAGCGGATGCTGCGAGACGTATGCACCGAGCAGCTCCCGCTCCCAGTGCAGCTGCTCGGCCGCGGTGACATCGATCCCTTCTTCATGTTCCCCAATCAGCGGCGCGGGCGTCGCCACTTCGTTGCCGAACAGGTCGAACATCGAGGTTTGGCCGCTCTCGCGCAGCTCCTGTGCGCGCCGCGCGCGGCGCGCGATGTCGGCCGCGCTGGCGACCATTTCGCCGCGCGGGGCCAGCTCGTCGAACGCGCCGGCCTTGGCCAGCGACTCGAGCGCGCGTCGGTTCAGCGAGCGTGCGTCGATCCGCTCGCACAGTTCGCCGATATCCGCGATCGGCCCGCGCGCCGCGCGCTCTGCGATCAGCGGCTCGACCGCCGCGCGGCCGACATTCTTGACCGTCGCGAGGCCGAAGCGGATCGCTTCCCGCCCATCGGCGAGGCTCTCGAGGCTGAAGCTCGCACTGGAGCGGTTCAGGTCCGGCGGCAGCAGCGTGATCTTGAGCCGCGCGCATTCAGCGGCGGCGGCGCGTACACGATCCGAGTTGCCCGCCGCTGCGCGCAGCACCGCCGCCATGTAGGGCGCCGGGTGGTTGGCCTTGAACCAGGCCGTCTGATAGGCGATCGAGGCGTAGCAGACGGCGTGCGCCTTGTTGAAGGCGTAGCCGGCGAACGGCTCGATCAGCTCGAAGATCGTCTCCGCGTCGCGCTGCGAATAGCCATGCTGCGCTGCGCCGCGCATGAACGCGCCGCGCTCCGAGCGCATCACCTCGGCAATCTTCTTGCCCATCGCCTTACGCATCACGTCCGCCTGGCCAAGCGTGTAGCCGGCGAACTTGCGCGCGATCTGCAGCACCTGATCCTGATAGACGATCACGCCGTACGTCTCATCGAGAATCGCGCCCAGGTCGTCGTGCGGGTAGGAGACCGGCTCGCGCCCGTGCTTGCTCTCGATGAAGCGCGGGATGTGCTCCATGGGGCCGGGCCGGTAGAGCGCCACGAGCGCAGCCAGGTCGGCCACTGAGGTCGGCCGCAGGTCGGCGACGGTGCGCCGCATCCCGCCCGATTCCAGCTGAAAGACGCCGAACGTCTCGCCGCGGGCCAGCATTGCGAACGCTCTGTCTGCCTGCTCGCCCGTTTCCGGCAGCGTCAGCGGGTCGATCTCCTCGCCCGTATGTTCGCGCGTCAGCTCCACCGCCTCCTGCAGGATCGTCAGGTTGGTCAAGCCCAGGAAGTCCATCTTCAGCAGGCCGACGGCGGCGCACTGGTCCATCGCCCACTGCGTCATGGGGATCGATTGGCCCTCGTCGCCCTCGTTGACGGGGCGGCGCAGCGGGACGTTTTCGCTCAGCGGATCGCGGGAGATCACCACGGCGGCGGCGTGGGTGCTGGCGTGGCGCACGACGCCGTTGAGCCGCTGCGCCTGCTGCAGCAGTTCGCCCGCATCGGGATCGCTGCGCCCCGCCTCGCGCAGCTCCGCGGACTGCGCGATCGCATCTTCGAGCGTGATGTTGAGATGGTTCGGCACCATCCGCGCGATCCGGTCGACATCCGAGAGCGCCATGCCGAGCGCGCGGCCTGTGTCGCGAATCGCGGCCTTCGCGCCGAGCGTCCCGAAGGTGATGATCTGAGCCACGCGGTCGCGCCCGTATTTCTCCGCGACGTAGCGGATCACCTCGTCGCGGCGGTTGTCCGCGAAGTCCATATCGATATCGGGCATCTCGCGGCGCTCGGGGTTGAGGAAGCGTTCGAAGACCAGGTTGTACTCGAGCGGATCGATGTCGGTGATGCCCAAGCAGTAGAGAATCAGGCTGCCCGCCGCGCTGCCGCGGACCGTCTTGGCGATGCCCCGATCGCGGGCAAAGCGGGCGAAATCGGCCACGATCAGGAAATACTCGGCGAAGCCCATCTCGCGCACGACCTGCAGCTCGTAGCGCAGCCGCTCGGCGTGCGCCGCGGCGGGGTGGGCGTAGCGCTGCTGCAGCCCCGCCCAGGCGAGATCGGCGAGATGCTCGATCGGTTCCATCCCGGCCGGGATATCCGTCTGGGGCAGCTGCAGGCGGCCGAACTCCAGCTCCACGCCGCAGCGCTCGGCCACCAGCTGCGTGTTGGTCACCGCTTCCGGCAGATCGGCGTACATCTCCAGCATGTAGGCCTCATCGGTGAGGTAATAGTCCTCGCCTTCGAAGCGAAAGCGTTTCTCGTCGGAGCGCGCCGCATTGGTGCCGATGCAGAGCAGCAGATCATGCGCATCGTGATCGCCCGGATCGCAGTAGTGGGCGTCCTGGGTGGCCACGAGCGGCAGCCCCGTATCGCGCGAGAGCTGCACAATCCGCTCTAGGACCGGCTCATAGCGGCTGAGCGCGCGGTGCCGCTGCACCTCGAGGTAGTAACGGTCGCCGAACGTCTCGCGGTACCAGGCGACAATCCGCTGCGCCTCAACCAGATCGTTGGCCTCGAGGGCGCGGTGCAGCTCGCCGGAGGGGCAGCCGGAGAGCACCACGATCCCCTCGCTGTATTCAGCGAGCAGCTCGCGATCGACGCGCGGGCGGTAGTAGAAGCCTTCGAGGTGGGCGCGGGTCGCCAGCTGAATCAGGTTGCGCCAGCCGCGCGCGTCTTGCGCCAGCAGGACCAGGTGGTAGGAGGCGGCCGATGAGCTGCGCGCATCGCCGCGCTCGCGCCGATCGCCCGGCGCTACATAGGCCTCCATGCCGAGCAGCGGACGCAGGCCGGCGGTGCGGGCCGCCTGATAGAAATCGATCGCCCCGTAGAGATTGCCGTGGTCGGTGATCGCCAGGGATTCCTGGCCCAGCGCGCGCGCGCGCGCGACCAGCGCCTCGAGCTTGGCCAACCCATCGAGCACG
>CAYFZI010000042.1:0-21795 GCA_964347635.1 uncultured Dehalococcoidia bacterium
CGAGCGCGGCGCCGCGCGCGGCCAGCGCCGCCTCGCTGGCCAGCAGGTGGGTGCGGCCGCCGCGGCGGCCCAGCGTGTAGACCGGCGGGTGCTCCAGGATCAGCACGACCTCCTCGGCCGCACCGGCTGCAACCGCTGCGGCGCGGCGCGTCTGCCAGCGGATCGCTGTGCGGTACTCGGTCGCGCTCCAACGCAGCGCCGGCACGGTCGCCGCGCCGCCGGCCGCCTGTTTTACGCTTTGGTTAGCTGTCATGCGGCGCTCCGCGCTCCGTTGCAGGGCCATTCTATGCAGCCGGCCTATGCAGCCGGCAGCGCGCCGCCGCCCCAATGCGGCAACTCAACGCGGCGGCAAGAGCGGTCACGGGGACAGTCACAAGAGCGATCGCAAGGAGCGCCGGATGATCGGGTAAATTGGGGCTGCAGCGGCATCGCGGGCTACTCGGCCGGCGGCCGGCTGCTGGGTATGTGCTTGTGGCCACTTCCGAGTCCCCCTGGCGCGCCGCGTTGGCCCGCAACGGCGCCGACGGCGCCGACGACTGGCTCGAAACGCACGACTGGATCGACTCGCTGCGCGATGTCGCGCGGCGGCGCGGGCCAGAGCGCGTCAGCCGCCTGCTGCAAGCGCTCCAGATTGAGGCGCAGCGCTCCGGCATCCGCCTGCCCGTCACCTCGCAGACGCCGTATGTGAACACGATCGCGGTCGAAAAGCAGCCGCCCTATCCCGGCGACCTCGCGCTCGAACGGCGGATCAAGAGCATCATCCGCTGGAACGCGATGGCGATGGTCGTCGAGGCCAACATGAAGAGCCACGGGATCGGCGGGCACATCTCAACCTACGCCTCCGCCGCGACCCTGCACGAGGTCGGCTTCAACCATTTCTTCCGCGGGCAGGACCATCCCTGCGGCGGCGACCTGATCTACTTCCAGGGCCATGCCGCGCCGGGCATCTACGCGCGCGCTTATGTCGAGGGGCGCCTCCCGCCGGACCGGCTGCACGGCTTTCGGCGCGAGCTCGCCGGCGGTCTGCCCTCCTACCCGCATCCCTGGCTGATGGACGATTTCTGGCAGTTCGCGACCGTCTCGATGGGCCTCGGGCCGATTCAGGCGATCTATCAGGCGCGCTTGATCCGCTACCTCGAAAACCGCGGCTTGATCCCCGTCACCGACCGCAAGATCTGGTGCTTCCTCGGCGACGGCGAGACCGATGAACCGGAGAGTCTGGGCTCGATCGCGCTGGCCTCGCGCGAGTCCCTGGACAATCTGATCTTCGTCGTCAACTGCAACCTGCAGCGGCTCGACGGCCCGGTGCGCGGCAACGGACAGATCATTCAGGAGCTCGAAGCGGTCTTCCGCGGAGTCGGTTGGAATGTGATCAAGGTGATCTGGGGCAGCGAGTGGGACGCGCTGCTGGCGCGCGACGAGCAGGGGCTGTTGATCCGCCGCATGGGCGAGGTCGTGGACGGCGAATACCAGAAATATACCGTCGCCGGCGGGGCCTACATCCGCGAGCACTTCTGGGGCGTCGACCCGCGCTTGCGGGCGCTCGTCGAAGATCTCAGCGACGACCAGCTCTGGCGCCTGCGGCTGGGCGGCCACGACCCGGTCAAGGTGCACTCGGCCTACGCCGCAGCGGTCGCGCACAAGGGCGCCCCGACGGTGATTCTGGCGCGCACGATTAAGGGCTACGGCCTCGGCGAGGCCGGCGAGGGGCGTAACATCACGCATCAGCAGAAGGAGCTCAACGAGCGCGAGCTGATGCAGTTCCGCGACCGCTTCGACATCCCGCTCTCCGATGAGGAGGTCGTCGGTGCGCCGCTGTACCGCCCGGCGCACGACAGCCGGGAAGCGCGCTATATCGCGCAGCGCCGCTCCGCGCTGTGCGGCCCGGTGCCGGAGCGCCGCTCGCCGCCCAGCAACCTCACCGCGCCGCCCGATGAAACCTTCGCCGAGTTTCATGAAGGCACCGGCGGCCGCGAGGCCTCGACCACGATGGCCTTCGTGCGGATGCTCAGCCGGCTGCTGCGCGACCGCGAGCTGGGCCCGCGGATCGTGCCGATCGTGCCCGATGAATCGCGCACCTTCGGGATGGAGGGGATGTTCCGCGAGTTCGGCATCTACGCCTCCGGGGGCCAGCTCTATGAGCCGGTCGATTCCGACCGGCTGCTCTTCTACAACGAATCGCGCGACGGGCAGATCCTCGAGGAAGGCATCACCGAAGCGGGTGCGATGTCGTCCTTCATCGCTGCCGGCACGTCCTACTCGACGCTCAAGCTGCCCGCCGTCCCGTTCTTCATTTTCTATTCGATCTTCGGCCTGCAGCGGATCGGCGATTTGGCCTACGCGGCCGGCGACGCGCGCACGCGCGGCTTTCTGATCGGCGCAACCGCCGGCCGCACCACGCTCAACGGCGAGGGGCTCCAGCACCAGGACGGCCACAGCCACATCCTCGCCTCGACGATTCCGAACCTGATCTCCTACGACCCCGCCTACGCCTACGAGAGCGCCGTGATCGTGCAGGAAGGCATCCGCCGCATGCACGAGCTCAACGAGGACGTGTTCTATTACCTGACGATCGAAAACGAGGCCTACGTGCAGCCGCCGATGCCGGAGGGGGAAGCGGTGCGCGAAGGCATCCTGCGCGGCATCTACCGGCTCGATCCGCCGCCGGTCGGGGCGGCTGGGCAGCCGCAGGTGCGGCTGCTCGGCAGCGGCCCGATCCTGAACGAGGCGCGCAAGGCGCAGGGGCTGCTCTGGAGCGGCTACGGCGTCGCCGCCGATGTCTGGTCGGTGACGTCCTGGACGGAGCTGCGCCGCGACGCTCAGCGCACCGCGCGCTGGAACCGCCTGCATCCGCTCGAAGAGCCGCGGCTCTGCTTCATTCGGCGGGCGCTCGGCGCCGATCCGGCGCCGATTATCGCGGCCACCGACTACCTCGCGGCGCTGCCCGACCAGGTCGCGAAGTGGCTGCCCGGCCCGCTCACCGCGCTCGGCGCCGACGGCTATGGGCGCAGCGGCACGCGCGAAGAGCTGCGCGATTTCTTTGAAGTTGACGCCCGCCACATCGCCTGGGCCGCCCTCAGCGCGCTCGTCCGCGGCGGCCGGATCGAGGGCGATGCGCTGCTGCGGGCGCGGGCCGATTTGGGCATCGATGTCGATCGCCCCGATCCGATGGACGCGTAGGACGCCGCCGTGGTGGATGCCGCCGCCCCAGCGCCGCTCGATTTCCTGCTCCCCGACCTCGGCGAGGAGATCGAGGAGGCCGATGTGCTCCAGGTCCACGTCGCCGTCGGCGACGAAGTCGTCCTGGAGCAGCCGATTCTGGAGATCGAGACGGAGAAAGCGACGCTCGATCTGCCCTCCTCAGTGGCCGGCCTGATCACCGCGATTCACGTCCGCGTCGGGGACACGATCCGCCCCGGCGATCTGATCATCACGGTCAACACGATCCATGCCGCCGCCGCCCATGCCGCCACCGCCGCCCCCGCGCCGACGGCAGCGCCGCCTCAGCCGCCGCTGGCTCAGCCGGCGGCGCCCAGGCCGGCGCCGCCGGCCGCCGCGCCGCCGGACGGCGCCGCGCCGCCCCCGGCGCGGCCAATTGCGGCGCCGCCGCTGCTCGCCGGCGAGCCCGACCAGCGGCCCGTCTTCGCTTCGCCTTCGGTGCGGCGCTTCGCCCGCGAGATTGGGGTCGCAATCCATGCGGTCAGCGGCAGCGGTCCGGGCGGGCGAATCTCTGAGGACGACGTCAAACGCCACGCGCGAAGCCGCGCCGCGGCCGCGCCGCCGGCCGAGACCGCGCGGCACGAGCCGGCGCCGCTGCCCGATTTCGCCGAGTTCGGCCCGATCGAGCGCGTACCGCTGACCCGCCTGCGGCGCACGATCAAGCGCAATATGTCGGCCGCCTGGCATGAAATTCCGCACGTCACGCTGCAGCACAGCGCCGATATCACCGACCTCGAACAGCTCCGCCGCCAATACCGCGGGCGCACCGAGCAGGCCGGCGGAAAGCTCACGGTGACCGCGATCATGCTCAAGATCGTGGCTGCGGCGCTGCGCTCGCATCCGCACGTCAACAGCAGCCTCGACGCCGAGCGCGACGAGCTGATCCTCAAGCGCTTCGTGCATCTCGGGGTGGCGGTCGACACGCCGCGCGGGCTGGTCGTGCCCGTAATCCGCGATGTCGACCGCAAGAACATCATCCAGCTCGCCGTCGAGCTGACCGATGTCTCCGCGCGGGCCCGCTCAGCAGACCTCGGCCTGGAGGACTTCCGCGGCAGCAGCTTCACGGTCACCAATCTGGGCGGTCTGGGCACCGGCTATTTCACGCCCGTGATTCATCACCCCAACACCGCAATCCTCGGGATCGGGCGCGCCGAGCGGCGGCCGGTCTGGGACGAGGACCAAGAACTCTGGCTCTCGCGTGTGGTGATGCCGCTCTCGTTCACGTTCGATCACCGCGTGCTGGACGGCGCGGACGGCGCGCGCTTTATGACCTGGATCGCCGACGCGATCCGCCAACCGCTCGTGCTGGCGCTGGAAGGCTAGGCAGGGATGGCTGCAGCAGCGGCGGACAACGGCGGCGCGCTGCGCGTCGCCGTGCTCGGAGCCGGCCCGGGCGGCTACCCGGCCGCCTTCCTCGGCGCTGAGCGCGGCCTCGATGTGACGCTGGTCGACACCGCCCCCAGCCCCGGCGGCGTCTGCCTCTACGACGGCTGCATCCCCTCCAAAGCGCTGCTGCACGCGGCGCGGCTGATCCGCGAGGCTCAGGCGGCCGCCGATTGGGGCGTCCGCTTCGGCGAACCGGTGATCGACCTCGATGCCCTGCGCGGCTGGAAGGACGCCGTGATCGGCAAGATGAGCGGCGGCCTCGGGCTGCTGCGGCGGCAGCGGCGGGTGCGCTACACGCAGGGCTACGGGCGTGTGCACAGCGCCGCCAGCCTCAACGTGGAGCGGGCCGGCGAGGTGACCGAAATCGCCTTCGACGCGCTGGTCCTGGCGACCGGCTCGAGCCCCGTTGTCCCGCCGCCGCTGCGGCTCGATTCGGAGCGGGTGATGGACGCCAGCGCGGCGCTCCAGCTGCCCGATATTCCTGCTTCACTGCTCGTTGTCGGCGGCGGCTATATCGGCCTCGAACTCGGCTCCGTCTACGCCGCGCTGGGCTCCAAAGTGACCGTCGTGGAGCTGCTTCCCGAGCTGCTCGCCGGCGTCGACCGCGAATTGGTCGCCGTGCTCGAGCGGCGCCTCCGCGCCGACTTTCACGCCATTCATCTCGAGACCGCCGTCACATCTCTCGAAGAGGCCGCCGGCGGCGTCCGCGCCGCGATGCGCGGCCCCGGCGGCGAGGAGCGCAGCGAAACCTATGAGCGCCTGCTGATCGCCACCGGCCGCCGCCCAAACAGCGCCGGCCTGGGGCTGGAGCAGACGAGGGTGCGCACCGACGAACGCGGGTTCATCGAGACCGATGAGCAGCGCCGCACCGCCGAGCCCAACATCTTCGCCGTTGGCGATGTCGCCGGCGAGCCGATGTTGGCTCACAAAGCCAGCCACGAAGCCGCCGTCGCGATCGACGCGATCTGCGATGAACCGGCCAGCTTTCGCCCGCTCGCCGTGCCGGCCGTCGTCTTCACCGATCCCGAGATCGCCTGGTGCGGGCTGAACGAGTCGGAGGCTGCCGCGCTCGACATCGACGCCGCCGCGCTGAGCTTCCCCTGGACCGCGCTCGGCCGCGCCAACGCCAGCGGCCGCAGCGAGGGGCTGACCCGCGTCGTGTTCGAGCGCGGCAGCGAGCGGGTGCTGGGCGTGCGGATTGTCGGCGCCGGCGCCGGCGAGCTGATCGGCGAGGGCGTGCTCGCCGTCGAGCTCGGCGCCCGCGCCGCCGACCTCGCCGAGTCGATCCACGCCCACCCCACACTCTCCGAATCGCTGATGGAGGCCGGCCAGCTCTTCTTCGACCGCAGCCCCCACTACATCGCCCGCCGGCGCTGACGCCCGATGCAGCTCCAGCTCGGCGGCCGGACGCTCGATTGCACCCACCGCACGCAGGTGATGGGGATTCTCAACGTCGATACGGATTCGCCCGTCAGCGGTTCGGTCGTGCCGCGCGGCTGCGCCGCGCGCCGCGCCGACGAGCTCCGCCGCGCCGGCGCAGCGATCATCGATGTCGGCGCGCAGTCGACCCGCACCGGCGCCGCGCAGGTCGCTCCGCAGGTCGAGGCGGCGCGCGTCGCGCCGGTCGTCGAGACGCTCGTCCGCGAGGGCCATCTCGTCTCCGTCGACACTTGGACTGCCGAAGTGGCGCGCGCGGCCGTTGCGGCCGGCGCGCATCTGATCAACGACATCACCGGCGGCGGCGATGCGGCCACTGTCGCCGCGGCCGCCGAGAGCGGCACGCCGCTGCTGATCATGCATCTGCGCGGCCGCCCCCAGCGCCACCGCGATATCGATCATGCCTACACCGATATCGCCGCCGAGGTTCGCGGCTATCTCCGCCTCCGCGCCGCCGAGATCCGCGCCGCCGGCGTGCCCGATGTCTGGATCGATCCCGGCTTCCAGTTCGGCAAGGGCCTCGCCGACAATCTGCGCATGCTGCTCGATCTGCCCAACTTGGCCGAGCTCGGCCACCCGATCGTGATCTCCGCCTCGCGCAAGGGGTTCTTGGCCGAGCTGCTCGGCCACGGTGAGCTGCGCTCGCACGACGCACAGGGCCGGCCCGGGATGCTCGAGGCCACGCTCGCGTTCAACACGCTCGCCGCCTGGTTGGGCTGCCATGTGGTGCGCGTGCATGATGTACGGGAGGTCGCCGCCGCGCTGCGGGTGATCGACGCCGCGCGCGAGCGCCGGCAGGCCGACGGCGCACGGTAAGATCGAGCGCAGCAGCAGCCGGCGGAGCAGCCGGCAGCTACAGGAGCAGTGCGAGATGCCTGTCTATACCTACCGTTGCAAGTGCGGGAACACGTTCGAGAAGATTCGGCCGATGAGCCGCGCGGGCGAGGATTTTCCCTGCCCGCTATGCGGCGCCGCCGCCTCGCGCAGCGTCGCGGCGATCACCGAGCACAACAGCAGCCGCGAAAAGTCCGCTAACTTCCCCAAGCGCAAGCGCTACACCAACTGGTAGCCGTCCGCCAGCCGGCCGCCGCCTGACTCCAACCGGGAACGCCCATGAGCCGCCGACCGCCCGAGCCGATCCCTTTCCGACCAAACAGCCGACCGAACAGCCCCGCCGGCCGCCCGCCGCGTCAGGGGGCGCCGCGCCGCCCCGCTGCTCCGCCGCCCGGTGGTGCAGGCGGCGGTCCGGTGATCTATTCGGCCTCGGGCCAGCCGATCCGCTCCGCGGCCCCGCCGCCGCCTCCGCCGGCCCCAAGCGCGGCGCCGCCGAGCGCAGACGCGGGCGAGGGGCCGAGCGGGCTGCAGGACCACACCGCGGCGGTGATCGACAGCACCGATGCAACGTTTCAGCAGGATGTGATCGAGCGTTCGCAGCAGATGCCGGTGATCGTCGACTGCTGGGCGCCCTGGTGCGGGCCGTGCCGCGTGCTCGGCCCGATTCTGGAGAAGCTGGCCTATGAGCGGGATGGGCAGGTGCAGCTGGTCAAGGTCAATACGGACGAGAATCCGCAGGTCGCCCAAGCGCTGCAGGTGCAGGGCATTCCGGCCGTTTTCGCGTTCGCCGGCGGCCGCGTGGTCAACCAGTTCGTCGGCGCGCAGCCGGAAGAGCGGGTGCGCGAGTTCTTCGATTCGCTGATTCCCTCGGAGGCCGATGTCAAGGCCGCCGAGGGCTACCGCATGCTGCAGCAGAACCAGGTCCCAATCGCCCGCCTGCACTTCCAGGCCGCGCTCGAAGAGGATCCCGACCACGAGATGGCCGGCGTCGGCCTCGCTGCTCTCCTGGCCGGAATCGGCGAGGTTGATCAGGCCGCCGTGCTGGCTCAGCGCTGGCCCAACAACCCGACATCCAAAGGGATTCTCGCTTCGATCGAGTTGCGCAGCGTCGTGGAGGGCCATGATCCGGAGCAGATCCGCGCCCGCGCAGCAGCGAACCCGAACGACGCCGAGGCGCGCTACCTGCACGGCTGCCTGCTGGCGCTCGAGGGTCAGTGGCAGCAGGCGCTCGACACGCTGCTCGCATCGGTGCGGCTCGACCGCTACGCCTGCGATGAGGGCGCGCGCAAGCGCTTGCTCGACATCTTCGCGGTGCTCGGCGATCAGCCGATCGTCAGCGAGTACCGTCGCCGGCTCGGCTCGCTGCTGTTCTAAAAACCCTGCTCTTCCCGCTCCCCGCCTCAGCGGGCGGTAGAGGCGGGCTCGAGCTATTCCTCTTCGTCGCCGCGGGTGTACCAGCGCTGGGTGCGCCACCAGGGCATCGGCTCTTCTTCCTCGCCGCGCCGTGCGCGGTTGCGAACCGCCCAGATGAAGACGAGCAGCGTCGCGCCGACGAAGCAGAAGGGGATGAACAGCGAGGTGGCGAGCGTTTCATCGGAGGTGTGGATCTCCTCCGACTCCTGCGGTGCGGCAGCGATCGGCGCGCTGACGCCGGCGTCGTCCGCCGCTGCGGCGAACGATGGAGCGGCGGCCGCCGCAAACAGGATCAACGCCGTCAGGAGCTTCGCAACACGCACCGGCACACACCTCTCGCTTCGCTTCGCTGCATATTCCGCTGAGCGGCATGGCCGCGCGTGCGCAGTGTCCCGCGCAATCGGCCCGCGGTCAATCGCATCGCAGCACACCACAGCGCCGCCCGCTGCTCGGCGCTATTCTGTGCAGGATGCGCGCACCAACCAACTTCGCCCTGCCCGACGCCGCCGGCGGCGTCCGCCGCTTCCCCGCCGGCGGGCCCGTGCTGCTCGCGCTGGTCAAGGAAGACTGCGACACCTGCAATCTCACGCTGCCGCTGCTCGAGTCGCTGCACCGCGCGGCCGGCGGCGGCCTCGATGTCTGGGTCGCCGTGCAGAAGCGCAGCGACATTCCCGTGCTGCGCGAACGCCACGGCCTGACCATGCCGCTGCTGGACGACGACGATCTGGATCTCTCGTACGACGCGGATATCGACACGGTGCCGACGCTGTTTCTCTACGACCAGTCGAACAGCTGCGAAATCCAGACCTTCGGCTTCGACAAATACGAATGGCGCGAGATCAGCAGCGAAGCGATGACGCTGGCCGGCCGCGCCGGCGGCGCGCTCGAGATCGACTGGGACGCGCTGCCCGAGCAGCGGCCCGGCTGCGGCGCGCGCAACTACGAGCCGGGCGTCTACGAGCGGCTCGCCGCAAGGCGCAGCGGCGATCTGCTCTCCCGCGTTGTCGAGCTGGGCGGCAGCGCCGATGTCTACGAGTTCACCTACGAGCAGGGCTACACGGACGGCTTTCCGGTCGTTCCGCCCACCCGCGAGCGGGTTTGGCGAATGCTGCAGGGCACGGCCCGCGATCCGCAGGAAGAAGTCGCCGTGATGCCGCCCAATCTGGCCCCGATCACGGTCGAAAAGGTCGCGATCAACGCGGTCATGGCGGGGGCCAAGCCGGAGTATCTGCCCGCGATCATCACGCTGGTCGAGATCGCCTGCACCGAGCGCTTCAACATTCACGGCGTGCTGGCGACCACGATGGGCGCGACGCCGGTCGGTGTGTTCAACGGACCGATCCGCGATCGGATCGGGATGAACTACCGGCACAACGTGCTGGGGCAGGGCAACCGAGCGAACGCCTCGATCGGCCGCGCGCTGCGGCTCTGCGCGCGCAACGTGGGCGGCTCCAAACCGGGCGGCACCGACCGCGCCACGCAGGGCGGCCCGCACCGCATGACCACCAACTTCGCCGAAAACGAGGCCGCCAGCCCCTGGCCCTCGCTCGCCGTCGAGTACGGCTTCGAGCCCGATCAGGACGTCGCCACGCTGATGGCGATGTCGGGCGGGCCCAACACCTTTGTCGATCAGACCAGCCGCAGCGCCCGCCAGCTGGCCGGCAGCTTCGCGCTCGCGCTGGCCGGGCTGCAGGACCCCAAATCGCCGACCAGCGACACGCTCGTCGTCGTCTCGCCCGACCACGCCGGCGTGTGCGGGCGCGGCGGCTGGAGCAAGGGCGACGTGCGCGAGTGCATCATCGAGGACACCTCGATCCCGCTGCGCGATCGCCTCCGCAATGAGCGGGCCGGCGCCGGCCTGCCGCCGCAGATCGTGGACCGCTTCGGCGGCGAAGCGGCGCTCGACCGCCCGATCGCCAAATTCCAGAAGCCCGAGAACATCATTCTCGTCGTCGCCGGCAGCGCCTCCGCCAAGTTCTCCACGATCCTCGGCGGCTGGGCCGGCGGCGTCTACTCCTCGCCGACAAGCGCCGTCATCGGCGGCTAAACTGCGAAAACCGGCGAACCGCGCGCTCGAGGATGCGGGCGCTGCAGCAAGGGGGGCAACGTCATGGTCCAGATTCTCGACCCAACCGACGAACGGGTGCCGATCAAGCGCAGCCTGACGCCGCGGCCGGAGTCGCTGCACGGCACGGTTGCGCTGCTCGATATCTCGAAGCCGCGCGGCGATGTCTTCCTCGACCGCCTCGAAGAGCTGCTGCACGAGCGGGCGCCGGGCATCACCACGCGCCGCTACATGAAGCCGACCGTGGCCAAGCCGGTGCCCGAGGACACGAAGCGGGCGATTCTGGAGGAGGCCGACTTCGTCATCGAAGCGCTGGCTGATTGAGGCTCCTGCACGACGTGCAGTGTGCACGACGCCGTGAGCTTCGAAATCCAGGGCAAGCCGGCCGTCTTCGTGGCGACCAGCGAATTCGTCAACGCCGCTCAGCATCAGGCTGAGACGCTCGGCCTCCCCGAGGTCCGCCGCGTCTTCATCCCGCACCCGATGCAGGACCGCACCGACGAAGAGATGCACGCCCACGCCGAGCGCTACATCGACGAAATCCTCGATGTGCTGATGCAGCCGGTCGCCTGACGGCGGTGAGCACGCCGAGCACGCCGATCGATCGGGCGTCAGCCGGCGGCCTCGCCGCCCGCGTCATCGACGTCGCCGAACACGTCGACGTCCACGAGTTCCTGTTTGAGCAGGGCGTGACCGACGGCTTGCCCGTTGTCCCGCCCACCCGCGAGCGCGTGCTCGCGATGCTCAGCGCGGTTTCGCGCGATCCGCAGGAAGTGGTCGCCCAGGTTCCGCCCAACTACGGCGACGCGACCGTCGAGAAGATCGCGATCAACGCTGTGATGGCCGGCTGCAGGCCGGAGCACTTCCCGATGGTGCTGGCGGCCACCAAGGCGGCGCTCGTCGGCCGCGGCGGCGATCGGCACGCTTATCACGGCCTGCTCGCCACCACGGCCGGCGCCGCGCTGATGATGGTCATCAACGGGCCGATTCGCGGGCGGCTCGGGATCAACTCCGGGCTCAACGCGCTCGGCCATGCCAACCGGCCGGCCAACACGCTGGGCCGCGCGTTTCGGCTCGTCGTGCGCAATGTCGGCGGCGCGCGGCCGGGCGAGATCGAGCAGGCGATTCAGGGCGGCGGCCATAAGTGGACGCTGGCGTTCGCGGAGTACGAAGAGGCCAGCCCCTGGCAGCCTTTCCATGTGGAGCACGGCTATCAGGCCGACGAGGATGTCGTCTCGCTCCTAGCGGTGATGGGCGGCCCGCGCGTCTGCATCGATCAGACCAGCCGCAGCGCGCGGCAGCTGACCGGGTCGCTGGCGCTCGCGGTGCAGTCGATTGGCGACCCCAAAGCGCCCTCCGCGCCGACGATGTTCGTGGTGGCGCCCGAACACGCCGATGTCTACCGCGCCGACGGCTGGAGCAAGCAGGACATCCGCGAGTGCCTGATCGAGGAGACGGCGCGGCCGCTGCACGAACGCCTTGAGGACGAGCGGGCCGGCGCCGGCTATCCGCGCTACCTGCTCGGCAGCGCGGGGTTCAGCGAGGCCGACCTCGATCGTCCGATCGCCAAGTTCCTCTCGCCCTCGGCGATCCAGATCACCGTCGCCGGCAGCCGCGCCGGCAAGTGGACCAGCATCTACACGGGCATGGGCTGGGGGCCGCACGTACCAGCCTTCGAGTTTGTCCCCGCCTCGGCCGCCGTTACGGCGTGAGTGCGCCGCAGGGCTGCCAGAGGCGCGGGCCGCTCGAGCAGCTGCAGCAGCTGCGCCAAGCGCTCGCCGAGCAGCCCGCGATTCAGCACAACACGGGCGCCCGCACGCTGACGCTGCGGACGCGGCGCGGCCTTTTCTCCGCGCGCGCGATCGACGCCGGCACCGCGCTGCTGCTGCGCGAGCTCGAGGCCGCGCCGCCGCAGCAGCGGGTGCTCGACTTCGGCTGCGGCTACGGGGCGATCGGGCTGACGCTCGCCAGCCGCTGGCCGGAGGCGCAGGTGATGCTGATCGACAGCGATGTGCGGGCTGTCGAAGCGGCGCAGGAGAACATCGAGGCCAACCGCCTCGCCAACGCGCGCGCCGTCCTCAGCCCCGGTCTGCGCGGTGCGGGAACGGATCCGTTCGACCTGATCGTCTCCAATCTGCCGGCCCAGGCCGGCAACGATGCGCTCGACGAAATGCTGCTCGAAGCGCATGACCGGCTCGCCGCCGGCGGCACGCTGGCGGTGGTGGTGGTCAACGGGATCCGCCGTTACATCCAGCGCCGCGCCGCGCTGATCTTCGGCGATGCGCACAAGGCGCATCAGGGGCCGCGCCACAGCGTGATCGAGGCGTCCCGCGCGGCGGGCGCGTGACGGCGTGTGAACGGTAGCCTCCGCTCGTGAGCGCCGCCGCCGACCAGGCCCGCCCGAAGATGACGGAGCCGCTGCGGGTTCGCGAGTTCCGCCTGCTGCTGACCGGTTTCGTGCTTGGCCAGAGCGTGATGCCGCTGCAGTTTGTGGCCTCGATCGCCTGGGTGCAAAGCTTCGCCGCCGAAGAGGTGCAGTACATCCTCGTCGGCGCGATTGGCACGATCCGCGGCTTGGGCATGCTCGGCTTCGGGCTGTTCGGCGGCGCACTGGCGGACCGCTTCGACCGCCGCCAGCTCCTGATCGTCACGCAGGCGCTGGCCTTCGCGACCAATATCGGGATCGCTGCGCTGATGTGGTTGGGCGCGACCGACATGATCGGCCTGGCCGTCTTCTTCCTGCTCACGCTGATCGCCTCGGCGGCGCTCGCGCTCGACGGGCCGACTCGGCAGGCGATTGCGCCGGAGATCCTCGGCCCGCGGCTCACACCGTCCGGCATCGCCCTCCAGCAGGCCGGCATGCAGTTCGGGATGCCCCTCGCGATTTTGCTCTCCGGCGTCATGATCGACCAGCTCGGCACGGGCAACGTGTTCGCCGTCAGCGCCGGCGGCCACCTCGCCGAGATCATCATTCTGGCGATGATGAGCTACCGCACCGTCTTCTCCGCCGCGCACATGCGCGGCGTCGAGCACGGCCCCCGGCAGGCGCTGCGCGACATCGCCGCCGGGCTGCGCTTCAGCCGCTCCAAACCGGTCGTGCTCTGGACGATTCTGATCGTCGTGCTGATGATGGCGCTGATCATGCCGCCGACCGGCACGCTCGGGCCGACCTGGGTCACGACGGTCGTGGGGGCGAGCTGGTCGCAGTTCTCCTACATCGCGTTTTTCTGGGGCTTTGGGGCGATCATCGCCTCGGGCTTGATGGTCTGGTTCTCGTGGATCGAGCGGAAGGGGCTGCTAACCGGCCTGGGCGTGGCGACGATGGCGCTGGGCTTCATCGTGTTCACGTTCGGCACGACGCAGCTCAACGCGATCGCGGGCAACTTCCTGCTCGGGATCGGCATGTCGGTCGCCAACATCGCGGGGATCGCGATTCTCGCGCACGAGACGCCCAACGACTTCCGCGGGCGCGTGATGAGCCTGCTCTTCCAAGGCATGGGGCTGGCCCAGGCGCTGGGCCTGCCGATCGGCGCGCTCGCGCAGGTCGTTTCGATGGAGACGCTGTTCCCGCTGATGGCGATCGGCACGTTTGCGTTTCTGATCCTGGTGATGGCCGCGCGGCCGGTCATTTTGCGCGCGCGGGTGGGCGCTGTGATGGATCCTTCCGCTGGCGCAGCGCCGGCCGCCGCGGCCGACCCAAGCGGGCTGGTCGTGTCGTACATTGCACGGGTCGCGCCCAACAAGCCGGGCCTCGCCTGACGGCGGGGCCGAACCCCTGACACTTTGGAGCCAGGCCATGGAATACCACTTCAGCGAGCAGGCGCTCGCCTTCGAGTCCGAGGTGAAGAGTTTTCTTGATGCCGAATGGACGCCCGAGCTGCGCGCCAAAATCGGCGACGCCGAAACCGACACCTTCGCCGAGGAGCGCGCATTCCGCAGGCTGCTCGCCGAGCGCGGCTGGCTGACGATGTCCTGGCCGGCCGAATTCGGCGGCCAGGAACGCTCGCTGGAGGAGCAGTACCTGTTCTGGGAGGCGATGAACTACGTCGGCGCCCCGCAGGCCACGGTTGCCACTCAGCAGGTCGGCCCGACGCTGATGCGCTTCGGCACCGATGAGCAGCAGGAGCGCTTCCTGCCGCCGATCGCGCGCGGCGATGTTGAGTTCGCGCTCGGGTACACGGAGCCGGATGCAGGCAGCGACCTGGCCTCGCTGCAGCTGCGCGCGGCCAAAGACGGCGACGACTACATCCTCAACGGGACCAAGCGCTTCACCTCCGGCGCGCACCGCTCGGAGTATGTCTGGCTCGCCACCCGCACCGACCCCGATGCGCCCAAGCACCGCGGCGTCTCAATGATGCTTGTCGATCTGCAGTCCAGCGGCATTACCGTCAAGCCGATCTGGACGATGCCCGGCTACCGCACCAACGAGGTCTACTTCGAGGATGTGCGGGTGCCGGCCGAGGCGCTGGTCGGCGAGGAGAACCGCGGCTGGTACTACGCGGCGCATGCGCTGGACCGCGAGCGGATCAGCATCTTCACCGTATCGGGCGTGCGCGCCGTCTACGACCGCCTGATCGAATGGGCGCGCAGCGCGGGCCCGGCCGGCCGCGCCGTCGACGATGAGGGCGTCCGCCGCGGCCTGGCCGACTTCCGCATCGAGATCGAGGTGCTGCAGCATCTTTCCTACCGCATCCTCGACATGCTCAAGCGCGACGAGAGTCCCAACTACGAAGCGAGCCAGGTCAAGGTGTTCAGCACGGAGATGATGCAGCGGCTGGAAAACTTCTCGCTGCACTGCATGGGCCTCTACGGCCAGCTCGAGCCGGGCGACCCCCGCGCTCCGATCGGCGGCAGCGCCGAAAACGGCTACATGGCCGCGGTGATGCCGACATTCGGCGCAGGCGCCAACGAGCTGCAGCGCAACATCATGGCTCAGCGCGGTCTGGGCCTGCCGCGCATCTAGCGGCTGTTGCTGGCCCCCGATTGCTTGTGCTGCTCCCCGCTCCGCTTGCGGGGCAGGGGAGCTTGCACGGCATCCTGCGCAAGCGGGGAAGAGGGCTGCGCGGCGCCTTTGCCTTGCAAAGGCGGAGCGTTTGATCCGAGGGAGCGTTGCGCCGTCGTTATGTCAGGGCGGCGGTGAGCGCGTCAGTGAAGGGGACTGGCCGCGGCGGGCGAACCAGGCGCGGGTGTTGGGCGCGATTTCGCTGGGCAGCTGGGGCAGCACGGCTTCAAGGTGTTCGAGGTCGGCCGGTGTGTCCACGTCGTAGGCCCAGACATCGATCTGCGCGAGCCGGAACGGGACCCCTGCTGCGCCGCTGTCCGACGCTGCCTGGGCGTGCGCCCGCGCCGAAGACGGGCCGAAGGCGGGGCGGATGATTCCCGGCGGGCGCAGGAAGAGCGCGTTGGTGCCGCCGTTGTGGGCTGGCGCGACGACCACCGCCTCGCCCGCCGGCGCGCTCGCCACGAGCAGATCCACCGCGTCGGCGGTGATCAGCGGCACATCGGCCGGGGCGATCAGGAGTGCTTCTGCGTCGGCCAGGTCAGTCTGCGCCCGCACGACCGCGCCGTTGTAGCCCGGCCGTTGATCGGCCTGGTCGAGAAAGTCCACGCCCAGGCGGTCGGCTTCCAGGTGGGCCGCCGCGTCGCGGCTGCAGATCACCACGCGATCGATCGACTGCGCCGCCGTCAGCGCGCCGACCACATCATCGAGCATCGCGCGCACCAGCGAGTTGCGCTGCTGGATGCTGAGCGAAGCGGCGAGGCGGCGCTTGCCTGCGGGCAGCCCGCGCACCGGCACCAGCGCCGCCACCTGGCCTGCCGCGTCGAGCGTCACCCGGACGCCTCGGCGAGGGCGGCGCGAGCGAGCGCCTGCTTCTCGGCGGGGCCGCTCATCAGCGTGGGGTATGCGGCGCAGCGCAGCGCTGTTTCGGCTTCGATCTGCTCAACCAGCCCAGCGTCCTGCTCATCGACAATGAAGACATCGGCCAGCTCAGCGTAGAGGCGGGCCACGCCGATGGCTGAGACGTCGTGGCCGAGGCTGGCCAGGATTTCCGCGGCCGGCCCTTTCACCGCCGCGCCGCCGATGATCGGGCTGATCGCGACGACGGGCGCGGGGGAAGTCTGCACCGCTTCACGCAGGCCGGGCACGGCCAGGAGCGGGTCGATGGAGAGGAACGGGTTGCTGGGCGCGATGATGATCGCCTCCGCTTGCTGCAGCGCATCGAGCACGTTGGGGGCGGGCGCGGCCGTTTCGGCGCCCTCGAAGCGCAGCGCGCGCACGGCGTCGGCGGCGCGGCGGCGCACGAAGTAGTCCTGGAAGGCCAGTTCGCCGTCGGCCGTTTGGACGACGGTGCGCAGACGGTCGTCGGTCACCGGCGTCACTCGGCAGGCGACGCCCAGCGCGGCGCACAGCTCGGCGGTCACGGTTGAGAGCGGTGCGCCTTCGTGCAGGCGGTGCGTCCGATAGAGGTGGGTGGCGAGGTCGTCGTCGCCAATCGAGAACCAGGCGGGCCCGCCGAGCGAACCGAGCCGCTCGAGCACGCGCCGTCCGTCGCCGGCGAGCCCCCAGCCCAGCTTGGGCTGGACCAGCCCGGCGAGGGTGTACATGACGGTGTCGAGGTCGGGCGCGATGTGCAGGCCGGCCCACTGCATGTCGTCGCCGACGTTGACAACGGCGGTGACATGTTCGGGCGGGATGATGCGGACGAGGCCGTCGAGGAAGCGCGCGGCGCCCACGCCGCCGGCGAGCACCGCGGTGCGCGGGTTCACGGCAGCGCGCCCAGCTGCAGGCGCAGGTCGAAATCGCCGTCCTCGCGCTGGATCACGGTGAGGCTGGCCGCATCGCCGTTGAGCTCGCCGACCGCGTGCAGCTCCAGCGGGGTGAGCGCGTGCGCGGTCCCCGCGTCGAGCGCGCCGGAGAGCGGCTCGGCGCCGCGCGTCAGCTCGATCTCGCCTTCCTCGAGCCGTCCGTCCCGATTCAGCATGAGCCGCAGCTCGACAGGACCTGCATGATCGTCCTCAGCGAGCAGCTCGAGGCGCCAGCTACCGTCGAGCCGGCGCTCGTCCTGCACAATGGTTGCGATGCACTCCAGCCGCTCGAGCGACACGCTGGCAGCCTACACGCCGTTGGCGGCGGTTGACCTACGCGCAGTCCGCGCGGGACAGTGCGCAGGATGCTGATCGATTTGCACTCGCACACGGCGGTCTGGTCGACCGACAGCAACCTGCTGCCGCATGACCTGATTGTCCGCTCGGCAGAGCGGGGCCTGGACGGCGTCGTGCTGACTGAGCACGATGTCGTCTGGCCCGCCGAACGCGTTCGGTCGCTGAATGAGAGCGCCGACATCGTGGTGCTGACGGGGGTTGAGGTGACGACCGAGCTGGGGCACGTGCTGGTCTACGGCTTGCCGAACCTGATTCCGCGCATCTCTGAGGCGCGCAAGCTGCGCGAGCTGTGCGATGCGCACGGCGCGCTGATGTATCTCGCGCACCCCGCGCGCGATCCGGGCCTGCGCGTGCCGCCGAAACCGTTCCGCGAGCTCTTCGACGGCGTGGAAGGGCTCAACGGCTGCGACGGACCGCTGCAGAATCAGTCGGCTTCGTCGCGCGGCCGCAGCTGCCCGCTGCCGCCGATCGGCGGCAGCGACTGCCACGCCGTTCATGAGGTCGGCACCGCGGCAACCGAGTTCGACGGGGAAATCCGCACGGTCAGGGAATTGCTGGAGGCCTTGCGCGAAGGCGCGTACCGCCCAGTCGCGCTGCCCTACTGAGCGGCCGCCCGCGCTGCCCTGCTGAGTGCCCTGCTGAGCGGATCTGCGCCCCGCGCTCCAGCCGGCGCCGGCTCCTCAACAAGGGGGGCAATGCACGGCGGCGGTACAGTGCGCGGCATGGAAGACGTTGAGCAGCGCGATTCAGCAGGCGGAGAGGTCTGCGCCGGCTGCGGCGCGCGAATTTGGCAAGACGGCCTGGCCTGCGAGCACTGCTGGTGCCTGCGCAGCGATCCCTCGGGCGAAATCGAGCTCGCGCCGCGCCTGCGCCGCTTAGCCGCGTATCTGATCGACGCCCTTGGGCCGGCCGTTGTCGCGCTCACCGTGGCCCTGGCCTTGACTGGCGGCGTTGGAGTTGATCAGCCGGGAGCCTCGCTGGCTGATATGGAGCCCGGCGGCGCTGAAGCCGATCAGTCGGAAGCCTCGTCGACCGATATGGAGGCTGGCGGCGCCGAAGCGGATCAGCCGGAGGCCCCGCTGACCGATATGGAGGCTGGCGGCGTTGGAGTTGATCAGTCGGAGGCTTCGCTGACCGATTTGGACGTACTGTTCATCAGTCTCGTGTGGCTGGGCGTTGCGCTGCTCGCTTGGATGTGGTCGGCCGGCGGCGGGCAATCGCCCGGCATGCGGATGCTTGGCCTCTATGTGCATCGAACACGGGGAGGCAAAGCCTCGGCCCCGCTCGTGATCTTGCGCGACCTCTGGCTGCTTGCGCTGAACCTGCTGTTCGCCCTCTTTGGACTCCTCCTCGGCGACTCTGTCGACGGCGCAACCGGAACCGCCGCCACTGCTGTCGGGCTTGCCTACATCTTCAGCGCGGCCTGGGTCTTGCGGCAGCGGGACCGGCGGGCGCTGCACGAATTCGTGTTGGACACAGTGGACGTGCCGCGCCGCCGCCCGGGGTTGGGGGTGCCGCTCGGTGCGCCGCGCCCCCGCGATCCCGCTCCGCCGGGCGAGCTGCCGCCGGACCGCTGACCGCTCAGCAGGCGCATGGGCAGGCGCGCGCCGCTTGCGCGATGCTGTAGAGCGTGATGCAGCCGCAGCGGCCTGAGGTGTGCCCGGCCTGCGGGCGGTACCCCGATGTGGCCCGCTTCTGCCTGCGCTGCGGAGTGCTCAACTCGCATCCGCAGAGCGGCGACCGCGCCGCGCCGTACCTCTACCGCCTCGCCGCCGAAGCGCTCGACCTGCTGATCTTCGCGCTCGGCGTGCTCCCCTGGCTGATCTGGATGTGGTACACGGCGCGCGACGGGCAGTCGCCGGCCAAACGGCTGCTGGGGATGTACGTGCTCGCGGAGGACGGCCAGCCGATCACGCCGCAGCGGATGTGGATGCGCGAGCTGGGGATCAAGCGGTTGTTGTTCGGCCTGCTCGGCTACCTCTTCGTTGGCCTGCCGACGATCGTGGACGGCGGCTGGATGATGCTCAATCCCGACCGCCAGTGCGTGCACGACCGGATGGTCGGCACGCTGGTGGTGCTCCGCCGTGAACCGCGCAGCGCCGCGCTCCCGGCGGTGGAGGCGCCCGCCGCCGACGCTGTCGTGCTGCCGC
This sequence comes from uncultured Dehalococcoidia bacterium, assembly GCA_964347635.1. Classification (GTDB taxonomy): domain Bacteria; phylum Chloroflexota; class Dehalococcoidia; order Bin125; family Bin125; genus CATQGW01. The sequence continues at coordinate 19,669 of CAYFZI010000042.1, forward strand.
CGCCCGCGCCGCCGGCCGCTTTGCCCGCGCCGCCTCCGCGCCCCGCCCCGCAGCCCGCAGCGGAGCCGCCGGCGCTGCCGCCTGAGCTGCCCCCTGAGCTGATTGAGCTCGAGCGGCGCCGAGGCGAGCTCTCACAGTTCGAATACGAACGCCGCTGGGCGGATCTGCGCAGGCGGCTGCTTGAGGAGCTGGAGGAGAAGGATCGGCGGTCCGGCGGATAGGTGCGGCGGTTGGTCGATCCTGGAACCGCGGGGGAGGGGGAAAGCGGCGGCTGCTAGGAGCAGCCGCTTGTGGCGCCGCAGTTGAAGCAGTGGAAGCAAGAGCCGGTGCGCACCATGATCGAGCCGCACTCGGCGCAGGGCGGCGCATCGAGCTGGTTCTGGAATGAGCCGTCCGGCGCTCGTTGGCCGGCCGGGAGCGGGGCCGGGCCGCGCGAGTCGTCGGCGAGCACGACTTCCTCTTCGAGCACCAGCCGCGCCTGGCCGGCGGCGGCATCGGTATCGCCGTCCTGTAGATAGCGGTCGCCCATCCAACGGAACACGTAATCGAGGATCGAGTCGGCGTAGCCGATCTGCGGCGCGCGCGTCCAGCCGGAGGGCTCGAAACGCATGTGGCGGAACTTTTTGACCAGCGTCGCCAGCGGCACGCCGGACTGCAGCGCCACCGATGTCAGCGTGCCCACCGCGTCGGCGAGCCCGGAGACGGTCGATCCCTCCTTGGAGATGTGCACAAAGACTTCACCGGGCCGCCCGTCGGTGTACTCGCCGATCGTGATGTAGCCCTCGTGCTCGCCGATCGTGAACTTATGGTTGATCGCCGTGCGCTCATCGGGCAGGCGGTGGCGGCGGTAGGCGGGCGGCGAGGCGGCGTCGTTGAGCACCAGCGGGGCGTCGAGCGGCGAGCTGGGCCGCGGATCGGCGGCCTTCTTGCCGTCGACGCGCTCGCCGGTCTCGAGCGGCTGAATCCGTTTGGAGTTGTCGCGGTAGATCGCGATCGCCTTGAGGCCCAGCTTCCAGGCGGCGGTGTAGGTCTGCATGATCTCTTCGACCGTCGCCTCTTCGGGCACGTTGACGGTTTTGGAGACAGCGCCGGAGATGAACGGCTGCACCGCGCCGAGCATGCGCACATGCCCCAGCGGCGCGATGCTGCGCACGCCGCCCGAGGGTTTGAAGGCGCAATCGAAGATCGGCAGGTGCTCGGGCTGCAGTTCGGCCGCGCCTTCGATCGTGCCGTTGCTGTCGATCCAGGAGACGATCGAGTTGATCGCGCCGCCGCCGTAGCCGAGCCGGGCGAGGGCGGCGGGGACGGTGCGGTTGACGATCTTCAGGTAGCCGCCGCCGGAGAGGTTCTTGTATTTGACTAAAGCGAGGTCGGGCTCCACGCCGGTGGTGTCGCAGTCCATCATGAATGCGATCGTGCCGGTCGGCGCGAGCGCGGTGGCCTGGGCGTTGCGGAAGCCGTGCTGCTCGCCGAGCCGCTGAGCCTGGGCCCAGGCGTCGGCGGCGGCCGCGCGCAGCGGCGCGGCGACCGTTTCCAGGCCTTCAATCTCGGCGACGGCCGCGCGGTGCATGCGGATCACGCGCAGGAACGGCTCGCGGTTCTCGGCGTAGGCGGCAAACGCTCCGATCCGTTCGGCGATCCGCGCCGACTGTGCATAGGCCTCGCCGGTCATCACGGCGGTGACAGCGGCGGCCAGGGCGCGGCCCTCGACCGAGTCGTAGGGCAGCCCGCAGGCCATCAACAGCGCGCCAAGGTTGGTGTAGCCCAGCCCCAGCGGTCGGAAGCGGCGGCTGTTCTGCTCGATCAGCGCCGAGGGGTAGGAGGCGTTGCCGACGATGATCTCCTGCGCGGTGATCAGCACGCGGCAGGCGTGCCGATAGGCCTCGACATCGAACTCGTGCGTTTCGAGGTCGTAGAACTTGAGCAGGTTGAGCGAGGCCAGGTTGCAGGCCGAGTCATCGAGGAACATGTACTCGGAGCAGGGGTTGCTGGCGTAGATGTGGTCGGTTGCCGCGCAGGGGTTCCAGTCGTTGATCACGGCGTCGAACTGGATCCCGGGGTCGCCGCACTGATGCGTGGCCTCGGAGATCGCGCGCAGCACATCGGGGGCCGGCAGCCGCTCGTGCC
>CAYFZI010000043.1:0-20184 GCA_964347635.1 uncultured Dehalococcoidia bacterium
CGACGGCGTCGAAGGCGCTGGAGAGCGTCAGCTGGCTGCCGCCGTTGAAGCCGAGCCAGCCGAGCCAGAGGATGAACACGCCGAGCGTGACCATCAGGATGTTGGAGGGCGGCGTCGGCCGCACGCGTCCGCCGGGGCGGAATTTGCCCAGCCGCGCGCCCACGACCAGCACGCCGGCCAGAGCCGCCCAGCCGCCCGTGGAGTGGACGATCGTCGAGCCGGCGAAGTCTTTGAAGCCCATTTCCGCGAGCCAGCCGCCGCCCCATGTCCAGGCGCCGATGATCGGGTAGAGGATCGCTGTGAGCAGCAGCGTGAAGAGGAAGAACGTCCACATTCTGACCCGCTCGGCCAGCGCGCCGGAGACGATCGAGGCGGCGGTTGCGACGAAGACCATCTGGAAGAACCAGTCGGACATGGTCGAGCGGCCGGCCTCGATCACGGTCTCGGCGGCGCTCTCCTCGCCGGCCAGCAGCTTGATCTCCGCGTCCGACGGCCCGTAGAGCAGATCGGGCGTACCGATGAAGCTGCCGAGCAGGTCGCCGTACATCAGGCTGTACCCAATAAAGAAGTATGCGAGGCCGGCGATCGAGTAGATCCCGATGTTCTTGAGGCAGATCATCGAGGCGTTTTTGGTCCGCACGGAACCGGATTCGAGCATCGTGAAGCCGGCGCACATCCACATCACCAGCGCGCCCCAGACGAGGAACGAGAGCGTGTTGAGGATGAACTGGGTTTCGCCGTCCACGCCGGCCGCCTGGGCGACGGCCGGCCGCACCGCGAGCACCAGCAGCGTTGCGCTCCCAGTCGCCGCGAGGGCGATCGGGAGGCGGCTGTTCGAGAGCAGGTTCCGGAGTATTCGGAGCAGGCGCCCCCTTCGCCCCCTTGCGGCGGCGGTCGCCGGGCGCGCTGCTGAATCGGCGGTACCTAGTTGGCGGATATTCGTTATTCGGGTCATTTCATGAGGCTCGCTGCGGACCGCAGTTGTTCTGTATCGGTTGGTGTACGGGCTGCTGCTGCGCCGGCGCTGCATTCTAGCTGTTCTCGCTGTCGGCGGATGAGGGCGCGGCGCGGCCGGCCTGCCGACCGCAGTTGCTAACCGAGTTGCAGGCCCCGAAGATCGGGGCGCGTCGAGCGGCGGCGCCCTCGGCCGGCAGGGCCGCTGATACAGCCGACGCTTCGAGAGCGGATCGAGGAGCGAACAGTGGTATTCAGCATCGGAACGCGCCGCGCGCGGATGATCGAGGAGCTGAACGCGGCCTCCGAGGTCGTCGAGACGGCGCGCGGGCCGGTCGAGTTCGCGCGCCGCGGCGCGGCCCCGTACGTCATGATCTTTCACGGCACGCCGCAGGGGCATCAGGCCAGCTTTATCGGCGAGCCGTTCGAGGCGGCCGGCTTCGGGACGATCACGCCCTCGCGGCCGGGCTACCTGCGCACACCGCTCGAAACTGGGCGTACATTCGAGGAGCAGGCGGACGCCGCTGTGGCGCTGCTGGATGCGCTGGCGATCGACGAAGCCGCCGCCTACGCCGTCTCCGGCGGCGGTCCGAGTGGCATCCAGTTCGCGGCGCGCCACCCGCAGCGCGTGCGGGCGCTGATCCTGGAAGCCGCCATCTCGCAGACCTACGAGCCGCAAGTCTCCGCGCTGGCCGTGGCGCTCTTCAGGAACTCGCTCTTCGCCTGGATCCAGGGGCAGCTGCTCCAGCACTTCCCGCGCTTCGCAGTCGGGCAGCTGATCAAGGCCGAGAGCACGCTGGAGGGCGAAGACAGGGCGCGCGCCGCCGCCGAGCTGCTGGGCTCTGCGGAGAAGCTTGCGTTCTTGCGCCGCGTGGTGGCGTCAGTGCCGCCGTTCGGCTTGGTCCGCGCCGGATTCGACAACGATCTGGAGCAGTTCCGCGCAAGCGGGCAATTGCCGCTCGCGCGGGTCAGCTGCCCGACCTTGGTCGTGCACGGCACGCACGACCGCGATGTGCCGTTCAGCCACGCGGAGCACTCGGCGCGCGGGATTGCAGGCGCGCAGCTGCACCGCGTCGAAAAGGGTTGGCATCTGCTCGCGATGACCGATGCGCCCGATGACTACGCCGAAGCGGAGGTCGAGTTCCTGCGCCGCCATTTCGGTCCGTAGCGTCTGTGCGCAGGCGGGGAGCAAAACCCGTGTGCGGAGGGTCTTCAGTGCACTGCTAGAACGGAAAGGCGTCGACGCGCTCGCAGGCCTCGGCGATGAGCGCCGGCAGGTGTTTGCGGCGGTCGAGCTCGGGGCGGTCCCAGACCCATCTGAGCAGGGCCAGGCGGCGAATCAGCAAAAAGAGCGGCAGCAGATCGAGCGCGCGCTGGTCAAGCGCGCGGAGGCTGCGGTAGCCGGCCGCGAGTGCTTCGCTGATCGCGCTGAAATACGGCTGGTCCTCGTGGCCGTACAGCGCGACGGCGAGCTCGTACTGATGCCAGCCGAAACCGGCGTCGTCGAAGTCGATCACGTGCAGCGCGCCGCCGCCGTCGACAAGGATGTTGCCGGCGTGCAGGTCGGCGTGAATCATCGAATAGGTGCGGGGCTGCTGGCCGCAGCTGCTGAGGATTTCGTGGATCGCGCCGCGCGCCTTGCTGAGCAGCGCCCGCTGCGCCGGCTGCAGCGGCGGTATGTCCCAGAACCGCCCCCAGAACGGCGCGCCGCCGACGAACCCCGCAGCGTTGAGATGGTGACGCACGAACTGCGCAGGCGGCTGCCAACCGGCCGACTGATTGTGAATCGCCGCGGCGATGCGGCCCAGCTGCGCGAAGTATTCCGCGATCCGCGCGTGGTCGGTCTCGGCCTGGATCTGCTCGTGAAGGCGCTCGCCGTCGATCCAGTCGACCAGCCCCACCACGCGGCTCGGGCCGCCGCGGGGCGCGGCGATCGAGACGTAGCCCGATCCTGCGGGCGTCCGCCGCCCGACGGGCGCGTGGATCCCGGCATCGTTGAGCGCCTGGGTCCAGAGCAGCTCCGACTCCAGCTCGGCAAGCGTGTGGTAGCCGGGCCGATGGATGCGCAGGGCGAATGCAGCGCCGTTCGGCAGATCGAGCCTGAAGACCGTGTTCTCGCTGCGCGAGACGAGCTCGATCCGCGCCGCCTCGAGGCCCCAATGGGGCAGGGCGCGCACGGCGAGGGCGCGCAGCTCGGCGGCGCTCAGATCGGTCGGCTCGGGCATTGGGATCAGGCTGGTTCCGCAACGGCCGATTCGAAGGCCTCGAGGAACATGTCGGCCTGCTCCCGCTCGATCACCAGCGGCGGGCGCAGCTTGAGCACGTTGCCGTGCTCGCCGGCCCGCCCGATCAGGAAGCCGGCCCGCCGCATGCGGTTGACGATCAGCTCGGCGCCGCTCGGGTCCGGCTCCTTGCTGCGCCGATCTTTGACCCACTCGAGGCCGATGAAGAGGCCGCGGCCGCGCACCTCGGCGAGCGGCTCGCAGGTCTCCTGCAGAGCGCGCAGGTTTTCGCGCAGGTGCGCGCCGAGGGCGGCCGTGCGGTTGACCAGGTCTTCCTGCTCAATCACGTCGAGCACGGCCTGGCCGACGGCGGCCTGCAGCGGGCTGGAGGCGAAGGTGTTGAAATAGCGCGTCTTGCGGCGGAAGGCGTCGACCAGCTCGGAAGAGGCGGCGACGCCGGCCAGCGGCAGGCCGTTGCCCATCGGCTTGCCCATGCTGACGATGTCGGGGACGAAATCGGAGGCCTCGTAGCCCCACCAGCGCCCCGTGCGGGCGAAGCCGGCCTGCACCTCATCGCAGATGAACAGCCCGCCGGCCTCGTGTACGAGCCGGGCGGCGCGGGCCAGGAAGCCGGGCGGGATATCGGGCAGGCCTTCGTTGGCGAGGATCGGGCAGAAGAGCACGCCGGCGAACGGCACGCCCGCGGCCGCAAAGGCGTCGATCTCGGCCTGCAGGCGGGCGAGGTAGGCGTCGGTCAGCGCGTCTCCGTCCAGCGCTGGATCGATCGCGCGGTAGCGCTGCGGCACGGGGATGGAGCGCACCTCGCGCTCCGCCGCGCCGCGCAGCCGCGAGAGCTTGCGCACCTCTGTTGAGTTGCCGTGGTAGGCGCCGTCGGTGCAGATCAGGCCGCGGCCGCCGCTGGCCGCCCGCGCCATCATGATCGCGACTTCGTTGGCCTCGGTGCCGCTGCAGGTGAAGACAGCGGTCGTCAGCGGCTCGGCGTGCAGCGCGGTGAGCCGCTCGGCGTAGTCGAGGATCCCTTCGTGCAGATAGCGGGAGTGCACGTTGAGCGTTTCGCTCTGGCGCTGCATCGCCGCGGTGACGTGCGGGTGCGCGTGGCCGACGCAGGGCACGTTGTTGTAGAGGTCGAGGTAGCGGCGCCCCTCGGCGTCGTAGAGCCAGACGCCCTCGCCGCGCACGATGTGCACGGGCTCCTCATAGAAGGTGGCGACGCCGGCGCCGAGCAAGCGCTCGCGCCGCGCCAGGAGGTCGGCAATGGCTGGGCTGCTGAGATCGCTGGGTTTGCTGGTTGGTGCAGTCATGGGCCGATTGTGAGCGTTCGGCCGCCCGCTTGCAACGGCAGTGGCAACGGCAATGGCGCGGAGCGCGGCGGCGGTACGCTGCGGACATGAGCACCGCCGATACCGCCGCCCGCCTCGAAGCCGCCTTTGGCGCCGGGCAAGCGTGGACAGCGCCGCACGGCGCGGCGGCCGCCGTTTGGAAGCTCGACGCCTATCACCTGCTGTGGGTTGAGCAGGGCGGGGATGAAGTGCAGCTGCGCCGCCTCTGGGAGGCGCGCAAAGGCAACCGCGCGTACCCCGTCGTGCTGCTCGCGCCGGCCGGCGGCGGCTCGGGCGCGCTGCGCGTTGCCGGGCCGCAGGATGCGCGGCCGCTGCGCGAGCTGCCGGCCGAGCGGGTGCTCGAGCTGCTGTCGGAGGCGGCCGGCCTGCCCGTCCGCGCGGCGGCCGCGCTGCTGGCCCGCGAGTTCGCCCGCCTCGAAGAATCCGTCCTGCCCGGCCTGCGCGTCAAGGATCTGCTCACGCCGCACTTCGTGCGCGAGCGGCTGCGCTGGGCGGCAAACGCCGAGCGCCTGGCCGGCGCCGCCGAGCAGCTCGGAGCGGTCGGCTCCGCGTCGTGGCGGCCGCTCTACGAGCAGCTCGGCTATCAGGTCGAACAGCTCCCGCAGCGCGGCTATCTGCTGCGCTCCGAGGGCGCGCCGCTGGCCGTCGTACATCCCTACAGCAGCGCGGCCCTGTTCAGCCGCCTGACCGGCAACGGGGAGCTGCCCGAAGGTCTGGCGCTGGCCGACTGCGCGGCGCACGGGGCGCGCTGGGCGCTGTTGACCGCCGAGGGGCGGCACCGCCTCTTTCAGCGCCGCCCGCCGCTCGGCGCGGCGAGCGGCCAGTACATTGAGATCGACGCCGCCGAGCTGGAGCGGGGCGACCGCCTCTACCTCGGTCTGCTCGCGCCGCCGTCGCTGCGCGAGGGCGGCTGGCTCGAGGGCTGGATTGCAGAAGCCAAAGATTTCGGCGAGGAGCTGCGCAAGGGTCTGGAGGAGCGGCTGATTCAGGACGCGCTGCCGAACATCGCGCGCGGACTCGGCGCGCAGCTCGAGGCGGAAGGCGTCGACCTGAACGACCGCGCGCAGCTGCGCCGCATCGAGGAGGCGGCGCTGACGCTGGTCTTCCGCTTCATGTTTCTGCTCCATACCGAAGCGCGCGGCTACCTGCCGGTCGATTCGGCCGCCTACCGCCCGCACAGCGCGCGCAAGCTGGCCGGCGACTCGCGCCGCGCGCCGGCGGAGCTCGACCGCCGCTCCACCCAGCGCTGGGACCGGCTCAGCACGCTGGTGCGGATGGTGCGCAAGGGCGACCGCTCGGCGGGTGTGCCGGCCTACAATGGCAGCCTCTTCGCCGCCGACGGCTTCCCCGGCGGCGCGCTGCTGGAGCGGGCCGCGATCGCCGATGTCTACCTCGCCCCCGCGCTGGCCGCGATCGCCTACGAGACGGACAAGCCCGACGCGCCGGGGCTCGACTACGCGGGCCTGCAGATCGGCCACCTCGGCGCGATCTACGAGGCGCTGCTGACCCTGCGGCTGACGCGCGCGCCGGAAGACCTGGCCTACGACGCGAAGCGCGACGTGTTCCGCCCGCTCCGCGCCGGCGAGCAGGCGGCGGTGACCCGCGCGCAGCTCTACTACCAGGCCGAGGCCGGCGGGCGCAAAGCCGCGGGCGTCTTCTACACGCGCTACGAGTTCGTCGATCACCTGCTGCGGCACTCGCTGGCACCCGCCCTCGATGAGCATCTCGACGCGGTCGCGCAGACCGCCAAGGAGGACCCCGCCGAGGCCGCGCGGCGGCTGTTCGACTTCTCGGTCGTCGACCCGGCGATGGGCAGCGCGCACTTTCTGACCGCGGCGCTGGACATGATCGCCGACCGCATCGAGCTGTTTCTGGCCGAGAACGGCGGGCTGCCCGCGATCTCCGCGCAGCTCAGCGAGCTGACTGAGGAAGCCGCCGCGGCGGGCCCGCAGCCGGAGGACGGCGATCTGCTGCGACGGCTGATCCTCAAGCGCTGCATCTACGGCGTCGACCGCTCGCCGATGGCCGTGGAAGTGGCCAACGTGACGCTCTGGCTGGCCTCATTCGTGCCCGGCCTGGCGCTCTCCTGGCTCGGCAGCAACCTCAAGTGCGGCGACGCCTTGATCGGCGCGGCCGACGCGAAGCTGGTTTGGCAGCGCGCCGATCAACGCACCGATCGGCCGTCCGTCTCGCTGCTCACGCAGCCGATTCGCAGCGCCATGAGCGAGGCCGCCCAGCTGCAGCGCGAGATCGCGGCGACGCGCGACCGCAACCCGGGCGAGGTGCAGACCTCGGAGCTGCTCGATCGGGAGCTGCAGGAGGCGACCCGAGGGCTGCGCGATGCGTTCGACCTCTGGACCGCAGAGCCGCTCGGCGCCGCCGGCGGCCGCGGCGCGCTCGACCTGCACGCGGCCGAGATCGTGCGCTGCCGGCCGCTGCCCGAGCAGGCCGCGCAGACGCTCGAGCGCGCAAGCGATCTGGCCGAGCAGCACCGCTTCCTGCACTGGCCGCTGGAGTTCCCGCAGATCTTCCACCGCGAACGGCCCGGCTTCGATGTGGTGGCGGGCAATCCGCCCTGGAACAAGGTGAAGTTCGAGCTGCCCAGCTTCCTCGCGCTGCACGACCCGGGCATCCGCGGCCTGCGCTCGGCGCTGGAGCGCGACGCCCGCGCCGAGCGCCTCTTCGAGCGGCGGCCCGAGCTGCGCGGGGAGATCGAGCAGCTCAAGCAGCAGGTCGAGCTGCAGCGCCGCTTCTTCCGCCCCCAGAACGGCTACATCATCCAGGGCAGCGGCGACACCGACCTTTACAAGCTCTTCTGCGAGCGCTACGCCGCAATCGCCCGCCGCGGCGGGCGCATCGGCGTCGTGCTGCCGCGCGCCGCATTCCTCAACGACGGCAGCCGCGGCTTTCGGCGCTGGTTCTTCAAAGAGTGCCGCCCGAATCGGATTGATGCCATCGCCAACAGACGGCGTTGGGCATTCGACATCCACCCGCAATACACCGTTGCACTCGTATCAGCCCAAGTGGAGGCTGATACCGTCGATCAGCTTGTCGTCACAGGGCCCGCCCACGACGCGCAGGAATTCGCCGGTTTGATTGCCAGTACGGGTGTGCAGGTGGATTTACAGCGCCTCGCGGCTTGGGCGCCGGCGCCGAAGAACGACAAGGTTGCCGAGCCGACCTGGGAAGTCCCGCTGGTACCGACGCAACGGCACGTTTCGGTGCTGGCTAAGCTGCGGCGCGGCGTGCGGGTTGACAGGTTAAACGCGGCTGAAAATCGAAATCCGCAATTTGCTGCGATTTAATCGCAGCAAATTGCGGATTTTCCGGAGCGGAATGGTGGGGGAGATCCCGCTGCACCGACTCGTCTAGTTCCCTATACGGAGTTGCACGAGTCGGCGCAGCGCGGTCTTTTCCGCCATCCTCCAGGAGCGGACCGCGTAGCTGTCTGGAAGGGGCGGTCGTTCGAACAGTACGACCCGCATGGGAATGACCCGGCCGGCTACGCCGACTGGCGCACAGTACTCGATTTCGTCGTACGCAAGCGCTCCCGCACATCCGTCTTCAAGCGCCTGTTCCCTCCAGACGTGCTCGATGATCCCGGCACGCATCCAATCCACCGCAGCCGGATTGCCTTTCGCGATGTGACTAACCGCACGAACTCGCGGACGGTCATTGCGTGTCTGGTACCGCCGGACACGCCGCTAACGGATACTGCCCCGTATCTGATCCACCCGTATGCAGGTGCCCCGTCAAAGGCAAGTGTTTTAGCTATCTTCAACAGTGTTCCATTCGACTGGCTGGCGCGAAGATACGCTGAGACACATTTAAAATACTTTATCCTAAACAGCCTCACCTTCCCTCCTCCCGCCGACGCGCCCTGGCAGCGCATTGGGGCGCTGGCCGCGCGGCTCTCGTGCGTGGACGAGCGCTTCGCGGATTTTGCGGCCGAGGCGGAGGTCGATTGCGGGCCGCTGCCGGAGCCTGAGCGGGCTGCGATGCGGGCCGAGATCGATGCGTTGGCGGCGCGCGCCTACGGGCTGACCGCGGATGAGCTGCGCTTCATCTTCACCGATTTCACGGAGAATGCACTGACGCCGGCCTACCGCGAGCAGGTCATGGCCTGGTTTGAGCAGGTGTAGGGAGATGTAGGGAGAGAGGTGCGGCGGCGGAGCTATCTCGCCGGCAGGCGGTCCTGGGCCCTCCAGATGCGGTCGAGAATTGGGCGGCCTTCGCCGGCGGGGTCGACGAACTCGGGCCGGTAGATCCAGGGCAGCGCACTGCTGTGGGAGCGGATGACGACGGGGCGGATGCGGTAGCCGATTAACCGCTCCGCGGTGAAGCCCAGCTCCATCAGCATGCCCTGCGTCGTCTCGATCGACCAGTTCTGATCGAAGACGAAGTTGCCGAAGGAGTAGGCCACGAGCGCCCCTTCGGCGTCGAAATGCTCGACTGCCTGCACCCAGTGCGGGTGGTTGCCGAAGAGAAAGGTTGCGCCGGCGGCGACGGCGGCCCCGCCGATCCCGCGCTGGAATGCAATCGGATGAGCGCTGTACTCAACGCCCCAGTTCGCCGCCACGACGACGTGGTCGGCCAGCCCGCGGGCCGCGCGCACATCCTCCTGCACGCTCTCGGCGTCGAGCGGGGCGATGCCCGGCGACTCGTCTGTGGCTGCGTACCAGGGCGCGATGATGTCGTAGCCGAGGAAGGCGAAGCGCACCGGGCCCTGCGCGGTCGGGACGCTGAGCAGTGCCGGCGTGCGGGCCGCGCGCAGGTTGCTGCCGGCGCCGGCGGTTGCGATGCCCGCCTCGTGGAGCCGCGTCAGCGTCTCGAACAGCGCCCCCGCGCGCGAGCAGCCGCCCCAGCAGTCCATCATGTGGTTGCCGATCGTCAACACCACGTCCAGGCCGGCATCGGCCAGCGCGGGGACGACGCGGGGGCTGCCCTGCAGGATGAGCGTTTCGACGCACGGCGTCGGCCCGCCCAGCTCGGTGAGCGGCGATTCGAGCGCTGCGGCGGCGATATCGGCCGCCGCGATCGCGCTCCGCACTCCGTCGAACATCGCGCCGTAGTCGTCGAGCGCGGCGAGCACGTGGTTGGAGCAGCGGACCGGGATCAGCTCGCCGGTGACGAGCATCCCGGCCGGATCGAAGGGCGCGGCGGACTGGACGCCGGCGGCGGCGAGCCGCGCGGCTGCTTCGCCGCCGTCGGCGCGGATCCAGCGCAGCCGGCGCAGCGGCGAGTGCCGCGCCGGGTCGCGGTACGGATCATGGCCGTCCACGGTCAGCGCCAGCACGCCGAGCTGCAGCTGCTCCGGCTCGATCAGCGCGAACGCGCCCGCTGTGGAGGCGACGCGCTCGAGCACCTCATCGTCGGGTAGGAGCTGCGCCGCCAGCGCGCCGAGCGGGATGCCAAGGCCGTCGGAGACGGCGGCGGCCTGCGACGCGGGCAGGTAGACGCTGATCGGCTGCGGCGCGCCGCCGAACTCGGCCCAGTCGATGGCCTCGCCGCGAAGGATCCGCAGCACGGCGGCGCGGCTCAGGTCGAGCACATCGCGGCGCTGATCGGTGATCGCCGCCCAGCGCGCCAAGACCAGCATCCGCGAGCAGGGCAGCGGTGTGTCCGCGATCATCCGCCGGGCGGCGGTATTGCCGCCGGCGATCGACAATTCGGGCGCCGCGGCCAGCGCGGTGTGGCGCCAGACGCACTCTTCGGGCTTTGGCCCGCTGATCGCCGCCGCGCCTGGCTCGGGCGTTGGCGCCGCCGGTGCGCTGCCCGCCGCTGCGGCCGGCGGCCGCGCGGCGTCGGCGCGGGGCGCTGCAAGCGCAGCGCCGCCGCCGGCGCTCAGCGCGGCGATGCTGAGCAGCAGTGCTGCAGCCGCGGTCAGCGCCGCTCGATGCACGCGCGCAGCGGGAATGTATTCCGGGATGTTCATCAAACCGCCGAACTCCACCCAGCCGCACGCACAAAGGTAGCTGCAGCGTGCTGCTGCAGCGCCGCACCGCGACGAGGTCAGCTGGGCTGCCCGTCTCTGCACCGCTGCCCAGCGGCCGCCCCTTTTTGCCCCGCCGCCGCTCCAGCCGATACGCTCACAGGGCCCGATTCGGGGCCGTAGCTCAGCCGGGAGAGCGCCGCCCTTGCACGGCGGAGGTCAGGGGTTCGATTCCCCTCGGCTCCACCAACGTTGACTGCAGGCAGCACCGAGTTGCGCAGGGCCGCCTTTTCGGCGCCCCGGCCGGAGGGTGGGGGAGCCGCCGGGTATGGGGATCGTGCCGCTGCAGGCCTTCGATTCAGTCAGCTCGCTGGTGCTGAGGAACTCGCTCATGCCGCTGCGGTGTGGAGGGAGTACCGGTGAGTCCGCGCGTGCTCTCAGCGCCCGGCAGCCCCAGACCCAGCAGCGCGCCGGCCAGAGCCAGGCCGGTGGCGAGCGCTAAGAGCCACAGCTTCACGGCGCGGCGGCGTCCACGCTCGGCGCTCGGCCGACCGACTCCAATGCCTCATCGATCAGGGCATCGAGCGCGGCGTTCTTCGCGCGGGCCGCCCGGTCCGCGGCAGCCGCGCCCGAGGCGGACTGGGTGCTGCGCGCCACTTCGCTGAAATCGCCGTAGCGCAGCTCCACCCAGCCGCCGCCCACGATCCCCAACCCGAGCGTGGTAATGTCGCCCTCAGAGATGCCGCCGATCGACATGTCGATCCCTTCAGGCACGGTCAACAGCTTGCCCATCACCCGGTAAGTCTTCCCGCTCTCCAGGCGGTCGCCCGAGTCCCCCAACGACAGAATCACGTAGGCGTTCACCGAGGCTTCTGCCGCCGCGCCCGCCTCATCGGTGACCGTCGCGCGGATCGTCTTCAACCCCGAATCGACCGCTCCGGGGCGGCGTGGGGCCGGGCTCCTGCGCTGCCGCGCCGCCGGCGTCAGCACCGCGGCCGATGCCCGCCTCACGCCCCGCGACGACCACGACAACCGCAGCCAGCGCCGCGATCAGGATGAACCACGCCGCCCGTTTCGGCTCGATCCGCCTCAGCTGCACACGCACGCAGCCTCCTCACCGCCCCGCACCCGCGGTGTCGGCGGCACACTGCGGCCCGGCGGGCGATAGCGTACCCATCAACCGTTGCTTTCCGCCGTGATCAGCTCGACTGCCACCGCCGGGCGCAGTTGCGGGGATGCGCAGGCTGGGGCTGTGGCGGCTGAGACCGGCTTGTTCGAGCGAGAGCACGTCGTCTACCGCGGCGCGGTGCGGAAGTACTACCCAGACTTCATCATTCATCTGCAGTCAGACAACTTCCTTGTGCTGGAGGCGAAGGAGCAGCTCTCCGAACAAGATCGTGCTAAACGCCACGCGCTGGAGCAGTGGGGGCAGGCAGTCAACGAGTGCGGCGGCTTTGACCGGCGATCCTGCGGCGTTGCTGCATCCCCCGGCGCTGTCAAGGAAATTCTGGTGAAGTATGACCAGGCTGCCACCGGACAATTCTGCGCTCTACGCAGTCATTTGGGACGCAATGCGCCGCCCGGTGCGGAAGCACGCTCCCTTTCGCTCTGTGTGTCAGCTTGTATACTATGGACAGTAGGTCCATCGATGTGCACGTCATAGACTGGCTCTCGGTACGTGTATCCTAGGGTCGTATCCACGATTCCGTAGAGGAGAACTCTATGAACCTTCGGGAACTGCCCGCACAAAGTGTGCACTGGCATATCGCACATGCCGACTCTCGGCACATTCGAGTCTTGGCTGGGCCCGGCACAGGGAAGACCTGGGCGCTTCAGCATCGAGTGATGCGGCTCCTCCGTGAGGGCGTGGCGGCCAACGACATCCTCGCAGTCACTTTCACGCGCGCAGCGGCGAATTCACTCCGCAACGACCTCGCTTTGATCGATGTTGAAGCTGCCCAATACATCGCAGCTAGAACGCTGCACTCACTCAGCTTCGCTGCGTTGCGACGCGCGAAGGCGATGGAGCTCAGCGGACGCACCGCGAGGCCGCTCCTCGATTTCGAGCATGAGCCGCTCATAGCCGATCTGAAGGACTGCTTCGCAGGCAAGAACTATGCTGGCAAACGCCGCAAGCAGGCAGCCATCAAGGCATTCGAGGCCGCGTGGGCGCAACTTCAGCATGAAACACCGGGATGGCCGAGGACGGCGCACGAAAGTGAGTTTCACAATGAGTTGATGCGGTGGCTGCTCTTCCATCGGGCGATGCTCATCGGTGAGGTCGTGCCGACGATGCTCGCATATCTGCGCAACAATCCGGACGACGGCCCTCGCTACAAGCATGTGCTTGTCGACGAGTATCAAGACTTGAACCGAGCGGAACAGGAGCTTGTCGCTCTTCTTGGACGAGGCGGTTCGCACCTGGTGATTGGTGACGATGACCAGTCGATCTACAAATTCAAGTACGCACATCCAGACGGGATCGTCAAGTACGACCAGCGCGTTCCTGATGTGCTCAGCTTCGAGACTGAAGAATGCTATCGATGCCCTCTTCTCGTCACTGACATGGCGAACGCGCTGATGGCGCGCCAGACGAATCGATTGACCAGTCGAACTCTCCGGTGCGCTAAACCGGAGAAGGCCGCGGACGTCGACATTGTGCGGTGGCTCTCGATCGAGGCGGAGGCTCAAGGCGTCGCGAGATTCGTGGATGCTTACCTGCGGGAGCATCCCGATGTGGACTCAGGGAAAGTACTCGTCCTGTCGCCGCGCCGGCACCTGGGGTACATGGTGAGGGATGAGTTGACCGCGATGGGCCGGGAGAGCCGCAGTTACTTCCAAGAGCAGGAGCTTGACGAGTTGTCAGCGCAACGAGCTTTCACCCTCTTGCGTTTGCTGGTGACGCCGACCGACCGCGTCGCTATCCGCTGGTGGTTGGGGCACCAGAGCACGAAGAGCAGCTGGCTGAAAAGATCCTATGCCCGCCTGTGGAAGCACTGCGCAGATTCTGGCGATGCTCCGGATGAAACTCTCCGCAAGATTCAATCAGGCGATATTTCTCTGCCGCACGCTCATCAGCTAACAGCACGCTGGGATGAGTTGAATGCGGTGCTTGTCGATCTGCGGGGCCTGCTCGGGCCGCCCTTAGTGGATGCGTTGATGCCAGAGGGCGACTCAGGCTCTGCCCTCCTCCGGTCCGCTGCTCTCAGCGTAGTCTCGGAGGCGATGGAACCAGCGGCTCTTCTGGATGCTCTTTTGGAGTCGATTCGAGGACCAGAGGTGCCCCAGGAATCAGACATTATTCGTATTATGAGCCTCCATAAGAGTAAGGGGATCACTGCTGACCTCGTCGTTATCGTAGGCATGACAGACGGGCTGCTGCCCGCAGTGAATGAGCAGGCTTCCGACCAAGAACAGATTGAACAGATTGAGGAGCAGCGAAGGCTGTTCTTTGTTGCCCTTACACGGTCTCGGCGCGCGTTGCTGCTCTCCTCGGGGCGAACCATGCGAACCGATATAGCCCGGCAGATGGGTATGTTCCGTGGCCCGCGGGGACCCTACGTTAACGGCGCTGTTAGCAGGTTCATTGACGAGGTGACGCCGCCAGCGCCAAGAACCCTCACGCCCGAGGCGCTCGCTGCGAAGTACGGCTTCAGCTATCCAGCACCCTAACAGTGGTCACTGCTGAGGTGTGAAGCACATCCTAGAGTGCACTCTGGACAAGCAGGCAACGCAGAGTTGGTGCGCTGATCCGGGATGGGCACGGTGCAGGCAGGGCGGCGATGGTACTGGCGTCAACGATAGTTCCCTCCTGCAGCCGCAACCCCTGCTCGGCGGGGTCGGCGTTGATCGCCTCGGACAGCGCCACGCTCAGCTCGATAGTGGTACTGACTACAGTCAACTCAGGTCCACCAACGTTGATTGCTCGTGGGGTGCGGCCCACTGCGCCGTGCTGTTGACCTGTCTGCGCTGCCCCCTCTGCGCTTGCAAGTGATGCAGCGCCGCCGGCTCTCATTTTCCCCGCAAACGGGGAGGGAGATGCTGAAGGCAGGGGGGTTGGGCTGGGGGTGCGCTGACCTTAGGCCGGCAGCAGTACTTGGTAGCAGACGACGCCGAGGTCGTCTGGGGTGATCGGCGGCGGTGCGGCGGGGGGTGCGACGGGGCGCAGGCCGAACCGCTCGACGCTCTCGATGATCCGGCGGGCGCAGTCGGCCAGGCTGATTTTGCCGCCGCTGTATTCGCGGCGCAGCTGGGAGAGCTCGCGGCGCACCAGGTGGCTGCGGCCGACCGAGAGGGCTTGGTCTGCAGCGTCGTATTCCGTTCCTGTGGGGGCGTTGGGCGAGCGCAGGAGATCGAGCGCCCAGCGCTGGCTCGCGGGGAGCGGGGCAGAGCGCGCCGCCGGCTCGCGCAGGGCGTTCTGCGCGGCGCAGATGTCCTCCGCTGCGGCCGCGAAGAGGCGTTCCATATCGACGCTGGCGGGGATCGCGCAGCCGCGCTGCCCCTGCGGGTCGATCAGCCGCAGGATCGGCAGGTCGTCGCGGTGCAGAATCTCGCCCGAGCGCGAGACGATTCGCCAGTGGCGTTGGTCTTGGCGCGTCCTGCAGGCGAAGAACACGGCCGGCTCGGCGAGCGCCGCCGAACGGCTCACGAACGCCGCGCCGCTCCCCCACGGCAGCGCCCGGAGGCGGGGCAGGTCGCCCTCGCTGCGCGCGCGGCGGAGCAGCGCGCGGAACTGCTCGCCGGCGAAGGCCGAGCTCTCGCCCTGCTCATCGAGCAGGCTGGAGTCGACGCCGGCCAGGCCGGCTGCGAGCGTGTGCAGGTCGGCGTAGATCTGCTGCGCCGAGCTCACGCCGGCCAGCACCGGGGTTTCCATTCCGACCGCGGCGTTGGCCGCCAGGATCTTGGCTTGCAGCCGCGCCTCCAGCTGCAGCAGCTGGTCGAGCTCGCCCTGCTGCGGCAGCAGGGTGTAGAGGTAGACCGTCTCGTGCGGGCTGCGCAGGCGGATGATCCGCCCGTTGCGCTGCACTACGCGCTGCGGGTTCCAGGGCATATCGAAGGAGAGCACCGCCTGCGCCTGCTGCAGGTTTTGGCCTTCGGAAAGCACGTCGGTGCTGAGCAGCAGATCGACCTCGCCGCGCGGCGGGCGGAAGTCCGGCTCGCCGCTCACAGAGGCCGGGCAAAACCGCTCGAGCTCGGCTGTGCGCGCGTTGGCGTCGGTCTCGGAGCCGATCACCACCGTCCAGCTGCGGCCCGCCAGCAGCGCGGGATCGCGCTCGAACTGATCCCTGAGGTAGACCGCCGTGTCCTGGAACGCGGTGAAGACAGCGATCTTCTGCGCCGGCGCGGCCGCGAGTACTTCGCGGAGCGCGTGGAGCTTCGGGTCTGGGCGGCGCTGGAGCGCCTCCAGCCGGCCAATCATCGCGTCCAGCCGCTCGATATCTTGCCGCAGGTCGGCCGGGAAGCGCTCGCTGAATTGCTCGGCCGCCGTCCAATCTTCCGATTCCGCCGCCAGCTGCTCGAGGCGGCTGCTGTCGAGCCAGGCGTCGGCTCCGCCGCCGGCCGCATCGCGGATCACCGCTGCCGGCGGCAGCGCGCCCTGCTCTTCGAGGAATCGCAGCGCCGTTTCGTTGGCGCTGCGCATTCGGCGCACCGTCTCCAGGGCGGCGTACCAGGACGATTCGAAGCGCTTCAGCAAGGCTGATTGCAGCAGTCCGGCCAGCGCCGTTTCGGCGCCGACCCGTTCCTGTCCGTCCACCCGGTAGGCCGATGGGCGGTAGCGGGCCATCGTGAGGCCGTCGATCCCGTCGGCGACGGCCGCGGCGAGGCCGGGGTGCGCGCGGTCGAGGTCATAGCGGTGCTCGCGCAGCTCTGGCTCTGGAAAGCGCACCTGCGTCCCATCGGCGAACCGCTCGCTGCGGTAGCGCTCCTGGATGAAGGCGCGGTCGCGGCGCACGGTTAGGGCGTCGATCAGGGGGAACAGCTTTGTTTCTGAGAGGCGTTCGACATCGGAGGCGCCGGCTGCGGCGAAGAACTTGCGCAGGCTGGGAATCCGCAGCGGCTCATCAGCGAAGGCGCCGTCGTGGCGCGCGAACAGCAGGAACAGGCTGTGCAGATCCCAGAGCGAGTTGTTGACCGGCGTGGCGGTCAGCAGCAGCAGCTGCTTCGGCGGCCCGCCCATCAGCCGTTCGAGCGCGGCGTACCAGCTGTTGTCGGTGTTGCGGTAGGCGTGCGCTTCGTCGACGACGACCAGCCGGTAGACATCCTTGTCCAGAGGCAGGACGCGTTTGTCGCTGTTCCGGGCCAGCTGCCGATCCTGGGCCAGTTCCTGGTAGGAGACCACCGTACCGGGCAGGTTGGCCGCGGCCAGCCGCTGCTGCCAGAGGCGGTCGCGCAGCTGGGCCGGCGAGATCACCAGCACGTGCCGACCCAGCTGCTGGGTGCACTCACGGATGAGCTGTAGGCCGATCTCCGTCTTGCCCATGCCTACGCCGTCGGCGTAGAGCACGCCGCCGTAGCGGTCCAGAATCCGCTTGGCGCGCGCCAGCCCGTCTTGCTGAAAGGCGGTCAGCGTGCGGCCGTCGGGCGGCGGCGGGTCGTCGGTGTCGAAGTCGCTGCCGTAGAGCTCCAGCAGGGCGCGCAGAAAGATCGTCTGCGGGTCGCTCGCCGCTAGCGGCGGGCGCAGCAGGTCGAGCAGCTCGGCGCGGAAATCGCGCGCTGCCGCCCAGCGTCGTTCATACCACTCCAGCGCCTGCTGCACGGCGCGGCGCTCGTAGTGCACGACCCCCAATTCGAGATTCGTGGTCAGTCCGCGCTGCGTGAGATTGGCGGATGTCACCAGCGCCGCGTCGGCGCCGAGGATGTAGGCCTTGCCGTGCAGGAAGCGCTCGTCGTAACGGCGCACCTCGACGCGGCTCGACTCGAGAAACCGCGAGACGCGCTCGAGCACAGCGCGGCGCGCGGCCGGAAACGCGGAAAAGTCACGCTCGCGCCGCAGCGCTTTGACCGATTGCTCAAAGCGCTCGCCGACGGCAGTCGGCGGCCCTGTCAACGCTTCCGACTCCGGCGCCGCGCCGATCAGCAGCCGCGCGCCGCCGCGCTCGGCCGCCAGGGCCGCGAGCAGGTCGAGCCCGTAGAGCCCCACATAGGCTGCAGCCGCCGACAGCGGACCGTCGTACCGCTCCGCCAACTCTGCCAGCACGGCCTCGTGGCGGCCGTGCAGATCGTTGTCCACGAGCTCATAGCGCTTCGGCGTCAAGAAACTGCCAGCCCCGGTATCCAGCGGCCGCCGTGCAAGTTACTCACTCCCGGCCCCTTGCTCCTCCACAAGCGGGGGGCATGGAGGGTTCGGTATTTCCCCCGGCAGTAGGAGGGGCGCGGCGTGAGTGGACATGCTAGGTATCGAACACGTCGGCGACGGGGCAGGTGAAGCCGGGCAGGACATCTCCGCCGTCCAGCGCATCCTCGGTGCTGAGCACTGCGACTGTTTGGCCTTCGCGGTGGGCCTCGATCGTGCGCGTCTGGGGGTGCACGACCCAGACCAGGCGGACGCCGTAGTGCAGCCACATCAGCGCCTTGTCGTTTGCCGCGCGGCGGCTGTCGCTGGGCGAGACCACCTCCACGACCAGGTCGGGCGGGACTTGTGCGTAGCCGGTGATTCGTTCGCCGAGCGGCATCCGGGCGGCCGAGAAGTAGGCGATGTCCGGCTCGCGCACCGTGTCTGGGCTGCGCTCCAGCCAGACGCCTGCGTCCGAGGCGGCCAGGCGTCCCAAACGCCGCGGTTTGACGAAGCTCCGCAGCTCCGCGCTCAGGTTGACCACGATCTCGCCGTGCTCCTGTCCGGCCGGCATCGTCTCGCAGAGCACCCCTCTGATCAGCTCGCCGCGCACGCCCGCGCTGTCCAGGCGGAGCAGGTCAGCGGCGGTCAGCAGCCGCTCTTGGGCGAGCACCATCTCCAGTTACCTCTTCACAATCAGTCGGCCAGCCCGAGCCTCTCGATCATACTGAGCGATCCTTAAGGAGGGACGCGGCGTGGGCGGACGCGCTAGGTATCGAACACGTCGGCGACGGGGCAGGTGAAGCCGGGCAGCACATCTCCGCCGTCCAGCACGTCCTCGGTGCTAAGCACCGCGGCTGTTTGGCCTTCGCGGTGGGCCTCGATCGTGCGCGTCTGGGGGTGCACAACCCAGACCAGGCGGACGCCGTAGTGCAGCCACATCAGCGCCTTGTCGTTTGCTGCGCGGCGGCTGTCGCTGGGCGAGACCACCTCGACGACCAGGTCAGGCGGAACCTGCGCGTAGCCGGTGATCCGTTCGCCGAGCGGCATCCGGGCGGCCGAGAAGTAGGCGATATCAGGCTCGCGCACCGTGTCTGGGCTGCGCTCCAGCCAGACGCCTGCGTCCGAGGCGGCCAGGCGTCCCAAACGCCGCGGTTTGACGAAGCTCCGCAGCTCCGCGCTCAGGTTGACCACGATCTCGCCGTGCTCCTGTCCGGCCGGCATCGTCTCGCAGAGCACCCCTCTGATCAGCTCGCCGCGTACGCCCTCGCTGTCCAGGCGGAGCAGGTCAGCGGCGGTCAGCAGCCGCTCTGTGGCGAGCACCATCTCCAGTTACCTCTTCACAATCAGTCGGCCAGCCCGATCGGCCGTCCAGTTAGTCGGTCAGCCCGATCATACCGAGCGTTCCGCCCCTTCTTAGCCTGAGCGCGCCCCGCTAGCTGCGGGCGCCGGGCGACCAGTTATAGATCTGGCGCAGCGTGCCGCCCATCAGGGCTGAGCGCTCTGAGTCCGACAGCTGCTCGGTGACGCGAAACGCCTCGACCGCCTGCTCGTAGGTCAAGAGGTTGACCGCCCGCGTCCAGTCGGTGCCCCACATGCAGCGATCGAAGCCGAACGCCTCGAAGATGCGGCTCAGCGGCGCCCAGATGTCCGCGTAGGGAAACGGCTCATGCGACAGCGTGCAGGCTCCGGAGATCTTGATCGCCACGTGCTCGAACTCGGCCAGCGCGAGCACGTTCTCCAAGTCTGCGAACGGTTCGTCGGGCGGCGGCGGGTAGAACGGCTGGGCGAGTCCGACGTGGTCGATCACCAGCTGCGTGTTCGGATGGCGGCGGGCCAGCTCGCGGAACAGCGGCAGCTTGCCCGCGCACAGCACGTTGACCGGCGCGCCGGCCTGCGCCCCCGCCTCGAGGATCCGGTTGAGCCCCGCGTCGTCCGCCTCAAGCTCTTGGAAGCTCAGCATCACCCGCGCGCCGACCGCGCCGGGCCGCGCCAGCCACGCCGCGACCTCATCGGCGACCGCCGCAGCGTGCGGATCGAACGGCTTGATCAACCCGAACCGATCCGGGTGCTCCGCGTGGACTTCGAGCACATAGCTGGCGTCGTAGCCGTAGATCGTGAACGGCGAGATCAGCAGCGCACCGTCGACGCCGACAGCGTCCATCGCTGCGACCATGCCACCGCCCGTGACTTCCTCGGGGCCGGCCAGCACCGCGCGCCAGGGGCGGTCGGGGCGGTCGCGCTCGTAGGCATGCACCTGGCAGTCGATCGTCGGCGCAGTGTTCGGCATTTGGCTTCACTCCGATTCGGTAACGGCATATTCCGCCGCGCCCGGCCCGCAAGCCGCACGCATCATATGCACATTAGGATTGACCCTACTTCCCGCCACACCATCGTGGCGATGTTGGCTGCAACGTCGTCGCAGAGACGGGGCACCTCTTC
>CAYFZI010000044.1:0-19988 GCA_964347635.1 uncultured Dehalococcoidia bacterium
GCTGGAGCGGACGCCGCCGAGCCGCGCGAACTGAGCGGCGTCGGCAGCGGCGGACTCGGCGTCGGCGGCGCGCGCCAGGCGGACTGTGGCGCCGGCGGCGCGCAGCTGCGCGGCGAGCCCCGCAGCAGCGACGGATTTACCGTCGCGCGGCAGCGTTGACGTCACGAATGTACGGCCCACGCGCGCCCTCCCGATCTGCTGCGCTTGCGGCCTGCAGATTACCGCGCGCCGCCGACTTGCGCACGGCTACTAGACGCAGTGAGACGTGGCTAGACTGAGCGCATGGCCGACACGCCCCGCTCCTGGCCCCCGCCGCCGGCGCGGCGGCGGTCCGAGCCGCCCCAGCGGCACGCGCGCTGGATCGATCGCGAGCGCACGGGCGATGAACCGCGCGAGGATTCGCCCAAGCTGCTCTGGTGGATTCTGGCCGGCATCCTTGTGTTTGCCGTGTTCTCGGTGATGATTCGGATGTTCTTGGTGCTCTAAGGCGCTGAGCGCGGCGCTGCAGGCCGATCTGCGCGGCGCTTCGCTATCTTCCCCGCAGAAACTCCGTTGACCGTGTCTGGGCTTGATCCGGCCTGGCTTGACCTGATCTGATCTGTGGAGGAGGGGCGCTGAGATGACTACGCGCGAAAACGGCACCCTGCTGCAGGGCGTCCGCGTGCTCGACCTCGCCGGCCCGCGCGGCGAGATGGCCGGCCGCGTGCTGGCCGATATGGGCGCGGAGGTGATCAAGGTCGAGCCGCCCGGCGGCGCCGCCAGCCGGCGCCTGCCGCCTTTCTCGGAAGCGCAGCCGCAGCGCTCGCTCTATTGGGCCGCGATGGGGTTCGGTAAGCGGAGTGTGGTGCTGGATCTCCAAGACGAAGCGGGCCGCGCCGACTTCGATGCCCTCTTGGCCAGCGCCGACGTGCTGGTGGAGACCGCCGATCCGGGCGCGATGGCCCGGCTCGGGTTGGGCTACGACGACCTCAAAGAGCGCTTCCCGGCGCTGATCTACGTCTCGGTAACGCCCTACGGGGCCGATGGACCGTGGGCCGATCGGCCCGCCTCGGACCTGACGATCGAGGCGGCCGGCGGCTTGGTCGGCCTGCAGGGCGACGGCGATCGCCCGCCGCTGCCGGTCGGCTTCCCGCAGGCCTCGATTCACGCGGGCGTGCAGGCGGCGGCGGATACCGCGATCGCCCTGCGCGAGCGCGAGCGCTCGGGGCTCGGCCAGCACCTCGACGTCTCGCAGCAGGCGGCGATCGTCTGGACGCTGATGCATGCGACCGGCTTTCCCCCGAACACGGGCGGCGACCCGCCCGGCACCTCCGCGCAGCGCGCCGGCGCGCCGAATAACCTCACCTTCCCGGTGCATCCCTGCAAGGACGGCTACGCCACCTTCACCATCGTTCCCGGCGGACTGGGGCTGCGCCACAGCGCGCTTTTCATGCGCTGGATCGCCGAGGAGGGCGAGCTGGCCGGCGAGCTGGCCGATATCGACGTCGATGACTGGGCGGCCGAGCTGGGGCGTCTGGCGATGGAGGACCCGCAAGAAGCGGTGCGCCAGACGGCCCTGGCCGCCGAGCTGGTGCACGATTTCATTGGCCGCCGCACGATGGCCGAGCTGTTCGAGCGCGCCGTGCGCGACGGGTTCATGCTCGCACCGCTCTACACCGTCGCCGATATCGCCGCCGATCAGCACCTCGCAGCGCGGGATTTCTGGGTGGAGGTCGATGGTCACCGCTACCCGGGTCCGTTCGCCAAACTGTCGGCGGCGCCGCTGCGCCTGGAGCGCGCGGCGCCGGCGCTGGGCCAGGATCAGGCGCTGTTGGCCGAGCTGCCGCGCGGCGCCGCGCCGCGCCGCCCGGCGCCGGCGGCGCGCTACCGCGGGCCGCGCAGCGACGGCGCCTACGCCGGCCTCAAGGTGGCCGATTTTGCCTGGGTCGGCGTTGGACCGTTGATCAGCAAATCGCTGGCCGACCACGGCGCCACCGTGGTGCACGTGGAGACGGCGACGCGGCCCGATGTGCTGCGGCTTGCGCCGCCCTTCAAGGACAACCAGCCGGGCCTCGACAACGCCCAGTTCATGGCCAACTTCAACTCATCGAAGCTCGGCTTGGCGCTGCAGATGAACACGTCCGAGGGGCTCGAGTTCGCCCGCCAGCTGGTCGATTGGGCCGATGTGGTGGTCGAATCGTTCACGCCCGGCACGCTCGCCCGCTGGGGCCTCGACTACGAGTCGCTGAGTGCGGAGCGCCCCGAGCTGATCATGCTCAGCACCTGTCTGCGCGGGCAGTGGGGGCCTGAGAGCAGCTACCCCGGCTTCGGCCTGCAGGGCGCTTGCCTCTCGGGTCTGCATCGGATCACCGGCTGGCCCGACCGCATACCGGCCGGCACCTGGGGGGCGTACACCGACTTCATCAACCCGCGCTTCGGCTCGGGCGTGCTCGCTGCCGCGATCCGCTACCGCGATCTGACCGGGCGCGGCCAGCACATCGATCTCGCCCAGACCGAGTCTGCCGTGCATTTCCTGGCCCCGCTGCTGCTCGACTACTTCGAGAACGGCAAAATCGCGCCCGCTGCGGGGCACGACTCGCTCTACAGCTGTCCGCACGGCGTGTTCGCCAGCGAAGGCGTGGAGCGCTACGTGGCGATCGCGGTCGACAGTACGGAGCAGTGGCGCGCGCTCGCCGCCGAGCTAGAGCTGGATGCCTGGTCCGGCCCGGAGTTCGATCCGCTGGCGGCGCGGATCGCGGCGAAGCAGGCGATCGAGGACGAGATCCGCGCCTGGTGCGCGGTGCAGCACCACGATGCGATCATTGAGCGGTTGAGCGCAGTCGGCGTGCCCGCGGCGCTGGTGCAGCGGCCTTCCGATCTGTACACCGATCCGCAGCTGGCGCACCGCGGCTTCTTCGTGACGCTCGATCACTCGGTGATGGGGCCAACGCCCTACGACGGCCACGTGACGCGCTTTTCAGGCTCGCCCGGCAAGCTGCGCAAAGCTGCACCGGCGTTGGGCGAAGACACGCACCGCGTGCTCAGCGAGCTGCTGGGCGCAGACAACGAGGCGATCGCGGCCGCCGCGGCGGCGGGCGCGCTGCAATAGGGCCCGTTCATGTTCTTCACGTGAGGCGGACTCGGCGCGGAGCAAGCGCTGCAGTGCTTAGCGCCAGATCTCGCCCAGATCGACGCTGAGGCCGGGCATCACGCCTTCGCCGGAGAGTGATTCGGGCCGCTGCAGCTGCTCCGGCCCGCCCTGGCCTGCGCGGTAGACCCAGACGGTTTCGCTGAAGGGGTCGAGCAGCCAGCCGAGCCGCACTCCGTTGGCCATCCAGCGCTCCATTTTCTCCTGTTGGCTCGCCGCCGATTGGCTGCGCGAGCGGATTTCGAGGACGAAATCGGGGCTCAGCGCCCAGGGGCTGTCGTCCTCCTCGGCGATCGCGGCCGCTTCGAATCGTTCGTTGGAGACCCAAGAGATATCGGGCATCCGAATGGAGCTGTCGGGCAGTGCAAAGCCCGCGTCGCCGGGTGCGGCGTAGCCGCCGTTGGCGAGCGCCCAGGATGCGATCTGGGCGCCGATCAGCAGCTCGCGGATGCCGTGGAAGTTGGAGGCCGGCAGGGTGATGACGAGCGCTCCTTCCGCGCTGCGCTCGAAGCAGAGCGACTCGTTGAGCGC
Source organism: uncultured Dehalococcoidia bacterium (assembly GCA_964347635.1). Taxonomy (GTDB): domain Bacteria; phylum Chloroflexota; class Dehalococcoidia; order Bin125; family Bin125; genus CATQGW01. The sequence continues at coordinate 3,659 of CAYFZI010000044.1, forward strand.
GGCCAGCTCCAGCAGGCAAGCGTTCGTGAGCGGCCATTCGGCGGGCAGCCGCAGGGCGGCGCCGTCGGGACGGGCGGGCGCGGGTTTCGCAGGGCTGCTGACCATCGGCAAGCTCACGGTCTGTTTGCAGGCATTCCGGCCGGGTTTCTGCAGCGGCCTCCGCAGCGAAACAGTTTCTAGCCGCCCGCCGCGCGCGGCCAAACGCGGGCGAGATCGACGCTCAGCCCCTCGAGCACCGATTCGCCGGACAGCGTGTTGGGCCTGGTCAACCGCTCCGGTCCGCCCTGGCCTGCGCGGTAGATCCAGACGGTTTCGCTGAAGGGGTCGAGCAGCCAGCCGAGCCGTACTCCGTTGGCCATCCAGCGCTCCATTTTCTCCTGCTGGCTCGCCGTCGACTGGCTGCGCGAGCGGACTTCGAGGACAAAATCGGGGCAGACTCTCCACAGCCCCTCATCGCTGCTGTCGATCGCGGCGAGGCGTTGATCGGAGAGCCAGGATGCGTCCGGGATCGCGACGGAGGAGTCTGGCCGTTCGTAGCCGACATCGGCGGGGCCGCAGATCCCGCCGCCCGCTGCCAGGCTCCAGTTGGCCAGCTGGGCAAAGATGATCCCGGCGCGTACGCCGCTGAGATTTCCAGGCGGGCCGGTGATGACGAGCGCTCCTTCCGCGCTGCGCTCGAAGCAGAGCGACTCGTTGAGCGCGGCCAGCTCCAGCAGGCAAGCGTTCGTGAGCGGCCATTCGGCGGGCAGCTGCAGGGCGGCGCCGGCTGCGGGCGCAAACGTCGGCGCGGGCTTGCTGGGGCTGGCAACCATGACGGCCTCTCAGCGGCTGCGCCGCCATTGTATGAGCGTATGGAGCCGCTGCCGCTGCCGCTGCCGCGGGCGGCCATGCGGTAGAGCCATGCGGTAGAATCGCGGCGCTGCCGGGCGCGCCGCGTCTGCGCACGCCGGCGGGAAGGAGCAGGCTGATGGGTAAGCGCACGATGCGCGGACAGACGGCGGTGATCGGCATCGGCGAGACCACCTACTACAAGCGCGGGCGGTCGCCGGACCCCGAATTCAAGCTCGTCATTGAGGCGATCCTGAGGGCCTGCCGCGATGCCGGGATTCAGCCGGAGGAGATCGACGGCTTCGCGTCCTACTCGAACGACCGCAACGATCCATCGCGGATTGCGGCGGCGCTGAACATCCCCGATCTGCGCTTCTCGAATATGGAGTGGGGCGGCGGCGGGGGCGGCGGTTCGGCGGCCTGCGCGCATGCCGCCTCGGCGGTCGCGACCGGCCTCGCCGATGTGGTGGTGGTCTTCCGCGGGCTCGCGCAGGGCCAGTTCGGACGCTTCGGCCAGGGCGCGCGGGTGCCGCAGGTGCGCGGCGACCAGGCCTACACCGCGCCCTACGGGCTGATGTCGCCGGCGCAGTCGTTTGCGATGCGCATCCACCGCCTCTACCACGATTACGGGATCCGCCAGGACACGCTCAAGGCTTGCTCGCTGGCCTCCTACCACCACGCGCAGAACAACCCGCGCGCGGTCATGTACGGGCGCCCGCTGACGCCGGAGGACTACGACCAGTCGCGCTGGATTGTGGAGCCGTTCCACCTCTTCGATTGCTGCCAGGAGAACGACGGCGCGGCCGCGCTGATCTTCGTCTCCGCGGATCGCGCCAAGGACTATCAGCAGCCGCCTGTCTACTTGCTGGGCGCCGCGGTCGGCTCGCCGAACCGCGCCGGATCCGGCTCGCACAACGCGACCGACTACGCGACCTCGAACTTCAAGACGGTCGCGCCGCGGATGTACGAGATGGCCGAAGTGAAGCCCGAAGAGGTAGATGTCTCGCAGGTCTACGAGAACTTCACCGGCGGCGTCGTGATGAGCATCATCGAGCACGGCCTGACGACCTACGAGGAGGCCAACGAGGACATCACCTTCGAGAACCTGATCGCGCCCTCCGGCAAGATCCCGATCAACACCAGCGGCGGAAACCTCGCCGAGTGCTACATGCACGGGCTGGAGCTGCAGATCGAAGCGATTCGCCAGGTGCGCGGACAGTCCTGCAACCAGGTCGATGATGCCAATGTCGCGTTGGTCGCCTCCGGGCCGATGGTGACGCCAGTTTCGGACATGATCATCGGTTCCGAGGCGGTGCTCTAATGGCCGGCCCCTACATTCTCGGCGAAGGCATGCCCGGCCCGGCTGCAGCGCTCGACGGGCTCGACAGCGAATATTGGGAGGCCGCCAAGCGGCACGTACTGCTCGTCCAGCAGTGCGACTCCTGCGACCGCCCGCAGTGGGGCCCCGAATGGGTCTGCCACCGCTGCCACTCGTTTGACCTCGGCTGGCGCGAGCTCTCCGGCAATGGCCGCATCTACTCCTGGGAGCGCGTCTGGCACCCCGTGCACCCAGCGCTGACCGACTCCTGCCCCTACGTGGTCGTGCTGGTCGAGATACCGGAGGCGGAGAATGTGCGGATGGTCGGCAATCTGGCCGGCGATCCGCTGCAGCCGGTCCAGATCGGCGCGCCGGTGAAGGTCTTCTTTGAGGACCACGAGGGCGAGAATCCCTACACGCTGGTGCACTGGCAGCGCACCTAGCAGAACGCCGCCGCGCGCTGCTCGCGGAGGGCGGGCGTGCGGCGGCTTAGCCGGTGTTGCGCAGGCCGGCAGCGATGCCGTTGACGCTGCGGAGGATCGCTTCGAGCGTTTCCTGGCGGGCCGGATCATCGGCCTCCATGCGGCGCAGCCGCCCGAGCAGCTCGACCTGCAGGAATGAGAGCGCGTCGACGTAGGGATTGCGCAGGTCGATCGAGCGGCGCAGCACGGGCGACGATTCGAGCAGCCGCTGCTGGCCGCTGAGCCGCTGCAACTCGTTGACCGTGCGCTCATATTCCGCGCGCAGGGCGGCGAAGGTCGCCAGGTCGTCGTCGCCGAGCCGCCGCACGTAGTGCTCGGCGATCCCGAAATCGGCCTTGGCGCAGACCATCTCGACGTTCGAGAGCAGTGCGGCGAAGAAGGGCCAGGCGCCGCGCATTTCGGCCAACAGGCGTTCGCCGGCCTCGCCGTGTTTGCGGCGGTACTGCTCGAGCGCCGAGCCGACGCCGAGCCAGCCGGTGATCACGTGCCGCGACTGCATCCAGGCGAAGACCCAGGGAATGGCGCGCAGCGCATCGAGCGTGGCGGCGCCGCCTGGGCGGAACGTGGGGCGCGAACCGATCGCGAGGTCGGAGAGCACCGCGATCGGGGTGACGCGCTGGAAGTAGCCGGGCAGCGCCGGGTTGCGGCTGACCAGCTCGTGGTAGGTCTCCTCAGCGGCGGCGGCGAGCTCGTCCAGCGCCTCGCTGTAGCGCCGCTGTGCGGCCTCGTCGGCGGCGGTGTTGGGGCGTTCGACGCTCTTGGCCAGCGCCGCGGCGGCCGACTGCTCGAGGTTCCACTCGGCGATCGCCGGCAGACCGTAGGTGAACTGGATCATCTCGCCCTGTTCGGTGAGCTTGATCGCGCCGTGCATCGTGCCCGGCGGGAGGGCAAGGATCGCGTCGTGCGAGGGTCCGCCGCCGCGGCTGACGGTGCCGCCGCGGCCGTGGAAGAAGAGCAGCCGCAGGCCCGCCGCCTCGGCCTCGCGCTGCATCTGCTCCTGGGCGCGGTAGAGGCTCCAGAGCGAGGGCAGCATGCCGGCCCCTTTGGCCGAGTCGGAGTAGCCGATCATGACCTCCTGCACGTTGCCGTGCGCGCGCAGGTGGCGGCGGTAGGCGTCGTGCGTGAAGAGCGCGCGCAGCGTCCCGGGCGCGCCGGCGAGGTCCTCGACGCGCTCGAACAGCGGAGCGATCCGCAGCCGCCCGCCCGGCGCGCGCGCGGCCGGATCGTTGAGCCCGGCCTGCCGCGCGAGCAGCAGCGGGGCGAGCACGTCGGCAGGAGTTGAGGCCATCGAGACGACGCACGTCTGCATCGCTTCCGGGCCAAGCAGGTCGATGATCCGCCGCGCCGTCTCGAAGCGGCGCAGCGTCTCGTCCGACGCCAGCCGCGCGCCGGCCGGGAACCAGTCGCGCGCCAGCTCGCGTGCGAGCAGCGTCTCCCGCTCCGCCGGCGAGAGCTCGAGGTAGCCGCGGCCCGCCGGTGCGATGTCTAGCTCTTCGACGACGGCGGCCGCCGCTTCGTGGAAACGCCCGGCGTGGTCGCGCAGATCGAGCGCGGCGAGGTGGAAGCCGAAGGCGCGGGCGCGGTCCAGCAGCGGCTGCACGGCGACCGCGGTGCTGGCCACGGCGGCGTGGCCGTGCAGGCTTTCGCTGATCGCCTCGAGGTCCGCGATGTATTCATCGGCGCGGCGGTAGGGCGCGGCGAGCGCCTCTAGACCGCCGCCGGCCGCGGCCGGCTCAGCGTCTAGCAGCGGCAGCGCGCGGGCGTCGAGCAGGGCCTGGTTTTGGGCCAGCGCGGCGCGCAGGCGCGCGGCCATGTAGCGCAGCTTCTGGCGGTAGAGCTCGTTCGCCGAGCGGTCCGCGAGCGCCTCGCGGACATCGGGCATCTGCTGCGCGTCGCGCTCCAGCCCGGCCTCGAAGGCGGGCGCGCCGCGCACGCGGCGGCGCGAGTGCGGCAGCAGCGTGTCCAGCTCGCGCACCGCGCCGAGATGCGCCCGCAGCGCGGTTTCGCGCATCATCAGCGCCGTCTGCCAGGTCAGCTCGGGGGTCACGCTGGGGTTGCCGTCGGCGTCGCCGCCCATCCAGGAGCCGAGCCGAATCGGCGCGCGCACGTCGTCGGCCGATCCGCCGCTGGCCTCGCGCAGCGCGGCGGCGACCGCCGGCACCGCATCCCAGAGCGTGGAGCGAAAGGTGCGCAGCAGCAGCCGCGACTCTTCGAGCACCGGCGGGCGGCGGTGGCGCAGGTGATCGGCCTGCCAGATGCCTTCGATTTGCATCGCGATGCGGGCGTCGACGGCGCGCCGCTGGGCGGGCGCGGCGAACTCGCGCGCGAGCAGCTCGCGGTGCACCGCCTGCAGCTTCTGCATCAGCGTCAGCCGCTGCGACTCGGTCGGGTGGGCGGTGAAGACCGGCTGCAGGCAGAGCGCGGCCGCGGCGCCGCGCAGTTCGCCCTCAGCGGCGCCGGCCGCGCGCAGCCGCTCGGCGATCGCCGCCAGCGAGCGCGGCGCGGGCGCATCGCTCTCGGCCGCGCGGGTGCGGCGGCGGCGCACGCGGTGGGTTTCCTCGGCCATGTTGACAAGCAGGAAATAGGCGAGGAAGGCGCGGCCCACGTTCGCCGCGAGCTCGAGCGGCCAGCCGCCGACCAGCGCCGCCATCTCCTCATCGAGCTGCGGCTCCGCCTCGCCGGCGACGCCGCGCCGCCGCCGCGCCAGCCCGCGCAGCGCTTCGACCGCCTCGTAGACGCGCTCGCCCTCGACAGCGGCGATTGTGCGCCCGAGCAGATCGCCGAGCAGCCGCACATCGGCCGCGAGCGGGGCATCGACTTCGCGCCGATCGACAAGCGTTCCTTCGGCCATTGCGCTCCTGTTGGCAGTGTATGCCTTGCGCCGTCCCCTACGATTCGGCCGAAGGAGACCTCATGGCCGACCCTGCGATCGCTCCCTACGGCGCCTGGAAATCACCCGTCAGCGCGGAGCTGCTCACCGCAGGCGCGCTCCGCTTTGTCGAAATCGATGTCGACGGCGACGATATCTACTGGGTCGAATCGCGGCCCGATGAAGGCGGCCGCTACGCCGTGATGCGGCGCTCGGCGGACGGCGAAACGACGGAGGCCACAGGCCCCGAGCACAGCGCACGAACGCTGGTGCACGAATACGGCGGCGGCGCGCTGGCGGTCCACGAAGGCGTGATCTACTTCTCCAACTTCAGCGATCAGCGCATCTACCGGCAGGCGGCCGACGCGCCCGGCACGGCCGCGCCGATTACGCCGCCGATCGATATGCGCTACGCCGACGCGGTGATCGACGCAGCGCGCGGACGGCTGATCTGCGTCGCCGAGGATCACCGCCAGGAGGAGGGGGTGGAGGCGGAGAACCTGCTCGTCTCGGTGCCGCTCGACGGCAGCATCGCCGAACAGGGCGAACCGGAGCCGCTGCAGCGCGGCTATGACTTCTACGCCGCGCCGCGGCTCAGCCCCGACGGCGGCCGCCTCGCCTGGATTTGCTGGAACCACCCGCAGATGCCGTGGGACGCGACCGAGCTCTGGCTCGCCGACATCGCCGCCGGCGGGGCGCTGCTGCGCCCGCGCCGCGCCGCCGGCAGCGGCGGCGAGGTTTCGATGATCGAGCCGAGCTGGGGCCCCGACGGCGCGCTCTACTGCGTTTCCGACGAGTCCGGCTGGTGGAATCTCCAGCGCCTGGAGCTGGAGGGCGGCGCGCTGACGCCGCTGTACACGGCCGAGGCCGAGTTCGGCCAGCCGATGTGGAGCTTCAGCGAATCCAGCTACGGCGTGCTGGGCGATGGACGGCTGGGCGCCGCCTGGGGCAGCGCCGGGCTCTGGAAGATCGGCCTGCTCGATCCCTCGAGCGGCAGCCTGACCGAGCTCGAGACGCCCTACAACAGCTTCTTCATGGTCGCCGCCGCCAACCGCCGGATCGTCGCCAATGCGGGCGGGGCGGAGCACGGCAGCGCGATCGTTGCGATCGACGCCGCGACGGGCGCGATCGAAACGCTGCGCAGCAGCGCGGCGGCGGCACTCGATCCGGCCGCCGTTTCGATCCCGGAGCCAATCGCCTACCCCTCCGCCGGCGGGCGCACCGCGCACGCTTTCTACTACGCCCCGCGCAACCCCGATTTCGCCGCGCCCGCGGGCGAGCGGCCGCCGCTGCTCACATTCACCCACGGCGGTCCGACGGGCGCCGCCCCCGCCGTCTTCTCGCTCGCAATCCAGTACTGGACCACGCGCGGGTTTGCGGTGATCGACGTCAACTACGGCGGCTCGACGGGCTACGGCACTGCCTATCGACGGCTGCTGCACGGGAACTGGGGCATCGTGGATGTGGAGGACTGCTGCGCCGGCGCGCAGTATCTGGTCGAACGCGGCGACGTCGACGGCGGGCGGCTCGCGATTCGCGGCGGCAGCGCGGGCGGCTACACCACGCTCTGCGCCCTGACCTACCGCGACGTCTTCAACGCCGGCGCATCGCACTTCGGCGTCAGCGATGCGGCGGCGCTGGCGCGCGACACGCACAAGTTCGAATCGCGCTATCTGGACTCACTGATCGGCCCCTACCCGGAGCGCGAGGAGCTGTATCAGCAGCGCTCGCCGATCTTCTCCGCCGATCGGCTCAACTGCCCGGTGATCTTCCTGCAGGGCCTGGAAGACAAGATCGTCCCGCCCGATCAGGCCGAGCGGATGGTCGAGGCGCTGCGCGCGAAGGGCGTGCCGGTCGCCTACCTGGCCTTCGAGGGCGAGCAGCACGGCTTCCGCATCGCGGCCAACATCCAGCGCGCCACAGAGGCCGAGCTCGACTTCTACGGCCGCATCTTCGGCTTCACGCCAGCCGGCGGAATTGAGCCGGTTGCGATCGACAATCTGTAGCTCTAGATCTCCCTTCAGCGCCGAGTAGATGCACGATGCAGATCCACGATCTCAGCGCCGCGCAGCTGCGCAGCTGCTACGCGCGGGGCGAGCTGAGCCCGCTTGAGGCGACCGAGCATCTGCTCGAACGGATCGAGCGGCTGCAGCCGCAGCTGCACGCTCTGATCAGCGTCAGCGCCGATCTGGTGCTCGCGCAGGCGCGCGCTGCAACGGCGCGCTGGGTGCAGCTGCGCGCCCGCGGCGGCGCCGCCGCCGCGCCGCCCCTGCTGGGCGTCCCCGTCACGATCAAGGACCTGATCGACGTGCGCGGCCTGGCGACCACGATGGGCTCGCTGGCGACCGATCGCGCGCCGGCCGCGCGCGACGAAATCCCCGTCGCGCGGCTGCGTGCGGCCGGTGCGGTGCTGCTCGGCAAAACAAACACCTCAGAGTTCGGCTTGGCCGCGCAGACGGCCAACCGCCTCGGCCCGCCGACGGCGAATCCGCACGATCCGGCCCGCACGGCGGGCGGCTCGAGCGGCGGCGCGGCGGCCGCCTGCGCGGCGCGGCTCGGACCGCTGCACCACGGCACCGACGGCGGCGGTTCGGTGCGGCTGCCGGCCGCCTACTGCGGAGTGATTGGCCTCAAGCCGACCACGCGGCGCATCCCGCGCCGCCGCCGCGGCGCGGGCATGGCGCAGATCGCCTCCGACGGCGCGATTGCGCGCTGCGGCGCCGACGCCGCGCTGCTGCTGCCGGTGCGGGCCGGCCCGCACGCCGACGAGCCCGCCTCCCTGCCCGGCGCCCCGCCCGACTTCACCGCCGCGGCCGCGGCCGGCTCGCTGGCCGGGCTGCGGATTGCCTGCACGGCGCGGCTCGGCGAGTCGGCGCAGTGCGAGCCCGCCGTTGCGCGGGCGCTCGCTGCGGCCGCCGATGCATTGCGCGGCGCGGGCGCCCGCGTAACCGATGAACCGCCGCAGATTCTCGACCCGTTGGCGATCTTCCCGACGCTCTCGGCTGTGGGGGCGGCCGCCAACTACGGCGCGCTGTGCGCCGGGCGCGAAGACGAACTGGCCGATTACACGCGCGGCAGTCTGCGCCGCGGCGCCCGCCTGAGCGGTGTCGAGGTCGCGCGGGCCGAGGCCATGCGCGACCAGCTGCGCGCGGAGATGGAGCGCTTCTTCCGCCGCTGCGATGCGCTGCTCACGCCGACCAGCGCGATCACCGCGCACCCGCACGGCGCGCGGATCGACGCGATCGCCGGGCATCCGATCAACCCCTGGACGATTTCGATCCGCTACACGCCGCTGGCGAACCTGATCGGCGCGCCGGCGATCGCGCTGCCGGGCGCGGCGGACGAGGACGGCCTGCCGACATCGGTACAGATCATCACCAGGCCGAGCAGCGAAGCGGCGCTGCTGCGCTGCGCGGCCGCCTATGAAGCGTCGATGCCCAGCCTGCCAGCGCCGCCCCTCTGAGCCTGTTGCATATGAGAGCCGGCGGCGCCTTAGCCGGCCGCTTTATGCCTAACCTCGAGTTGCTCGATCAACGCCTCGGCCGAGGCGTCGTAGATGCGTGCGAAGTCGATCAGCTCCAGCACATCGATCCGCCGGTCGCCCGCCTCGCAGCGCTGTACAAACTGCTGATTGCGGCCAAGTTCCCGCCCAGCCTTGTCCTGCGTCAACCCCGCCCGCAGCCGCGCCTCGCGCAAACGACGCCGCAGCACGTCGTAACGCTCGTCATACGGTGATGTCATACCCGCAGGATCATCCCGAGTTGCGTGTACAACAAATCTGTGTCAGCTCCGCCCGCGCGGCTGCGGGCGCCGCCGCCTCTCTAGCCCTCCTCTGCAAACGGAGCGGGAAACAGCGGTCTCCGCAGGCTGCTCGAGGCTATGCTCGCCCGCACGAATCTACGAGCGGGCAGACGGTGAAACATGAACCAGAATCAGATCGAAGTGGTGCGCAGCGGCCTGCACTCGATGCACGGCCTGCTCGACCGCGCCGTTGCGCAGATGACAGCCGAGCAGTGGAACCACCGCAGCGCCGACGGCGGTGTCAGCGCCTTTTTCAGCCTCTGGCACTACGTGCGCTCGGAGGACAACATCGTCAACTACTGCGCACAGCGGCGCAGCACGGTCTGGCTCGAGGGCGGCTGGAACGAGCGCTTCGGCCTGCACCGCACCAGCCAGGGCACCGGCATGACGGCCGACGAAGCCAACGCCGTCACCATCTCCGATCCCGCCGCCTGGCTGACCTATCAGCAAGGCGTCTGGGCGGCGACCGATGCATGGCTCGACGCGCTGACGCTCGGCAATCTCGAAGACCCGATCCTGATCAAGCCGGCGCCACCGATGACCACCTGGGAAGCCCTGACCGGGATGCTGCTCTACCACGGCTACCGCCACGTGGGCGAGATTGAGCACGCGCGCGGCCTGGTCGGCCTGCCCGGCCTCACGATCTAAGCCCGCCGGCTCGGCCGTCGCGCAGTGAGGAGCGGGGCCTGCCGCCGCGCCCGGCATCCCATTCGAGGGAGCGCTCAGAACACCGCGATCGGGTTGACCGGCGAGCCGGTGCCGCCCTGCACGTTGAGCGGCAGCACACAGAGCAGCATGTCGTAGCGGCCCTCTTCCGCACAGGCCGTGGCCAGCGGCTCGAGCAGCGCGTTGTCGAGCAGCGCGACGCCGAAGCTGTAGATCACGCCGTGCACCGCCCAAGCCAGGCCGTACTCATTGGGCCGTGCGTCCATCATGTCCCAGCCGAGCAGCGCGGCGTCTGTATCGCGGATGTAGATGCTCGTCGAGGCGTGCAGGCCGGGGCTGGGCGGCGCGCCGAAGAAGTCGTCCGGATGCGCCGCTTGGTAGGCCTCGCGCCCGCTGTAGACCAGCAGCGCATCGCCCGCTTCGACGCTGACGCCCTGAGCCGCGGCGATGTCGGCCAGCTCCTCGCCCATCACCGGCCGCTCCAGCGTCACATAGGGCTCGCCGCGGAACTTGGGCACATCGAGCAGCACGGCGCGGGTGAAGATGCCCTGATTCCAGGCCGTCACGTCTCCGAAGAGCGCCCCGCTGACGGAGTCGATCGCCTGCTCCGGCCGCCGCCCCTGCCAGATCCCGTCCTCGTCCCAGATGTGGCAGAGCGCGTCGATATGGGTAAACGTGTGACCGTGGTAGATGAAGCCGTAGTAGTCGACCACCGCCCCGGAGTTGCCGTCGCCGCGCGGCGCGGTGCGGATGAAGTGCTGGGCCGGCGATGGATTGACGGCGCTGGGCTCCTTGGGGTAGAGGCGGCTGAGCGAGACGGTGCGGCCGCTCCGCACCGAAGCGAGCGCCGCCAGCCGCTTCTCGACCGTGATCAGGTTGACCGCCCCGACCGCATCGTCCTCGCCCCAGCGGCCCCAGTTGCGGCGCTCCTTGTAGTTGCGCATAATCTCGCTGCGGCTGGGCGGTTCGTAGCTCCGCATCGCTCTCCTCCATCGCTGCGGGCACAGGCTAGCTAGCGGGCACTATGCTCGCGGCAGCAGCAGCGAAAGGCGATGCGATGACCGATTTCGGCGTCTCAATGTTCCCTACCGACTACGCGATTCAGCCCGGCGAGCTGGCCAAAGAAGCGGAAGACCGCGGCTTCGAATCGCTCTGGTTCCCTGAGCACACGCACATCCCGACCAGCCGCAAGTCGCCTTGGCCGGGCGGCGGAGACCTGCCCCAGGAGTACTGGCACACGCACGACCCGTTCGTGGCGCTGGCCGCCGCGGCCGGCACGACCGAGCGGATCATGCTCGGCACCGGGATCCTGCTCGTGCCCGAGCACGACGTGATCGTGGCCGCCAAATCGGCCGCCTCGCTGGACATGATCTCCAACGGCCGCCTGATCCTCGGCATCGGCGCCGGCTGGAACGCTGAAGAGCTCGAAAACCACGGCTGGGACTTCAAGGATCGCTGGAAGGTCACCCGCGAGTCGGTGCTCGCCTGGCGCGAGCTGTGGACCAAAGAAGAGCCCGAGTTTCACGGCGAATTCATCGATTTCGACCCCGTCTGGTCCTACCCCAAGCCGGTCCAGGAAAACGGACCCGATGTGCTGCTCGGCGCGCAGTCCAAGTGGGCCTTCGACCGCGTCGTCGACTACTGCGACGGCTGGCTGCCGATCGCGCTGCGCGGCGACATGCGCGCCGATATGGAGCAGCTCAAAGCCGCTGCAGACCGCGCCGAGCGGCCGATGGAGTCGATCCAGTGCAGCGTCTTCGGCGTCGGCCCCAACCCCGAGCAGGTCACCGACCTGATCGACGTCGGCTTCCAGCGAATTATCTTCGGCCTGCCGCCGGCGCCGGCCGAGACGGTCCTCCCGCTGTTGGACCGCTACGCCGAGATCAAGGCGGAGTTCAACTAGGTGTGCCGCTGTCGCGCGCGCGTCTGAGCGCTCTGCGCGCGCTGCAGACCGCGCGCGGGCGCCGCGCCCAGCGCCGCTTTCTGATCGACGGCGGGAAGCTCGTACGCGGCGCGCTGGCCGCCGGCGCGCCCTGCCTAGAAGTGCTGACGCTGGATCCGCGGCCTTGGGCCGGCGCATCCGCGGCGATCACCGCGATCAGCCGCGCCGACGCCGAGCGGCTCTCCGATACGCGCACGCCGCAGGGCGTCTTCGCCGTGATTGCGGACCAGCTGCCCGAAAGCGGCGCGGCGATCGCCGCCTTGCCCCGCGCCCCTGAGGCGCGCACGGCCGTCGTCGCCCTGGACGCCGTCCAGGACCCGGGCAACGTGGGCGCGATCATCCGCAGCGCGGCGGCGTTTGGCTGCGCTCTCGTGCTGCTCGGTCCGGGCTGCGCCGATGCAACGCATCCGCGCGTGACCCGCGCCGCGACCGCTGCCTGGTTTCACGTCCCGCTCGCCCGCTCGCCGAACCTCGCCGCCGACCTCGCGCAGCTGCGCGCCGCCGGCGCCCGCGTGATCGCCGCCAGCACCGACGGCCGCCCGCTCTGCGGCCCGCCGCCCGCCGCCGCCGTCTGGCTGTTCGGCAACGAAGGCGCCGGCGTCTCTGAGGACCTCGCCGCGCTGGTCGACGAGCGGGTCCGCATCCCGATCAGCCCGAGCGTCGATTCGCTCAATGTCGCCGTCGCCGCCGGCGTGATTCTCTCCCACACGCAGGCGCAGCAAGTGGAGGCCGCCCAATGCGGATCGTGACCTGGAACGTGAACTCGATCCGCGCGCGCGAAAACCGCGTCCTGAACTGGCTCGACCAGCACCGCCCCGACGCGCTCTGCCTGCAGGAGCTCAAGTGCACCGAGGAGCAGTTCCCCTTCGACGGCTTCGACGCGCTCGGCTACCAGCTCAGCATCCACGGCCAGAAGACCTACAACGGCGTCGCGATCGCCGCGCTCGATTATCCCGAGGCGGTCGAAGCGGCGATTCCCTGGGCGGAGGACGACCAAGCGCGCGGCATCGCCGCCACGATCAACGGCGTTCGGGTTGTCAGCCTCTACGTGCCCAACGGGCGCTCAGTCGACAACCCCGCCTACCAGTACAAACTCGAATGGCTCGATCGCCTGCGCGGTTGGCTCGATCGGCAGGCCGGCCCCGCCGAGCCGCTGGTGCTCTGCGGCGACTTCAACATCGCACCCGACGACCGCGACGTGCACGATCCCGAAGCCTGGCGCGAACAGGTGCTCTGCTCAACGCCCGAGCGCGAGCGCTTCGCCGCCCTGCTCGATTGGGGCCTGAGCGACGCCTACCGCCTCTTTGACGACTCCCCCGGCGTCTTCACCTGGTGGGACTACCGCCGCGGCGCGCTGCAGCGCAATCTCGGCCTGCGGATCGACCACCACCTGATCTCGCAGCCGCTGCTTGGCCGCGCGGCGGCCGTCGAGATCGATACAGACGAGCGCAAAGGCGGCAAACCCAGCGACCACGCGCCGGTCACGCTGGTGCTCGACGAGTAAGCGCCCGCCCGCCCAAGCCCTGCCGCCTCCCTTCCCCCGCTGCAGGGGGAGCGAAACGAGCGGGCGCGTGGACGACTGATGCGGATCAGCGCCCCGCCAGCCATGAATCGCCGGCCATGGCGGCGATCCGTTCGCCGATTGGCAGTGAAGCGGTGGCGCCGGGCGAGGGTGCGTTGAGCACGTGGATCATGCGCTCCGTCTCCACGATCTGGAAATCGTCGACCAACGCTCCGTCGCGCTGCAGCGCCTGGGCGCGGACGCCGGCGCCGCCCCGCACCAGATTGGAGCTGTGCAGCGCCGGCAGCAGGCGCTGCAGCGCCTGGACGAAGGCGCGCTTGCTGACTGAGCGCCAAACCTCGCCCAGGCCGGTCCGCCAGTGGCGCCGCGTGAGGCGCAAGAAGCCGATGTAAGTGAGCGCGTCCCAAGCGTCCAGCGGCGCGATGTCGCGCCAGCGGTAGCCCTCGCGGCGCAGCGCCGGCACCGCGTTCGGCCCCGCTTCGACCGACCCGTCGAGGCGGCGCGTGAAGTGCACGCCGAGAAAGGGAAAGGCCGGGTCGGGCACGGGGTAGATCAGGTTGCGCACCAGTCCGCGCGCGCTCTCCGTCAGGTCGTAGTACTCGCCGCGGAACGGCACGATCCGCACATCGCGCCGCGCGCCTGCGCGCTGAGCGACGCGGTCGGCCTGCAAGCCGGCGCAGTTGACCGCGTAGCGGGCCCGCACCAGGCCCGTTGCGGTCTTGAGCTGCACGCCGTCGGCGTCAACGCGGATCGGGCCGACGCGCGAGCGCAGGCGCACCCTGCCGCCCGACCCTTCGAGCAGCGCGCGGTAGGCGCGGCAGACTGCCGGGTAGTCGGCGATCCCGGTGCTGGGCACGTGCAGCGCACGGATCCCGGCCGCGTGCGGCTCCAGCGCGCGCAGCTCATCGGGGCCGAGCAGCCGCAGCTCCGGCACGCCGTTGGCCTCGCCGCGGCGCTGCAGCTCGGCCAGCCGTTCGAGTTCGAGCTCATCGGCCGCCACCACGACTTTGCCGCAGCGTTCCGCACCGATCCCGTGTTCGGCGCAGAAGGCGTAGAGCCGCTCCGCGCCCTCGACCGCCATCCGCGCCTTGGCCGAGCCGGGCCTGTAATACAGCCCGGAGTGGATCACGCCGCTGTTGTTGCCGCTCTGGTGCCGCCCAATCCCGTCCTCCTGTTCGAGCGCCAGCACCCGCAGCCCCGAGTGCGCGGCGCTCAGCGCCATCGCCGTCGAGAGCCCCAGGATGCCCGCCCCGATCACGGCCACATCGGCGTCGTAGGCCGCGCCGGCCGTGCGCGCCATCCGCGGCTACCCCGCGACGCGCAGCGCGCCGCCCGCGGCGGGCCCCGTGACCCGCGCGATCGGCGACACCGCGACGCCGCGCCCGCGCAGCTCGCGCTCGAGATGGGGCGCCTCGATCGGCCCGGCGGCGATCAGCAGACCGCCCGACGTCTGCGGGTCGTAGAGCAGCGCGTCCTCCAGCGGGCTCAGGCTGCGATCCAGCTCCAGGCGCGCGCCGAAGAAGTCGCGGTTGCGCCCCTGGCCGCCGCTGCCGAAGCCGGCCGCCACGGCCGCCTCGAGGCCGTCGAGCGCTTCAACCCGATCCAGCTGCAGCTCGACGGCGGCGCCGCTCTGCTCGGCCAGCTCCCAAAGGTGGCCGGCCAGCCCGAAGCCCGTCACATCGGCCATCGCGTGGACGGAAAAATCGGCCGCGGCCTCGGCTGCCGGCTTGTTCAGCGCCATCATCTGTGCGATCGCACCCTGCATCGCTGTCTCGGCGACGGCGCCGGCGCTGTGCGCGCCGATCAGCACGCCGCTGCCGATCCGCTTGGTCAGCAGGATGATGTCGCCCGGCTGCGCGCCCGAGTTGCGCAGCACGCGCTGCGGGTGCACGAGCCCAGTCACAGCCAGCCCGTACTTCGGTTCCTCATCGATGATCGTGTGCCCGCCGGCCACCGCAGCGCCGGCTTCGCGCACCTTCGCTGCGCCGCCGCGCAAGATCTCCGCGGCCACGTCCGCGGGCAGATCCTCCGGGAAGGCCGCGATGTTCAGCGCGAAGAGCACCCTGCCGCCCATCGCGTAGACGTCGGACATTGCGTTGGCCGCCGCGATCGCGCCGTATTCGTAGGGATCGTCGACGACCGGCGCGAAGAAATCGAGCGTCTGCACCAACGCGCGCTCATCATCCAGCGCGTAGACGGCCGCATCGTCCGGCGCATCGAGGCCGACGAGCAGCTGCGGAAACTGCTCCGGCGGAAACTGGCTGCCCAAGCCGCGCAGCACCTGCGCGAGGCCTTCCGGCCCGTACTTGGAGCCTCAACCGCCGCAGCGCGCCAAGTCCGTGAGGCGCAGATCGCGCTCGGGCACGGCTCTCTCCCTTACAGAACGGGCATGCACAGAGCAGGCATGCCCACAGCGTACCGCCGACCTGCGCTCGCCCGTCTGCCATCGCGCACCTCGGGCCCGATCACTTCAGGCGGGCTCGGTGCGAGACAATGCCGAGCAGTGCTTGTTGCCGTGCCGGCGGAGACGCCTCGTTACACATCGCCCGCAAGCGGGTGGAGCGAAGTATTCGCACAGCTTCCCGCAACGCTGGCTTCCGCTGTGATCCGCTTGCTGCTTGGCTGAGTGCGGCCAGACTCTAGAGGGCGCCGCCCTAGAATGTTCGCGTGAGGCGAATCTTCTCAGCCTGGTCCGACCGCACCTTCGCGGCGCTCTCGCACCGGCACTTCCGCATTCTCTTTCTCGGCACGCTGTTCGCCACGACCGCCTACATGATGATGTTTGTGGCGATGTCGGTGGTCGCCTTCGCCCTCGGAGGCAGCACCTCGGGGGTCGGGTTCGTCGGCAGGGGCACGGGCTGCTCGATGCTGATCGGCGGGCCGATCGGCGGCGTGCTCGCCG
>CAYFZI010000045.1:0-2753 GCA_964347635.1 uncultured Dehalococcoidia bacterium
GCAGCGTCAATGCTCTGGCGGCGGCCTGATGGCCTCCGCCTTCAAGCCTGAGCAGCTGGTCTGCGGCGACGCGCCCGATGCATCGCAGTTCGGGCCCGAGCTCTTCAACCTCACCGTGACCTCGCCGCCCTACAACGTGGGCCTGCAGTACGGAAGCGGCGTGGACGATGCTGGGTCATACGCGGATTATCTCGAATTCAGCAGGCAGTGGCTGGCCAACTGTTACGCGTGGACGGCTGAGCACGGCCGCCTCTGTATGAACATTCCGCTGGACAAAAACAGCGGCGGGAAGCAGGCGGTAACGGCGGATCTGACGAACATCGCGCGCGGCGAAGGCTGGCGGTACCACGCGACGATCATCTGGAACGAGGGAAATATCTCGCGGCGCACCGCCTGGGGCTCGTGGATGCGGCCGAGCGCACCGCATGTGATCGCGCCGGTTGAGACGATCGTGGTGCTGCATAAGGGCGATTGGAAGCGCGGGCACCTCGGCGACGAGCGGGTCACGATTGAGCGCGGCGAGTTCATGGCCTGGACGTCGGGCGTGTGGCGCTTCGAGGAGCGCGTTGAGCACGACCCGGCGCCCGCGCCGAGCGGCGCCGAGCCCACGATCTCGCCGGCTGCGCTGGTCGCTTGGGCGCACAGCCTAGACGAGCGCCGCCGCGGCCGGCCAATGACCCCGCAGGAAGTCTTGGCCGATTTGCGCAGTATGGAGCCGATCCCGCCGTATATGCGCGGCTTCGAGGATCTATCGGCCGCCGCCGCAGCCGAGTGGCTCTCGCAGTTCTGGGAGTTCAACGGCGAGAGCGCGAAGCGGGTGGGGCATCCGGCGCCGTTTCCGATTGAGCTGCCGCGCCGCTGCATTCGGCTGTTTTCATACCGCGGCGATCGCGTGTTCGATCCCTTCGCGGGCAGCGGCACGACGCTGATCGCGGCGCTGCGCGATGGGCGCGATGCGTGGGGGCTGGAGCTGGATCCGGATTATATCGACCTCGCCCAGCGCAGAATCTCCACCGAAGTGCCGATGCTGTGAGCGCGGGGCGGCCGACGCAGACGGAGCTGATCTACTCGTACTATCGGGAACGGGCGGGCGAGGCCGTCCCCCACGCCGAAGCGGTGGATTGGGCGGTGCGCGAGTGGAGCAAACGCACCGGAGGCGTATTCCGCGATCCCGACCGCGCGATTCGGAAGCTGCACCAGGAAGGGAAGTTGATTAAGGACGGCAAGGGATTGTATCGATATGAACGCGGCCTGGACGGCGGCAGAGCGCTGCGGCCTTTTACAGCGGGGCAGAAGCAGGAGATTTTCGCGCGGGATGGATACCGCTGCGTGATCTGCGGGGCCGGCCCTGCAAACGGCTTCGAGCTGCATGCGGATCACGTCAAGCCGATCGATCGGGGCGGCGAGTCCACGCTCGAAAATGGGCAGACGCTCTGCTCGCTGCACAACATGCGCAAGAAGAATCTGGGCCAGACGGAGACGGGCAAGAAGATGTTCATCCGTCTGTATCAGGCGGCGCAGGCCTCGGGCGACGATGAACTGTGCGCGTTCATCCGCGACGTGCTGCTGACCTATGAGGCGCACGGAATCAACAGCCACATCGTCTGGCGCAGCCCGCAGCGCTCGGGGCGCCCTGAGCATGCAGGGCCGAGCAGATAGCCGCTACTTGTACTTGCGCCAGGAGCGCGATTCGGGATCGCGGGTGTGCTGGTCGACGCCGACCTGAATTTCGCGGCCCTCCGCCTGGACGGTCTCGCGGCACTCCGGCTTGCGCATAATGAAGAGATGCTTGTAGCCGCGCAGATAGAAGTTGTGTTTGAGCGCGCGGTAGTGCCAGAGGCCGGTGTTGGAGCTCTGATTGCGGCGGGTGACGCAAATCGCGTCGACTGGGATGAAGCCGACTCCGTCGGTCAGCATCGTATAGATATTGAAGCCGACCGGCGTGAAGCGGCGCTTCACCCACTGATCGCCAATCAGCCAACCGAGCGCTTTGCCGGGCTTGAGCACGCGGTACAGCTCCTCGGCGACTTCGGCCAGCGCGTCGTAGAAATCGTCCTGTTCGGCGGAGAGGTTGCCGATGTTCTCGGGGTGTTCGGAGTAGTCGACGTTGTCGCCGTAGGGCGAATCGATGAAGACCATATCGATCGAGGCCTCATCGAGCGGGATGCGGCGCGCATCGTTCTGGATAATGTCCGGCCGCACCGGGTTGATGTCGTAGCCGATCACGCGGCGCTGCTCTTCGCTGCAGACGTCGATCGTGGTGCCGCTGCCGCACATTGGATCGAGCACGAGGTCGCCGGGTTCGGTGTAGCGCTGGATCATGTTGTAGATGATGAATGCGGGGGTAACGCCCTGGTAACTGCTGTCGCCCTTGCGCTGCGCGCCGTAGGACTGCGCCGGGTAGTCCCAAAGGGTGGTGCTTTCGAGCGTCGGTCGGTCGTCGACGGGCTCGCCCAGCGCTTCGGCGCGGGCGCGCTGCAGGTTGCGTTCGAGGCGTTGGACGCGGCCGCTGAGCTTGCGAATCGTGCTGAGCGTGCTGCGGTAGATCGCCTCGAGGTCGTCGGCGTCGGTGTAGCGCCCGCGCCGCAGCGCGGCCAACGCGCTGATCGCTTCCTGCATCTGCTCGGCGGCCGATTCCGCCCGCCTGCTGAGCCGGGGAGGCATTGGGGGGGGGGCGGGGGCGGGGGGGGGCGGGGCGGGGGGGGGGGGGGCGGGGGCGGGGGGGGGGGGGGAGGGGGGGGGGCGGGGGGGGG
>CAYFZI010000045.1:2763-19917 GCA_964347635.1 uncultured Dehalococcoidia bacterium
CCCCCGCGCCGCCCGTCCCCCCCCCCCCCCCCCCCCATTCGGCGAGGTCCGATTCGAAGCGGCTGAAGCGGCGGACGGCCGGGGTCTCCACGAGCGCCTGTGAGGGGATGTAGGTCGCGTCGAACTCGCCGCCCACGATCGAGTAGGCCATCCGCTGCTTCGCCCGAGGCGTGCGCAGCACGGCGTCTTCGTCGTTGGTCACGAGCACGAACTTGGCCTGCCTGGCGATCGGCTGAGCGGCGCACTTGATCCGCCAGTAAGCCGCCGCCGCGACCCGCTCGCGCAGCGAGGTCTTGGTGAACACACCGCAGACCAGCTCGAAGGTCTGCGGGCGGTAGACGAGGATGTCGAGGTTGGGGTGCTGGCGGCCGTAGAGGCCGTAGTCGATCTGCAGCCCGTCGCGCAGCAGCGCGAGCGGGTCATCGTCGTCGGTGCGGCGCAGCCCGGCGGTGCCGATTACCGCGAGCGGTCGCTCGAGCTGTTCGTTGAGGCGGGCTGCGGTGCTGCGCACGATCTCCTCGATCAGGAGCTGGTAGTTCTTCCCTTTCCATGAGCGCCAGGATTGGCCGTGCTCGCTGTCGCCGCCGGTACGCAGCAGCCAGGCGCTGTGGTGCGGCCGATAGGCGAGGTCGAGGATTTCGGCGAGGTGGTCGGCGGCCGGTCCGCGGGCTGGGTCCCACTCCTGGTAGAGCGCCCAGAGGCCTTCGAACCCGAACTCGCGCAGGTCGCTGTCAGCGTCCTTCATGGAAACCGGATACCCGGCCGGTTTCCGGTGTGTCAACCGGCTTATGCCGGGCCGCAGTCTGGGCGCTCAGCGTCGCGGGCTGAAGTGGGGGCAGGCTGGGGTATCGGCGCGCGGTGCGAGGACGCCGGAGGCGGGGTGGATGCAGCGGCCGCGGGCGAGCAGCGGCTCAGGCGGCGCGATCCACTCCAGGCAGGCGCCGCACTCTCGAGCGGGCGGCGGCGCGGGCGGCGTTGCCGACTGCTCTTGCAGCTCGCGCTGGTTGCGGCGCGCTTCGCGGCGGCTTTGCGGGTGAAACAGCCGCGGGCGTTGTCCGGGGCGCCGCCCTTTGCGGTTGCGCCGCGGCATTGGCTTAGCCCGCCAGCCGGGAGAAGGCCGCGCGCAGGCGGCGGCGCCAATCGGGGGTCTGTTCGGACGGTCGGCGGTCCAGCGCGTAGCGGTCGGCGGCGAGCAGCATTTCCAGGCCCGAGAGCCAGCGGTCGCGCACGACAGCGTAGTCGCGGCGCGTGCGCCGCCCGCGGCGGTGCGGAGTGCGCATCCCGTAGGCCATGCCGGCGCGCATGCCGGCGCCGCTGAGGACGTATTCGGGGTGCAGGGTGCGGTCGGCTTGGGGCGCCCAGCGCACCCGCATCCGCGCGCTCTTGAGGCGGCCGCGCTCGTCTTCCCATTCGGTGATCAGGTCGCGCCCCTGCGAGCCGCGCACGCGGCGGATGCTGCGGGCGGGCACATTGAGCAATGGCTGTCCGTCTTCGGCGTAGAAGACCAGGCCGTCGATGCTCAGCGCGAGGTCGCCGATGCGCGAGGTGAACGGCCCGGGCCGCACCCAGGTGGCGGCGTCGCGGCTGGGCAGCGCGATCGGCAGCGTTTCGGCGACGTCGGCGCCGCAGTGGTGGCAGGCGGCGCGGCCGTCAAAGGTCTCGCGGTGGCAGGAGCGGCAAATCTTCATCCGCCGCGCTCGACGCGATCCAGCCGGCTGCGCCGCTCGAACGCGCCGCTCAGACGCGCTCGGCGGCGCTGCTGAACTGCTCGATCAGCTCTTCGGCGACTGAGGCCATCGAGTGGACGACTTCGGCGGCAGGCCGGATCGCCTTGATCAGGCCGGCGCCGTTGCCGGCCGGGCCGCCGATCAGCGCTTCGATGTGAGCCTCGCGCGCGCCGCGCAGCGCCTCGCCGACGAGCAGCCCCTGCAGCGGCATCGGCAGCGTGGGCGGCGCTTCGGGGCGCTCCCAGGCTTCGGTCCAGGCGTTGTACATGTGGCGCATCGTCTTGCCCGAGTACATGCGGCCGATCCGCGTGTCCTCATCGACGGCGGCGACGAGCTTGTCGTGCTGCACCTTGCGCGTCCAGGCGTCGGTTTCGCCGCGCTCCTCGGCGTCCTGATAAGCCTCGGGGGTGGCGAGGAAGGCGGTGCCGCACCAGATCGCTTCCGCGCCGAGCGAGAGGGCGGCCATCAGGCCGCGCCCGTCGACGATCCCGCCGGCGGCGATCGTTTTCGTCGGCGCGATGGCGTCGACGACCTGGGGCACGAGCGCGAGCGTGCCGATGCGGCCGGTGTGGCCGCCGGCTTCGGTGCCTTGGGCGACCACGGCGTCGACGTTGGCCGCGGCGACGCGGCGCGCGTTGCGCGTGTTGCCGACCAGGCCGATCACCTTCATGCCCTGCGCGTGGGCGTCGCCGACCATCCAGCCGGGGTTGCCGAGCCCGGAGGCGAACACGGGCACGTTCTCATCGAGGATCACTTCGACCTGCTTGCGGAAGTACTCCTGCGTGAGCGGCGGGCGATCGGGCAGCCGCGAAGGTTCGGGGATGTCGAACTCCTGCTTGAGGTTGTCGACATACATGCGGTGCTCGGCGGTGATTTGGACTTCGAGGTCCTCGCGGTTGCCCGAATCGGCGATCGAGGAGGGCAGGAGCAGGTCGACGCCGAAGGGTTTGTCGGTCAGCGAGCGGACTTTGGCGATCATGTCGGAGAGTTCGTCGGGTGTGTAGCCGGTCGCGCCGACGACGCCCAGCCCGCCGGCCTCGGAGACGGCCGCCGCGAGCGCCGGCCCGGCCGCGCCGCCCATCCCGGCCAGCATGATCGGCAGTTCGATTCCCAGCATGTCGCAGAGTTCAGTCTTGAGCGGAGACGCCATGGATGACCCCTTCATCAGCAAGCCGCGCAATCGGCCGCACAGTCGGCAGTGCGCTCATGCTACAGCCGTTGAGAGCAGCGATGGAGCATCGGTTCGCCCGCAGTCTTCGTGCAGCGGGCAGCGCGGCGCCGGAGCGCAACGGCTTAGCGGGTGCGCGACAGCAGGGCCAGGAACGCGGCCAAGCCGAGGGCGGTTGCGGCATCAAGCGGGATCATCCGCCGCCCCCGCTCCGCGTTTCGCCGCTCGCGCTGCGCGACGCGCTGTTCGCGCTTGCAGAGCGAGGCCTCGTCTGCTGTTAGGCGGCGCTCCCGCTCCGATAACGCCCTCGCCCGTTGCGCGAGGCGGCGCTGCTGCACTGCCGGCGGCCGCTCGCGCAGCGCGGCGATCTCCTCGGCTGCCCTGAAAGCGCTCAGACCTTCGAGCAGGTGTTGGGCGCTGTTCAGCGTTTGCTTGGCCAGACCGAGCGAGATCAGCTCCATATGCGCCCAGCGGTTGCGCGCAGCTACCAGAGTCTTCAGGTCGCGCAGACGGCTCTCGTGCTCGCCGAGGAGCGCATGGCGTATCGGATCTGATTCCCTGAGCAGGTTAAGGCTGCACTGCAGGTCATTGAGATCCTCTTTGGTCAGGATGGCGTCGGGCCGGGGGGCGTCGACGCGGCGGAATGCGCCGGCGCGGAGCGCTCCGCTTTCTCTGCGCTGTACGCGGACGTACGCGCGGGGGTCGAGATGGCGGGCCTCCCAGATCTTCGAGCGCAGCACATCCCGAACGATATACAAGGCCCTGCCGACCAGCTCCGCGCGATCCAACCGTGTTCCGTCCTTCATGGTCGCCCCTCTCGTTCGGCCCTCTTGCCCAAACAGTAACAGAACCCCGCGGCGCACGGCAAGCCCGCGCGGGCCAGGTAGGAGGATAATTCCAGGCGGCGCCGAAAGTATAAATAGGGGCTGTGAGGTTCGGCCGAAATATATCTTTGGATAGAGGGTGCGGCGGTTTATGCATTGAGGTTCAGCTGCAGAAGGTTCTTGAATGGAAAGTGCCAGAATCTAGAGAGAGATCAATTCCTTAGATCTACTGGACTAGAAAATCTAATTTGCCGCCAATATGGATCGAGAAACTTGCTGCTTGCCGCGGCCAATCGAGGGCGGCCGCAAAGCGGGCCCGGCCGATCAGCTGATCGGGCTTGGCAATGCGCTGCGCAGGAGGGGGAGGGGCGTCTGTTTGCCCGCTACGTGCCCGCTGGGCCGACGATGTTGATCTCCCGGCCCAGCGCCGAGAGGCCCAGCGAGTGGCGCAGCTCATCCGTCTTCCAGGCCATCACGATGGCGCCGGTGAGATCGCGGTAGAGGCGCTCGATCTCGCTGCCGCGGACGTAGCCGTGGGCGCCGGCGACGGCAATCGCACCTTGGGCGACCTCTTCGGCCATGCGGCGCAGGTGATAGGTAGTGCGAACCTGGAAACGGATGAACGACTGGCGGTCGGGGAAGGGCTGCTCGATCTGGCGCAGCGCGTCGTAGAGCAGCGTGCGGCCGCTGCCGAGCCAATGCTCCATATTGCCGATCGCCATCTGCGCCCAGGGCTGCTCGGAGCGCAAGCCGTCTGTGGCGCCGAGCGCGCCTTCGGCGGCGAGATAGCCGTAGCGCCGCTGCACGTAGCCGACCGTCTCCTCAAACAGCGCCTGCGCATTGCCGAGCCAAATGGCGAGGATGCCCAGCGCGGGGTAGGCGCGGCGCTGCCATTGCTGCTGCGTCTGCATCTGCTCGGCCGCGCGCAGCAGCGCCACGGGCACGACCAGCGCGTCGCTGCGCGGCATCTGCAGGCCTGCAGCCGAGATGTCGTGCGAGGCGGTTGCGCGCAGACCCATACCGTCCCAGTTGCCGTGATTGGTCACGCCTTCGGCGTCGAGGTCGGCGATCGCCAGCGCGAGATCAGGTTCGCGCCCCTCGCCGCGCTCGATCACCCCGGCCAGCAGCGCGAAGCGCGCCGCGTCGCTCATGGAGGCGAAGCCGGCCCGGCCGTTCCAGACCAGCTCCGCGCCCTCCTCGGCGACGCTGAAGCCTGTAGTGCGGTTGTCCAGCTCGCGCAGCGGAATCGAGCCCGGCGCGCAGCACCAAGCGCCCTCGGCGGCGACCGCAGCGAGCACCGCGTTGCGGCGCGGAAACGGGGGCAGGATGCCCAGCACTGCGGTGACCAGCAGATGCATGTTGACCGCCACTGCGGTCGAGGCGTCGCCCCAGGCGATCTCTTCGATCACGCGCACGGCCGTCGCGCCGCCCAGTCCGCGCCCGCCGAACGCCTCGGCGACGAGCAGGCCGGGCACTCCCAGCCCGCGCAGCGCTTCGGCGTTTTCGTGCCCGAACTCGCCCGCTGCGTCGCTCTGCGGTGCGCGTTCGCGGAAGGGTCCGCGGGCCAGCTCGCGCACCTGTTGGATCAGCTGCTCGTCCACATCTGTCATCGGCCTGCCTCCTCCTATGCGACGCTAACGCCGCCGGCGGCTGAACGTTAGGATCGGCGCGACGCACTGAGGCTGAGGGACTGGAGTTGGCGATGGCCACGATCAACACCTTGCGCGGACCGCTCGACACAGCCGAGCTGGGCCGCACGCTGATTCACGAGCACATCGGGATCCGCTCGCCGGGGATCGCCGAGAACTGGCCCGAACTGTGGGACGAGGCAGCCTGTGTGCAGACCGCTGAGGAGAAGCTGACCGCGCTTGCGCAGCGCGGCGTCGGGACGGTGGTCGACCTCTCTACAGCCGATTTGGGACGCGACATCGGCTATCTGCAGAAGGTCGCGGCGGTGACCAGCATCAACATCGTGCTCTGCACGGGGATCTACTGGATTCGCTCGATGTATTGGCGCGGGCGCCCCCAGGAGGAACTGACCCGCGTCTTCGTGCATGACATCACCGAAGGCATCGCGGGGACCGATATCAAGGCCGGGATTATCAAGCTGGCCTCCGATGAGCAGGGCGGCGGGGTTGACGCGTACAACGAGAAATGCCTGCGCGCGGGCGCGCGGGCGCACCGCGAGACGGGCGTGCCGATCGCTACGCACAACGGCCCGCCCACGCTCGGCGCGGAGCAGCAGCGCATCTTCCAGGAGGAAGGCTGCGACCTGAACCGGATCGTGATTGGCCACGTGGGCGATACGGATGATACCGACTATCTGAAATCGCTGATGGACGCCGGATCATACATCGGTATGGATCGCTTCGGGCTGGACATGATCCTACCCTTCGAGAAACGCGTCGGCACGGTCGCCGCGCTGTGCAAGGACGGCTACACCGAGCGGATCCTGCTCGCGCACGACGCCAGCTGCTGCCTCGACTGGATTCCTGATATGAACCTGATGCAGGAGCAAGTTCCCAACTGGCACTTCAACCACATTCCCGACGACGTACTGCCGGCGCTGCGGGAGTCCGGCGTCAGCGATGCCCAGATCGATGCGATGCTGGTGGGCAATCCGCGGACGCTGTTCGAGCACACGGAGGCGTATTAAGCGCTTGATCCGTCCGGCTCGTTCGACGGTTGGGGCGTCCGGTTCGCACGGTCAAGGCGACGGTGCATCACGCTGATAAAGGCGAGCCATTCGAGTGCTTCAGTCGAGTCCATATCGACGCCCGCCTGATGCGCAAGCACGTTGCGTACTGCAGTAACCAAGCCCACTGCGAGTCGGTGGTATCCACGGTGTTCATTTGCCTCGAGTGGGGTCTTTCGAGCTGAGAAGGTAAGCAGCGGGGTGTTCTCTGAGAACACGTGGTTGATCAGGCTCACGCCGTCGAGATCATGCCGGCCGGCGATCTCTTGTACGCGGTTGATGTAGCGTTGCGCTGCTTCCTGGACCGCGAGCGCGGAGTAGCTGTCACGCATCAGGCTATGAGCGACGCGAGTTTCGTGATGCAGATCAACGAGTCTCAGTTCCGGCTCGTCTGCCGCACTGCCGCTCGTCATTAGTTCGTTAGCTGCGCAGCTAACTCGCGGGCTTTCTCTACGCCGGTGACCTTGAGGCGGACGAGTCGGTTGTGCGAACCCGGCGAGCCGCGGACGACGATCTGTTTCATCGCGCCGAGCGTTTTCATAAAGTTGGGCGGGTCAAGGCGGTTGTGCCGCTCAGCGGCTACGCGGATATGGTCGGTCCCCGTATCCAGCCCCAATGCTGTCCGCGCCCCACAGACAAGCAGCGCGATCTCCCGCGTTGCGGTAGACCTCTGTTTGGCCAAGCTTTTGCTGTGCACCTGCAGCATTGGGTCCGGGCCACTCAGATCGAAGAGGTCCCGCGCTTCGTGTATATCGATATTGAAGGATTGTGCGACCGCCCAGGCGCGTTGCTCCTCAGTGGCGTACGTCTCGTCAATGCTGCTCTCCACGTCGGCAGACGATGCAATGGCTGCGGCTGCCCCGTTGGCTTGCTCTGTCAGCTGCAGCTCTCTGAGCAAGTGGCCGAGAATCTCCCGAAAGGCGATACGGCCGAGCTCAGGGTCCGCTTTCAGCAGTTCAGCGGCGGCGTCCTGCGCCTGCTGGACTAATTCTTTCAAGCCATCAGTACTCGCGGCCATCACACCCCTCCGCTCTGCTCAGCGTAGACAGATAGATAGATGATGGACGCTCAAGAGCTGAGGTCAACGGGCTTCTGCGGAGCGGTATCGCCGGCCGGCCGCGGCTCGGCCTGCGGGTTGTCGAGCCGCAGCCGGCCCAGCGCGTTGAGCATCTGCTGCGCGCCCCCGAGCGAGGTGGTGGAGACGTAGCCAGCGCCGTTTTCTTGGCGAACCGCGCCGAGCGCGAGGAGCAGGTTCAGCGTGTGCTGGACTTCTTCGAGGGTGGTGTTGTGCAGTATGGCGTCGGGGTCGCTGAGCATCAGGCTGAAGAGCGTGGCCGGCGCGGCGAGGACGAGTTCAGGCCGAAGCTGGTTGTAGTAGTCGATCGCTTGCAAAATACGCTCGATCAGGCGCATCCGCCGTGTCCGCTGGCGGGCCGCGGCCTCCACGACTTCGAGCGCTGCACGGGCAAGCGGCGAGGCGGCGAAGAGCGGGCGAAGCTCGACAAGCGAGACGGGCGTCTGAGCCTGCATGCGGACGATGCGGGCTAGTTCGTCGGCGGTAAGCAGACAGACGTTGAAATCGACGGCGCGGCCGCGCAGCTGGCCGGCGGAGAAGTCGGGTCCGACGACGACGGCGTAGTCGGCGCGGTCGCTCTCGCGGTGACTCTGCAGCGAGACCCAGTTGATTTGCTGTTCCGGGACTTTGCCGCCGGCTGCTGACTTAGCGTCGACGACCATCGTGTAACGGTCGATGCCGAGCGGGGCGGCGGCGAGCACATCGGTAGCGCCGGGCCCGCCGATCACTTCGGTTTCAAAGCCAAGCAGCGTGAGCGCTTCGCCAACGATCTGTTCGAGCCGATCGGGGCGGCGGGAGTCGGTCGCGGCGCGGATCAGCTCGGCGGCGGTGCGCTCGAAGTCGTTGGGTACGAAGGCGATTGGGTCGGGCTTGGGAGCCGGATCGGGAACGTACGGATCGGGTTCAGGTTCGGCAATGACTGGCGGCTGTTCGACGGGGGCGGCGGTTTGCGCGGCGGTTTCGCCGAGCGCGGTGAGCTTCCAGACGCCGCGCTCCGAACCGTCGATGTGGCCGCTGTAGACGAGGTCTTGCCGCGCCCACTGAATACGATTATTGAGTTTGCTGCCCTTGCCGCTGGCTTGCGGCTCACCTAGCTCCTCCGCGGTGATGGCGGGAAAAGCGCTGATTACCTTGGGGATCGCCTCGCGCGGCCGTGCACGGCCGCCGAGTTCGAGCAGCACTCGAAGCAGTACTGGATGGATCTCCGCGCGGCTGGGCATCGTCATGGGCGGATGATAGCGCGCGGTTAGCGCGGTTCGTTGAACATGTTCATCGTCGCTTCGGGCTCGTGCCCGAGCAGGTGGACGGCGGCTTCGGCGGCGCGCTGTTCGGCGGAGCGGAGCAGCGCGCGTTCGGCGCGGGCGGGGTTGGAGAGCAGGTGGGCGGCGACGGCGTCGGGGTCGTGCGATGGTTCGCCGGCGACGATCGGGCGGCCGACGCCGATCCGCACGCGCGGGAAGCCGAGCTCGCCTAGCACGGCTCGAATCGAGCGCATCCCCCGCTGGCCCGCGTCGGAGCCGCGCGCGCGCACGCGGATGCGGCCCGGCGCGAGGTCCAATTCGTCGACGAGTAGAATCAGCCGCTCGGGATCGGCCCGGTAGCGCGTGAGCAGCGCCTGCACGGCGCGCCCGCTTTCGTTCATCCAGGTGCGCGGCAGGGCGACGGCGACGGGGCCGTACGCTGTTTGCCCCTGCGAAATTTGCAGCAGCCGCCCGCGGCGCGGCTGCGGCAGGCCGAGCATGGTGCGCACCTGCTCCGCCGCCCGCAGACCTGCGTTGTGGCGGTGCTGCGCGTAGTCCGACCCTGGATTGCCGAGGCCGACGATCAACCGCGCCTCGGCCAGCGGCGCTGCGCCGCGGCTGCGCAGCTTGGGGAGCTTGATCCGTCGCGCCATCCGTGATCAGTCCTGTGCGAACGCCAGCGCCCGCGTGCGCAGCGCGGCCATGATGAAGTGCTGCGCGTTATCGCAGCGCAGGCTCGAGCGGTGCAGCGCGCTGCGCAGCGCGCCGAGATGTTCGCTGCCGCCGATAAACGGAGCATCGGACGCTTCGACGCTGAGCTGGAGCAGAAAGCGCATCGCCGCGAGCAGCGCCGACTGGTAGCGCGCTGCACGCTCCGCGTCGCCGCTGCGCTGCGCCAGCGAGAGCGCGGCGGCGATCCCTTCTGCATAGGCCGCCGTGCCGATCCCCGGCGTGTCCTGAAATGCGCCCGGCCAGAGCGGATGCGGGTGCTCGAGCCCGTGCTGCGATTCGAGCGCCCAATCGGCCATCGCGAATCCATACTCCAGCGCCTCATCCATCCCGCTGAGATGATGCCAAGCGTCGCAGGCTTGCAGCATCCAGGTGGTGAAGGAGAGGTCGCGCTCGGCCTCATCGGCCCAACGCCCGTGGTAATGCCTGAGCGCGCGTTCGATCGCTCTGGCGTAGCGGTCGCGCCGCCGCAGGCCGTGCAGACGCGCGAGCGCGAGCACGACCTGCCCGGCGTAGTAGGTCTCTGAGCCCTCGAGCTCCAGGCCGCGCGCCGTCGTCCCGAGCCGCCCCGAGCGCTCCTGGACGGCCAGCAGCGTCGCGGCCAGCCGCTCGATGATCTCGCGCGGCACCGCCGCTGCCCGCGCCAGCTCGATCGCGGCCAGCAGCAGCAGGGGGATCGCGCCCAGCCGCGGCGGCTCCCCGGCCGCGCTGAGGTAGTACAGATTGCCCGGCCCGCCGCGGTGCAGCGTTGTTCGCAGCAATGCGTCGACGGCGGCCGCCGCGGCGCTCGAGGTCGAGCGGTCGCCGCTGAGCCGTCCGACCAGCGCGATCGACCAGGCGCAGCCGGCCTGGCGCACGATCGAATCGGCGGCCGACCACGTCTGTGTTTGGGGTAGGAACTCGTAGGCGAAGAGGCCGCCGCGGCGCTGATGGCGCAGCAGCCATGCGGCCGTCTGCAGCGCCGCGCCCATCAGGCGGTCCGGCAGCACCTCATCGGCATCGACCACGCGGAAGCCGGCCAGGCGCGGCGGCGTCCGCCCGCCGGCGCTGCCCTCCAGAATGGCCGGCCCGGCGGCCTCGACCGTCTTGAAGCGCTCCACCGCGGTCGTCGCGGCCAGCCGCGCGCCGGGCGGCCGCACAGCGCGGTTCAGCCCCTTCACCCAGGCTGCATAGCGGCCGTCCACGCGCAGCGCATCGAACGGCCAACCGCGCGCCTCGCGTTCGCCGTCGCGCAGCAGCAGCCCCGCGCGGCCCGGCTGCTCCGCCCCCAGCAGCCCGCTCAAGCCCTCGACAGCCAGCGGCTCAGCGGCGGCGGCGGCCTCCACGAACAGGCCGGCGCCGCTGTGCTCGACGCCCTCCAACTGCGCCGCCGCGCTGCGCACGGCCGCTTCAGCGTCCACGCCGTTGGCCTCCGCGAGGCCGAGCCGCTCACCGGCGCGCCAGAGCGAAACCCGCGCCGCGGCAGGGCCGCCGCTCTCCCCGGCCGCCTCCGCGCCGAGCGCCTCGCGCGCCGCCCTGAGCAAATCCGCCGGCTCAACCATGCCTAAAGCTTACTAGGTGACACTCGGCTGCCCGCCGGCCCGCCGCCGCCAGCAGCCCGCGGCGCGGCGGCTAGCAATTTCTGTTACGAGTGCCTATGGTAGCGCGCGCAATGCGCCGGCGGCAGGTCGAGCCGGCGGTGCTGAGCTGAAAAATCAATGCATACAGTTGCGTAATCGTCTTGAGTTGGGTGGAGTCATGCCCAAAAACGTGATGTTGTAACAGTCTTTGTAAGGATCATCTCAATGCAATAGAGCCATTGCAAAGAACGATTAGGAAAATGGCGCCTGAACAAATCTCTCTGCAGAACATCCACTCAATCACCACTCACTGCAACAAGAAATGGAGGCACCATGCCACTGCATAGAAAGCACTGGATTGCAGAGCACTGGATTGTGAAAAGGTCTGTCGAGCAAATGGATGAACCACACCGCCGGAGCGGGATCACGCTTGGAGAGCTGGCAGAGAAGCCCAGGCCGAACGCTCGGCAGTTGACGCTTCGGGGCGCGATTACCCGCGCGCAGCAGAACGGGCATCTTGACCGCCTGAGCATCCATCGCAATGCGCTCGGCGTAGTGAACCTGCTGGAGGCGGGAGACGATGCATCGGCCGTGGTTGGCCACCTCTCCCGTGCGCTCTTCACGCTGCAGGCCTATGCCCAGGATGGCAGCCCTGATCGCGGCAACCCGCAGCAGTGGTGCCATAAAGGCGGCCGCGGCGCCGACGTCTCCGCCAACATGGTCGCGATGACCGAGTCGCTGTCCGTGCGCCGCACTCCGGCATTCTTCGACGCGCGCAGCTTCGCCGTCGACCCGCGCCTTGTTTCCGCCGGCTGCACTGTCATGCTGGCCCACATCAAGCTCGGCAACGGGCAGCACGCTCCCCGCCTGCACTTCCTCGATGACACGCGGGGCGGCACGGGGCGGGTGCACATCGGCTACATCGGGCCCCATCTGCCGACCGCCAGGGATCCCTAGCGCGGCCGCTCTGGCCCCTAGACTGGCTGAGGCCGCCGGACTTCCGGAGGCATATATGCGCGTTGATGACGAACGATTCGCTGCTCGCGCCGCTGCTGCCGGCGGTCGCCGGCCAGATCCCCCGGCTCGGCTCCGCCGAGACCCTTGGTGTGCCCGACGCCGCCAAGCCGACCGTGATCGCCGCGCTGGCCAGCCGCTGCAGCGGGCCGGTCGTGGTCCTCGCCGCGTCCCCGCGCCATGCCGCAGAGCTGCTCGAAACGCTGCCCGTCTGGCTGCCCGCCGGCCAGGCCCAACGCCTGCTCCAGCTGCCGGCGCGCGAAACCGTGCCCTATGAGCGCCAGGCGCCCGACCCTGATCTGATCGAAGCCCGCCTCGCCGCGTTCGACGCGCTCGCCCGCCGCAGCCCGATCCTGATCACCGACGCCGATGCCGTGGCCCAGGCCGCCATCCCTGCCAGCCTCGCGCAGGCACGGATCGTCCGCGGCGAAACGATCGGCCGCGAACGGCTGATCGCCGCCCTCGAGTCGAGCGGGTACGCACGCGGGACGCTGGTTGTGCAGCCTTCCAACTACGCGGTGCGCGGGGGCATCATCGATCTCTGGCCGCCCGGCGACGATGCACCCGTGCGCATCGAGCTGTTCGGCGACGAGGTCGAGAGCCTGCGCCGCTTCGCTCCGGCCACGCAGCGCTCGCACGAGGATCTGGCGGCGCTCGGCCTGCGCCCCGCGCGCGAAACCACGCGCGAATCCCGCCGCTGCGCCGCCCGCCTGCTCGAGCGGCTGGAGGCCTCCGCCGAGAGCGAAGCGGCCGAGCTGCTGCACGCCCTGCAGCAGCTCGCCGACGGCGCGCACCCGCCGCGCGGCGAGTTCTGGACGCCGTTCATCGCACAGGGCGACTTCTGGCCGCACCTGCCGGCCGACGCGCTGCTGATCGTCGATGAGCGCGGCGACGCGCTTGAGCGCAGCCGGCAGCGTGACCAGCGCGCGCGCAGCGCCCGCGTTGAGCTTGAACAGGCCGGCCGCATTCCGCGCGGTTTGCCGCCGCCCTGGCGCAGCGCCGAACAGCTCGAATGCGCGCTCGACGCGGTTGACCGCCGCGTGCAGCTCTCGCGCTTGGCCGCTCCACCGCAGCACACGCGGCTCCCCTTTCGCTCGGTCGATCGGCTCGCCGGCAAGGTTGGGCAGCTGATCGAGGGGCTGCAGGCTCCGCACCAGGGGCGCCAGGGCCGCCGCGTCGTCGTCAGCTTGCAGGCGGCCCGTCTGAGCGAGCTGGCCGCCGACCACGGCCTGCCGGCCGCCCCGCTCGACGGCGGCGCGGCGCTGCCCGAGGACGAGCGCGTGATTACGATCGCCCGCGCCTCGCTGCCCGAAGGTTGGCAGCTGCGCGGGGCGGAGTCGGGCCAGCCGCTGCTGACGGTGATCTCAGACACCGAGATCTTCGGCTTCAGCAAGCAGCGCAGGCCGCGCCGTGCACGCCGAGCCGCCGCCAACGAGCCCGACGAACAGCTGCTCGACCGCGTCCAGCCCGGCGACTACGTCGTCCACATCGAGCACGGCATCGCCCGCTTTCACGGCCTGGTCCGCGAGCAGATCGGCGGCCGCGAGCGTGAATACCTCGACCTGCGTTACGCCCGCAACGACCGCCTGCTCGTCCCCACCGATCAGCTCCACCGCGTGCAGCCCTACATCGGCGCCTCCGACCAGCGCCCCGCCCTGACCCGCCTTGGTACGCAGCAGTGGCAGCGCGCCAAACGCCGCGTTCAGGCCGCGGTGCACGACATCGCGGAAGGCTTGCTGGAGCTGCACGCGCGGCGCGGCGCGCTGCCCGGCATCGCGATCGGGCCCGATACGCATTGGCAGATCGAGCTCGAAGCTAGCTTTCCCTACGTCGAAACTGCCGAGCAGCACGCGGCGATCGAACAGGTCCGCCGCGATCAGGAAGCGCCGCGGCCGATGGACCGGATCGTGATCGGCGATGTCGGCTACGGCAAGACCGAAGTCGCCGTGCGCGCCGCCTTCAAGGCCGTCTCAAACGGCTTCCAGGTCGCCGTCCTGGTACCGACCACGGTCCTTGCCCAGCAGCACGCCGCGACCTTCGCCGAGCGCCTCGCTGCGATGCCGGTCACTGTCGAGATGCTCTCCCGCCTGCGCAGCGGCGCCGAGCAGCGCGGGATCGTCGACGCGCTCAAGGCCGGCCGGCTCGACATCGTGATCGGCACCCACAGGCTGCTGCAGAACGACATCGCGTTCCACAATCTCGGCCTGGTCGTGATCGATGAGGAACAGCGCTTCGGCGTCGAGCACAAGGAGCGGCTCAAGTCGCTGCGCCGCGAGGTCGATGTGCTGACGCTCTCAGCCACGCCGATCCCGCGCAGTCTGCACCAGGCGCTGACCGGGATCCGCGACATGTCCTCGATCACCACGCCGCCCGAGGAGCGGCTGCCGATCACCACCCACCTGCTCGAGCGCGACGACAGCGTGATCCGCGAGGCAATCCTGCGCGAGCTCGCGCGCGAGGGCCAGGTCTACTTCCTGCACAATGAGGTGCGCTCGATCGAGCAGCAGACCGCAGAGCTGCGCCGCCTCGTGCCCGAAGCCCGCTTCCTCTTCGCCCACGGCCAGATGCCCGCCGCGATCCTCGCCGAAACGATGCGCCGCTTCGTCGCGCACGAGGCCGATGTGCTCGTCTGCAGCACGATCATCGAATCGGGCCTCGATATCCCGCGCGTCAACACGATCCTGATCAACCGCGCCGATCGGCTCGGCCTGGCCCAGCTCTATCAGCTGCGCGGCCGCGTCGGCCGCGCCTCCGTGCGCGCCTTCGCCTACCTGCTCTACGACCCTTGGCGCAGCCTCTCGGAGACCGCGCAGAAGCGCCTCGCAACGATCCTCGACGCGGCCGACCTGGGCGCCGGCTTCCAGGTTGCGATGCGCGACCTGGAGATTCGCGGCGCCGGCAACCTGCTCGGCGCGGCGCAGAGCGGGCACATCGGCGCGGTCGGCTTCACGCTCTTTACCCAGCTGCTCGCCGCCGCCGTGCAGCAGCTCAAAGCCGAGCAGAGCGGCCGCCCGCCGCCCCCGCCGCGGCGCGGTCCGATCGTCAGCGTCGACCTGCCGATCCCGCGCCTGATCCCAACCGCCTATATCGATGACCTGTCCGCGCGCGTGGGGTTCTACCAGCGGCTCTCGGAAGTCGAAACAACCGCCGAAGTCGAAGCGGTTGCCGATGAGCTGCGCGACCGCTTCGGCCCGCTGCCGGCCGATACCGAGCATCTGCTCGACAGCGTCCGCCTGCGCTGCCTCGCCGCGCGGATCGGCGCCGTCTCGGTGCAGCACGAAGAGGACGCGATCGTCGTCCGCCTCGCCGACGGCCTGACCTTCAGCGAAGCCCAGCGCCGCCTGCCGGTCGCCGCCGGCGTTACGGTTGGCCGCCGCCTGCTGCGCTACCGCCCGCCCAGCGGCGCGCCGCTCAGCAGCGCCCTGCGCCGACCCAACTGGCACCAGCCGCTCGCCGCCGCGCTGATCGATCTCGCCGCCCTGTAACACTCCCGCCGCGCAGTGCGACTGCCCCGACGATTGGAGCGCTCTCCGTTACTTCAGCAGCCCGGCTTGTTGGCCGGCGCTGAGCTTGGCGGCGGCGGCGCTGATCTCCTGCCAGGAATCGGCTAATGCGTTGTAGCGCTGAGCCTCGCGGGAGCGGGACTGGGCGTCGCAGACGGCGAAGAGGCGGTAGGCGAGCTCGATCGCAGGGCCGGCGCTGCCGCCCAACCCAAGCGCGACGCGGCCGGCGCCGTCGATCCCCGCCTGCTCCAGCGCGGCGGCGAGATAGTGGCAGGATTCCCAGGCGTTCAACCGAGTATCTGAAGCCGGATCCCAGCCTTCCCAGTTGGCCAGGTAGCGCTTGAAGGGAATTAGCCGCACGCTGCCGCGCTGAGCGCGCAGCAGGCCGTCGCGCTGCAGCTCTGCAATCCCGATATTCTTCGCCTTGGAGAGGCTCTCGGCGTCGCCGTACGGGCCGTCCGCAAAACCGTACTGCTCGAACCAGCGGATGCAGAACTGCGTATCCGCGTCGAACACCCCCTCCCGCTCGGAGAAAAACGCTTCCACCCCTTCATTGATCAGCTCCAGCGCCCGCCGCACCGACATCTGCTCGCCGTTGGGCAGTACGACCGCGGCATAGCGGGAGAAGACGGCCATCCCGGGCCCAATCGATGCCTGGGGCAGGTCGACGGGCGCAATATGCTCGCCAATGAAGCGCTGCAGCGCTTCCGGCAGCTCGGTGCGCAGGGCCCTGCGGAACTCGAGCAGCGATGCCGTCGGCGCATCGGCGGGGCGGGGGCGGGAGGCGATTACGACGGAGGATGAGAGGGCGTTGGCGCCGGCGGCGACAAGGCGGTTCCCCATTTCAGTACGGATCGGCCAGGTGGCGGTGATCGAGAACTGCGAGTCGATCAGGCCCGATAACATCGTCTCCCAGCCGGTGGAGACTGCTCCGCTCCCGCCTTCGCGCCGTTCTGTCTGCTTGTAGGCGTAGAACGTTGTCATCGGAATGCTGCTGGTGGTACATCCGCGCATCAGGTCAAAAGCGTCGCTCAGCCGCTCCTCGAAGTGGCGCTCGGCGCGCCGCCGGTCGCCGCCGAAGCGGTATGGCGCGGCGACCATCTCCTCTGCCTTGGGCGACGCCAGCGTCGAGAGCTCTGTGGGGTAGACGCTTCGCAGCGAATGGCGCAGCCAGATGTAGAAGAAGTCGGCGATATCGGAGAAGATAATATTGTCGTAGTAGGGTGGGTCGCTGGAAAGTGCTGGCGATATAACAGCAGGCAGAGTGGCCGCACTGTCGAGCTGTTCTGCGCGCCCTGCCGGTGCCCCCTGCGGCAGCACCTGGAGGCATTTGGCGATCCAGTCGACCGCGTCGCGCCAGTTGCTGGTTGAATTTGAAAATGGGTTCGCTTCGGCGAAATTCCAGATCATCGGAATTGCTTGGCGCGCGAAAACAGGGCGGATAAGGTTCGCGTTGATGTGCCAAGAGGCTAAGGTGCACCAGCGGTCTGCACTGCGGTCGACAGCGAAAGCGAGATACGTCGCCACCGCATCCGCATACTGCTTGCTTGCTTGCTTGCTTGCTTGCTGGCGTGCTTGCTTGCTTGCTTGGTTGCTTGCTTCCATGGTCGGTTCTGCGG
>CAYFZI010000046.1:0-19780 GCA_964347635.1 uncultured Dehalococcoidia bacterium
CTACAGGAATCTGCCGGGATTGCGCAGGGCAATAGATGCAAACATACGGAACCTATCTCATTGTCAACCTGCCCGGCTCCGAAAAGGCGGTCCGTGAGAACCTCGACGCGCTCGCGCCGATTCTCCTGCACGCGCTCGAACTGATCGGCGGCCAGACGGAGCACGGACCAGGGCCTGCCCCGCCCTAGCGCGCCGCCCGCTCCATACGGCTTGTACAGGCAGCTTGTACAGCCGCTGCAGCCTATGCAGCGGCGGACGCCTACACTGAGCAGACATGGCCCGACGCACCCTCTCACAATCGGTGGCCGCCGCCCGTCGCCGCCTAGCGGCTGAATCCGGCGCGATCCGCAAGGACTGGGGCGGCCGCCTGCCCGTCGCGTTGGTCTACCCCAACTCCTACTACCTGGGCATGTCGAACCTCGGCTTGCAGGCGATCTACGCGCTGCTGAACAAGCGCGCCGACATTGTCTGCGAGCGGGCCTTTTACGACCCGCCGCGCGGCCGCGAACGCGGCGACGACGCGGCGCTCGGCCCCGTCACGATCGAATCGCAGCGGCCGCTGACCGACTTCCCCGTCGTCGCCTACACCCTCACCTACGAGATCGACTACTACCACGTCGTGCGCTCGCTGCAGGCGGCCGGGATCGCCCCGCTCAGCGCCGAGCGCGGCGAGGGCGCCCCGATCGTGATCGCCGGCGGCGCCGCCGTGATCACCAACCCGCTGCCGCTCGCCGACTGCTTCGACGCCTTCGTGATCGGCGAGGCCGAACCAATCCTCGATCAGCTGGCCGACTGCCTGCTCGAATATGCGCACGCGCCGCGCGCCGCGCTGCTCGAGCAGCTGGCGCAGATCCCAGGCCTGTTCGTGCCGCTGATCGGCCCCGGCGCCGACGGCGTCGAGCGCCAGTGGGTGCGCGACATCGCCGCCACCGAGGCCGTCTCGCAAGTCCTGACCGACGACACCGAGTTCAGCCGCATGACGCTGATCGAAGCCGCCCGCGGCTGCGGGCGCGGCTGCCGCTTCTGCATCGCCGGTTATGTCTTCCGCCCGCCGCGCTACCGGCCGCTGAGCGCGCTCGTCGACCAGGTGCGGCGCGGGCTGCAGCGCTCCGAGCGCGTCGGCCTGCTCGGCGCGGCCGTCGCCGACCACCCTGAGCTGGCCGAGCTGGCCGCAGCGGCCGACCGCATGGGCGCGCGCGTCTCCGTCTCCTCGCTGCGCGTCGACAATCTGGCCCCCGAGCTGCTGCAGGTGCTCGCCCGCGGCGGCACGCGCACGGTCACGCTGGCCCCCGAGGCCGGCTCCGAGCGGATGCGCAAGCGGATCAACAAGGAAGTCTCCGAGCAGCAGATCCTCGAGGCCGCCGACAAGGTCGGCGCCGCCGCCATGCGCCGGCTCAAGCTCTACTTCATGATCGGCCTGCCCGGCGAAGAGGATCAGGATGTCGTCCAAATGGCGCAGCTGGGCGGCGAGATCAAGCAGCGCTTGGACACCGCAGGGCACGGCACCGAGCTGGTCATGAGCGTCGGCCCGCTGGTGCCCAAGCCGGCCACCGCCTACCAGGAACTGCCGCAGTCGCCCGCCGCGCTGGTCCGCGGGCGCCAGCGCATCCTCGAAGAGGCGTTCCGCGGCAGCGGCATTCGGCTGCGCGGCGACTCGCCGACCTGGGCCCGGATCGACGACATCTGCTCGCGCTCCGACCAACGCCTCGCGCACGCAATCCTGGAGATGCAGCGCCCCTCCGCCGCCGAATGGTTCCGCGCCGCGCG
Organism: uncultured Dehalococcoidia bacterium; assembly: GCA_964347635.1. Classification (GTDB taxonomy): domain Bacteria; phylum Chloroflexota; class Dehalococcoidia; order Bin125; family Bin125; genus CATQGW01. Next base: position 1,768 of record CAYFZI010000046.1, read on the forward strand.
CGAGTGGGGGCTCGACGGCGAACAGCCCTGGGGCGGCGGCCCGCTTCCTTGGTCGGCCGTCGAGACAGGAATCACAACCCGCTTCTTCGAGCGCGAGTGGAGCAAACACGAGCGCTCGAAGCGCACCATCGCCTGCCCCCCGCCCGAGCTTGGCTGCAACCTCTGCGGCGTCTGCGGCGGCGAGGAGATCCCCTCCTACGCGCCGGAGGCGGCGCTGATCCCGCTCGAACAGCTGACAGCCCCAACCGCGTGACGACGCTCCATACATCGATCGCCGACCGCACCGCCGACCGCCTGGCGCACGTCCGCAGCCAAATCGCGGCCGCCTGCGAGCACGCCGATCGCGACCCCAACGCTGTGCGGCTCATCGCAGTCTCCAAAACCCACCCCGCCTCGACGATCCGCGCCGCGCTCGACGCCGGACAGATCGACTTCGGCGAGAACCGCGTGCAGGAGGGTCTGGCCAAGCTCGACGAGCTCGCCGATACAAGCGCGCGCGTGCACCTGATTGGCCGTCTGCAGCGCAACAAGGCCCGCTTTGCCGGGCGCTTCGCGTCCGTCCAGAGCGTCGACAGCGTGCGCATTGCCGCCGCGATCTCCCGCCGCCTGCAAGCGCCGCTCGATGTGCTGCTGGAAGTCAACGCCGCCGGCGAAGCATCCAAGCACGGCTTCACCCCCGAAGAGCTGCCCCGCGCGCTGGCCGAGATCACCGCTCTGCCTCACCTGAACGTCGAAGGGCTGATGACGATCGCCCCGCTCGTTGACGATGCGGAAGAGGTGCGCCCCGTCTTCCGCCGCCTCCGTGCAATGTGCAGCGCGCTGGACTTGCGCGAGCTGAGCATGGGCATGTCCAATGATTACGCTGTAGCCATTGAGGAGGGCGCGACGATCGTGCGGATCGGGCGGGCGCTCTTCGGAGAGCGGGCGGGCTAAAGCGGATGGACGGCAAGCGCATCGCGGTGATCGGCGGCGGCACGATGGGCGCCGCATTCGTGCGCGCGCTGACCGCCGCCGGGCTCGCCGCCGCCGCCGATTTCTGCGTCTGCGAGGCGCTCCCCGCCCGCGCCCAAACGCTGCACACCCAGCTCGGCCTGGCCGTAACCGACTCACTGCCCCAAGCCGTCGCCGGCGCCGAGCTGATCTACCTCTCAGTCAAGCCGCAGGACCTCAGCTCGCTCAACGATGTCCAGCTCAGCCGCGAACAGCTCGTCCTCTCCATCCTCGCCGGCATTCCGCTCGCGCAGGTGCAGGCGCAGCTGGCCCATCGGCGCGTCGTCCGCGCGATGCCCAACACGCCCGCGCAGGTCGGCCGCGGCTACACCGTCTGGACCGCCGCCGCGGACGTCAGCAGCGAACAGCGCCAGCTCGCCTGCCGGGTGCTCGGAGCCATGGGCCGAGAGCTCTACGTGTCCGATGAGCAAGCGATCGACCGCGCAACTGCAGTGTCCGGCTCCGGCCCCGCTTATGTCTTGATGAGCCGCGACGGGCTGCCCGAGGCCGCCGCGCTGAGCGGCGGCTCGCGCCTGGAGGCGCGCCGCATGGTGCTGGAAACGGTGATCGGCGCTGCCGAGTACGCCGCCGCCTCCGATGCGCACCTCGCCGAGCTGCGCGACCAGGTCACCTCGCCGGCCGGCACCACCGCCGCCGGCCTGCGTGTGCTCGAGAACCGCGGCCTCCGCGCCGCCCTAATCGAGGCCGTCGCCGCCGCACACGCGCGCGCCCGCGAGCTGGGCTCCTGATGTCTGAACTGCTCAACGCGATCAACGTACTTGTGTTGATCTACATGCTCGTGATGCTCGCGCGCGTCCTGATGACCTGGGTGCCGATGTTCACCGGGCGCCCCCTCGATCCCGACAACCCGATCGTGAAATTCCTGCTCATCATGACGGAGCCGCTGCTCGCCCCGGTGCGGCGCTTCACCACCTTCGGCATGATCGATCTCTCGCCAATGGTCGTGCTGTTTGCGCTGGTGATCATTCGAGAAGTGCTATCCAGCGCTGCACAGACGGGCTGAGCCGCCGTTGACATGTAGAACGCGCGTGCTGTACATTTGTCCCGATCACCGTGGCGGACGACTCCCACCGCCCGGTGATCACGACAGCCTCAAACAGGAAGCGCACTGGGCATGACCAAAAGCAAAGCAAGCAAGACGCGGGGCAGCGATGCGGCGGAAGCGCCGGCGCCGGTCGATGAGTTGGTCAACGAAATGGAGCGGCGCTTCGGCAGCGGCGCGCTGATGCGCCTTGGCGACGCCGCCGCCAGCCTCAACGTCGGCGCCATCCCCACCGGCGCCCTCTCGCTCGACGTCGCGCTCGGCATCGGCGGACTGCCGCGCGGGCGGATCGTCGAGATCTACGGCCCCGAGAGCGCCGGCAAATCCACCGTCGCGCAGCACGTGATCGCCGAAGCACAGAAGCTCGGCGGCCAGGCCGCCTATGTCGATGTCGAGCACGCGCTCGACCCGGAGTTCGCTCAGCGGATCGGGATCGATGTCCAATCGCTGCTGATCGCGCAGCCCGACACCGGCGAGCAGGCGCTCGAAATCGCCGAAGCGCTGGTGCGCAGCAACGCGATCGACGTGGTTGTCGTCGACAGCGTGGCGGCGCTGGTCCCGCGGGCCGAGATTGAAGGCGAAATGGGCGACATCCACGTCGGCCTGCAGGCCCGCTTGATGTCCCAGGCCCTGCGCAAGCTCACAGCCGTCGTCTCCAACTCCAAGACGGTGCTGATCTTCATCAACCAGCTGCGCGAGAAAGTCGGCATCGTGTTCGGCAACCCCGAAACCACCCCCGGCGGGCGGGCGCTGAAGTTCTACTCCTCGGTGCGGCTCGAGCTGCGCCGCGCCGAAACGCTCAAAGACGGCCAGCTCGTGATCGGCTCGCGGGTCAAAGCCAAGGTGGTCAAAAACAAGGTTGCCCCGCCCTTCCGCACAGCCGAGTTCGACCTGATGTTCACCGACGCCGAATACGGGATTAGCAGCGCCGGCTGCCTGCTCGACCTCGGCGTCGAAGCGGCGCCGGCCAAGACCGCAGACCCGATCATCCGCAAAATGGGCACCTTCTACAGCTTCGGCGACACACGGCTCGGCCAGGGCCGTGAGCGCTCCAAAGCCTTCCTGCGCGAGAACCGCGAGACCGCCGCCGAGATCGAGCGCTTAATCCGCGAACAGCACGGCGTGCCGGCGGCGGTCGACCTGGCCGCCGCGGCCGCAGACGAATCAACACCGCTTGGGAAGCCTGCGGCGCGCAAGAAAGGCCGCCAGGCACGCAGCGCCTGAGCCGCGCCGTGGCACGGATCCTCAGCCTCCAACGCCGGGCCGGCGTCTGCACGGTGACCTTCGCGCAGGCCCCGCCGCTGCGCTGCTCGCGTGCGTTCGCGCAGCGCCTGCGGCTCGCCGCCGGCCAGCAGATCGACGAACGCCTGCTCGAGCGGCTTCGCGAAACAGCCGCCCTCGACCTCGCCGAACAGCTGGCTCTGCGGCTGCTCGAACGTCCGCGAAGCCGCCGCGAAATCGCCGCGCGGCTGCTCCAGGAAAGCCTGCCCGAACGGGCCGTGCGCGGCGTGCTCGAACGCCTCGAAGCCGAGGGCAAACACGACGAGGCCGAGGCCGCGCTCGCGCTGGCGCAGCGCTGCCTCCGCGCTGTCAAGCCGGACGAGATGGACTGGAACATCGTGCAGCGGCGCTGCGGCGACCGCCTGCGGCGGCGCGGCTTCAGCCCCGCCTCCGCCTCCAGAGCGGTCCAGACCGTCTGGCAGGAGCGCAGCGCCGAACTCGAACGCGCCGGCGAAACATTCATTAGCGCGAAATACCAATCACGCGTACCATGAGTCCAGAGCGCATACCCGCCCCCAGCGGGGCAATCAGCGTCGCACGGCACTGCCGAATGACTGCTATGACACGAGGACAGCATGTGGGGAGCCCTACTGCGGCTCCTGCGCCCCGGCCCCGACCCCAGAGTCGCGGCCCGCGAAGAAGCCGAACAAATCGTCCAACGAGCCCAGCAGGAAGCTCGTGAACGGCTGCTGGCAGCGCAGGAACAGTCGCTCGAACAACGCGAACAAGCCGAGGCCGAGGTCCGCAGCATGCGGGCCGAGATCCGCGACGGACGGGGCGAGCTGCAGCGCGGCGAAGAACGGCTGATCCGCCGCGAAGAGTCGATCGATTCGCGCGGGCGCGACCTCGACCGGCGCGACGGCCAGCTGAAGCGGCGCCAGGAACAGCTCGACAAACGCGAACGCGAGATCGAACAGCTGGCCGCCGACGAAGAGCGGCGCCTCGAACAGAGCGCCGCCGAAGAACAGGCGCGACTCGAGCAGATCGCCAACCTGACTGCCGATGAGGCCCGCGCGCTGCTGATCCAGCAGGTCGAGACCGAAATCGGCGACGAGGCCGACCGCCTGGTCCGCCAGGCTGAGCAGCGCGTCAAGGAGGAAGCTGAAGAGCGCGCCCGCACTGTCGTCGCCACCGCCATCCAGCGCGTCGCCTCCGAGGTCACCACCGAATCGACCGTCTCGATCGTGCAGCTGCCCAACGAAGAGATGAAGGGCCGCATCATCGGCCGCGAGGGCCGCAACATCCGCGCCCTCGAGAGCGCCACCGGCTGCGACCTGATCATCGACGACACCCCCGACGTAGTCACGATCTCAGGCTTCGACCCGGTCCGCCGCGAGGTGGGGCGGCTCTCGCTCAGCCGCCTCGTCGCCGACGGACGCATTCACCCCACCCGCATCGAAGAGCAGGTCGCCAAAGCACAGCGCGATGTCGATGCGATCGTCCGCGAGTCGGGCGATGAGGCGGCCATCGAGGCGCATTGCTCGGGTCTGCCGCGCGGCCTGCTCGATATCTTCGGACGCCTGCGCTTCCGTACCTCCTACGGGCAGAATCAGCTGCGCCACGCCGTCGAGACGGCGCACATCGCCGCAATGATCGCCGACGAGATCAAAGCCGACGTGGACATCTCGCGGCGCGGCGCCCTGCTTCACGACGTGGGCAAGTCGATCGACCACGAAGTCGAAGGCACCCACGCAATCATCGGCGGCGACCTGGCGCGCCGCTTCAAAATGCCCGAGCCAATCGCGCACTGCATCGAAGCCCACCACGACGAAGTCGAGCTCCAATCGGTCGAGGCGATCGTCGTGCAGATCGCGGACGCCATCTCGGGCGGGCGCCCCGGCGCACGGCGCGAGTCGGTCGACCGCTACATCGAGCGGCTCCGCGCGCTGGAAGAGATCGCCACTTCATTCGAAGGCGTCGGACAGGCCTTCGCGATCCAGGCCGGCCGCGAGGTGCGCGTCGTTGTCGACCCCCAGGAGGTCGACGACCTCGGCGCGATGCGCCTGGCGCGCGACATCAGCAAGCAGATCGAAGAGAACCTGCAGTACCCCGGCCAAATTCGGGTCACCGTGCTCCGCGAGACCCGCGCCGCGGAGTACGCCCGCTAGCGGCGGAAACATCGTGCGCGTTGACCTGCACACACACAGCCGGCACTCCGACGGCCTGCACCCGCCCGACTGGGTCGTCGCCCGCGCCGCCGCCAACGGCGCCGACATGCTCGCGCTCACCGATCACGACACGCTGCGCGGAGTCGGCTCAGCCTTGCGCGCAGCCCGCGCCGCCGCGCTTCGACTCATCCCCGGCGTCGAACTCAGCACGCACAACGGCGCGCTGCTGGGCGAGCTGCATGTGCTTGGCTACTTCCCCCAAATCTCGCAGCCCGACGACCCCGCACTCGAGCAGATCGAAGCTGTGCTGTCCCAATACCGCGATGATCGGCGCGCGCGCGGACGCGCCATCGTCGATCGGCTCACGGCGCTGGGCCTGCCGCTCGGCTGGGAGCATGTCGAGCGGATCGCCGCTGGAGCGGCGGTCGGCCGGCCGCACATCGCGCGGGCGCTGCTCGAGGCGGGGCACGTCGAGTCCGTCCAGGAAGCCTTCGACAGATACCTGCACAACGACGGCCCCGCCTACGTCGCGCGGCGGCTGCTCGATCTGGAGCACGCCGTGGCGCTGATCCACGAATACCGCGGCATCGCCGGCCTCGCCCACCCCTCCCGCGCCCGCGACCCCGAAACGGCGGTCGAGCGCTTTGCGGCGGCGGGCGGCGACGCCCTCGAGGTCTGGTACCGCAGCGATAATCAGCAGCGCACCGCCCGGTCGCTGGCCCTGGCCGAGCGCGCTGCGCTGATGCCCACCGCCGGTTCCGATTGGCACGGCCTGCACCCCCGCGAAATCGAACCAGGTGCGGTCAACCAGCCCGAAAACGGAGTGCAGGCTTTCATCGCAGCCTGTAACACGGTCTGCGGCGCCGCACGAATCGGGGCGCGCACATGAAGCCGCTCGAGGCCCGCGAGATCGAGCAAATCATCCCTCACCGCTACCCGATCCTGCTGCTCGACCGCGTGGTCGAGCTCGAACCGGGCAAGCGTGCTGTCGCGCTCAAAAACGTGACCCGCAACGAATGGTTCTTCGAGGGCCACTTTCCGCGGCAGCCGATCATGCCCGGCGTGCTGATCGTCGAAGCGCTCGCTCAGACCGGCGCCGTCGCCGCGCTCAGCGCCGAACAGTTCCGCGGCAAGCTCGGCCTCTTCGCCGGTATCGACGGCGTTCGATTCCGCCGCCAGGTCATCCCCGGCGACCAACTGCGGCTCGAAGTCACGCTCGACCGCATCCGCGGGCCAATCGGCAAGGCCAGCGCCATCGCGGCCGTCGAGGGAGAGATCGCCGCCTCGGGCACCCTGACCTTCGCAATCGTGGACCCGCCGACGGACCCGGCAGGCTAAGCGCCGCTAGCCGCTACAGGCGGGTGACCGCCCAGAGCACGAGGACAAGCGCCACGCTGACGACGGTGGTGAGGCCAATCCAGCGCAGGTCCGCCCCCACGTAGCGGAAATCATGCAGCGCCGCTGCCGCCCGAGCGCGGCGATCGGAGCGCCCGCGCGGGCCGCCGCGTGGACGCTCCGCCGGCAGCCGCGGCTGCCCGACCGTGATACTGCGCGAGCCAAAGGCCGCCGCGCCCCGCGGTGCACCCGCTGCGCCGGGCGCGGCCGTCGGCAGCTGCGTCGGCCGGCCGAGCTCCGGCCGCCCCTGTCCGCCGCGCGGCCGTTCGCGCCGCCCCCGAGACCCGCGTCCGCCTCGACCGCCGCGTCCGCCCCGCGCCATAGTCCGCTCCTCGCGTAGCCCTCTTCACTCTACCGCAGCGCCCAGCGCCGCGCAGACCATTGCCGCTGCGCCGCAGTGCGCCTAGAATGGGCCGCACGGCCCCGTGGTGTAGCGGCCTAACACGCCACCCTGTCAAGGTGGAGAGCGGCGGTTCGAATCCGCTCGGGGTCGCCACCTCTTGCCCTTCGCCCGCCGTTGCTGCGGCGGCCCCTCTCGACCTGCTCTACCACGTATCAACGTACGGCCGCTTCTTCCCCGTCCGCGCCGGCGGCGGCGGCAGCCGCCGCAGACCGTTGGCGATCCAGCTGCGCGTCTCGGCCGGATCAATCACATCGTCCAGCCCCCCGCCAGCTGCCGCGTTGACCGCCTTCGCGTGCTCATACGCGCGCGCCACCCGCCGCTCATACTCATGCTTGCGCTCGTCCACGTCCTCGATCGCGGCCAACTCCTTGCGGTAACCCAGCTTCACCGAGCCTTCAATGTTCATACCCGCGAACTCCGCCGTGGGCCAGGCGACCGTGAAAAAGCCGACCAGCGAGCTGGCGCCGCACATCGCCTGTACGCCCAGCCCGTAGGCCTTGCGCACCACCACACCGAACAGCGGCACCGAAAGGTTCGCCCCCGTGTTAAACATCCGCGCGCAATGGCGTACGAGCGCCGTCGCCTCCACATCCGGTCCCACCATCATTCCTGGACAATCCATCAGGCTCAGCACCGGAATATCGAATGCGTCGCAGAGCTGCAGGAAGCGCGCGCCCTTGTCCGAGCCTGGCGAGTCGATCGCCCCGGCCAGATGGTGCGGGTTGTTCGCGATTACCCCCATCGGGCGCCCCTCGACGCGGATGAACGCCGTGATCACGCCGATACCGAACTGCTCGCGTATCTCCAACACCGAGCCGGCATCGGCGATCGTGTGGATAATCTCGCGCATGTCATAGAGCCGCAGGCGGTTCTCCGGCACTATATGCCGCAGCCGCCGCTGATCGGGCGCTTCCCAATCCGCGATCGGACCCTGGAAGTAGCTCAGGTACTTCTTGGCGACCTCCACCGCCTCCGCTTCATCTTTGGTCAGAATATCGACCACGCCGTTCGGGACCTGGAACGACATCGGCCCGACCTCTTCCGGCGTGTACACGCCCAACCCGCCGCCCTCGATCATCGCCGGGCCGCCCATCGCCACCGTCGATCCCTCTGTTGCAATAATCACATCGCAGCAGGCCAGCAGCGCCGTGTTGCCCGCAAAGCAGCGTCCGTTGGTGACCCCCACCAGCGGCACCAACCCGCTCAGCTTCGAAAACTGCGTAAACGTGTACGTATCGAACGCTACGCCCGGACCCGTCCGATCATCGCCCGGCCGCCCGCCGCCGCCCTCGGTGAAGAACACGATCGGGAATCGATAACGGTTTGCCATCTCAAACATACGATCCTGTTTGTAATGGTTGCGCCCGCCCTGCGTCCCCGCTAGCACCGTGTAGTCGTAGTGCACCACAATCGCGCGCGCCGCTTGGTCATCGAAATGCTCGCCGTTGATCATCGCCGTGCCGGCCAGCAAGCCGTCCGCCGGCATCCGCTGGCGCAGCTCCTCGTCCGTAAAGCGCTGATGCTGCCGCGCCACAATCAGCGGCCAGTACTCCTGGAACGAGCCCGGATCGACCAGCTGCTCAATGTTCTCGCGCGGCATCCGGTAGCCGCGCGCACGGCGCTTCGCCGTTGCCTCGGCCCGGTTCTCATCCAGCGTGTACGCATGCCGATCGATGAGCTCCTGCAGATCGGCGCGGATGAAATCGGGGTCGAACGCCTCGCCGCCCTCCAGCTCAGCGACGCTGACCTCAGCCTCTTTGATGTAGACCAGCGGAAACCCCTCGCGCATCACGTCGCCCACGGCGCAGGCGACGGCCTGAATGATGCCGTCGCGATCCGCGTGCACCACGTGCTCCATCTTCATCGCTTCCAGCACGACCAGGTCTTGGCCTTGGCGCACTTCGTCGCCCTCGCCGACGAGCACGGCCACGATCGTGCCCTGAATCGGCGCCGCCAGCCCGATCGAGCCGTCCGGACCGGCCAGGTCGGGCGCCGCAGCCTCCGCCGGCCCTGTCTGCTGCGCCTTCACCTCTTGATCGTGCGCGAAGAGCGCCAGCGGGTCGCTCGAGTCGACGCGCGCGCCGGCGAACCCCGCCGCTGCATCCACTGGATCCACCGGCCCGCCGGCCAGGTAGCGCCGCCGCTGATCGTTCGCGTCCGCTGCAAGCTCTGCGATGTGCGCGTCCACCCAGCGCGTGTGCACGCCGCCGTTGTTGAAATCGGCGTGCGCGAGGACATTCTGCAGAAACGCGATATTGGTCTGCACGCCTTCAATTCGGAACTCGCTGAGCGCGCGGCCTGCGCGCGTGACCGCGTCCGCAAACCGCGGCGTCGGCGAATGGCTGATCACCTTGGCCAGCAGCGAATCGAACGCCGCGCTCGTCTCGTAACCGGCATAGCCAAAGCCGTCCGTGCGCACGCCGGGGCCGGAAGGCGCCTCATACGCCGTCAGCGTCCCGCCGGCCGGGCGCACGCTGCCGTCTTCGCCGAGCGTCTCCATGTTGACCCGCGTCTGGATCGCGTAGCCCCGCGGCTGGGCGAGCGCATGGTTGGACAGGCCGAGCTCGGCCAGCGAGTCGCCGCCCGCAACACGCAGCTGCGACTGGACCAGATCCACCCCCGTCACCTGCTCGGTAACGGTGTGCTCGACCTGCAGCCGCGCATTCGCTTCCAGAAACGCGAAGCCCGGCTCCGCGGGCCGCTCCGAAGCATCAACGAGAAATTCGAATGTACCCAGCGAAGAGTAGCCCGCCGCGCGGCTGATGCGCAGCGCCGACTCGATGATCCGCCCGCGCAGCCCGCTGTCGAGGTTGGGCGCCGGCGCGATCTCGACGATCTTCTGGTAGCGCCGCTGGACGCTGCATTCGCGCTCGCCGAGATGCGCGATATCGCCGGCCAGATCGCCGATGATCTGCACTTCAATATGCCGCGCGCGGGGAATCAGCTGCTCGATATAGAGCGCGCCGTCGCCGAAGGCGGCCTCCGCCTCCGAGCGGCAGCGTTCCCAGGCCGCTTCGACCTCATCAGCCGCGAACACCGCGCGCGTCCCGCGCCCGCCGCCGCCGGCGACCGCCTTGATCATCATCGCCCCGCCCGCGCCCAGCGCGGCCAGAAACTCGCGCGCCTCTTCCAGCGTTGCGGCCTCGCCGCTGCCCGCCAGCACGGGTGCGCCGGCCGCCGCTGCGGCCGCGCGCGCGCGGACTTTGTTACCGAACAGTTCGAGCAGCTCAGGAGTTGGGCCGACGAAGTTGAGCCCCGCCCTGCGGCAGCGCCGCGCAAACTCGCCCCGCTCGGCGAGAAAACCGTAGCCGGGGTGAATAGCATCGCAGCCGCTGGACTGCGCGGCCTCAATCATTGCATCCATATCGAGGTAACCGGCCACGCCGCGGCCCGCCAGTACCACGTGCTCATCGGCGGCGCGCAAGTGCAAGCTGTTGGCGTCGTCGGCCGTCGCTACAGCGACCGTACGCATACCCAAGTCGGTCGCGGCGCGGGCGATCCGAATCGCAATCTCGCCGCGGTTCGCGATCAGCACGCTGCGGATCCGCTCAGTCGCTGCCATCGAGGTTCCTCTCAGTATCGATGCGTCAATGCGCCGCTGCCGCCTCGGCGAGCGTGCCGGTAATCCCAGAAGCAACCAGCTCAGCGTACTGCTCCGCTGTAATGCCAAGTTCATCGGCGAGCACCTGCTGTGAGTGCTCGCCCAAGCAGGGCGAAGGGCGCAGCACGGTATCGACCGCTCCGCTGAGCCGCCAGGGGGCGCCGACCAGCCAGCTCGGGCCGACTTCCGCGTGCTCGACAAGCTGCACAAAGCCGGAACGCAGGAAGCCCGCATCGGGCTCGCCGTACAGATCCTGGTAGGAAGCGACCCGCGCGCCAATCAGCCCGGCGCCGATCAATGCCGCCTCCAGCTCCTCCACGCTCTGCCCGCGCGTCCAGCCCGCGATCAATGCATCGAGCTCGTCTTCATGCCGCTTGCGCGCCGACTCAGCGGCGAAGCGGGCGTCATCGGCGAGCTCGGGCTGTCCGATCAGCGCCGCCAGCCGACGCCAATCGCCGTCGTCTTCGGCAGCGATCGCGATCCAGCCGCTGTCCCGCGCGGGGTAGATATTGTGCGGGGCGCGGCGGCGGTCGCGGTTCCCGAGCGGGCGCGGCACACGGCCCGTCGCGTCGAACTCCAAGACCGCGTCGCCGCAGACGGCCGCCGCCGCCTCGATCATCGAAATGTCGATCCGCTGCGGCCCATCGACCCGCTCGCGCCGATGCAGCGCCGCCAGCAGCGCCGCGGCCAGCGTGTAGCCCGCAACCGGATCGGGGTACAGCCCGCCCGAGTTCATCCCCTCATCGCCCGCGTAGCCGTGCAGCGAGGCAAAGCCCGACATCGGCTCCGTGGTCGAGCCGTTTGCCGGGTAGGGAGAGTAGGGGCCCGTAACTCCGTAGCCGGAGATCGAGGCCAGGATCACCCTGGAGTTGGCTCGGCTCAGCGTCTCCAGGTTGATCCCCCAGCCGTCGAGCACGCCCGGCCGAAAGTTCTCGGCCACGATGTCGAACTTCGGCGCGAGCCGCCAGAACAGATCGCGCCCCTCCGCGCGGTTGAGGTTCAGCGTGATCCCCAGCTTGTTGAGATTGACCGCGTTGAACAGGCCCTGCGTGTTGAGCGGATGCTGGACGCGCTGCTCGTCCGCGATCGCGCGCGGTACCGTCGGCCGAACTGTGCGCCAGATGTCCGGACGCTGCAGCGCCTCGATCTGCACCACATCCGCGCCCAGCAGCGCCAGCAGCTGCGTGGCCAGCGTGCCCGACCAGGCCTGGGTAAACGCCAGCACGCGAACTCCATCGAGCGGCCCCCGCGAGCCGTTCGAGCGCGTCGAGCGCGGCTGTGCAGCGGACGGTTGGGACTGCAGCGGCGCGCGCCGAATCTCGCCGCTGTGCTCGCCGAGCCGCGGCGCAGCGCGCCGCAGCGACCAGATCGGCGGCTCGACCTGCCCGGGCGCACCGGCCGCGCGGACTCGGCGGCGCTCAAGCGTCGTCTCAACAAAGAAGGAACGGGCCTGGAGCTGCTCGTCCTCGATCAGTTCATCGATCGATTGCAGGCAGCCGGCGATGCAGCGCAGCTTAGCCAGCGCGTGGAAGAGCGGCCAGCGATCGATCTCGAACAGCTCGCGCGCGGCGCCGGCGCGCACCGCCGAGAGGTCGCGCGCGTAGCGGCCGCCGTGCGGAATCAGATCTTCGCGCGCGCCCTGCTCGGGCAGGTTGAGCAGCTCCATCGCCTGCGGCCAGTTGTGCCAATCGCCGAAGCCGAGATTGATTTTGCCGCCGCGCGCCTGATACAGCGAGACGGGATTCCCGCGCTGCTGACCGCCGGCGGGCCCGCGCGAGTGCGGCCGACCCTCGTACATCGCCGCGATGCCCCACGGATGGCAGGTGGTCGCCAGCGCTTCCAGCTCCGACACATCGACCAGCTCGGCCTCACCGCGGTCGGCGCGGCGCCGCAGCGCGGCCGCCGCCGCCGTGAACCCGGCCAGGCCGCCCACGTAACCGGCCTGGCGCGAAGGCAGCTGCAAGGGGGGTTCATCGGCGTAGGCGTTGATGAACGCCCAGCCGCAGCGCGCCGAGGTGCTCAGGTTGTTGCCCCGCGCCTGCGCCAGTCGGCCCTCAAGCCCGTGCGGCGTGGTTGAGAGATGCACGGCGTCGGCGCGCAGCGCGCTGAGGTCGGCGCGCTGCGGCGATTCAGACGTGATCACGACGTCCGCCCAGCCGATCAGATCGGAAACCTCGGCCGCGTTCTCAGTCTGGAGCGAGCGCTTGTTCCAGTTCGCGTAGGCGTGCAGCACCGACCGCTCGGAGCCCGGCCGATCATCGAGAAAGGGCGGCTCAGAGCGCAGCGGATGCCCCGCCGCCGGCTCGATCAGCACGACATCGGCGCCGTAATCGCCAAACAGCCGCCCGGCGAAGGCGGCGGATAGTCGGGTGGAAAGGTCAGCGACCTTCAGGCCGTCAAAGGCAGCGTGCATGTCGTGCTGTATGGCGTGCATCGAATAGATAGCCGCAGGCTAACCGCTCACCCGCCCGCGGTCGCCCCACAATCCAACACGCTAAGTCCAGCACGCCAAGTCAGTCGTATTCTGCGCTGGCTGCGCGGGCGGCGCGGCCAGCGGGGGAGCACAACCGTGACGTACGACGACATCATCGTGGGGGCCGGTTCGGCGGGCGCGGTGATTGCCGCCCGCCTCTCCGAGCACCCCAACCGCCGCGTCCTCCTGATCGAGGCCGGGCCCGACTACCGCTCGATCGAGGCAATGCCCCGCGATCTGCTCAAGCCGTGGGTCTCCTGGCGCGACCACGATTGGGGCTTTCAGGCCGAAGCGCGGCCAGGGCGCGAAATCCGCCTCCACCGCGGCAAGGTGATGGGCGGCTCCTCGGCCGTCAACGGCACGATCGCGCTGCGCGGCGTGCCCGATGATTTCGCCTCCTGGGTCGCGCTCGGCTGCGACCAGTGGGACTTCGCGTCGGTGCTGCCTTGGTACCGCAAGCTGGAGAACGATCCGGAGGGCGGCGACTTCCACGGCCGCTCCGGCCCGGTTCCGATCGAGCGTCCGCCGATGGAGGCCTGGCAGCCCCTGCAGCGCGCGTTCTACGACGCCTGCCGCGCAGCCGGCTTCGGCGATGTGCGCGACCATAACTTGCCCGATGCCACGGGCGTCGGCGCCTGGCCCCGCAACCGCCGCGGCGGCGACCGCGTCTCCACCAACATCGCCTACCTGCTCGAGATCCGCGATCGGCCGAACCTCGAAATCCGCCACGAGACGCTCGTCGACCGCGTCGCGTTCGAGGGCGGCCGCGCGCGGGGCGTCGTGCTCGCCGGCGGCGAGCGGATCGACGCCCGCCGCGTCGTCCTCTCGGCCGGCGCCGCCGCCTCCCCCGCCATCCTGCTGCGCTCCGGAATCGGCCCGCGCGAGAAGCTGGACCCGCACGGCATCGAACAGATCCTCACCCTGCCCGGCGTGGGCGAGAACCTGATCGACCACTTCGGCACCGGCGTGCAGGCGTTTCCTGCGGCCGGCGTCGAACACGACCCCGATGTCGTCACCGAGGTCGGCCTGCGCTACACCGCGCCGGGCTCGGACCAGTTCAACGACATGCAGCTCGCGATCTCGACGATCTGGGACGCCGAGCAGGTCCGCGGCCTAACCGATGCGCCGCGCCGCCACCCCAGCTTCGGGATCGGCGCGGTCATTCAGCGCCCCAAGACGCGCGGACAGCTCTCGCTGCGCAGCGCCGATCCCGCCGAACAGCCGCAGCTCGACATGCACTACGCCTCCGACCCCGAGGACCTGCGCCGCCTGATGCTCGGCGCGCGGCTCTGCTGGGAGATCATCCATTCCGACGCCGTCGCCCCCTATGTCGAGCGCGTGATCACCCCTTCCGCCGAGATCATCGAGTCGGACGCCATGCTGGCCGACTACATCCGCCGCACTACCAGCACGACCTGGCACATCTGCGGCACCGCGCGGATGGGCCGCCCCGACGACCCGCTGGCTGTTGTCGATCAGCAAGGCCGGCTGCACGGCCTCGACAACCTCAGCGTCGCCGACGCTTCGATCATGCCCGACATCGTCTCCTGCAACACCAACCTGACCTCGATCATGATCGGTGAACGGATCGCCGCCCACCTCGCCGACTCCGCCTAGCTGCCGCCAGAACGACGCGAGCGCGCTCAATCAAAGATCGCTTCAATCCCCCGCTTCTGCGGCCTGTGCAGCGCGATGCCGGCCGAGACTGGTGCCGGCCCTGGTGCTGAGGTTGGCGCAGCGCCGTTGCCCGGTGCGGGTGCGGCGGCGGCCCTGAGAGCTTCCCGCGCCGCTTCATCCGCCGTTGGGCCGCTCAACGAGGTGACCTGCGCAGCGCGCTGGCGGCGCGGCACCAACACCCAGCCGACCACGCCCGACAGCACAGCAAAGATGATCCCGAAGCGCATCGTGTTGGTGATCGAATCGACGAACGCCTCGGTCACCGCTGTGTGGGCCAGCGCCTGAGCGGCCGGCTCCAGCGCGGGCAGCACCTGCTGCAGCGCCGCCCCGATCCCGCTCGAGAGCGCGTCCACAGTGGCCGCATCGAGCGGCGCGCCGGCCAGCCCCTCGCGCGTGCCCGAGGCGTAGACGGCCGCCGCAAAGCTGCCCAGAATCGCAATTCCCAGCGTCCCTCCGAGCTGCCGGCCGGCGTTGTTCACCGCCGACGCCTTACCCGCCAAATCGACCGGCACCGCGGCCATCGCTGTATCGGTGGTGGCCGGCATGTGCATCGCCCCGCCCATGCCCAGGAAGGCCATCGCCAGCGCGATCATCCAGTAGGGCGTATCGACGCCCATGAAGCTAAAGAAGAGCAGCGCGCCGCCGCCGTGCACGGCGGGCGCCCAGAACAACATCAGCCGCGGCCCCACCTTGGGCAGCATCTTCGCCGCGATCGGCGCGAAGAAGGCCATCATCAGCGCCAGCGGCATCATCCGCAGGCCCGAGGTCGTGGCGCTCACGCCCTGCGCCAGCTGGAAAAACTGGGGCAGATAGAACATCACGCCCATCAGCGCGAACATGATGAAGAACATCCCGATCATCGAGCCGGTGAAATCGCGCTGGCGGAAGAACGCCATCGGCAGCAGCGGCTGCTCGGTGCGCCGCTCGATCAGCACGAACAGCGCCCAGGCCGCCGCGGCGACGATGAACGAGCCGATAATCAGCGGCGCGCCCCAACCGCGCACCAGCCCCTCGATGATCGCGAAGACCAGCGCGATCATGCCGATCGTGCCCGTCACCGCGCCGGGCATATCCAGCTTGGTGTGCAGCAGCGAGCGCGACTCCGGCACTGCGGTGCAGCCGATGATCGCCAACACCGCAATCGGCGCCGGCACCCAGAAGACGCCCTGCCAGCCGACCGAGTCGACCAGCACCCCGCCGGCGAACGGCCCGAAGGCCATCCCGAAGCCCATCGAGGCGGCCCAGATGCCGAACGCGCGCGTGCGCTCCTCGCGCGGGAAGACGGCGGTCAGAATCGAGAGCGTCTGCGGCACCACCAGCGCCCCGCCCAAACCCTGCAGCCCGCGCCCGATGATCAGCCAGTTCGCATCCGGCGAAAACGCCACCGCTATCGAGGCCGCCGCGAAGAGCGCCATCCCGATCACCAGCACCTTGCGGCGCCCGAAGCGGTCTCCCAGCGCCCCGGCCAGCAGCAGCAGCCCGCCGAAGATCACGAAATACGCGTCGGCCACCCAGAGCGACTGCGACTCCGACATCTCGAAGGCGCGCTTGATCGCGGGCAGCGCCGTGTTGATGATCGTGGCGTCCAGCTGCACCAGCATCTGCGCGCCGGCCAGCACGATCAGCACCAGCCAACGGCGGCGCGGGCTCAGCGCGGAACTCACACCGGCCGCCCGCTCGGCTGGCTCAGCATCAGATCGCTGCCGCCGCTGCGCTCGAAGAGTGCTCGAATGCTGCCGCTCCGTAGGAGGCGCAGGGAGATTCGGTCGGAAAGTTCGGAGCTGGGCGCTGGGCTGACCATACGTAAATCGGCGCCAAGGCTATCACCACCGCACGGGGCGGCGCAGATACCCTCACGCCTGATGGGCGCGTTCCAACCAAAGCATCTGTGGCACCTGCCGGCGCTCGCGCTGCTCTGCGCGCTGACGGCGCTCGCCTGGCTGAGCGCGCCGCCGGCAGCGGCCGCCCGCAGCATCGACCCGGCGCCGCGCTGGGAGCAAGCGTCCGCGCCGCCGCCCGCGCCGCCCGCCTACCCGAGCCCCGCCAGCTGGCGCCAACGCGAACTCTGCGAGCTCTCCAACCACGCGCAGGCGCTCCTCAACCGCACCCCCGCACGCATCGGCGCCGCCGTCGTCGACCTGCGCAGCGGCGAACTCTGGGTCGGCGGCGACCGCCAACCGTTCGCGCTCCACAGCGTCGTCAAAGCCCCGATCGCCTGGCTGACCCTCGCCACCGCCGAGCAGCGCGGCGAGCCGCTCTCCCGCGGACTGGCCGAGCGGCTGCGCTGGATGATCGCTTGGAGCGACAACGAGGGCGTGGAGCGGCTGCTCGACTATCTGGGCGGCCTGCCGGCCCTGCGGGACTACTACGCGGAGCTGGGGCTCGACGCGATGGCGGCCAACCTGCACCAGTTCTCCTGGGGCCGCGGCCGGGGCAGCGCCGCCGACGTCGCAGCCACCTTCGCCGCACTGGCGACCTCGGAGGATGTCTCGCCGTCGGTGCGGACCAAGGCCTTCGCGCTGCTGGCCGGCGTGATCCCAGAGCAGCGCTGGGGTGCGGCCGCGCCCCCGCGGGAGCTGCACGGCTGGTCGGCGCTGGTCAAAACTGGGCTGTTCCCGGAGCCGCAGGAAGGGCTGCGCGTGAACAGCGCCGCGATCTGGCTCGACAGCGCCCGGCGGCCCCGCTACGTCGTCGCGATCATGTCGGCCGAACACCGCCTGTGGGGCCCCGCCTTCGAGCGCCAAAACGCGATCGGCGCCGCGATCGGCCGCGCCGTCCTGGCCCGCGAGCAGAGCGCTGCCGACCCCAACGCCGTCTGCAGCCCTCTCGTAGCCGACCGCCGCTCCTCTACCGCGCCGCCCGACTGAGAAGATGCCGTAGGCTGCAGCAAGCCGCGCGCCCGGTCACAGGCGCCGACCGCATCTCCCCCGCGCGCGGGGGAGATGCGAACCGCAAGCTTCGGGAAAGGCCGCTGTTCCCGCTGCCCAGCGCGCCCCGGCCTGCGCCGGGGCGGGGGGGCGGC
>CAYFZI010000047.1:0-18426 GCA_964347635.1 uncultured Dehalococcoidia bacterium
GACCACGAACGCTTCATCAACACCTACTTCATCCAGTATCCCGGCAAATACTTCACCGGCGACGGCGCATTCCGCGACCAGGACGGCTACTACTGGCTGACCGGGCGGGTCGACGATGTGCTTAACGTCAGCGGCCACCGGCTCGGCACCGCCGAGATCGAGGGCGCGCTGGTCGGCCACTCCGGCTGCGCCGAAGCCGCCGTCGTCGGCTATCCGCACGAGATCAAGGGCGAGGGGATCTACGCCTTCGTGCTGCTCAAAGAAGGCTTCGCGCCCGGCTCCGACCTCGCCGTCGAGCTCAAGCGCGCCGTCCGCGCCGAAATCAGCCCGATCGCGACCCCCGACAAGCTGCAGTTCGTTGGCGGCCTGCCCAAAACCCGCTCCGGCAAGATCATGCGCCGCATCCTCCGCAAAGTCGCCGAAGGCAACCCCGAAGATGTCGGCGACGTCACCACGCTGGCCGAACCGCAGGTCGTGGAGGCGATTATCAACGGCGCTTCAGCAGCCCACTAGCCGCGCACAGACTGGATAGCATGGCCTCTAAAGCGAGGCGCCGATGGCGATCATCACCGAGGCGCGCATCCGAGACAGCCTGGTCCGCCGCGGCGTCTGCGACGCTGAGGCGGCGTCGGACATCGCCTCGGCGATCGTCGCGGAAATCAACAGCGCCGTTGAGGATGTCGCCACCGAAGACAAAATCGAAGCGGCGATCGCCCGGCTTGAAGCCACCATCGAGCGAATGTTCCGCGAATTCACTGAAAAAGACGCCGAGCGCGAACGTCAGCGCGACGAGCGCGAACGCCAGCGCGACGAGCGCGAGCGTCAGCGCGATGAACGTGAACGCCAACGCATCCGCGACCAGGAAGCCCGTGATCGCCGCCTCTATGCGGTGCTCGGGCTCGGCTTCGCCGCGATGAGCGTCTTGGTCGCCGTCTTCGGAGCGCTGGGCTAGCGCCTGCCCTAAATCAAGCGCGCCGAACGCTTTCGGCCTGGGCGCGGGTCGTAGTTCGTCTTGAACGCCTCCAGCTGATCCCGCGCAATCAGATACTTACCGCCGAAGAAGCGGGCCTCGATGCGGCCCTGCTTGATCAGCCGGCGCAGGCTCTGCGGATGAATCTGCAACTCCTGCGCCGCCTCCACGATGTCGAGCCACTGTCCGAAGCTGGGCCGGCTCGGCGGCGGCGCGGCCGGGCCGTCCGGCGCGATCATCAGCCGCGCCGAGCGCTTCCGCCCTGGGCGGCGGTCGTAGTTCGTCTTGAACATCTCCAGCTTGTCCCGCTCGATCATGTACTTGCCGCCGAACATGCTGGCCGGCACGCGGCCCTGCTTGATCAGCCGGCGCAGACTCTGCGGGTGAATCTGCAGCTCCCGCGCCGCCTCGACGAGGTCGGACCAGCCCTCGAGCAGGTTGTCGAGCGTCTCGTCGGGCGTCGTCATCTCGCGCGCTCTACCCTCTCGGCCGACAATCGACGCGGAATTGCGCAACAGAGTATACGGAACGATCCGAATGCCGCCGGCCGCGCCGCGTCGACGGCCTTGCGCAGACCGCCCTACGCAAGGCGTCATATATCCTCGCAGCGGCGAACGGCGCCGGGCGGGAGCGTGCATCGATGACAACAGCTGTTGGGGCGGGGATCGTGGAACGAGCGCGGGCGGAGGGCCGCACACTGCTCAGCGAGGTCGAATCCAAAGCAATGCTCGCCGAGCACGGCATTGCCGTCACCGATACGCGGCTCGCCGCCTCTGTGGATGAAGCAATCAGCATCGCTGACGAACTCGGCTACCCCGTCGCGCTCAAAGTCGCTGCCGACGAGATTACACACAAGACGGATGTCGGCGGCGTCGAGCTGGGCATCGCCGACGCCGACGAGCTGCGCGCGGCAGCCCAGCGCATTCATGAGGCCGTGAGCGCGGCCGCGCCCGCTGCGGCGGCCGCCGGCGTCTCGGTGCAGCCGATGGCCGCGCCCGGCACCGAGGTCATCCTCGGCATCACCCAGGACCGCCAGTTCGGCCCCGTGCTGATGTTCGGGCTCGGCGGTGTATTCGTCGAGGTGCTCAACGATGTCGCCTTCCGCGTTGTCCCGCTGGAGCCGCGCGACGCCGCCGAGATGATCCGCGAGATTCAGGGCTTCACCCTGCTCGAAGGCTTCCGCGGCTCCGACCCGGTGGACCTGGCCGCGCTCGAGCAGATGCTGCTGCAGCTCTCAGCGTTCGCCGAAGCGCACCCGGAGGTCGCCGAGCTCGACCTCAACCCCGTCTTCGCGCGCGCCGACGGCGCCGTCGCCGTTGATGCGCGCATCCTGCTCACCTCCAGCGACGACGCCTGAGCGGACACCGATCACCATGCCTGTCAGCCGCGAACGACTGCACCGCACCCTCAACCCTGAAGTGGTCGCCGTGATCGGCGATAAGCAAGCCAGCGGCTACAACTGGCTGCGCTCGCTGCAAACCTTCTCCGGCAAGCTCTATTCCGTCCAGGTCGACCCCAACGAAATCCCCGGTATCGAAAAGCTGGGCGTCGAAAACTTCGCCAGCCTCGCCGATATCCCCGATCGTGTCGATTTCGCCGTCTGCGCCGTTCCCCGCCAGGTCGCCCCGTTCATCGTCCAGTCCTGCGTCGACGCCGATGTCGGCGGCGTCACGCTCTTCACCAGCGGCTTCGCTGAGACCGGCGAAGCGCTCGGCATCGAGCTGCAAGACAAGATCCAGGCGATCGCCGAGCCGGCCGGCCTCGCGCTGATCGGCCCCAACTGCATGGGCGTGCACATCCCCCGCCTCGGTGTCCGCTTCAACCGCGACCAGCCGCACGATGTCGAGGGCAACATCGGCTTCATCTCCCAATCCGGCACGCACGGCATGAACTTCTCGCTGACCGGCGCCGCCAACGGCCTCTACTGTTCTTCGCTCGTCTCCTTCGGCAACGGGATCATCCTCGAAGCCGCCGACTACCTCGATTACCTCGCCGCGGACGAACGCACCGAAGTGATCGCGATGTACATCGAAGGCGCGCGCGACGGCCGGCGGCTCTTCCAATCGCTCAAAGCCGCCGCCGCGCGCAAGCCGCTGATCATCTGGAAAGGCGGCCAAACCGAGGGGGGCGGCCGCGCGATCGGCTCCCACACCGCCTCGCTGGCCAGCGACCAAACCATCTGGGAAGCCGTCATCCGCCAGGTCGGCGCCGCCGCCGTGCACAACCTCGATGAGATGATCGATATCGTTAAAGCCACCCTGCTCACCCGCCGCCCCAGCGGTAATCGGCTCGGATTGATCGCGATGACCGGCGGCCAGTCGGTCGTCCTGACCGACGCTTTCGAGAAGGCCGGCTGGCAAGTCCCGACGCTGAGCAGCGGCTCTTACAGCCGCCTGGCCGAATTCTTCAACATCATCGGCGGCTCCTACCGCAACCCGCTCGACGCGGCCGGCACGATCGGCCAGGCGCCCGAGCATCTCGACACGATCTTCGACATCCTCAACGCCGATGAGCAGATCGACGCCGTCGCGATGGAGCTCTCCGCCACCTTCATGGCCCGCCGCTGGCGCGAAAAACCGGAAGAGTTCGACCGCCTGATCAGCTCGATCAAACGCTTCATGGCCGCTTCCGATAAGCCGTTCCTGGCCGCCCTGCACCCCAGCCACGTCGAGCCTGAAGCGCTCGCCGCGCGCCAACGCCTCCAGCAAGAAGGCATCCCCGCCTTCCCCAGCTTCGAGCGCGCCGCCAACGCGCTGCGAAAATCCGCAGGCCTGCGGGCCCTCTGACCCCGCAGCCCGCGGCCAGGTTGACAGAGCCGGGACGCCGCCAGGAAACTTGCGCATACCACGCAGGAGATGCGCAGTGTCAATCAACACATCGACGCCCACGGTCCGCCAGCTCTTTGAGACCACTATCCGCTACAACATACCGCCCTATCAGCGGCGCTATGTCTGGAACGAAGCCGACCAGTGGGAACCGCTCTGGCAAGACATTGCCGCGCTGGCTGCAGACAGGCTGAACTCCCCTGACCGCACCCCCGAGGACCCGCACTTCCTCGGGGCGGTCGTGATCCGTCAATTGCAGCACGGGGGCACCGAGCCCGCCCAGATGGAAGTCGTCGACGGCCAGCAGCGCCTCACAACGCTGCAAATCCTGCTGGACGCCGCGGAGGAAGTCCTCCGGCGCCGCGCTGAAAGACACGCCGCCTTCATCAAACCGCTGATCCTCAACGGCGAGGCGTACACGCGTGAGGACAGAGACCACCGCTACAAAGTCTGGCCTACCCGCCATGACCGCGACGCTTTTCGAGCGGTCATGGACGACGACAACTCGACGGCAGCTTCCAACGACTCCCAGATTACCGCAGCTCATCGCTTCTTTTCCCAACAGATCAACACGTGGCTGAAGGCGGATGACGACGACGAACTCAACCGACGCTGCGAAGCGCTCATCGAAGTCATTACACAAAGACTCAACTTCGTTGTCATCAACGTCGTCGGTGATCGGCTTGCCAACACCATCTTCGAAACGCTCAACGCGCGCGGCACTCCCCTGCAAGCCTGGGACCTAGTCAAAAACCTGATCCACGACCGTGCCGGCGGCGCTCATGAATTCGAAGAGTGGTTCGATGATGAACTGCTCAAGTTCGACCAGGACTGGTGGCAGTTCGAGAGCGGATCCGGACGCAATCGGCGCTCGAACGTCGACCTCTACCTGAATCACTTCCTCGTCCTCCGACGCCAGAGAGAAGTCGAAGGCCGTACAAACCGCGAACTGTACCGCACGTTCAACACCTATCTGGCAGAGCCGGCAGCGCAGGGCGAAAAGTCCGTCAGAAGCGTCGGAACCGACTTCTCGCGCCTCGGTGAAACATACCGAGAGGTGATGCAGACGCCGCGAACAGCAAAGCGCGGGCAGTTCCTCCACCACTGGCGCGTTGAGGGGCACGGCGTGTTCGCGCCGGTGATTCTGTGGCTCTGGTCCAGCGGCGTGCCGGACGATCAGCTCGATCGCGCTGTTCTGGCGCTCGATTCGTACCTTGGCCGGCGGATGGTCTGTCAACTCTCTAGCTTTGACTACCGCGAACTCTCCATCGCGCTGCTCAAGAAGCTCAATGAGGCCGGCGCACGGCGGGCAGGCGATGCAACGCTGTCCTACCTCGATGCGCGCTCGAAAGGGGTCGAATCTCTGCAATGGCCGAGCGACGCTGAATTACGCCGCGTACTGACGGAGCGCCCGATCTACGGCAAACTCTCGCGCGCGCGTGTACAGATAGTGCTCGAAGCCTTCGAGCGCCGCTTGCACGAAGAAGCCGGCCTGGCCGACACCCCGTTTGTGCCCGACGGCCTCTCGATCGAGCACGTCATGCCGCAGAAATGGGCCGAGCACTGGCCGGCGCCGCGCGGCAGCAGCGAGGAAGAGACGGCCAGGCAGCGCCGCAACCGCCTGCTGCATACCATCGGCAACCTCACCCTGGTCAATCAAAAGCTGAACTCGAAGCTCAAGAACGCCGAGTGGGCGAAGAAGCGCGAAGCGCTCAAGACGCACAGCAAGCTCTACATCAGCGGTGATCTGCTCGAACACACCAGGCAGTGGAATGAAGCAGCAATCACCGCGCGGAGCGGCCGCATCGCCGACGTCCTTATCCGCGTCTGGCCCAGTCCCGGCGACATCTAACCGCACTGCACCCAAGCGCCCAGGGCCGCCCGCTGAGCCACCCCCAGCGCCGGCACTCAAGCGTTACAGGAACGCGGCAAACAGCCCAGCGGCGGCGATGACCACGCCCGCGACGGCGATCATCGCGATCATCAGCTCGCGCTGTACACGCGCGAGCTGCAGCAGCGCCTCATTGTGGTTGGCGTCCGCATGGCGGCGGACCTCAGCGAGGCCGTGCTCAAGATTTCGCTCGGTATCTGCGCGCAGCTGATCAATGCTGCGCTCGGTGTCCACGCGCAGCTGGTCAATGCTGCGCTCGGTATCTGTGCGCAGCTGGTCAATACTGCGCTTAGTGTCCGCGCGCAGCTGATCAATGCTGCGCTCAGTGTCCACGCGCAGCTGGTCAATACCCCGCTCAGTGTCCGCGCGCAGCTGGTCAATGCTGCCCTTGAGCTCGGCCGTCTGCCGCTCGCTGTCTTCCTTCGAGACCAGCTCCGCCTCGCGCTCGAGCAGCAGCGCCGTGAGGACTTGCGCTTGCTGCGGCGTGAACTGGCAATCGCGCAGCGTTTGGTGGGTTTGCAGCGCGTCGAGGCTCATTGCTCGCCGCTTTTGAGGGGCGGGTAGACCTTCACGGGGCCTCGGCCCGCCATTGCCCGCGCTTCGTTGACTCGAGCCAGGTAGACATCGCGCACGACGTCGACGAGCGCGCGGGCCTGCTCATCCGAAAAGCCGGCTTCGATCAGGCGTTCGTACCAGCGCAGCGATGGAATAGCCATAGATCGAGTATAACGCAGCCGCGGCGCGCACGGAGCCGCCGCCGGCGGCTTCTACCGATTGGCCCGCGCCTACGCCCGCAGCCCTGGCCAGACCTCCCGCCAAACCAGCTCGATATGGCGCAGGTAGTCGTCCACCGGCACCGCCGCCTCGCGGTCGTAGTTGGGCATCCCGATCCCGATCCGCGTGATCCCGGCGTCGCGCGCCGCTGTCAGCGTGCGCTCTGTCCGTTTCAAGTCCGTGTCCAAGGGCGGCAGCCACTGAATCGGAAAGTCCTCCGCGCTGCGCTCGTGCCGCTCCAGCGCCGCGCGGATCTTGTCCGTGAACCCGATCAGGTGATCGATGTTCGATTGCACCGGCGCAATCCAGCCGTCGCCCAGCCGTGCGGCGCGGTCCAGCGCGGGGTCCGAAAAGCCGCCGAAGAGCAGCGGCGGCCCGCCCGGCGTGACCGGCTTCGGCAGCACGCTCATCTCGCGGATCGTCGTGTAGCGGCCCGCGAAGTTGACCGGCTCCTCGGTCCAGCAGGCGCGCAGCACGTGGATCGCCTCTTCCATCCGCGAAGCGCGCTGGCGGAACGGCACGCCGAGCGACTCAAACTCCGGCACCTGCCAGCCGATCCCGATGCCGAGCCGAAAGCGCCCGCCCGAGAGGATGTCGATCTCCGCCGCCTGCTTGGCGGCCAGCACCGGCTCCCGCTGCGGCAGCACCAGCACATTCGTCTGCAGCGCCGCGCGGCTCGTCTGCGCCGCGAGCCAGGCCAGCGTGATCATCACCTCGTGCTGGTGCACATCGTCCTGGTAGGGCCCGTCCGTCGGGCGGTCGGGCAGCTCGTAGGCGTAGATCACATGGTCGGCCATCGAAATGAAATCGAGCCCGATCGCTTCCACACCCTGCGCCCAATCGCGCAGCTCCGAGACATCCCAGTGCCAGTGCCAAGCCGGGATCTGAGCGCCGAATTCCATTCGCGGCATGGTCGTCAACACCTTTGCGATTCGCCTGTAGTCCGCGCCAAGCCGCGCCGGGGCGCGCCGCTTGGCGCGTGTATCCTACAGTCGCTGGGTCGGCGGAAAGCGCCCCCGCGCACCGCCTGATCGGGCCAGTGGGAGGTCGCCATGGCGGTGGATGAACGACACGCCGGCGAAGAAGGAGTGATCCGCAGCGACATTGCGGATGTGATCAACCGCTCGGCTGCGATGGCTGCCTATGCCTACGCCGCGGTGCGTAAGGCGGGCGAAGCGAGCGGCCAGCCGCTGCCCGACAGCTTGGCCGAGCGCCTCGCTGAATCGACCTATATGGAAGTCATGCGCTACTCGCTCGACGAGTGCTCCTGCCCCTGCCACCAGGAGCACCAATAGCCTCCGCGCGCGGTGCATGCAGTGATAGCCTGTGCGCGCAGGCGGCTCTCGGCTCTGCAAACAAAGCAACGACTGAAGGGGATTCGGCATGGCAACGGCGATCAAGGACTCAGTGGTCACCCCGGAGCGGTTCAAGTCCGGCAAGACCTGGAACCAGTACCTGGCCTTCATCAGCTCAGCGGAAAATCAGCAGCGCGCCGCGCCCAACGGCTCGCCGCGCGGCGACAACAGTGAGCGGTTCATCCGCAACATGAGCGCCTGGCAGATCTCCGAAGAGGCGCGCGAAGCGCTTCAGCAGCTGCCGCGCCTGAAGATGCTGGTGCTCGGCGAGGACTGGTGCCCCGACGTCTACCGCGGCCTGCCCGTGCTCGCGGAGATCGCCGCCACCGCCGGCTGGGAGCTGCGCATCTTCGCCCGCGACGAGCACAGCGACATCATGGCCGAGTTCCTCAAGGACGGCCAGCACGAGTCGATCCCGACCGCAGTGCTCTACACCATGGACCACGAATACATCGGTCACTGGATCGAGCGCCCGGTTGTCGCCAACGAGCACATGGCCAGCATGCAGAAGCTCTTCAGCCGCCAAGAGGGCGAGTCGGAGCAGGAAATGCGCGCCCGCATCGGCCAGGCCTACCGCGAGCTCCAGTCCTCCGACGAGTGGGCCTCATGGCGCGACGCCACCGTCGACGAAATGATCGCGCTCGCCAGCGGCTGAGCAGCACTCTCAGCAACCGCTGAGCCGCCCCGGCTCCCTTCCCCTCGCAGGAAGGGGAGGGAGCCGGTCGCAGGCTGAGCAGCTCCTCTCACGCGCGCGGGCCGGCCCGCCCCTACGCCTCTCCGTCGAACGGCCCTTCCGGCGGCAGTGGCTCCTCTTCGGCCTGTTCGGCCCGCTCCAGATCTCTGGTCGCCAACCAGGTCATCAGCCAACGCTGCAGCGCTGTGAGGTTGGACAGCGCCGCGAGCAGCCAGAGCACAGCGATCACCTGCCCGGACAGCAGCCCGATCGCCATGATCAGCATCCGTTCGAGCCGTGTGCCCAGCCCGGAGCGAATGCGCACGCCGAACTCCGCGGCCTTCGAACGCGTATAGGGCACCAGCATCGAGCCGCTCAGGCTCAGCGCGATCAGAATGATCGCTTCGCGGTCGAACCGCTCGGCGCCGAGGTACCAGAAGAGCAGCCCGAACAGCAGCGCGAAATCGGCCAAGCGATCGCTGACTGCATCAAACACCGCGCCCCAGACGGTCGCGCGCCCCGTCGCCCGCGCCACTGCGCCGTCGAACAGGTCGAACACCCCGGCCGCCAGCATCAGCGCGCCGGCCTGCCAGAACCAACCGTTGGCGGCCAGAAACGCCGCACCGCCCATCCCACACAGGCCAATCGCGGTCAGCGCGTTCGGCGTCAGCCCGGTTCGGGCAACCGCGCGGCCCACCCGCTCGGAGATCGACTGCGACAATGAATGCGGAAGTAAAGACACCGCTGTGGTCAACCAGCCCAGCCGCCGCAAACCTACGCTACCACCGAACGCAGCGGCGGAAACCGCCGCTGCAACGCCAAAATCTTAAAGTCAGAAAGCTCAAACCTGTGCGGCGATTAACCGCTCATAGATGCGGATGTGCTCAGCGCCGACTGTGGAGACATCAAAGCGCCGGGCCGATGCGCGCCCCGCCGCGATCAGACGGGCGCGGGCCGCCGGCTCGAAGAGAATCCGCTCAATCGCCGCACTCAGCGCGGCCGCGTCGCCCGGCGGCGTGAGCAGCGCCGCCCGCCCGCCGCGCGCAGCGATGCGGTAGCCCTCGATGTCCGAGGCCGCGACCGGCACGCCCGCGGCCATCGCCTCCACCAGCACCAGCCCCAGCGCCTCGCCGCCCAAGGCCGGCGCGCAGAGTAGGCTCGCGCCGCCGAGCAGCCGCCGCACCCCGCCGCTGTCGACCGCGCCGTGCAGCCGCACGCGGCCGCTGAGCTGAAGGCGCGCAATTAGCCGTTTCGTCGCCGGCCGCACCGCCCCGGCAACGTGCAGCACCGACTCGCTGCCGCTCAATCGTGCGAACGCGCGCAACAGCACGGGCAACCCCTTGCGCGGCTCATCCCTGCCCACGAACAGCACCGCCGGCGGCCCATCGTCGCTGCGCAGCGGAGCGCCGCCGCCGAAGTCGATGCAGGGCGGAATCAGCGCCGCGGCCCCGCCGAGAACAGCCTCGGCAGTCTCCAACGCAGCCGTTGAGACGGCGATCAGCGCCTCAGCGCGCCCCACCCGTCCGCGCAGCGCCCGCCCGAACAGCCCGTACAACCGGCCTGCGGCAGGCTCGGCGCTATGAAACGTCAGCACCGTTGGTGTGCGGCCAAGCACGCTTGCCAGCGCCGCCGGCCCGATCAGCGGAACCAGCGGCTCCTGAATGTGCACCACATCCCAGCCTGATTCGAGCAGCCCGCGTACATTCCCAGCCGCTCCGAGCGTCAGGCTGCCCACCGTCCCGCCGATCCGGGCGGAGAGCGGACGGCCAGCGCCGTGCAGCCATGGATCGCGCAGCGCCGCTCGAGCCGAACTCGGCGCGATGACATGCGCATCGTGCCCGCGCCGCCGCAGCCAGCCGGCCAGCGCCAACGTGTGCGTGCGGACCCCGCCCGGCCGAGCGAGGTCATAGGGCATGACCAGCGCGATCCGCACACCGCGGCCAAATCAGCGGCGCGCGGCAAAGCGGCGCGCGAAGCGCCGAGCCAGTGCCCGCGGCGTCGCCGAAATACCCCGCGCCGGCTGCAGCAGCAGCCGCGGCCCCACGCTCCAGAGCGGTGGACGCTCACGCGCCTCCGCCCGCGTCGCCGCGTCGGCCAGCGCCGCCCGCAGCGCATCGGGGCCGCTGCCCGGATAGCGTGTCACCGCGGCCCCGACATGCACGGCGAAATGCGCATCGCTGCCGCCCGTTTCCGGCAGCCGCCAGCGCGCTTCGTTGCGTTCGCGCACCGCGGCAGCGCGCAGACGCGCCGTCAGCGATGGATTGGCAAGCTCAACCGCGAGCACAAGCTCGGGCTGCCCACGCCGCGAAGGCTCGAGATCGCGCACCAACCGGTCGATCGCGCGGATGCTCAGGCTCGGCGGCACGATCGCCGCAGGGTGGGCGAGGCTCGCAACGCCGCCCTGGCGCCAGATCGCCTCAACCGTCTCCGCCGCCGAGCGAAACGCCGGGACAGGCTCCTCCACCCAGAGCGCCAGAATGTGGCCCTGCCGCGACGTGACCTCGCTGCCGATAATCACCGAGAGCGGCAGCGCCCCCTCCAGCGCCAGCTCTCGAGCGCGCAGCGCGCCGTCGACATCATCGTGCTCGGTGATCGCGATGCAGTCGAGCTGCGCGGCGGCCGCTGCTTCCAGCACGGTCTCAGCGCTGTCCATCCCGTCCGAGGCCTGCGTGTGCACCTGCAGGTCGGCGGCCGACCAAGCATCGCGCTCGGGGCTGCTCACACCACGCTCCGCCGGCGGCTTGCGCGCGGGTCGTTCCAGGGCGTATCGCGGCACGGCGCCCAGGGCGATTCGAACATGCGCCACTGCTCGCAGTGCTGGTACAGGATCGGCTCAAACAGCGCCGCCAGATCGGCGAGCCCCGTGCGCACATCGAGCGCGCGGTTGCTGCTGCGCAGCAGCTGCATCGGCGGCAGACACTCAACCTCAAAGTGCAGCCCCTCGGTGCGCCGCTGCCAGATCGGGATCAATGCCGAGTCGGTGCGAATTGCGAGATCGACGGCGCCGACGGGGAAGCGGGCCTGGCGCTGAAAGAACGGGATGCAGGCGCCGCCGCCCTGAATATCGCGGTCCCAGAGCACCGCCACCAAGCCGCCTGCGCGCAAACGCTCGATGCAGGCCGCGATCCCGCGCCGATCCGCCGCGACGAAGTCGACGCCGGCGCCGCCCCGCCGCGCTGCAACAGCGGCCCGCTGGCGCGGATCTGCGAGCGGCTCGACCAGCGCCGCAGCCTGCACGCCGAGCGCGCCGACCGCGCGCACCACCGCCTCCGGGTTGGCCAGATGCGCCGACGCCGCGACCACCCCGCGGCCGGCAGCGAGCTCCGCCTCGAGATGCTCCAGCCCGCGCAGCTCCAGCCGCTGATCGAAAATCTGCTCGGCTGTCAGCGCCGGCAGCAGCGCCAGGTCCACGTAGTAGCGCGCCGTCTCTTCAAACACGCGCCGCACGGCGCGGTTCAGCCGTGCCAGATCCCATTCAGGATGCAGACGCTGGAGATTGCTGCGCACCCGCAGGCGGCGCCGCTCGGCCAGCGGCAGCGCTGCCGCCGCCAGCCGCTCGGCCAGCGTGTACAGCACCGCCTCCGGCAGCACGCCGGAGAACAGTTCGATTGTCCGCAACAGCGCCGCGACTGGCATCAGCCGAATCGTACCGCCGAACAGCCGCCCCCGCCTACTCGGCGAAGAAGCGCCCAAATTGATACCACTGGTCGGGGTGCGCAGCCAGCCACGGCTCAAACACATCGAGCGTCTGCTGGGTGATCTGCTGCGGATCCCCTCCAATCGCCGCATCGAGGTCGATCAACGCCCGAAAGCGGAACTCGGCTTGCAGATCGCGCACCGCTGCCAAGGGCACCACCCAGGCGCCGGCGGCGTGCGCGATGCGGCCGAAGGTGCTCGAAAGCTGCGCCGCGCGGCCGAACAGCTCCACGCGCAGCCCGCGATCGCGGCCCGCCGGCGGACGGTCGAACAGCACCGCCGCCGTCCCGCCCTCCCGCAGCGCCCCGATCACCCGCCGAAGCCCAGCCGCGCCCGCTGCCGGCTGCATGCCCAGCCGGCGGCGCGAGCGGTGCACGGCCGAATCGAGCGCCCGGTGGCCGAGCGAATCGACGACGACATGCGAAGGCCCGCAGGCATGGCTGTAGGCTCCGCCGAGCACGTCCCAGTTGCCCATGTGCATGACTGCGAAGAGCGTCGGCCGCCGGCCGTAGGCCGCGCGCAAGCGCCGCCAGCCGCTGTTGGGGCCGTCCACAGCCGCGAAGCAGGCCGCGGGGGAGGTGTCATCGAGCCGCACTGCATCGACCAAATACTCGCCGTAGCGGCGAAACTGCGCCCGCCCCAGCGACGCGGCCCCGCCTGCCCAATGCACATGCGGCAGCAGCACAGCGGCGTTCGCAGCGGCTGCGGAGCGGCCCGCCGGCCAGCCGTACCAGGCGGCGTCGGCCAGCCGCCGCGCCGCGGTGTAGGCGCTGCGGCGCGGCAGGCGGCGTGCGGCGCGCCCCAGCGACTCGTAGCCCAGATACAGAACCGCGCCGACTGCGGACGCGCCGACCATCTCACAGCTCACTCGCCGGCGGCGAACGCCTCAACCGCGTCCCGCGCGCGATCATCCGTCCACTGCTCCGGCGGCGATTTCATGAAATACGCCGAAGGCGCGAGCAGCGGGCCGGATTCGCCCCGATCGAGCCCCAGCTTGGCGCAGCGCACCGCATCGATCACCACCCCGGCCGAGTTCGGACTGTCCCACACCTCGAGCTTCAGCTCCAGATTGAGCGGCACATTGCCGAACGTCGTCCCCTCAATTCGGATGTGGCACCACTTGCGGTCTTCCAGCCACGGCACATGGTCGGACGGCCCCACATGCACCTCGCTGGGCAGCATCTCGTATTCGATCTGCGAAGTTACGGCGTTGGTCTTCGAGATCTTCTTCGATTCCAGCCGCTCGCGCTCCAGCATGTTGAGAAAATCCGTGTTGCCGCCGAAATTCAGCTGGTAGGTGCGGTCGATGTGCACCCCGCGGTCGCGGAACAACCGCGACAACACCCGATGCACGATCGTCGCCCCGACCTGGCTCTTGATGTCGTCGCCGACAATCGGCGCGCCCGCGCGGCGGAAGCGGTTCGCCCAATACTCCTCGCGCGCGATGAACACGGGGATGCAGTTGACAAACCCGCAGCCCGCCTCCAGCACCTGCTCGACATACCACTTCGTCGCTTCCTCCGAGCCGACCGGCAGGTAGTTGATCACCACATCGACGTCGCGCTCCTTGAGGATCTGCGCCACATCGACCGTCGAGCCGGGCGCCTTCTCGATCACGCCGGACAGATACTTGCCCAGCCCGTCGTGCGTCATCCCGCGCTCCACCGGCACGCCCAGCTCGGCCACCTCGGTAAAGCGGTAGGTATTGTTCGGCTCGGTGAAAATCGCCTCCGAGAGATCCTTGCCGACTTTGTTGCGGTCGATGTCGAAGGCCGCCACGAAGTTGATGTCGGAGATGTGATAGCCGCCCAGCAGCGGGTGCATGATGCCGGGGATGTCGTCCGCTTCCGACGCTTCAGCGTAGAGCTGCACACCCTGCACCAACGACGATGCGCAGTTCCCCACCCCAATGATCGCGACGTTGATCTTGCCCATGCCAGTTTCCTCTCGGACACGCTCGACAGACGGCTGCCGCCTGCGGCGGTGCAGGGGAAACTCGCGCACGGTGGTGTCGAGATCGCGCCGACTGCGAGTAGTTCAGAATAGCAGCGGCTAGGCTGAGGCCATGCCCGACCCGCGCGACGTGGTGGCCAAGATCTACGCCGAGTTTGCAAACGAACTCGCCGATGCCGCCGCCGCCGCGATTCGCCCCCACTTCCGCACCCGCCCCGCGGTCGAGACCAAGCGCGACGGCAGCCCTGTCACCCAGGCCGACCGCGAGGCCGAGCGGGCGATCCGCGAACGGATCGCCGATCGCTTCCCCAGCCACGGCATCGTCGGCGAGGAAGGCGGCGCAGAACGCAGCAGTGCGGAGTGGGTCTGGGTCATTGACCCGATCGACGGCACCGGCGCCTTCGTATCCGGCCTGCCCACCTTCGGCGCGCTGATCGGGCTGCTGCACGAGGGGCGGCCGATCCTCGGCGTGCTCGACCAGCCGATCTCACAAGAGCGCTGGCTCGGCCTTGCCTGGCCCGGCCGAACGCCTGAAGCAACACTGAATACACAACTTATCCACGTTTCTTCCACAGCCGTTATGCACACTGCAATCGGCTTCGCGACATCTCCGGAGCAGTTCCGCGGGCCGCACGCGGCGGCCTGGAAACGGCTCAGCAGCGCCCTCGCGCGGGTCCGTTACGGGGTCGATTGCTATGCCTACGGACTGCTCGCTGCCGGTTATGTCGATCTCGTCGCCGAGGCCTCGCTGAAGCCCTGGGACTGCCTGCCGCTGGTCCCGATCGTGCGCGGCGCGGGCGGTCTCATCTCCGACTGGTCCGGCGCCCCCTTGGGACTGCACAACGCCGATCGCGTGCTGGCCGCGTCGACGCGCGAGCTGCACAGCGCCGCCTTGGAGGCGCTCGCCGACCCCGCTACCAGATGACTACCAGATGAGCGGTGAACCTCTCACGGCCGCCGTGGCAGGCGACGGCCCCAGCGAACGCCCGACAGCAGCCCTAGTTATCGTTCGCCGCGCCGGCGGCGGCCCTGCGCAGCACCGGCAGCCCGGTGCGCTCGTTCTCAACCACCTCATAGCCCTCCGGCAGCGCCTCCAGCGCCCCCTCCCTGATCGTCTTGGCGAAGAAAAAGATGCGCTGGCTGCGGTGGTTCCGCAACGTCACCTCGCGACTGTGGAGGTAGTAGATCTGGCCGCGAGCATTAATGCATGAGTACGCCATGATCAACCTTCCGGGCACTGAAAATGTTCAGGTGCCTATGCGATTTACGCGTAAAGGTATGCAGCGCCGCGCAACGCTGTCAACCGCGCGATCCCGTTCTGTCTGGTTTGCCCCGGCCGCCGCAACCAGTTTTCTCGTTATGGTCGCGTTCGCTCTCAGCGCCTGCGCGGCGCAAGAGCGCGAAGCGCCGCCGAGCGGCGATCCGTGGCTGGCCGGCGCCCCCGCCGACGCCCTCTGGCTGCCGATCCTGGCGACGCGCGATCTTGCTGTCGGCGTCGCCCGCATCGCCTTCACCCTCGAAGGCGGACAGCGCGGCGCCCCCGCCCCGCGCGTGCGCGCCGCGCTCTACGACCTCGCAGCCGACAGCGAGCAGCCCGTCTCATCGCAGTACGCCCGCTTTGTGCAGTTCATCCAGCCCGGCGGCGCGGCTCCACCGGTCACTCCGCACAGCCACGCCGGCGGCTTCAGCGTCTCCGAGGGGCTGCCGGCCGTCGATCAGGGCCTCTACCTGATTCCCGTGCGGCTGCCGCACCCCGGCGAGTGGGGCATCGCGTTCGAGATCAGCAGCGCCGATGGAGCGCGCCAAGAAGCGGTCCGCTTTCGCTTCAGCGTCCGCGAGCGGCCCGCAGCCCCGACCAAAGGCGACCCGGCGCCGGCCTCCCCGAGCCGCAGCCTGGCCGACGCGGCGCCGCTGCACGAGCTGACCTCCGACCCAACCCCCGAGCCGGCGCTCTACCAGCTGAGCATCGCCGACGCGCTCGCCCAGCGCCGCCCGATCGTGCTCGCCTTCGCCACCCCCGCCTTCTGCCACTCGCGCAGCTGCGCCCCGGTCCTGGAGGTCGTCAAGGCCGTCTGGCGGCCCCGCGCCGCCGAACTGATCGCCTTGCACATCGAAGTGTTCGAGAACCCGCACCAGCCCGAGCAGCTGCGCGAAGCCCCAGCCTTCAGCGCCTGGAACCTGCCCAGCGAACCATGGGTGTTCGTGATCGACGCCGACGGCCGCATCTACTCGTCCTACGAAGGTGCGGTCAGCGAGGCCGAGCTGGCGCTCGACGCCGACGAGGTGCTGGCGCGCTGGCGGGCCCGGCGCGACTAACATTCGAGCAATCGGAGAGGACACGGCGATGGCTCTCGGACGCGCCGAAACCGCGCAGCTCAAGCAGCAGCTCGAAGCAGTCCAGGGGCCGATCAAGATCGACTACTTCCATCAGAGCAAGCGGCGCGTGATGGTGCCCGGACGCCCCGAGCGGCCCAGCTGCGAGCTCGCCGTCGAGCTCTACAGCGAGCTCGCCGCGCTCTCCGGCAAGCTCACGCTCAACATCTACGAGCACGAAAACGAACCCGAGCAGGCCGCCAAGCGGGGCGCAGAGGATGTGCCCTGCGCCGTCGTGCGCGGCGAGCTCAACCGCCCCCTGCGCATGTACGGCGTGCCCAACGGACATATCTTCGTCGCCTTTGTGCGCGCGATCGTGCTCGCCTCCACGCGGGCCGGCAAACCCGCTGCGCAGATGAAGCGCGCGCTCGGCAAGCTGCGCCGCCCCAGCCGCCTGCGGCTCTTCGGTTCGGCGGACGACCCGAACTGCGGCCAGGCCGCCCTCGCCGCTTGGGCCACCGCCCTGCTCTCGCCCAAGCTGCAGACCGACGTGTTCGCCGTCGACGAATTCGCGCCGCTCGCCGAGCGCGCCGGCGTCGCCGCACTGCCGACCACCTTCATCGACGGCGAATATCCCGTCGTCGGCCTCGTCGACCCGATCGAACTCGCCCAGTACGCGGCCACCGTCCAGGCCCGCCCCAGCCGCGCGCAGCTCAACCCGCCCCAGCCGCAGCCCGGCAGCGTCCGCGCCTGGCGGCCGCCGTCGCCCCCGCCAAGACCGCGCGGCGCCGCGCCGACAGAGCCCAGACCGCTCGATCCGATCGCCCAAGCTGCGGGCCGCGCCCGCGAAGCAGCCGCAACCCCGCAAGGCATGCGGCGCACAACCAGCGGACTGATCGTCCCCGATCGGTAATCGAGCAGCATCGAACAACGCGCGCCGCTGCACACTTCGCGCGGCAGCCGCTCTCCCAGCCGTAGACCCAGCCGCACTTGCGTTCTATCGGCGTTCCCGATAGGGTGCAGACCACTCGAAGGAGTCCGCCTCATGACCACCGAGCACGGCTGGATCGACACGCCGCTCGGCGTGCTCTACTTCGAAACAGCGGACGGCGCGCTGCGCGAGGCCGGCTTCGTCGACGGTTGGGAGCGCGAAACCCGCGGCGGCGGCGCTCAAGACACGCCCGCTCTCTCGAACGCGGCGGCCGCGGTCCGCGGCGCGCTGCAGCGCTACTTCGAAGGCGACGTCTGCGCGCTCGACGCGATCGAGCTAAACCTCAGCGGCACCCCCTTCCAACGCGCCGTCTGGCAGGCGATCCGCGAAATTCCGGCCGGCCGCACCGCCTCCTACCGCGAGATCGCCTGCGCCGTCGGCCGCCCCGCCGCGGTGCGCGCCGTGGGTACCGCGACCGGGCGCAACCCGGCCGGCATCGCCGTCCCCTGCCACCGCGTCGTGCGCTCCGACGGCTCGCTGGGCGGCTACGGCGGCGGACTCGACCGCAAGCAATGGTTCCTCGACCACGAGCGGGCGCACACCGAGCAGCAGACCAAACACACCGAACAAGAGGCGAAGGCATGAGCGAGATCCACGACGCCACGGTCGCCGCTGCGCTGGCCAGTGACCTCGTAATCGACA
Organism: uncultured Dehalococcoidia bacterium; assembly: GCA_964347635.1. Taxonomy (GTDB): domain Bacteria; phylum Chloroflexota; class Dehalococcoidia; order Bin125; family Bin125; genus CATQGW01. The sequence goes on from CAYFZI010000047.1 coordinate 18,084, forward strand.
TCACGACCACCGGCCGCAGCAGCGGCGCGCAGCACCGAATCGAAATCTGGTACCACGTCGTCGACGGCCGCTACTACATCACCGGCCGCCCCGGCCCCCGCTCCTGGTACGCCAACGTCCTCGCCAACCCCCAGATCACCTTCCACCTCAAGCAGTCCGCCGAAGCCGACCTCCCGGCCGCCGCCCGCCCCGTCACCGACCCCGACGAAAAGCGCGCCGTCTTCCTCAACGCCCCGAAACTCGCCGAATACATCAACGCAGACAATGTCCAAGCCTGGGTCGACCGCAGCCCCTTGATCGAAGTGGTGCTCGACGAGTGATCGAACGACGCGGGCCGGCTCAC
>CAYFZI010000048.1:0-17057 GCA_964347635.1 uncultured Dehalococcoidia bacterium
GCGAGACGCTGGAGCGGCTGCAGAAACGCGTCGGGGAGATCGAGGAGAAACGCGAGGGGGCGTACTCGAAAGTTGAAGAACTGGTTGGGGAGGCAAAGCTGCAGCTTGGTCAGCTGCGTGATACCGGTGAGGGGCTGCGCCGTGCGTTGAGCTCGCCGCAGCAGCGGGGGCGCTGGGGCGAGCTCACACTGGAGCGGGTGATAGAATCTGCGAATATGACGGAGCACGTCGACTACGTGCGCCAGCAGCAGAGCATCGGCGACGACGGAGCAATTCGACCCGACGCGGTGATTCGTATGCCGCGCGGGATCTCTGTCCCGGTCGATGCGAAGACGCCGCTCGATGCATACCTGCGCGCGCACGAGGCGGAGGACATGGATGCGCAGCGCACCGCGCTTGCTCAGCATGCGCAGTCCCTAATGAACCATGCACGATCGCTTGGCGCGAAAAAGTACGCTGAAGCGATTGATGGGCAGTCGCCGAACTTTGTCGTACTGTTCGTGCCGGCGGAGACCATTCTCGATGCTGCAATGCGCTCGCGCCCCACGATCTGGGAGGATGCCTGGAGCCAGCACAGTGTGTTGATCGCCAGCCCTGGGCTGCTGATCGCGCTGCTGCGCACCGTTGCCCTGTCGTGGCAGCAGGAAGACATTCAGCGGAACGCGCAGGAGATTGCTGATACCGCGAACGAATTACATTCACGGCTGCGGGTCTATGCCGGACACGTGCGGGACACGGGCCGCGCTTTGAGCCGCGCTGTCACGGCATACAACAAGGGTGTTGGCTCGTTCGAGTCGCGCGTGCTGGTGCAGGCGCGGCGCATTGAAGAGCTGGGCGCCGTCGCGGAATCAGCACAGATCGATGACCTAGAGCCGATCAACCCGAAAGTGCGAGAGCTCAGAGCGCCAGAGCTGGCGGAGCTGCCGGAGCGCATACCAGCAGAGCATGCCGAGGCGGCAGGCTGATCCCCCGCCGGACGCTCCGTGAGCTTCAGCGACTACGTTGTCTACGTCGACGAGAGCGGCGACCATTCGCTGGCCTCAGTGAAAAGCCCCGACGCTAGTCGGGGCTTTTCAGGGCTTTCACCGATCGGGCGGCGCCCAATCTGAAGCTCGGGCTGCCGCGCTGCGGGACGGCGGCGGTCAGTCGTCGAAGGTTTTCAGGGTGCGTGGGCGGACGGCGCCGTATTTGCGCAGGTCGGCGATGGTGACGATTTTGCCCGTCCACTCGGGGCCTTGGGCGACCATCCAGAGGCAAGCGTCGGACATGATGATGGGGTCTTCGAACTGCATTTCTCTGGCGCGCTCGCCGAGCGTGAAGGCGTAGCCTTCCGAATAGACGGAGAGCTCGAGGCGCAGGCAGTTGACCGAGACGCCGCTGCCGGCGAGGTCGTGGGCGACCGACTCGGTCATCGCTTCCAGCGCGCGCTTGGTGGTGGTGTAGGAGACGCGCCCGAAATCGGGCGAGACGGCGGCGCCGGAGCCGATGTTGATCACCGCGCCGCCGCCGTTCGCGGCCATCCGCGGGCAGATCGCGTGCATCAAGTAGAAGGGCGCGTTGACGTTGATATCGACGGCTAGCCGCCAGCGGTTGCGGGAGCCTTCGAGCGCCTTGCCGGGCGGGGCTACAGCGGCGTTGTTGATCAGCACGTCGACCCGGCCCAGCTCGGCGTAGGTCGCGTCCACGATCCGATCGATCGCTTCGGCCTCCTGGAGGTCTGCGCCGATCGTCACGCAGCGGTGGCCGGCGGCGCGGACCAGTTCGGCCGTCTCATCGACAGTGCCGGGCAGCTTGGTCGGCGATTCGGCGGTTGAACGGGCGACTGCGGCGATGTCGTAGCCGGCGTCGGCGAAGTCGATCGCCAGCTGTTTGCCGATGCCGCGGCTCGCGCCGGTGATCAGAGCGACTTTGGTTGCCATACGCTGCCTCCCGTGTGCTGTCCGTGTGCAGTTCGCGCTGTTGGTGCTGCCTCAGTGCGGCGCGGCCGCCGCACGCTGCAGGCAGGATAGAGGGGCGGCGCTAAACTGCCGCGCGTGCGCCCGAATGCGGGCTCCGCGGGGCGTTCGAGAGGAGCAGGGCGATGAGGCGACCGGGCGGGCGCGGCGCGCTGGGGCGCTTGCGCATCTGCGATTTCACTGGCCAGCTGGCCGGCGCCGGGGCGACCAAGTTCATGGCCGCCTTCGGCGCTGAGGTGATTCGGATCGAAGATCCTTCGAACCACGGGCGCTGGGACATCCTGCGCGGGATGCCGCCCTACGTCGACGGGCGCCGCGGCCCCGAGCTGGGCGGGCCGTTCAACAACCACAACGTGGAAAAGCTGGGCATCTCGCTGAACATCAAGACCGAGCAGGGCCGTGCGCTGTTCGAGCGGCTGGTCGCTGTCTCCGATGTCGTCAGCGAGAACTTCTCGGCCGGCGTGATGGAGCGCTGGGGCTACACATATGAGGCGTTGAAGGAGATTCGCGAAGACATCATCTACGTCTCCAACTGCGGCTTTGGACACTCGGGCCCGTATCGGTCATACAAGACGTGGGGGCCGATCGTGCAGGCGACCTCAGGGCTGACGATGAGTTCGGCGCTGCCCGGCCAGCCGCCGGCCGGCTGGGGTTACTCCTATATGGATCACACCGGCGCCTACTTCATGGCGATGGCGATCATGCTGGCGCTGCACCACCGCAACGTGACGGGCGAGGGGCAGTATGTGGATGTGGCGGCCACGGAGGCGGCGCTGACGCTGAATGGGCCGGTGCTGCTGGACTACACGGTGAACGGCCGTCCGCTGCGCCGCGAGGGCTATCCGGACGCCAACCACAGCCTGCATCCGGCCATGGCGCCGCACAACATCTACGCCGCGGCGCCGATTCCAGGCTCGTTCGACGAAGCCTGGGTCGCGATCGCCTGCCGCAGCGATGATGATTGGGAGGCGCTGGCGCGGGTTATCGACGAGGATTGGGCGCGCGAGCCGCGCTGGCGCGGCCTGGCCGGCCGGCTCGCCGAGCAGGAGGAGCTGGATCGCCTGCTCGGCGCCTGGTGCCGGCCGCGCGACCCGTTCGAGATCGCCGAGCTGATTCAGGCGGCCGGCGTGCCGGCGAATGCGGTGCAGACGCCGGAGCAGCGGATCGATCAGGATCCCAACTCGGCCGAGGCGGCGCTCTGGCCGGCAATTCGGCAACGGGAGATGGGCCGCGTGCGGGTCGACGGCATTCCCGTGCACATGAGCGAAACGGATTGGGAGATGCGGCGCGGCGCGGCTGTGCTGGGGGAGGACAACGAGTACGTCTACGGCGAGCTGCTCGGGCTGAGCGGGCCGGAGATCGCCGAGCTCAGCGCCGAGGGCGTGATCTGATGGGCGCGCTCTCGGACCTGCGGGTGATCGAGCTGGCCGACCAGCGCGGCGCCTGGTGCGGCAAGCTGATGGCCGATATGGGCGCAGACGTGATCAAAATCGAGCCGCCCGAAGGCGACCAGACGCGCGGCTGGGCGCCCTTTGCGGACGACGAGCCGGGCCCCGAGCGCAGCCTCTGGTTTTGGTATTACAACACCTCGAAGCGCAGCGCCGTGCTCGACCTCGAGAGCGCTGACGGCCGGCGCGCCTTCGCCGCGCTGGCCGCCGGCGCTGATGTGGTAATCGAGACCGACGGCGGCCGGCTGCTGGCTGAGCAGGGGCTCGACTACGGTGATCTTTCGGCGTCGAACAAGCGCCTGATCTGGGCTTCGATCACCAACTTCGGGCGCGGCTCGGTGCGGGCCGCAGAGCCGCACTCCGATCTTACGCTGGCGGCGAACGGCGGCTTCGCTTGGATGAACGGCTACGACGACCACACACTGCCGCCGGTGCGCGGCGGCGGGCCGCAGGCCTGGCACACCGGCTCGCACTACGCCTTCATGTCGATCCTGACCGCGCTGCTCTACCGCGACCAGAGCGGACTTGGCCAGTTCATCGATGTCAACATCAATGCTTCGGTCAACGTCACCACCGAGGCCGGCTCCTACTCCTGGCTGGTGGCGCACCAGACGGTGCAGCGGCAAACGGGGCGGCACGCCGGTGTGCAGCCGTCGATGCCGTCGCAGATTCGCTGCAAGGACGGGCGCTACGTGAACACCGGGATCCCGCCGCGCCGCCCGGCCGAGTTCGGCCTGGTGCACGACTGGCTGGAGCAGGAAGGCTTGCTCGAGCAGCTGCCCGAAGCGCCGCTGCTGCTTGTCGGCAAGGAGATGGCGAGCTTCTCGCTGGCCGACATCTTCAACAATGAGGAGGCGCAGGCGATTTTCGGGGCGGGGCGGGAGGCGTTCGACCTACTGGCCTCCAATCTCAGCGCGTATGAGTTCTTCACCAAGGCGCAGGGCTATGGGTTTCAGGTGGGGATCATTCACAGCCCTGAGGAGGCGCTGGAGGATCCGCACTTCACGGCGCGGGGGATGCAGGTTGCAGTGGAGCATGCGGAGCTGGGGCGGGAGATCATCTACCCCGGCGCTCCATACCAGCTGAGCAAAGGGGGCTGGAAGATATCGCGCCGCCCGCCGCTGCTGGGCGAGCACACGGCCGAAGTTCTCGCGGAGCTCGCCTAACTTCGCAGCCCGCTGCCTGCTCCCCCGCTTGTGGGCGGGCAGCAGTGAGAGGGCGGCTTGCGGCGCCCTCCTCTCAACCGTCCGCAAGGGGTGAGGCGCCTGCTGCGCGGCCGGTGGAGGCGGGCCGTTAGCCTGTGCGCCGCGAGACGGGAGGGGCGCAATGGCGACCAAGTTTGGGTTGACGCTGTCGAACCGCGGGATCGTGACGGGCTCCAGCACGCTGGAGGACATGCTGACGCTGGCGCGCCAGGCGGACGCCAATTCAGCCTGGCAGAGCATCTGGGTGGGCGACTCGATTTTGGCCAAACCGCGGCTCGATGCGCTGAACCTGATGTCGGCGCTGGCCGTGCAGACCGAGCGTGTACGGATCGGCCCGGCCTGCTTTGCCAGCACGCCGCTGCGGCCGGCGCTGCTGCTCGCCTACCAGTGGGCCTCGCTCGACCTGCTCAGCGGCGGACGTTCGATCTTCGTCGCCTGTATGGGCGCGCCCGGCCCCGGCGCCGGCGCGATGGAAGCGGAGTTCGAAGCGTTCTGCGTGCCGACCGAATCGCGGATGCAGCGTATGGAGGAGGCGGTTGAGATTCTGCGCCTGCTCACGAGCGAGGACAACGTGAGCTATCACGGCGCCTACAACGATTTCGAGCAGGTCACGATCGAGCCGCGCTCGGTGCAGCGGCCGGTGCCGATCTGGGTGACCTCGAACCCCGCGCCGCAGCTGCACCGCAACCGCCGCAACGGCCTGAGCCGCGCCGCGCGGCTCGGCGACGGCTGGATGACGACCTTCCAGCCGCCCGCCGTCGTGCAGGAGTACCTGACCGACATCCACCGCTACGCCGGCGAGGCCGGCCGCGAGCTGCCCGACAGCTTCGAGACGGCGGTCTATTACAACATCAACGTGAACGAGGACCGCGCGGCCGCGCTGGCTGAGGCGAAGCGTTATCTCGATGCCTACTACACCACCGATTACAGCGAAGCGGCGCTCGACCTCTGGGTCGCGATGGGTTCGCCTGAGCAGTGCATCGCCGATATCCAGCAGTATATCGATGCGGGCGCGACGACCATCACGCTGCGGCTGTGCAGCTACGACCAGCAGCATCAATACCGCAGAGTGACCGAGGAAGTACTGCCGGCGTTCGCCTAAGGCCGACGCCGGCGGAGCTTGCGGCGCCCGACGGCGCAGCGGTGAGACAGGGAGACTGCGATGGCCGGCCAGTACGTCGAGATCAACGGCATTCGGCTGCACGTGACGACCGCGGGGCCGAGCGGCGGCGACCCGGTGCTGCTGATTCACGGATTTCCGGAGACCAGCTACGAGTGGCGGCATCAGATTCCCGCGTTGGCCGATGCGGGCTACAGAGTCATCGCGCCCGACACGCGCGGCTTCGGCGAATCGGACAAGCCGGACGGGCGCTATTCGCGCCAGCTGTTGGCCGATGACATGCTCGGCCTGCTCGACCACTTCGAGATTGAGCAGGCCGCAGTCGCGGGGCACGACTGGGGCGGGATCATCGGCTTCAAGCTGATCATCGACCATCCTGAGCGCGTCAGCCGCGCGGCGCTGATGGATACGCTCTGCACAGTCTGGCTGCCGCAAGCGGTGCACGGTTTCTGGTTCAAGGCGCAGCCGCTGCCGGAAGAGTTTTTCGCGCGTTACCACCACGACTTCATCGCACAGATTTTCGGCGGCGAGCTGGAGGCGGAGCTGCCCGGCTGGCCGCAGTCGCCCTGGAACTACGCGGCGCGCGGCTTAACCCCCAAGCGCTGGGCCAGCGATGCGGATATCCGCACCTATCAGCACGCATTCCGCGATCCCGATTCGCACCGCGCGGCGATTTCCTACTACCGGCACGCGCTGCCGTTTCACCGCATCGTGCCCGATCAGCAGCAGCGCGGCGGCGTGCGCTTCGAGCGCCTCTCGGCGGACGAGGTGGGCGCCGTCTGGCGGGCCGGGCTCGAGAACCATCCATACGGACAGGAACATATGGATTACGGGCCGGAGGATCGCGGCAAGCAGTTTCCCGGGCCGGCCCTGTGGATGTACGGGGATCCGCGCGGCCGCGCACAGCCGGGCGCCGTGCCCTCGGGCACTCCGTTCTTCGATCAGTTCCCGATGTACTTCCCCGATCTGCGCGCCGAGCCCGCGGTTGGGTCGGGGCATTTCTTTCCTGAGGAAGACCCAGCGTTGACCAACCGCGTGCTGCTCGAATTTTTGGCCGACACGCTGGCTGAACGGAGGATCGAATGAGTCACGCAGAATCCGGCCGGCTCGCGCTGCAGCTGCTCGAGCAGTTGACTGAGACCGTACGCACGCTGCTGGCGATGGAGGATGACGACCTGAGCTTCCCCACGACGCACGGCTGCGCAATGGACGGCGGCATCCGCCGGCTGCTGATTCATAACGCCGAACACGATCGGATGCACAGCGGCGCTGTTTCGACTGCGCGGTACACGGCGCGGCAGATGCAGGAATCGGAGCTGGCCCGTCTGACCCGCGAGCTGATCCGCGAGCGCGCCGAGCTGGTCGGCCAACTGCTGCAGATGCCCGATGAGCTGCTCGAAGCCAAAGCGCCGAACGACGATTGGTCGATCCGCGAGCATGTCGAGCACACGCTCTATTGGGAGCGCAACTCAATCACGCAGGCATCGAGGGAGCTGGCCGGCCGGGGCAGCGGCCCAACCGCCTGATCTGCGCCGCCGATGCCGATCAGCCCCGATGATCCCAAGCTGCGCGGCGCCGCGCAGGAGCTGCTCGACCGCCACCGCGAGAACCGCTCCGAAGCCTCGATTCGCGGCGCGATCCGCGACTTCCTCGTCGCCGGCGGGCTAGCCCCGCGCCGCAGCATCCAGATGGAGACGCAGGCCGGCAGCGGCCGCATCGACCTCGAATCCGACGATTTGGTGATCGAGGTCAAGCGCCGCATCGGCAACCGGCTCGATGCGGATGAGGCCAACAAACGGCAGCTCGAGCAGTATCTGCAGCAGCTCGCCGAGGCGGGCCGCCCGCGCCGCCTCGGCATCCTCACCGACGGCAAGTATTGGCTGCTGCGGCGCCCCGGCCAGCCGGCCGGTATGCAGTGGCAGACCGTGCGGCCCTACGCCTTCACGCTGGACGACGCCGAGCACGGCTACCACCTCTACGAGTGGCTGCGCGATGAATCGCAGGCGCTCGAGCAGCGCCGCATCGCGCCGACCGATGAGCAGGTGCGGGCCCGGCTCGGCCCCGGCCCGCGCTTCGAGCAGCACCTCGCCGCGCTCAGCGAGCTGTACGGCCAGTACCGCCGCGATCCGACGGTCGCGATCAAACGCGAGCTCTGGCGGCGCCTGCTCTCGGCCGCCCTGGGCGTCGCCGTCGAAGAGCAGCCGGACATCGAGCAGCTCTTCCTGCGCCACACTTACCTCTCCGTCGTCGTCGGGATGGCCGTGCAGGCCGCCTTTGGGATCGACATCGCTCAGCGCGCGGAGGCGAACGCGGCCGAGCTGCTCAACGGGCAGCTGTTCGTCAGCGAGACGGGCGTGCGCGGGGTGGTGGAGTCGGACTTCTTCACCTGGCCGGCGGAGGTCGGCGGCGAGGCCTGGCTGCGCGGAATCGCGCGCCGCATCTCGCGCTTCGAGTGGGCCCGGGCCGAGTCCGATATCGCCCGCATCCTCTATGAATCGGTGATTCCGGCAGACGACCGGCGGCGGCTCGGCGAGTACTACACGCCCGACTGGCTGGCCCGCGAGATCGTCGAAGCGGCGGTGACCGACCCGCTCAATCAGCGCGTGCTGGACCCCGCCTGCGGATCGGGCAGTTTCATCTTCGCTGCGGTGCGCAAATACATCGCCGCCGCGCGCGCCGCCGGCCGCCGCGCCGACCGCATTCTCGACGGCTTGCGCAATCACGTGATCGGGATCGACGTGCACCCCGTTTCGGTGCATCTCGCGCGGGCGACCTGGACCTTCGCGGCGCGGGACGTCATCGAGGAGGCGCGCGATCTGGGCGGCGGCGCCGATGCGCCGGCGCCCGTCTACCTCGGCGATTCGCTGCAGCTGCGCACGCAGGGGGCGGACCTGTTCTCCGCGCATACGGTCACGATCGAGCTCGACCGCGAGGCGGGGGGCGGTGCGGAAGCGGAGCTGGAGTTCGCCGCGCCGCTCGACGGGCGCCGCCTCGAGTTCCCGCGCGCGCTCGTGGAACAGGCCGACTGGTTCGACTCGCTGATGGCGCGCCTGGCTGACGAGCTCGAGCAGGGCGGCGACCCGCTCCTGGCGCTCGACGACGAGCGGATCCCGGCCGGCGCCGACCGCTCGATGCTGGAGCGCACCGCCGCCACGCTCCAAACGCTGCACGCCGAGGGCCGCGACCACATTTGGAGCTACTACGTCCGCAACCTCGTCCGCCCCATCGCGCTCAGCGCCGACCCAGTCGACGTGCTCGTCGGCAACCCGCCCTGGCTGACCTATAACAAGACGAACGCCGTGGTGCGTACCGAGCTGGAGCGCCAGAGCAAATCGGTCTACAGCATCTGGACGGGCGGCCGCTACGCCACGCACCAGGACATCGCCGGCCTATTTTTCAGCCGCTGCGTCGATCTCTACCTCAAGCCGGGCGGCGCCGCCGCGATGGTACTGCCGCACAGCGCGCTGCAAACCGGCCAATACTCGAAGTGGCGGCGCGGCGCGTGGGGGCGGAGCAGCGTCGATCTCAACGTACGCCGCCCCTGGGATCTGGAACGGATCGAGCCCAACACCTTCTTCCCGGTGCCGGCCTGCGTCGTCTTCGCGCGCCGCAGCGGCGCCGCGCGCCCGCTCTCAGCAACCGCCGACCGCTGGCGCGGCCCGGCCGGCGGCCCGTTCAAGCGCGAGCAGGTACCGCTGGTGGATACGTCCGGCGGTTTCGCATCGCCCTACGGGAAACGAGCGCGGAACGGCGCGACGATCGTGCCGCGCTGCCTGTTCTTCGTCAACATCGAAGCGTCGCAGGCGCTCGTACGGGCGCAAAATCTGATCAGAACATCGCCGCGCCGGGGCAGCCAGGACAAGCGGCCGTGGAAAGACTTGGGCCTACAAGAGCTCGCCGGCCGCTCGATCGAAGCCGAGCATATCTGGGATGTGCACCTCGGCGAGACCGTCGCACCGTATGTACTGTTGGAACCGCTCAAAGCGGTGCTGCCGCTCTCGCATACGAGCGGCGAGTTGGTTAAGCAAGAGGACGGGCTGCACGGGCTTGATCCCCGCCGGCTTGGCCCGCGGATGCGGCGCCGCTGGCGAACGATCAATGCGCTGTGGGATGAGCACAAGGGCTCGAATAACAAGCTGAGCCTGCTGGAGCAGCTCGACTACATGCGCAAGCTCAGCGCGCAGCGGCTCGGCGGCTCCGGCAGGTACTCGAAAGGTACTCGAAAGGTACTCGAAGCAGCCTATACCAGCTCCGAGTAGTATACGCCAGCGCAGGGCGCCCGACGGCGGCGATCGTGCACGATCCGCTGGCGATCATCGATACGAAGCTCTTCTGGATCCCCTGCACGACCGAGTCCGAGGCGAACTATCTCACCGCAGTGATCAACAGCCGCGTACTGGAACAGGCGGCGGCGCCGCTCAGGTCGAAGGGTCAGTTCGGGAGCCGCGATCTCCAGAAACACCTCTGGCGCCTGCCGATTCCGGAGTACGACGAGACGGAGGCGCTGCATCGGCAGATCGCCGCCGCGGGGGCAGGGGCGGCAACAGGCGCGGCGGCGGTGCTGCGGGGCGTGCAGGCAGCGCGCGCAGCGGCGGGGAAGACGACGTCGGCGACGGTAGCGAGGCGGGAGCTGCGGGCGTGGTTGGCGGTATCCGAAGCGGGCCGGCGGGTGGAGCATCTAGTCACGCAACTGCGGCGTTAGCAGCGCCTTGCCGCCTGCTCTACTCCTCGTCGGGCCGCCCGACAGCAGCGATCGTGCACGATCCTATGGCGATCATCGACACGACACTCTTTTGGATCCCCTGCACGACCGAGTCCGAGGTGCACTATCTCACCGCCGTGATCAACAGCCGCGCTCTGGAACAGGCGGTGGCGCCGCTCATGTCGAAGGGTCAGTTCGGGAGCCGCCATCTCCAGAAACATCTCTGGCGTCTGCCGATTCCCGAGTACGACCCCAGAGACGCCCTCCACCAAGACATCGCCACTGCCGGCGCCGATGCGGCGGAGGGTGCAGCGGCGGTGCTGCGGGACGTGCAGGCGCAGCGTGCGGCGCAAGGGAAGCGGACGTCCATCACTGTGGCGCGGCGCGAGATTCGGGAGTGGCTGGAGGCCTCGGCGGAGGGTCGGCGGGTGGAGCTGCTGGTTGAGCGGCTGCTGGGCTGAGCCGTTCAGGGCCAGATGCGGGCGAGGTCGACGGCGAGGCCGGGCAGCACGTCTTCGCCGCTGAGGCGGGCGGGCCGCGCGAGGCACTGCGGTTGGCGGCCGGGGCGGTAGATCCAGGCGGTTTCGTCCTGCGCGTCGAGCAGCCAGCCGAGCCGCACCCCGTCGGCGATCCAGAGCTGCATTTTGGCCTGCTGGTCCGCCAGGCGGTCGCTGGCGGAGCGGACTTCGAGGACGAAGTCGGGCACGACGGCCCAGAAGATCCGGCTGCGGTCGGCGGCGGCGAGCCGACCGCTGCTGATCCAGGCGGCGTCGGGCGAGCGCACGGCCTGATCGGGCAGGCGGAAGCCGGCGCCCGACTCGAAGACGCGTCCGCCCCCGCCGCTGCGGGCCCAGAGCGTCAGCGCGACGGCGATTTCCAGCCCCTGAGCGCTGCTGTCGGGTCCCGCCGGGGCGTTCATCAGCAGCGCTCCTTCGGCGGTGGTTTCGAAGCGCCAGGGCCGGTTGAGGCGGCTGAGCCGCTCGAGCGCGCAGTCGCTCAGCGGCCATGCGGCAGGCAGCTGGAGGACGGCCGGCCAAGGCGCGGCGGCCGTCTGCGGTGCTCGAAGTTCGACAGCCGTGCGGACCATGGCGGCGCCTCGCTGCCGCCAGGTTAGCGACCCGTTCACATCCCGATGCGGGTGTCCGTTTGCGCTGCACGCCCACTAGACTCTGCAGCATGATGAACTACGACGCAGCGATCATTGGGCTTGGCGCGATGGGCTCGGCGGCGGCTTGGCAGCTGGCGCGGCGCGGCCTATCGGTGATTGGCTTCGACCGCTTTCGGCCGCCGCACACGCGGGGCTCCTCGCACGGCGAATCGCGGGTGATCCGCGAGGCCTATTACGAGCACCCTTCCTATGTGCCGCTCGTGCAGCGCGCCTATGAGCTGTGGGATGAGCTGGCCGGCGAGACGGGGCGGACGCTGCTGCGGCAGACGGGCGCGCTGATGGTCAGCGAGCCCGACGGACTGCTCGTGCCGGGCGCGCTGGCCAGCGCGCGGCAGCACGGTATCCCCTATGAGTCGCTCAGTGCGGCCGAGATTCGGCGCCGCTTCCCGATGATGAACGCGCAGGAGCCGTTCGTCGGCCTGCTCGAGCAGCGCGCGGGTGTGCTCGCGCTCGAGGCCTGCATCGAGGCGCAGCTGGAGCTGGCCGCGCGGCACGGCGCTGAGCTGCGCTTCGACACCCCGATCGAGCGCTGGCTGCCGACCGACATGGACGATGTCGAAGCGCCGATCGCGCTCGAGGCGCCTGAAGGCGCGATCACAGCGGAGCGGCTGATTCTGACGGCCGGCGCCTGGACGCCGTCGCTGCTGCGCAAGCTTGATGCGCCGCTGCTGGTCTCGCGCCAGGTGATGTTCTGGATGCAGCCGAAACGCGATCCGGGCCGCTTCGACCTGGGCGGACTGCCGATCTGGATGTGGGAGCGCGGGCAGCAGGACTTCGGCTACGGCATGCCCAACCTCGGCGCGGGCGTCAAGGTCGGCCATCACTACCCCGATCAGATGGTCGATCCCTCGAATTATGACCGTGCAGTGAACGCGCGCGACGAAGCGACGATTCGCGGCTGGCTGGAGGCGACGCTGCCGGATGTCTCGGGCGCGCTCCTGCACGCCGAGACTTGCCTCTACACCAACACGCCGGACGCGCACTTTCTGCTCGACCTGCACCCCAAGCGGCCGAACATCGTGGTCGCCAGCCCCTGCTCGGGGCACGGCTTCAAGTTTGCGCCGGCGATTGGCGAGGTGATCGCCGATCTGGCGATCGAGCGGCGCTCGAGCCGCGATCTGCGGCTGTTCGGCTTTGAGCGCCTGCTCGGCGCGGACGCGGCAACAGCCGCCGGGTCCTGAGGCGGAAGGGCCTGAGGCGGATGGCGGCGCAGCGGGTCGCGGTCGTCGGCGCGGGCGCTGTGGGCGGCTACTTCGGCGCGCGCCTCGCCGAGGCCGGCTGTGATGTGCGCTTCCTGCTGCGCCGCGATTACGACGCCGTGCGGGCCGGCGGGCTGCATCTCTCCAGCCATCTCGGCGACCTGCACCTGCCCGCGCCGACGATTGCGCGCACGCCCGAGCAGCTGGCCGAATACGGGCCGGTCGATTGGCTGCTGGTCGGCCTGAAGGCGACAGGGCTGGAGGCGCTGCCGCGCCTTGCCGCGCCGCTGCTCGGCCCCCAGACTCGGATCATCGCCGTGATGAACGGGCTCGGCATCGAAGAGCGGATCGCCGCCGCGCTGCCGGGCCGCGAGGTCTTCGGCGGGATGGGCTTCATCGGCGTGCGGCGCGGACGGCCCGGCTGCATCGTGCATGAGGAGTTCGGCGCGATCAATCTCGGCCACTACGGCGACGACCCGCACCGCCTCGCCGCTGCCGCGGCGCTGTGGGACGGCTCAAAGGTCGAAATCCGCATCGAGCCCTGCCTGCTCAAGGCGCGCTGGGAAAAGCTCGGCTGGAATATCCCCTTCAACGGCCTCTGCGTGCTCGCCGGCGGCGCCGGCACCGACGTGATCATGGCCGACCCTGCGCTGCGCGCCGCGGCCGGCCGCGCGATCGAGGAGGTCGCCGCGGCCGGCAACGCGGACTTGGCCGCGCACGGCCTCTCCGCCCGGATCGACGCCGCCGCCCTGCGCGGCCGCTACCTCAGCCTCACGGCAGGGATGGGCCCCTACCGCCCGAGCACCGCGATCGACTACAGCGAAGGCCGCCGGATGGAGGTCGAGGCGATGTTCGAGTTGCCCGCGCGGCGCGCCGCAGAGCTCGGCGCGCCGGCGCCAACGCTCGATTTGCTCGCAGCGCTGCTGCGCCGCCTTGATCAGAGTCGCTAGGAGCGCATGGATCCAGCACTATCCATGCGCATCGCCTATCCGCTTTCCAACCCGGCCGCGCCCACCCTGGTCAAGATCGGCGGGCCTGCTCGCGAGGGCGAGGCTCAGGCGGCGCGTCCGATTCGATCGATCTTGACGCAGGTCTTGCGGGCTTGAGCGAGGTCATGGGCGGCTTGCATTCGGATCCAAGCATCGGCGGTGCCGCCGAAGGCCTGCTCGAAGAGGACTGCCGTGTCGGCTGTAATCGGAGCGCGGCAGTCGCAGATCGCAGCCAGCACCTGTTGGTCCACTTTGAGGTGCGCCGCGGCTTTAGAGATGCTGAGGTTAAGCGCCTCAATGCAGTCGCGCCGGATAATGCGTCCAGGGTGGGGCGGGTTTGCCATCGGCATTGATCTGCCCTCTCAGTCGAGTAGGCCGAGCATGCCCGTGATCTTATCCAGTGCTGCGGCGGCGGGCAGCGCGGGTCGTTGCGCTCGTACATTCTGCACAACCCTTTATTCCTTTATTGCGGATGCGGATGATCATCCGTCTAGCGTATTCCGACCCAGCGCCTCCCGCAGCGCCGTACACCATTCCGCCAAGGCCGCGGCGCGCGATGCCTCGCTGTTCCAGTGGAGTGGGCGGGGGCTGGTGCTGGGGAGGGGGACGATTGGCGCCTGCACCGCTTTGAAGCGGCGGTTCCACTCTCTGCGGCGGCGGCCGTTGAGCAGGATTGGGCAGGGGCCGCGATCGCGCTGGAGCAGATCGATGCGGTTGGCGGCGGCGTCGCGGATGCGGTCGTCGCCCGAGCCTTCGCGGCGGACCTCGGCGTAGAGATCCCAGACGCCGAGGCCGATGCGGCGCAGCTGCTGGACGCGCTCAGGGTAGGGCGCGGCCGCGCCGGCGATGACGCCGCAGTGTTCGAGCACGCGCCAGAACCAGTTCTGAGGGTGGGCGTAGTATTCGCCGGCTTCGAGCGAGGCGACGCTCGGAAAGGAGCCGAGCACCAGCGCCCGCATTCGCCCCTCGGGCAGGATCGGCGGCAAGCCCCGAAGCAGCGGCGCCTCGCTGTCGGCGGGCAGCGGCTTACCCGAGCCCAGCGTGCGCCCGATTACTTTCCGCCCACGACCGGCGGGCCGCCGACGATCCCCGCCGCCTCGAGCTGCTGCAGCTCGGCGGAGTCGAGCCCGAGGTCGTCGCTGAGCACATCGGTGGTGTGCTCGCCGAGCAGCGGGGCGCGCTTCAGCGGCACCTCGCTGGCCGACATCCGCGGCGCCCAGCCGAGCAGCCGGATGCTGCCGTAATCGGGGTGCTCCAGCTCGTGCACGAAGCCGCGCTCCTCGAAGTGCGGGTTGTGAAAGAGGTCGTAGGTGTCGAGCACCGCTGAGGCCGGCACGCCCTTCGCGCCGAGCTCCTCCATCACTTCCCACTTGGTCCGCTGGCGCGTCCACTCGGCGATCTCGGCATAGAGCGCTTTGCCGTTTTCGTTGCGCTTCCACATGTCTTCGAAGCGCGGGTCGACGATCAGGTCGGGCCGATCGATCGAGGCGCAGAGCGTGTCCCACATGCGCGAGGTGACGACCATCAGATAGACGTAGTCGTTGGCCCCGTCGCTGCCGTTGAGCGGCTTGCAGGGGTAGAGGTCGGTCGGCGCGCCGGCCGCGTTGCCGCGCCGCGGGGCCGCCTTTTCACCCCAGTCCGAGTAGGCGATGCGGGTGCGCATGAAATAGGTCATCGCTTCCTGCATCGTGATCTCGATGAACTGACCCTCGCCGGTGCGCTGCTTCTGCACGTAGGCGGCGGTGATCGCGAGCGCCAGCTCGACGCCGGTGCCGGAGTCGCCGACGGTCGCCCCCGGCAGCATCGGCGGGCCGTCTTCCTCACCGGTGACGGAGAACGCGCCGGCCGCGGCCTGCGCGATCATGTCGAAGCACTTGTAGTCCTTCCAGGGGCCCGAGAGGCCGAAGCCCTTGAGCCGCGCGTAGATGATCGCCGGGTGGATCGCCTGCATCACCTCATAGGTGAGGTTGAGATTTTCCATCACGCCGGGGCCGTAGTTTTCGACGAAGACGTCATAGTGGGGCAGCATCTCGAGTAGCAGCTCGCGGCCGCGCGCTTCGCGCAGGTTGAGCGTGACGCTGCGCTTGTTGCTGTTCCAGTTGACGAAGTAGGGCGAGTTGAGCGCGCCGGTGCGCACCCCGCGGCCAGGGTCGCCGACGCCCGGCTGCTCGATTTTGACCACGTCCGCGCCCAGCCAGGCCAGCGCCTGCGTGCAGGATGTGCCCGCCTCGTACTGGGTCATATCCAGAATCCGCATTCCATCCAAGGCCGGCATCGCAACCCTCCAGAGCGCGCCGCGCAGCGAAGCGCGGCGCATCGGCGTGCATCCGCACCGCTCAGTCTGATCAGTTCAGTCTGATCAGTCTTGGCGAATCATCATAGGGAACCAACAACCCCGTCGTGCTCCAGCGCGGCCAGCTGCTCGCCGCAGAGGCCCAGATCGTCCGCCAACACCTCCGCCGTGTGCTCGCCAAGCAGCGGCGCCGCCTTCATCGGCACCTCGCTGGCCGACATCCGCGGCGCCCAGCCGAGCAGTCGAATCGGTCCGTGCTGGGGGTGTTCGAGATGCTGAATGAAGCCGCGCGCCTCGAAATGCGGATTGTGGAACAGGTCGGAGGTGTCGTGCGTCGCCGAGCAGGGCACCCCGGCCCGGCCCAGCTGCTCCATCGCCTCCCACTTCGTCCGCGTCATCGTCCACTGCCGAATCTCCTCGTAGAGCTCGTCCGGATGCGCGATCCGCGCCTCCTCATCGGTGTAGCGCGGATCGACCACCATGTCCGGGCGGTCGATCGCCGTGCAGAGGGTGTCCCACATCCGCGTGGTCAGCGCGATCAGATAGATGTAGTCGTTCGCCCCGTCTGAGCCGGGCAGCGGCTTGCAGGGGTAGAGGTTGGTTGGCCCGGCCCAGCTGTTGCCCCGCCGCTGCGCCGCCGGCTCGCCCCAATCGGCCGTCCCCGAGACCGGCGTGCGCATGTAGTAGGTCATCGCTTCCTGCATCGAAATCTCGATGCTCTGCCCCTCCCCGGTGCGCAGCTTCTGGATGTAGGCCGCCGCGATCGCGAAGGCCAGCTGCATCCCCGTCCCGCTGTCGCCGACGCAGGCGCCCGGCTTCATCGGCGGGCCGTCAGCCTCGCCGGTGACCGAGAACGCGCCGGCCGCGTTCTGCGCGATCGGGTCGAAGCTCTTGAACTCCGCGAACGGCCCGGAGAGGCCGAAGCCCTTGAGCCGCGCGTAGATGATGGCGGGGTGCACCGCGCGCACGGCCTCGTAC
>CAYFZI010000049.1:0-10398 GCA_964347635.1 uncultured Dehalococcoidia bacterium
GGGAGATCAGTGAGACGACCGCGATGCTCTTCGCGTCGTCTTCGTTGAGCCGCGCCTCTCGCGCGTGGCGAATCGCAAGCCAGACGCCCGCGGCGATCCCGAGAGCGGTGAACAGCCCGTGCCAGGTGACTTCGAAGCCGCCCGTGTCGATCAGGACGGGATTGATGCGGATGTTGATCGCGGCGATGAGCTCAACAGGCACGCTGCGAGCCTATCGCGCAATCGGCGGCAGGCGGGCGTCAAGCCGATCCGCCGGCGGGATGAGTGGGCTCGAGCGCGTTTGCCACCGTGTCTACAATGGCACTCCAAGACTCGAAGAGAGGCGCTGGGATATGTCGGATAGGGCGGCTGGCAGGGCGGCCCGCGTTCGCAGGGGCACACGGCGCAGAGCCGGCATTGAGGAACGCATCCGCCAACGCATGCAGGAGTATGGGACGATCACTGTCCCAGCGCCAACGGGTCTGGCGGCGGCGGCGAGCCTGTGGGACTTTGCCGGCGTGCTGACTCCGCGCGTTCGGCTCAATCCGCAGCTTGTGGACAAATCAGCCGCCCAATCGCTCGCGGAAGCTTGGGCCGCGGTTGGCCGCGACATGCGGAAGGTCCTGCCGCCGCCGATGGAAGCCCGCCGCGGCGAATAGGGCTCCGCGGTGGCGGCGGAAGAAGCGGAGATCGTTTCCGGCGAGGTAGATACGTCCCCTGTCCGTTTGACTCCTTGACGCCTTGCCCGCAGCCGGCAAGACAAAGGCCGCTCTGCACCCAAGTGCGCGGCGTCCAGCGTGCTCAGGGACCGCCGAGCGCGTCGTGCAGATTGGCTGCCTCGATCATCGATCCTCGTCTTGGGTGGAGCCGCTGTAATCGGCGCTGAAGCGGCCGCGCAGCGGGCGGCGGGGGCTGGGCTGTGCTTCGGGGGCGCTGCCGCCGGCTGCGGCGGCGATGCGCCGCAGCTCCGGGCCGAAGCGGACGCCGTGGCCGGCCTGGCCGGCGAGCGCGATGCGCTGCCCGCTGACGCGCGCCCAGATGCGGCGGCGCGGCGCGAAGAAAGTGGCCGACATCCCCACGACGCCCAGACCCACGGCGATCCAGAAGATGATCCCGCCCGGGTCGCGGCGCACGGTGAGGCCGGTGAACTCGCGCGGGCCGGCGAACTCGTAGCGGTAGCCGTTGGCGGCGATGTCCTGGCCCTCGTCGAGCTCGATCCGCGCCGTACCGCCGCCGAGCCCGAGCACCAACCGCGCGGGGCGGGCGGCCTCGCCGCCGGCGCTGGCGCCGACGGCCAGCTCGACAGCTTCGCCGCCCGTCGCATCGAAGACCTCGGCGGTGCGCGCCTCGCCGAACCGTTCGAGCGCCAGCAGCACTTCGCCCTCGGCGCCGGGGACTTCGTCGAGAATGCTGTAAAAGACCGACTCAGCGCCGAGATAAGTGAGGTCGACCGCGCCGACGCGGCGCGTCCCGCCCGCCTCGAGGCGGCCCTGCAGCGCGCTGTCGGGGGCGTCGCCGAGGTATTCGAGCCTCGCACCGCCGAGCTGCGCCGATTGGCCTGCCGCCAGCCGCCCGCGGATCTGGTCGTCGTCGTAGGAGTAGTAGAAAAACTCGCGCTCGACGCCGCCGCCCTGCGGGCGGTCAATCTCGCGCAGCCCGATCGCCGCCCGCCCGCCCGAGGGCAGGGCGAGTAGGGCGAACCGCGCCGCCCCTTCCTGCAGCTCCTGATCGAGGCTGATCGGGCCGTCGATCAATACGCTGCCGTCCGCCCCAACTAGGCGCACCAACGGGGCCCAGGGCAAGTCTGCGCCGACGCCGAGCTGGGCGAGCGTGAGATTCGCGGCGGCGCTTGAGTCTGCATCGATGCTGAGCAGGCGGTACCAGAACTGGAGGCCGGCCTCAGCGGGCACGAGCGTGAGCGCGAGGCTGCGCTCGGCGCTGAGCGGCACGAGCGTGTAGGCGGCGCCTTCGGGGGCCTCGCCGGCAACGCTGTACTGGAGGCCGAGCACTTCCTCGCTCACAAACGCACCGCTGTTTTCGATCCGAATGCGCGGGCCGACCAGCTGCTGGTCGAGGAAGTGGGCTTCGGAGTAAACCAGCTGACCGGTCGTATGGTCGTAGATGCGCAGCGCAGCGCCGTGCTCCCAATACGCGGCCTGGTGCACGCGGTAGCCGGCCGCGTGCAGCGGGCCGTTGACGGTTACTTCGCCGGCGGCCGCCTCCGCGCCGCTCTGGGCGACACGCACGGCGCTGCGGTAGTCGAGCGCTTGGCCGTCGTCGGCGAAACGCGCGATCGCGTCATCGACGATGATCTGCACCTGCGGCCGCTCATCGCCGGCCGGGAAGAGCGTGCGGCTCTCGCCCTCGGCGACCCAGAACTGATACTCCTCGCCGCCGAACTTGGTCACCAGCGCCGCGCCGAGCAGCAGCAGCAGCGCGAGATGGGTGACGAACGTCGCCAGCTGCGTCCAGCCGAAGCGATCGGCGAAGAGCTCGATCGCGCCGTCCGTTTCAGCGGTCCGCTCGACGCGGTAGCGGCGGGCGGTCAGGACGGCGGTCAGAGCGGCGGCGCGCTCGGCGGGCGGTGCGGGGGCGTCCAGGTCGCGCGTGCAGCGGTGGCGGGCGCGCTCGAAATAGGCGGCGTTAACGCGCCGCGGCGGCCGCCGCACGGTGCGCCAGATCGGCGCTGCGCGGCTCACCGTGCAGACCGAGATCGCCGCCGCCACCAGCGCCACCAGCGCGTACCAGTAGTACTGCTGGTAGAGATTGAAGACGCCGCCCCGCGCGTCGTAGAACCAAGGGAATTCAGCCAGCGGGTCGGTCGTCCAGCCGAACGCGCCGCGCTGCGCCTCGACGTGCGCTTCGATCCCGCCGGGGATATCGATCTGCGACGGCGGGACCTGGGGGATGATCACGCCAACGGCGGAAAACAGCGCGGCGGCCAGAATCAGGCCGATCGCCCAGCGCACGGAGGTCAGCCGCCGCCAGATCCAGTAGGCGGGGTGGGGCAGCGAAGCGCGAAACGAGCGCGGCGCGGGCGATTCTCGCAGTGCGGCCACATCGACCCCCTGTTGTCCGTCTCCGTCTACTGTCCGCCTACTGTCCGCCCACTGCCTGCGAGCGTATCAACCGCCGCGTTTCACTCGCATTGCCCCGAAGCCTGCTTCCAGACCAGGTCGCGCAGCGGCGCCCTGGACATCCGCGGCGCCCTGCCGTAGTGTTCGGGCGGCACAGCACTGGAGGGCGTTATGGCGGAAATTAAGGCCGAAGAGAAACCGCTCAGCAAAGTCTTCAGCGCTGACTATCTGATCCAGATTCCGCCGTACCAGCGCCCCTATACGTGGACTACCGACCACGCAAATGCGCTGCTCGAGGACATACGGGATGCGCAGCAGCGCGACAAGACTGCGCCGTACTTCCTTGGCAGCATTGTCATGATCCAGACCGGCGAGGGCGCGCTGCACGAACTGATCGACGGGCAGCAGCGCCTCATCACCCTCACGATGCTGCTGTGCATTGCCCGGGATTTGGCCGAGGACAACAAAGAGCAAATCCACGAGTACGTTGCGCAGCGCGCCAACAAATTCGAAGGTACGGCCGAATCGCACCGCCTGCTTGTTCGAGGACGCGATCGCCAGGCCTTCGAGGAATGGGTTCAGGGGCAGGGCAACACACTCAAAGTAGAGGAGGCGGCGGCCAACGGGAAAAGCGACAGCCAGCGGCGCTTCGTCGATAATGTCCTCTCGCTGCGCAGCACGCTCGAAGGCCTGAGTGCCGGAGAGCGCGACGAACTGGTGCATTTCATCGTGCGGCGCTGTTACCTGATCGTCGCCGCAGCCGCCGATCACGAATCTGCGTACCGGATATTCTCTGTGCTCAACGACCGCGGGCTCAACCTGTCGCCGACGGATATTCTGAAGGCAGACGTGATCGGCGCGCTGCCCGAAGAGCAACGACAAGAAGCGACGGATACTTGGGAGTCGTACGAGGATGAATTTGGGCGGGAGGATTTCCGCACCTTGTTTCAGGCGATCTGCGCCATCTATGTCAAGGACAAGATTCATCGAGCGCTGCAGACCGAGTTCCAGGAGACAGTCCTTGCCAAAGCAGAACCCGATAAGTTCGATCCGGGCAAGTTCATGAAGGACGTGCTCGAGCCGTATGCGGAAGCCTACCGCCACTGGCGCGCAACGGATTACCCGAGGGTCAACCCCGGCCATGCGATCAATCAGACCTTGCGCAATATCATATCGCTGGGCGATCACGCAGTGACACCTGCTGCGCTTGCGTACTTGCGCCACGTCCAAGGGGGCGCGGACCAGGCGCTGGTCTTCTTTCGCCGCCTCGAACGGCTCGCGTTCTGCATGAGACTGCTGGGCATTGGCCAGGAGGCGCGAATTAGGCAGTACGCAAAGATAGTACAGGCAATCGAAGCTGCTGCAATGGCCAACGCAGGCAGCTGGGACATCGATCCCGAGCTCTTTGGGTTCTCCAAAAAAGAGAGACAGAAGATCATCGAAACGTTGGGCGGCCCGATCGGCAATCATCGGCTCTGCAAGCAACTGCTCCTGTGCCTCGACGGAGCGATGACTGACACCGGCGCCTCTTACGACCGGCAGGTCTGCACCATCGAGCACGTGCTGCCGCGGAGGCCAGCGCCGCACTCGCCCTGGCTCACGGCATTTGATGAGCAGGAGCGCGAGGAGTGGACAGAGCGGCTCGCCAATCTTGTCCTGCTATCGCGCAGTAAGAACGCCAAAGCCTCGAACTTCGAGTTCAAGAAGAAACGCGATCAGTACTTCAAGAGAGGCAAGGCCCCGCCGTTTGCCCTCACGCTGGACGTGTTGGATGCCGACGTCTGGTCGCCAAGAGTGCTGCAGGCGCGGCAGCGCAAGCTGTTGGGGCTGCTCAAAGAGCGGTGGGAACTGGATTGACTTCGGCTCCCTGCTTGAGGCCGCTGCCGGTGAGCGGAATGACGACTTCGTCGTCGTTCCCGATTGCGCCGCTGCGGCGCAGCTGCTCGAGGGCCGCGAGCGGAACGGCGGCGGTCGGCTCACACCACAACCCGCGGCGCCCGAGCTGCTGCTGCGCGGCGAGAATCGCGTCCTCGGAGACAGCGGCGGCGCTGCCGTTGGTTTCGCGCAGCGCGGCGATCATTTCGGCGAGGCGCGGCGGCGCAGCGACAGCGATGCCGTCGGCGGCGGTCGGCGCCGGGGGCGGCGCGGGCCGACCGTCGAGGGCAGCGGCGAGCGGCGCGACCGACTCGGCCTGAGCGGCGTGGAGCTTGGGCAGGGCCTCGATCTTGCCGACTTCGCGCAGCTCCTTGAAGCCGCGCCACAGCCCCAGCAGCAGCGAGCCGTTGCCCACCGGCAGCACGATCTGGTCGAGCGATTCCCGTATTTGGTCGCTCAGCTCCCAGGCGGCGGACTTCATGCCCTCAGCGAAGTAGGGGCTGCGGCTGTGCGAGAGCCACGGCAATTCGTGCTCCGCGGCGAAGCGCTGCGCGGCGCTCGATGCGGCGGCGCGGGGGCCGTCGACGAGATGCACGATCCCGCCCACCGCCTCGATCTGGGCGCGCTTGAGCGGCGGCGCGGAGGCGGGCAGAAAGATGTGCGCGCGCATCTCCGCCGCCGCGCCGTAGGCTGCCAGCGCCGCCCCCGCATTGCCCGACGAATCCTCGACAAACTCCTCCACTTGGAATGCGCGCGCCGCACCGACTAGCATCGCGGCGCCGCGATCTTTGAAGGAGCCGGTCGGCGCGAGAAACTCCAGCTTGGCTTTGAACCCGCCCGCGAGCGGCAGCGGCAGGAGCGGTGTCCAGCCTTCCCTGAGCGTGACGCTGAACCAGGGTAGGCGCGGCTCATAGGAGCGCGGCGGATCGTGGTACTGCAGGCCGAACAGCCCCCCGCATTCGGCGCAGTGCAGCGTCAGCGCGGGCGGGATGGAGCGCCTGCAGTCGAGGCAGACCAAGTGATGGGCGTTGCGCGGGTGGGGCATAGGCGCTCACTGGGTCGGCTGTGCAGCGCCCGCTGCTGCTGCCGGCCGTTCTGCTTTCCTTTCCCTACAAGCGGGGGAGAGCGGCGTGTGCAACGGTCCTCCCCGCGTTGGCGCGGCAATGAGCACCGCGCTGCCCCTCTCCCGCCCAGTCCGCCGCTCGTGAACGGGGCCTAACGCAGCGGTCGGAAGAAGTCGCGGATATCCTGCACGAGCAGCTGCGGCTCTTCGAGCGCTGCGAAGTGGCCGCCGCGGTCGTGCACCGACCACTGGGTGATGTTGTAGCCCGGCTCGCACCAGCTGCGTGGCGCGGTGATGATCTCGCCGGGGAAGATCGAAAATCCGGTCGGCGTTTCCAGCCGCCCGGGCAGAAAGTTCTCGGGCCCGTGCTGGCGCATTTCGTAGTAGTAGCGGGTGCTGCTGTTGATCGTGCCCGAGAACCAGTAGATTGAGATGTTGGTGAGGATTTCGTCCTTCGTGAAGCGCGTCTCGATGTCGTCGCCGCAGTCGCTCCAGGCGCGCCATTTTTCGGTGATCCAGCCGGCCAGGCCGGCGGGCGAATCGGTCAGGCCGTAGGCGAGCGTTTGCGGGCGGGTGCCCTGAATCGCCTGGTAGCCGGTTTCCTGCGCCTGCCATTCGGCCATCTTCGCTGCGACCGCGCGCTCTTCCTCGCTCCACTCCTCCTGCGGGCGATCGGTCGGCGGGCGCCCGATCGGCATGTTGATCTGCGCGCCGATGCACTGCTCGGGGTGCTGATAGGCAACCTGGGCGGTGACGATCGCGCCCCAGTCGCCGCCCTGCGCGCCGTAGCGCTCGTAGCCGAGCGACTCCATCAGCGCGCCCCAGAGCAGGGCGGTGCGCTTCTGGCCGAAGCCGCCGGCGGTGGGAATTTCGGAGAAGCCGTAGCCGGGCAGCGAGGGCGCGACGACGCTGAAGGCGTCGGCCGGATCGCCGCCGTGCGCCGCTGGATCGGTCAGCGGGCCGAGAATTTTGCTGACTTCGTAGAACGTGCCCGGCCAGCCGTGCGTGAAGACCAGCGGCAGCGGATCGGGGCCGACGCCTTCCTGATGCACGAAGTGCACCGTGTAGTCGTCGACTCCGTCGGCGCTCACGGCCTGGGTGAACTGGGGCAAGCGGTTCAGATAGGTCTCCTGCACGCGCCAATCGAACCCGGTGCGCCAGTATTCGCAGAGCTCCTGCATGTAGGCCAGATTGGAGCCGTACTGCCAGCCGCTGTCGGCGACTTCGGAGGGCCAGCGGGTCTGGGCCAGGCGGCGCTTGAGGTCGCGCAGGTCGGTGTCGGGCACTGCGATCTTGAACGGCTGCGACATATCGGTTCCTCTCGGCGGGGCTGAGCTTCTTGTCACCCGCTTACAGGCTTACAGGCTGCGGGTGCGGGGCGCAGTATCGCACTCCGCCGCCCCGGCGGAGGCGGGCCGGCGTTTCGATCCGCTCAGCCTTCGACGATGTCGCCGGAGACCGGATCGACGCGCACGCCTTTGGCTTCGACCCAGGCGAGGCTGCGCTCAATCTCGTCCTGGCTGCCCTCCAGCTCGAGCACGACCCAGCCGAAATCGGGCTCGACATCGGCCATGCGGATGTTGGTGACGACGGCGAACTCGCGGCCGAGCAGGTAGATGAGCGGCTCGCGGACGGCGTCGCCCTCGAAGCTGAAGCGGACGCGGCGGGTTGCCATCGCGGCCTCCTCTCGCGCTCAGCTCCGGCCGGCCGCAGCGAAGGCATCCTCGAAGGACTGCAGCGTGCCCTCGACGGGAATCGGCTGAGTCAGATGCGGCGCCACGGCATCGGCAGTTTTGAGGCCGCCGCCGGTGATGAAGGCGACGGTCGATTCGGCCGGGTCGAGGAGTCCGCGGTCGAGCGCCTGGCGCAGCCCGGCGATCGTGACGCCGCCGGCGGTCTCGGCGAAGACGCCCTCGCTCTGCGCCAGCAGCTGGATCCCCTCAATCACCTCGGCGTCGCTCACGGCGGCCGCGCCGCCGCCGGTCTGGGCCATCGTTTTGAGCGCGTAGTAGCCGTCGGCGGGATTGCCGATCGCCAGGCTCTTGGCGATCGTTTTGGGCTTGACCGGGCGAATGTTGGTCGTGCCGTTCTGCCAGGCGGCCGCGATCGGCGCGCAGCCGCTGGCCTGCGCGCCGACCATGCGCACCTCGGCCGCGTCGATCAGGCCGTAGGCCTGCAGCTCCTCGAAGCCTTTATGGATTTTGGTGAAGAGCGAGCCGGAGGCCATCGGCGCGACGCACTGGCGCGGCGCTTGCCAGCCGAGCTGCTCAGCGACTTCAAACGCGAGCGTGCGCGAACCCTCGGAGTAGTAAGGACGCACGTTGATGTTGACGAAGGCCCAGCGGCGGTTATCGGCCAGCTCGGAGCAGAGCCGATTGACATCGTCGTAGGAGCCGTTCACGGCGACGATGGTGGGGTCGTAGACAGCGGAGCCGAGCACCTTGCCGGCTTCGAGATCGTGGGGGATGAAGACGATCGCCCGCATCCCAGCACGGGCAGCGTGGGCGGAGACGGCATTGGCCAGGTTGCCGGTCGAAGCGCAGGCCAGCGTTTCGAAGCCGAGCTGGCGCGCGCGGCTGCTGGCCACCGCGACGACGCGGTCCTTGAACGACCAGGACGGGTTGCAGGTGTCGTTTTTGATCCAGAGCTCGCGCATGCCCAGCTCGCGGGCCAGGTTCTCGGCGCGCAGCAGCGGCGTGCAGCCCACGTTGAGGTCGACGATGTACTCGTCGTCGACGGGCAGCAGATCTTTGTAGCGCCAGATCGAACGCGGGCCGGACTCGATCCGTTCGCGTGTGACGCGGGCCTTGATCGCACCCTGGTCGTACTGCACCTCGAGCGGGCCGAAGCAGAAATCGCAGACGTTGATCGGATCGAGCGGAAACTCGCGGCTGCACTCACGGCAGGCGAGGTGGGTGGCGTGGGTCATCGGTGCGGGGCTTTCGCTGGGCGTGCGTAGCGGGCGGTGCGGTGCAGGGCCCGCACTCCGCCGTCTAGCGGAGCCGGGCCGGGCGCATCGCCATGCGGCCCAGGGGAGCAGAGTTGCGGAAGGTTCGGTTGCCGCTCATTGATGGGAGCTTACACGAGCGCGGGCAGATGATCGGTTCACTGCGAGTTAGGCCGCTCCCAGACGCGGTTCATATCAACCGTCAGGCCGACGCATACGTCTTCGCCGGAGAGCTCGGCGGGGCGCTCCAGCTGTTCGACCGAGCCGTCGGTGCGGTAGACCCAGACCCGCCCGCCGTAGGGATCGACCAGCCAACCCAGCCGCACCCCGTTCTCCATCCACTCACGCATCTTCGCCTGCTGCGCGCGGACTGTCTGGGAGGGCGAGAGCACTTCCACGACGAAGCGGGGAGCGAGGTAGAACTGCCCGCGCAGCCCGCCCCGTGCGGCGATCTGCTCTGCATCGACCCAAGAAATGTCGGGCGCCATGGCGAGCCCATCGGGCAGGAAATAGCCGCGGTCGCCGCCGTACTCCTCGCCGCCGGCAGCCAGCACCCAGACCCCGACGAAGCGCCGAATCCGCGCCGCCACCGTACTGCTCAGGCCGTCCGGCCAGGTCATCTGCTGCAGCCTCCCGTCGGCCGTGCGCTCGAACAGCTGATCGGGGTTGAGCAGGCCGATCTCCAGAAACCGCTCATCCGTCAGCTCCCAATCGGCCGGGAGCCGAATCGGCTGCGGGTCGTCGTAGATCGGCTGGGCGGCTTCAACCGCGGGCGCGGCCGGCCGGCGCTGAGCGACCATCCGAAATCCTCCCGCAGCAACGATAGACGGGCGAGCCGGACCCAACGGCGCTGAACGGTGGCTCAATCGGCGGGCCGATCCGCCTCCCAGATGCGGGCCAGATCAACCGTCAGGCCGACGCAGACATCCTCGCCGGAGAGCTCGGCGGGGCGCTCCAGCTGTTCGACCGAGCCGTCGGTGCGGTAGACCCAGACCCGCCCGCCGTAGGGATCGACCAGCCAACCCAGCCGCACCCCGTTCTCCATCCACTCACGCATCTTCGCCTGCTGCGCGCGGACTGTCTGGGAGGGCGAGAGCACTTCCACGACGAAGCGGGGAGCGAGGTAGAACTGCCCGCGCAGCCCGCCCCGTGCGGCGATCTGCTCTGCATCGACCCAAGAAATGTCGGGCGCCATGGCGAGCCCATCGGGCAGGAAATAGCCGCGGTCGCCGCCGTACTCCTCGCCGCCGGCAGCCAGCACCCAGACCCCGACGAAGCGCCGAATCCGCGCCGCCACCGTACTGCTCAGGCCGTCCGGCCAGGTCATCTGCTGCAGCCTCCCGTCGGCCGTGCGCTCGAACAGCTGATCGGGGTTGAGCAGGCCGATCTCCAGAAACCGCTCATCCGTCAGCTCCCAATCGGCCGGGAGCCGAATCGGCTGCGGGTCGTCGTAGATC
>CAYFZI010000049.1:10498-14868 GCA_964347635.1 uncultured Dehalococcoidia bacterium
ATCCGTCAGCTCCCAATCGGCCGGGAGCCGAATCGGCTGCGGGTCGTCGTAGATCAGCTGAGCAGCTTCAACCGTGGGCGCGGCTGGGCGGCGTTGAGCGACCATCGGAAACCCTCCCGCAGCAACGATAGAGCGGTCAGCATCTCCGCCGTAAGCGGCGGAGAGCGGGAAGCAGGTGCAACGGACCTTCCCGTGCCGGCGCGGCAATGTGCACTGCCCCGGCTGTCCCCGCGCCGAGCCCGCCAGACGCGGACAAGCGCTAGCCGTAGCGTTCCTCGCGCCAGGGGTCGCCGTGCATGTGGTAGCCGTACATCTCCCAGAAGCCGGGTTGGTCGCGGGTGAGGAACTCGATCCCGCCGACCCATTTGGCGCTCTTCCAGAAGTAGAGCGAGGGCACGACGACGCGCGCCGGGCCGCCGTGCTCGGGGCGCAGCGGAACGCCGCCGTGGGCCACGGCGATCATCGCGTGGTCGTCGGCGCGCAGGTCGGCGAGCGGAATGTTGGCGGTGTAGCCGCCGAAGCAGTGGAACATCACGGCTTCGGCCGCGGGCGCGATCTCGAGCTGCGCAAAGAGGTCGCTGAGCAGCACGCCTTGCCAGCGGTTGTCGTAGCGCGACCAGTGAGTCACGCAGTGAATATCGTTGAGGCGCTCGGAGAGGCCGAGCGCGTTGAACTGTTCCCAATCGAGCACGCGCTCCTGGGCGACCGCGCCCCAGATCTGCAACGTCCAGTCCTTCGTGTCGACCAGCGGAGTGCCGCCGTAGGTGAGCACCGGCCATTCGCGCACGAGCCGCTGGCCGGGCGGCAGGCGGTCGAGGCCGCTGCGCGCGCGCGCTTCCTGAGCGGCGCTGAACAGCGGGCCGGCCGGCGCTGGGCTGGGCTGGAGAGAGGTCGGATCTTCGGACACGGGCGCGCTCCTGCGACCCGCGGAACGGTGCGGGCCGCAGGCCGAGCGTACCGCATCGCTGCTGCAGCGAAGCGCGCTGCAGCGCCCGCCAGGCTGTACGCTCGACGCACAATGGCGACCGCTGAGCCGCCGCCCGCGCCCAAACGTTTCGACGCCCGCCGCCACCTGCCGTTCCTCGGCGCGGCCGCGCTGGTCGTCGCGCTGGATCAGATCACCAAGCTGATCCTGCGCGCCTCGCTGGAGCTCGGCGAGCGCGAGCAGCTGGCGCAGTTCTTCTCCTTTTCGCACATCGCCAACGACGGCGGTGCGTTCGGCATTTTCGGCGGCGCGAACACGATTCTGGCCGTCTCGGCGGTGATCGCGATCGTAATCGTGGCCGCTTACTACCTCTTCCCGCCGCTCAATCACTGGCTGATCCGCAGCGGGCTGGCGCTGATTTTGGGCGGCGCGCTGGGCAATCTGCTCGACCGCATCTATCAGGGCCACGTGACCGATTTCATCGATTTCATCCATTTCCCCGCCTTCAACGTGGCCGACGCGGCGATCAATGTGGGCGTCGCGGCGGTGATCATCGCGATCCTCTTCTCGGACAACCGGCGGCTGCAGGCTTGAGGGCGCAGAGAGCGCGCAGAGTCGATGCGGTACCGTGCCCCTGTGCCTGAACCGCCGCTGGAACTCCTCGCCGACCGCGACGATGAGCGGCTTGACGTGTTCGTTAGCCGGCGCCTGCCGGGCGCATCGCGGTCGCAGGTGCGGCGGCTGATCGACAGCGGTCTGGTGCGCGTCGAGGGCGGGCTCGAACGCCCCGCCCACCGACTGCATATCGGCGCACTGATCGCGGTCCACCGCGCCGAAGCGGCGCCGCCCGAATCGGCGGCGCCGATCGACCTCGAGATCGTCTACGAAGACGAGCACCTAGCCGTGATCGATAAGCCGGCGGGGCTGACCGTGCATCCGGCGCCCGGCGAGCGCGAGGCCACGCTGACCAACGCAATCCTGCAGCGCTGGCCCGAGCTGGCCGCGCTCGGCGGCAGCCTGCGCGCCGGGCTGGTCCACCGGCTCGACCGCGACACGACCGGCCTGCTGATGGTGGCCAAAACTGAAGCGGCGCTCGCGGTGCTGCAGGAGCAGCTTCGCGAGCGCGCCGTCGAGAAGCGCTATCTCGCCGTCGCGGCGGGGATCCCGGACCCGGAAGTCGGGCTGATCGACGCGCCGCTGGGACGGGATCCGGCCGACCCGCGGCGGATCGCGGTGGTCGACCGCGGGCGCAGCGCGCAGACCGGCTACCGCATCGTTGAGCGCTTTACCGATGCCGCGCTGCTCGAGTGCGACCTAATCACGGGCCGCACGCACCAGATTCGGGTGCATCTGGCGGCGATTGGGCACGCGATCGCCGGCGACCTGCTCTACGGCGCGGCCTGCGATCAGATCGGGCGCCAGGCGCTGCACGCGCGCTCACTCGCGTTTGCCCACCCGGACGGCGGCGCGGCGGTTCGCCTGCAGCGCGAGCCGCCGCCCGATTTCCAAGCGCTGCTCGAATACCTGCGCGGCGGCGGGCTGCTGCTCGATGCGCCGAGCGCGCCGCGCCGGCCGCGCCGCGAGCGCAGCCCGCGCGGCGCCAAACGGCGGCGGAGCCAGCATGTCCGCTAGCAGCGTGCGCGTCCGCTACGGCCCCTCGCCGACCGGTGAGCCGCACATCGGCAACATCCGCACGGCGCTGTTCGATTGGCTGCTGGCGCGGCGCTGCGGCGGGCAGTTCATCGTGCGGATCGAAGACACCGATCAATCGCGCCGCGTCGAAGGCGCCGAAGAGCAAATTCTCGATGCGCTGCGCTGGCTCGGCCTCGATTGGGATGAGGGGCCCGACATCGGCGGGCCGCACGCGCCCTACCGGCAGTCGGAGCGGCTGCCGCTCTACCGCGCGGCCGCGGAGCGCCTGCTCGAGTCTGGCCGCGCCTACCGCTGCTTCTGCCCGCCCGAGCGCCTCGATGCCCTGCGCAAGGCGCAGCAGCAGCAAAAGCTGCCGCCCGGCTACGACCGCCGCTGCCGCGGCCTGAGCGCTGCCGCAGCCGCCGCCGCAGAGGCCGAGCACGGCCCCGGCGCGGTGCGCTTCGCGATGCCCCAGAGCGGCACCACAGTCGTGGACGATGCGCTGCGCGGCGCTGTCGAGTTTCGCAATGAATTGATCGACGACCACGTGCTGCTCAAGCGCGACGGGTTTCCCACCTACCACCTGGCCTCGGTCGTCGATGACCGCGCGATGCGGATTTCGCACGTGATTCGAGGCGAGGAATGGCTGCCCAGCGCGCCGCGCCACGTGGCCCAGTACGCCGCCTTGGGCTGGCCGCCGCCGATCTGGGTGCACGTGCCGATCATCCGCGGCGCCGATAAGGGCAAGCTGAGCAAGCGGCACGGCGCGGCCAGCGTGCGCGCCTACGCCGAGCAGGGCTTCCTGCCAGAGGCGCTGCTCAACTTCATCGCGCTGCTGGGCTGGGCCAAGGACGAATCGACCACGATCATGTCGCGCGACGAGATCCGCGAGTCCTTCTCGATCGAAGGCCTCGGGCTGGCCAGCGCCATGTTCGATATCGAGCGCCTGGTGGAGATGAACGCGCGCTACATCCGCGGCCTGGCGGCGGAGGAGTTTCTCGAGCGCGGGCGCCCCTGGCTCGAGCGCGCGGTCGGCCGCCCGCTCGACCTTGCGCCGCTGCTCCCCGTGGCGGCGGCGATTCAGGAGCGCGTCAAGCTGCTGCCGGAAATCGTCGACTACGCCGACTTCTTCTACGCCAGCGGCCCGCTCGACTACAGCAACGCCGAGCTGATGGGCCGCGGCTACCGCGGCAAACCGTGGGCCGCGCTGGAGGCCGTTGAGGCGGCGCTCGCCGCCCTGCGCGGGCTGCAGCCCTGGAGCGCCGAGCAGATCGAGGCCGCGCTGCGCCGGCTCGCCGAGCAGCGCGGCGAAAAGCCGGGTGTGCTCTTCACGCCGATTCGGGTCGCCGCAACGGGCAAGCGGATCGCGCCGCCGCTGTTCGACACGCTCCAGGTGCTGGGCCGGACCGCGGCGCTCGAACGCCTCAACGCCGCGGCCGAGCGCCTCGCACGCCCCGACGACTAACCACCCAACAGCCCGCCAACCGCCCCGCGCGCGCCTGCGTCGGCCCGCTGCCCGATCCACACCGCTATGCCCATGCCCCGCACTGCACGCCGCCGAGCTGCACCGCGGGCGCAGCGCGCACCGCCGACTGTTGCCGCCGCCGCTGCAGCGCTGATACTGTTGCCCCGTTGGGGATTGGTCTAGTGGTAGGACGACTGACTCTGGATCAGTTAGCGGGGGTTCGAATCCTCCATCCCCAGCCACTCCGGCCGCATCCCGGCCGCACGCCGTGTGGGGCATTCGTCTAGCGGCCTAGGACACCGCCCTCTCAAGGCGGAGATCAGGGGTTCGAATCCCCTACGCCCTACC
>CAYFZI010000050.1:0-14762 GCA_964347635.1 uncultured Dehalococcoidia bacterium
GGGCAGAGGGCGGCGCATCGAGGCCTTCGCCGGGTGCGGTTGCCGCGAGCGGGAAGCGGGCCAGCAGCGGGGCGCTTTCGAGCCCCAGATACTCCGCGTATGACGTCAGGAAACCGCGCGCGAACGGCGCCGCCGGCATCGCCGCCCAATTCTCCTGCTCGAGCGCCTCGAGGTACGCTCGGCCGATTCGCGTCGCCTGCTGCGCCTGGCTCAGCGAGCGCCCGCGCCGAATCCGCGCGTCGCGCAGCGCCGTCCCGATGCCCAAGCCCGCCTCCGGCGTCGTCATCCGATCTGGTCATCCGGCAGCACCGCCGTCTTCAGCACCGCTGGGTCGCGGCGCGATTCATAGGCCAGCGCCGCCTCGCTCAGCGCGAACCGGTGGGAGACGATCCGCTCCAGCCCATCGAGGCTCGGCAGCAGCGCTGCGGTGCGCCGAAACTGGTCCGGCGTCGCGTTTTGGGTGCCGGTGAGCGAGACTTCCTGGTAGTGCAGCGCGTTGACATCGATTAGCGCCGACGACTCGGGCGGGAAGCCGGCGAAGAGGTTAACGGTGCTCTGCCGCGCGGCGACGCTCAACGCCGCCTCTGTCAGCCCGTCGAGCCCCACGGAGACGATCACCACATCCGCTCCTTCGCCGTGCGCGGCCTCGTCGACTGCGGCGCGCAGGCTGTCGGGGCGGCCGTCGACCACGATGTCGGCGCCGACCGCTTCGGCCGCGGCGCGGCGCGCGGCGACCGGCTCTGCGACCACGATCGACCCCGCCCCGAGCGCGCGCGCCAGCAGCACGTGCAGCAGCCCCATCGGACCGGCGCCGATCACCGCGACGCTGGCGCCGGCGCGGAAGCGGCAGGACTCGAGCGAGTTGAGCACGCAGGCTGTCGGCTCGGTCAGCGCCGCCCGCTCCCACTGATGCCCAGCGGCGACGGCCGGCGCGAGCGCCACCGCGTGGCCCTGGCCGACCAGCGCCGCGGGCAGCAGGACGCGCTCCGCCAGGCCGCCGTTCTGGTCGTAGCCGAGCGTTTGCCGATTGCTGCAGCGGTTGCGCAGCCCGCGCCGGCAGAATGTGCAGCCGCCGCAGGAGATGATCGGATAGACCGCCACCTCCGCGCCCAACTCGAGCGTCGACACGCCTTCGCCCAGGGCCACGATCACGCCCGCAAACTCGTGCCCCGGCACGACCCCTGCGGCGGCGTATTTTTCGCCGCGAAAGACGCGCAGGTCAGACGCGCAGACGCTCGCAGCCCGCACCTCGAGCAGCGCCTCCCCGGCCGCCGGCGGCTGCTCTTCCAGCTCGCCGACGCGAATTTCCCCCGGCCGCTCGAAGATCAAGCCGCGCATGATGCGCCCATCGTACCGCGCGCGGCCCCAACCCTCTGCATAGACGCGCAGCCCACTGTCCTTCTTCGTCCTTCCTCACAAGGGCGGAGGAGCGGTGCAGCGGCATTCCTGTATGGGAATGGCGAATGTGAACGGGCGCTACGGCGTCTTGGCCGGTTCGGGTCTTGGGACGCGCGGCTTGGGGGCGGCATCGGGGTTGCGCGCTTGGTGGAATTGACGCAGCAGCCGGGATTTGCGGCGGGTGGCGGTGTTGGCGTGGAGTACACCCTTCTGGGCGGCGCGGTCGAGCGCGCTGACCGCATCGCGGATCGCGGCTTCGGCCTGCGACCAATCCGCGCCCGCGGCCGTCTCCGCTGCGTCGGCGGCTTCGTCGATCGCTTCCAGCGCCCTGCGCGTTGTCGTGCGGGCGTAGGTGCGGACCGGCTTGTTGCGCATGCGGCGGCGCTGCGAGGCGCGTAGATACTTGACGGCGGCGGCCTTGTTGGGCACGGCGTTCCTCCCCCGAGCACAGCTATCGTAAACAGCGCGCTGGGGAGTGTCCAACAAGCCGCGCGGGGCGCGCCGACCGCGCTGCAGCCGCGGCCGGCGCAGTCGGGCGGGGAGCCATCGTTACGCCGACGTTCACGCCGCGCCGCCGCCGACCGCCGCTGCGCCGGCTGCTGCTCGGTCCATCGGGCGGCGTTGCCGGCGCAGCCGTGCTGCTCGGCGCGGCGTTCCTCGGCAGCCGTCTGCTGGGCGCGGCGCGCGCTGTGGTGATCGCCGATCAGTACGGCGCGACCGTCGAGCTCGACGCCTTCTGGGTGGCGATGCGCCTGCCCGACCTCGTCTTCCAGCTGCTCGCCGGCGCGACCCTGGCCGCGGCCTTCATCCCTGTGTTCGCGCGCGTGCTGAACGAGCGCGGCGAATCGGCGGCCTGGCGCGTGGCCAGCATTGTGCTCAACTGGGTGCTGCTCGGGACGATCGCCCTGGCCGCGGCCGTCTTCGCTCTGGCCGACTGGATCGTGCCCGCGCTGGCGCCCGGACTCGGCGAAGAGAGCGGCATCCAGGACGAAATACTGGCGGACGCCGTCTTTCTCACCCGCGTCCTGCTGCTCTCGCCGATCCTCTTTGCGATCTCGGGCATGATCACCGGGATGCTGCACGCGCGGCGGCACTTTCTGCTGCCCGGCGTGTCGCCGATGCTGTACAACCTCGCGATCATCCTCGGTGCGCTGCTGTTGCCCGAACGGCTCGGTGTCGAGGCGCTCGCGATCGGCGTGATCGCCGGCAGCGGCGCGCACTTGTTGATCCAGCTGCCGGCGCTGGCCGGGGTCGGCGCGCGGCTGCGGCCCGCGTTCAGCCTGGGCGATCCGGCCGTGCGCGAAGTCCTGCGCCTGATGGGGCCGCGCATGCTGGGCCTCGGCGCCGCCCAGATCAACCTGATCGCGCTGACGTTCTTCGGCTCGCTGGTCGGCGATTCTTCGATCTCCGCGCTCAACTTCGCCTGGCTGATCCTGATGTTCCCGGTCGGCCTGTTCGGGATGTCGCTGGCGACGGCGATCTTTCCCACGCTGGCCGAGCGCGCCGCCGGCGGCGGCGCCGCAGCGGTCGAGCAGATGGTCGGCCGCGCCCTGCGCTTCACGCTCTTCCTCAGCGTCCCGGCCAGCATCGGGATGCTGATGCTGCGCGAATCGATCGTCAAAACGCTGCTCGAACACGGCGCGTTCGACGCGGCGGCGACTCAGCTCGTGGCCGATGCACTGCTCTTCTACTCTGTCGGCCTGTTTGCCCACGCCGCGATCGAGATTCTCTCGCGCGGCTTCTACGTGCTCGGCGACACGCGCACCCCGGTCGCGCTGGCGATCAGCTCGATGATGGCCAACCTGATTTTGGCCGCGGTGCTGGTCGATGCGCTGGAGCTGCGCGGGCTGGCGCTGGCGCTCTCGATCGCGACGATCGGCGAAGCGCTGCTGCTCTTCCTGCTGCTCAACATTCGCCTGCGCGGGCTGCTCTGGTCACGCGCGCTGGCCGGCTCGATCTTCAAGACGGTGCTCGCCGCGGCGGTCATGGCGCAGGTCCTGTTCGTGCTGCTGAGCCTGCTCGAAGGCGACCCGCGCTTCGGGGTCGATTCTTGGTTCGCGCTGCTTGCGGGGGTCAGCGGCGGCGCGGTCGTCTACGGCGCCGTCTGCCTGATGCTGCGGCACGACGAAGCGGCGGCGCTGTTCGGGCAGCTCGAACAGGTGCTCGCGCGGGTCCGCGGCTGAGCGGCGCTCTGATATCGTCGCTCTTGAGCGGCGCAGCAAGCAGAACGGCGCAGTGACGGCCGAAGGGGTGCGCGATGGCGATGCAGGATCGGTCGATTGTTTGCCGCGACTGCGGGCGGGATTTCGTCTTCACCGCCGGCGAGCAGGAGTTCTACGCGAGCAAGGGCCTGCAAAACGACCCGGTGCGCTGCCCCGACTGCCGCAGCGCGCGCAAGAGCGCGCGCACCACGCTGGAAACCTCCTCCGGCTACGTGCGTTACGGCGGCGCGGCCTCGTTCGGCGGGCGCACGCCGCGGCAGATGCATCCGGCCGCCTGCGCGATGTGCGGCGACATGATCGAAGTGCCTTTCCTGCCGCGCGGCGACCGGCCCGTCTTCTGCTCGACCGTCAAGCGGATCATGACGCTCGGCTACCAGATGGACGAGATGCAGGCGCGCTGGGGCCAGCGGCCGTGCCAGGTGGAAGGGATCAACCAGGATCTGCGCAACGGCCTGATTCCGCCTAAGCCGGGCGCCGAAATTCCCGAGAGCGAACGCAGCCGCGCCTGACCGAGACCGCTCCAGAGCGCCAAGACGGAGCCCAGATGCCGCAGCCGCCCGACGACCGCGGCCGCCTCGCGAGACTGCTGCGCCGCCCCACCCTGCAGCAGCGCGAGCGCGCGGCGATCGCCGCCGAAATACGCGCGGCGCCCGATGCGGCCGCCAAGGTCCTCGTCGAGGAAGCGCTCGCCGCCGACGAAGTCTCATCCGCCGCCGCGGCCCGCTCCTATGTCCGCTTCCGGCTCGACCGGATGGACCAGGCGCTCGACGGCGAGACCCGCGCGATCATCTGCACGTTCGCCGATCGGCGAATCGAGGCGCAGGTGCCGGACACGCCCGCCGCCGCCCAAGCCGAGGAGCCGAGCGATGACTGAAGCGGCGGCGGGCGCGTTCCGGGCGGTCGGCGCGATGCTGCCGCACGCCGAACTCGAGGCGGGCATCCGCGCCTTCTGGCGCGAACGTGAGATCTTCCGCCGCAGCATCGAAGCGCGCCCCGCCGACCAGCTCTTCTCGTTCTACGAGGGTCCGCCCACGGCCAACGGCGCGCCGGGCGTGCACCACGTGCTTTCGCGCGTCTTCAAAGACCTCTTCCCGCGCTACCAGACGATGCGCGGACGCCGCGTGCCCCGCAAGGGCGGCTGGGACACCCACGGCCTGCCGGTTGAGCTCGAAGTCGAGCGGGAGCTGGGCCTGCGCTCCAAGGCAGATATTGAGCGCTACGGGATCGCCGCGTTCAACCGCCAGTGCCGCGAATCCGTGATGCGCTACGTGGAGCAGTGGGAGGACATGACCGACCGCGTCGGCTTTTGGATCGACCTGAGCGACGCGTACCGCACCTACACCCCGGAATACATCGAATCCTGCTGGTGGATTTTCAAAACACTCTGGGATCAGGGGCTGATCTACGAAGCGCGCCGCACTACGCCCCACTGCCCGCGCTGCGAAACCTCGCTCTCGAGCCACGAAGTCGCGCAGGGCTACGAGGAAAACACCGCCGACCCGAGCATCTGGATCCGCTTCCGCGCGCACGACAGCTCGCTGCCCGCAGCGCTGCGCCACGCTGGAACGACCGACCTGCTCGCCTGGACGACCACGCCCTGGACACTGCCCGCCAACAGCGGCCTCGCCGTCGCCGCCGATGAGCGCTACGCCGCCGTCGAACTGCCCGGGGGCGACCGCCTGATCCTCGCCGAGCGGCTGCTCGAACAGGCGCTCAGCGGTGTCGAGGGCGCGCGCGCCGCGGTCCGCGTGAGCGGCGCGCAGCTTGAAGGCGTCAGCTACGACGGCCTCTATGAACCGACCGACTGGGGCAACCCGGCCTGGCGCTTCGAAGGCGCGCGGCTGGTCGAGTGCGCGGCCGGCGATCTGCCCGCGCGCCGCGTCGTCAGCGCCGACTTCGTCTCGATGGAGGAAGGCACTGGGATCGTCCACATCGCCCCGGCCTTCGGCGAGGACGACTACCTGCTGGGGCGCGAGCAGGGCCTGCTCTTCCGCCAGCCGGTTGGCCTGCGCGGGGTGATCAGCGGCGATCGATCGCGCGGGCCGTCGTTCGTCGGCAAATGGGTCAAAGACGCCGATGAAGAGATCATGGCCGACCTCGCCGCGCGCGGGATGCTGCTGCGCCGCGAGACGATTCGCCACACCTACCCCTTCTGCTGGCGCTGCAGCACCCCGCTGCTCTACTACGCCAAGCCTTCCTGGTACATCGCCACGAGCCGGCTGCGCAGCGCGCTAGAGGACAGCAACGAGCAGCTGATCCACTGGCATCCCGAGCACATCCGGCGCGGGCGCTACGGCGACTGGCTCGCCAACAACGTCGATTGGGCGGTCAGCCGCGAGCGCTACTGGGGGACGCCGCTGCCCTTCTGGCGCTGCCAGGACTGCGGCGAGACCAGCTGCATCGGCTCGTTCGATGAACTGCGCAGCCGCGCCGTCGGCGCTCAGCCGCCGGACCTCAGCGACCCCCATCGGCCCGCCGTCGATGACGTGCTGATTCGGTGCAGCAGCTGCGGCGGCACCGCCCGGCGCATCCCCGAAGTCGCCGACGCTTGGTTCGACAGCGGTGCGATGCCCTACGCGCAGTGGCATTACCCGTTCGAGAACGAGGAGACCTTCGCGGAGCGCTTCCCCGCCGACTTCATCTGCGAGGCCGTCGATCAGACGCGCGGCTGGTTCTACTCGCTGCACGCTGAGGCCGTGCTGCTGCACCGCGCGGAGGCTGTGCCGCTGCCGACCTCCTTCCGACACGTCATCTCGCTCGGCCACATCCTCGATGAGCAGGGCGAGAAGATGAGCAAGTCGCGCGGCAACGTGGTCGATCCTTGGTCGGTGCTCGACGCCCACGGGGCCGACGCGCTGCGTTGGTACTGTTATGTCGCCTCTCCCGCCGGCAATCCGCGGCGCTTCTCTGAGCGCCTCGTCGGCGAAGCGCGGCGCCGCTTCCTGCACACGCTCTGGAACACCTACGCCTTTTTCGTCACCTACGCCAACATCGACGGCTGGCGTCCGTCCACAGCGGCGCCGACGCCGCCGCTCGACCTCGACCGCTGGATCATCAGCGAGCTGCACGCGCTGATCGAGCGCACGACGACAGCGCTGGACGACTACGACGCCACCGCCGCGGCCCGCGCGCTTGAGCGCTTTGTCGACGCACTCAGCAACTGGTACGTGCGCCGCAGTCGGCGGCGCTTCTGGTCTTCAGCTCGCAGCGCCGAGGCCAACCGGCAGGCCAAGACAGCCGCCTACGAGACCCTCTACACCGTCCTGACGACGCTCGCCCGCCTGCTCGCTCCGCTGACTCCCTACCTCGCCGAGGAGATCTGGCGCAATCTGGCCGCTGAGCAGGACCCGAGCGCGCCTGAATCCGTCCATCTCGCCGACTGGCCGAGCGCCGACGGCGGCCGCATCGATGCGGCGCTCAACGAAGAAATGAGCCTCGTGCAGCGCGCCGCCTCGCTCGGCCGTGCGGCGCGCAGTTCGGCCGGGATCAAAGTCCGCCAGCCGCTCGCGCGCCTCAGCGTCGCGGTCCGCAGCGCCGCCCACGGCGCCGCGATCGAGCGCCACGCCGCAACGATCGCCGACGAGCTGAACGTGAAGCGCGTCGACCTCGCTGCGGCCGGCGCAGGCGCGCGGCGCTACACGATCAAGCCCAACCTGCGCGTCCTCGGGCCCCGCCTCGGCCCGCGTCTGCCGGCGCTGCGCGGCGCGCTCAGCTCGCTCCCGCCCGAACTCGCCGGCCATATCGCTCAGGCTGCCGAGGCCGGCGAGACGATTGAAATCGAAGGCGTCGCGCTGGGCCCCAACGACCTGCTGATCGAAAGCGAGGCCGAAGCGGGCGGCGGCAGCGGGGCCGCCGCCGCGGATGAAGTCCTCAGCGTCCGCCTGGACACCGAGATCAGCCAGGCGCTCGCCCGCGAAGGCCTGGCCCGCGAGGTGATTCACCGCGTCCAGGCGCTGCGCCGCGACAGCGGCCTCGACCCCGCAGACCGCATCCAGCTTGTTCTCGCCACCGAGGACGCCGCATTGGCGGCCGCGCTGGCCGCGTTCGAGCCGCTGATCGCCGCCGAAACTCTTGCCGTCGGCATCGCCTCCAGCCCGCAGCACGAGCACCCTCACCGCGCTGCCGCCTCGATCAACGGCGCCGCCCTCGATCTCTTCCTGGACCGCGCCTGAGGCGCACGCGGCCGGGCCTGCTGCAACTACCGCCGCAGCCGTTTGGAGCGCTGTTCGGATCGCCGCCGCCGGCGCTCTGCGCTGGCCGCTGGATCCGGCGCGGCCCTCGGCGCCGCGGACTCATGCACCACCAAGCCGGCCGCCGCCAGCAGCGCGCGCCGATACCACGGCGAGGCGCGCCCGCCCGTCACCGAGCCGAGCTCTTCGTCGTAGTGGCCGTGCAGCACCCGCGGCCACTCCGCCGCCAGCTCCGCGCCGATCAACAGCGTGCATGCGCTCAGATAGACGAAGAAGAGCAGCGCGATCGTCGCTCCCAGCGAACCGTAGACCGCGTCGTAGTTGGAAAAGTTGCGCAGATAGAAGGCGAAGCCGTGCTTGAGCAGCTCGAACAGCAGGGCCGAGAGCAGCGCACCGGCCAGCGCGTCGCGCGTCCGCACGTGCACGCTCGGGACCAGCTTGAAGACCAGCACAAACGTTGCCGTGGTGAGCAGAAACGGCGCGAGCAGGCCGATCGCGGCGGTCGCCGCGTTCGCACCCGAACCAAACGGCCCCAGCGCATCGGCCACGTCGCCGCTCACGCCGCGCGCCACCTGCAGCAGCATCGTCGACGCGATCGACAGCGTCAGCAGCCCGCCGACGCCGAGGACAAGGCCGAGATCGATCAGCTTGCCGCGCACAAAGGGGCGCCGATATTCGTGATCCCAGGCGGTATCGAGCGCGTAGCGCAGCGCTCCCATCATCCCCGACGCGCCCCAGGCGAGGCCGAGAATGCTGATCAGCCCGACCGCCGAGCGGCCCCGCGCGATCGGGTCGATCAACGCCTCCAGATCTTCCCGACCGGCGCCGGCCGAGACCGGCAGCGCCCCCAGCAGCGCATCCACGACCTGCTCCCGCAGCCCTGCATCGGTCAGGATCAGCCCGGTGATCGAGACCACCAGAATCGCCAGCGGGAAGATCGAAAAGAGCACGTAGTAGGACATGGAAGCCGCCAATTGCGTGCAATGATCGGCAAAGAACTCCTGCACGGTGCGGCGGCCGAGCGTCTTCGCGTCGGCCAGGGCCCAATTCGCATGCAGGCGCCACCAGCGCAGCCAGTGCGCGGTATCAACATGCATGGAACGCCCGGAACGCATAGTTTGATTATGCAGCCCGCACCCGAACCGCGAATGTCAAGCGCGCCAAGCGCTTGCGGAGCAGCGATGAAGCCGCGGCGCGTGATCGCCAAGTTCGGCACCAATCTGCTCACCGGCGGCGGCGAGCGGCTCGATCCCAGCGTGCTCGAAGACCTCGTGCGCCAAGTCGCGGCGCTGCGCCGCAGCTCCACAGAGGTCGCGGTGGTGACCAGCGGCGCGGTCGCCGCGGGGCGCGCCCGCGTCGGCGCGCGCAGCGGCCAGACCAGCATCGGCCAGCGCCAGGCGCTCGCCGCGATCGGCCAGGCGCATCTCGTGGAGCGCTACGACCATCTGCTCCAGCGTCACGACCTGACCGCCGCTCAAGCGCTGATCACCCGCGCCGATGTCGCCGAGCGGGTCGGCTATCTCAACGTCCGCAACACCCTCCTGCGGCTGCTCCGCTTCGGCGTCGTGCCGGTAATCAACGAGAACGACGTCGTCGCCGATGAGGAACTGCGCGGCGGCGCGTTCGGCGAAAACGACGCGCTCTCCGCGCTCGTCGCCAATCTGATCGACGCCGATCTGCTGATTCTGCTCAGCGATGTCGACGGCGTCTACGACCGCGACCCGCGCCGCCACGCCGATGCGGTGCTGCTCTCCGAGCTGGCCCGCCCCGCCGAGCTGATCGAGAGCGCCGGCGCAGTCGGTGAGCGCGGACGCGGCGGGATGCGGGCCAAGCTCGCCGCCGCCCAGCTGGCCGCCTCGAGCGGCGCGGCCGTCGTGATCGCCAACGGCCGCGAGCCCGACGCGTTGCTCCGCATTGCCCGCGGCGAGCGGATCGGCACCTGGGTGCCGGCCGCCGCGGATGTCCGCGAGTCGCGCAAGCGCTGGCTGCTCGCCGGCCTCGGCGAGGGCGGCGCGCTCTCGCTGGACGCCGGCGCCGCGCGCGCGATCCGCGAGCAGGGCCGCAGCCTGCTGCCGGCCGGGATCGCCGCTGTCCACGGCAGCTTCGAGCGCGGCGACATCGTCGGCTTGCAGCAGCTCAGCGGCGCCCGCATCGGCGCCGGCCTGAGCAACTACTCCGCTGCCGATATCGAGCGCATCCGCGGCCAACGCTCCAGCACCATCGAAGCGACGCTCGGCTACGATTTCGGCGCCGAAGTCGTGCACCGCAACAATCTCGCCATTTCCTGAACACCGCTGGCGCATCGCCCAGCGTCGGATACGCTCCCCGACATGCCCGAGCTGAACGACTACCCTGCCTCCCACACGTACTTCTCCCAGCGCCTGCGACTGCATTACGTCGATTGGGGCAATCCCGGCGCGCCGCCCCTGATCCTCGTCCACGGCGGGCGCGACCATTGCCGTTCCTGGGATTGGGTCGCCCTCGCGCTGCGCGAGCGCTACCACGTGATCGCGCCCGATCTGCGCGGCCACGGCGATTCGCAGTGGGTGATCGGCTCCGGCTACGCGATGATCGACTACGTCTACGATCTCGCCCAACTGGTGCGCCAGAACGATCTCGCGCCGGCCACACTGCTCGGGCACTCGCTGGGCGGACGGATCTGTATCGAATACGCGGGCATCTACCCCGAGAGCGTCGAGCGGCTGATCGCGATCGAGGGGCTCGGCCCGCCCCGCCGCCAGACCGCAGCGCACTCCGAAACCCCCGCCGACGAGCGCATGTCGGCCTGGATCGAGAGCATCCGCGGTTTTGCCGGCCGCCTGCCGCACCGCTACGCCTCGCTCGAAGACGCGATCGCGCGCATGCAGGAAGCCAACCCGCGCCTGAGCGAGGAGCAGGCGCGGCACCTCACCACCCACGCTGTCAACCAGCTCGAAGACGGCGCGTTCGCATGGAAGTTCGACAACTACGCCCGCTCCTCCTCGCCCTACCCCTTCAACGAGGCCGACGCGGAAGAGATCTGGGCCAGAGTGCGCATGCCGACGCTGCTGATCAGCGGCCTCGAAAGCGCCGGCGACCCCAATCAGGATGAGCGCACCGCATCTTTCCCCGAAGCGCAGCGGATCGGCATCCCCAACGCCGGCCATTGGGTCCACCACGATCAGCTCGAACTCTTCCTCCAATCCGTGCAGGAGTTCCTGGCGCCGCAGCCGCACTGAGCGGGGCGCGTCCAGCCGAGCGTCCCCAGTTCACGGGAGGAAGGAACGCGCCCGCGGCGCCCTCTACCCTCTACTCTGCCCGCTATGGCCGCGCAGGCTCCGCCCCGCTTCTCCTGGTTCGTGCCGATTGACGGCGACGGCGATCGGATCGGGGCGCTGCGTGCGCAGCGCGAGCCGACCTTTGAATATCTCCGCTCGGTCGTGCAAACCGCCGAGCGGCTCGGCTTCTACTCGCTGCTGATCCCGACCCGCTTTGCCAACGGCCTGTTCGAGCAGTCGGCGCCGCTGGCCGAAACCTGGACCACCGCGACCGCGCTGCTCGCATCGACGGAGCGCATTCGCCTGCTGATCGCCGTGCGCCCCTCGAGCGTGGCGGCCGGTCTGTTTGCGCAGCAGGCCGCCACGCTGCACGAAATCTCGGGCGGCCGGGTCGATATCAACATCGTGCCCGGCGGTATCCAGGGCGACAATGAGCGGATCGGCGCAACGCGCCCGCACGACGACCGCTACGCCCACGCCGACGAGTTCATCGACGCCTGCCAGCGCCTCTGGCGCAGCGGCGGCCCGCTCGACTTCGACGGCGCGGCCGTGCAGCTCCGCCGGGCGATCGT
This sequence comes from uncultured Dehalococcoidia bacterium, assembly GCA_964347635.1. Classification (GTDB taxonomy): domain Bacteria; phylum Chloroflexota; class Dehalococcoidia; order Bin125; family Bin125; genus CATQGW01. The sequence goes on from CAYFZI010000050.1 coordinate 11,640, forward strand.
CTCCCCGCGCCCCGCAGCGCCCGCGCCGGCCTGGTATCTCGGCGGCGCGTCCGACGCTGCGCTGCGGCTCGCCGCACGCCGCGGCGACCTGCTGCTCTGCTGGATTCAGCCGCGCGCGGCGACGGCCCAACTGCTCGACCGCGCCCGCGCCGCATTTGCCGCGGAAGGGCGCCGGGCCCGCTTCGGCCTGCGCACCCACCTGGTCGTACGCGAGAGCGAAGCCGAAGCCTGGCAGGCGGCCCGCGCGCTGCTCTCCGAAGCGCACCCCGAGGTGCTCGCCCAGCGCGCGGCCGCGCTGCGCGGTACGGCGATGGTCGGCGCCGCCGCCCAAGCCCGCCGGGCCGCGGACGACCGCCTCAGCGAGCGGCTCTGGAACGGCATTTCGCGCGTCCGCGTCAACCTTGGCACGGCGATCGTGGGCACCCCCGAGCAGGCTGCGGCCGAGCTTGAGGCCTACCGCAGGCTCGGCTTCGAGGAGTTCATCCTCTCCGCCTTTCCGCATCTCGAGGAATGCGAGCGGATCGCCGCCGAGGTGCTGCCGCGGATCGCCGCCGCCCCCGCCTAAGCAGCAGCAGGCTTCGCATGGGAGGTTTCACATGGGCTGGCCGATTCACCGCCCCGTCGGACTGACGCACTACGACCCGGTCCGCGCCTACCGCGGCTACACGCTGATCACGCCGGCCGGCGGCGAGTTCGCGCTGCTGCTCGATATGCAGGGGCGCTGTGTGCACCGCTGGGATTTTCGAGGCTGCGTGGGCTTCAATGTCGAGCTGCTGCCCAACGGCAACCTACTCGCGCTCTGCGCGGACCCGCCCGGCCCCGCCGCCCCGCGGGCGCAGCGCTCGCGCTTTGAAATTCGCCCGCCCGATCCGCCCGAGCTGTACCGCCACCTGGGCGGCGGCGGGACTTCGCTGCGCGAGCTCGATTGGGACGGCGCTGAGCTTTCGGTCGTCGAGAACGCCGCGCTGCACCACGACTTCGAGCGCCTCGACAACGGCCGCACGCTGGTCCTGGAGTGGGTTCCCATCGATGCGGATCTGGTTCAGCAGGTCCGCGGCGGCCAGCGCGTGGAGCAGCGCTACGAACCGGACTGGATGATCGGCGACGACATTGTCGAGCTCGACGCGGAGGGCGCCGAAGTGAGCCGCATCCAGCTCTGGCGGCTGCTGGAGCCGAGCCGCCACCAGATCTGCCCCTTCGAACGCCGCTGGGAGTGGTCGCACGCGAACAGCATCGATACGGACGCCGAGGGCCGAATCCTCTTCTCCGCGCGCAGCATCAGCCTCGTTGGCCGCATCGACCGCGGCGGGCCGAGCGGGCAGACAGACAGCGAGTCAGACAGCGAGTCAGGCGGGCAGCCGGACGCCGGGGCCGAGCTCAGCTGGGAGTTCGGCTGGCCGGAAATCTCCCATCAGCATCACGCCACGGCGCTGCCCTCCGGCAACGTCCTGCTGTTCGACAACGGCATGCACCGCACGCTCGACTTGTCCTACTCGCGCGTGGTCGAGGTCAACCCGGCCGACAACGAGATCGTCTGGAGCTGGCAGGGCGAGCCGCGCGAGCAGTTTTTCAGCGCCCACATCTCCGGCGCCGCGCGGCTGGCCAACGAAAACACACTGATCACCGAGGGCGCATCGGGGCGGATCTTCGAAGTCACCCAGCGCGGCCAGGTCGTCTGGGAGTGGATTTCGCCGTTTATGACGCGCCAGATCGGGCTGAACTGCAACTGGCTCTTCCGCGCCTGGCGCTACCCGGAGTCCTACGCTGATCTCTCCCAGCGCGGGCTCGACCCGGCGCGCTACGCCGCATTCAACCGCCAGTACGGCTTGGGCGAGTAGGGGCTGTTCAGGGCTCTCGGCCTCAGCGCGGGCTTTGCAGGCGGCGCGTTGCGATCAGCAGGTCGTGGGTCTTGCCGTCGGCGTCGATCACGTAGTCCCAGAGCACTGCTTCGCGCTGGAAGCCGAGCCGCCGGAAGACGGACTGCGCGGCCGCCTGGTCGAGCACCATCCGCGCCGTCAGCAGCTGCAGCTGGAGCAGCTGGGCGATGGCGTAGATCTCTTCGGCGAGCACCCGCCCCAGCCCGCGGCCGCGCGCCTGCGGTGAGAGCAGCAGCCGAATCTCGCCCAGATGGCGCGTCCAGTCGGCCGCGCTGTAGTGCAGGTCGCCCTCGCCCAACAGCTCATCGCCGTCGAAGCCCAGCACTGTGTAGGTGCGGCCGCTCTCCACCTCGCGCATCCACTCCGCGACGGCCGATTCCTGCGTCACATCGCGCCGCAGGAACAGCAGATCGTCGGCCGGCAGGCTGCGTGCGAAGTCGAGAATCGCCTCGGCGTCGTCGGGCCGCATCAGCCGCAGCGATATTTTGTGGCCGTCCCGCAGCGACGCCGGGCGCGGGTAGCGATCCTCGATCTTCTGGCGAAATTCAGTCTGGGCGGCTTGATCCATCAGCGTCCCCCTCGGTGCTGCGCCTCAGAATACCGACCGCGCGCGCACGCGCCATACCCGCCCGGAACGGGACTCCAGATCTCCCCTCCCGCGCACAGGAGAGGAGAGGAGAGGAGAGGGCCGACTACGCGCGCTCGCCGGGGAAGTCGGGGTGGCTCGTGTCGTACCAATACGCCTTGCGCCAATGCCAGCCTTCGCGCTCCCAGACTGAGGTGGCGAAGGGTGGCAGGTTGACGTAGGGCCAAGTGATTGAGGTGTCGATGCCGTTCGCCGTCACCGAGAAGGCGGCGAAGCCGTCGAGCCCGTAGCGGTCGTCTGCGCCGAGCAGGATCAGGGAGACCTCGCGGGCCATCTCCCGCCGGACGTCGGCGTCGAGCGTGACTTTCATGGTTTGGACGATGTCCTCGACCGGCTTGAAGTTGTAGAACTCGGTGTTTTGCGAAGCGCCGAAGACGAGGCGGTTGTTCCACTCGCCGGTGGGGTCGCCGGTGCCGGCGCCGACCCAGATCGGGAGGTGGCCGGGGAAGGTGCCTTCAGCGAGCTGACCGAAGATGGAGTCATACGGCTCCAGCGCGATCCTGATCTCGACGCCGAGGGCGTTGCGGAACATGGTGGTGTAGAGCTCGGAGGCGCCGGCGTAGGTGCCCTCGAAGATGTCGGCGACGATCAGAGAGTACT
>CAYFZI010000051.1:0-14172 GCA_964347635.1 uncultured Dehalococcoidia bacterium
CCGCCCCCCCCCCCCCCCCACGCCCCCCCCCCTCGGGGCGCGGCCCGGCCGGGGGGGGGGGGGGCGGCCGCGCCACCGCCGCGGAAGTGCTAGGCGTCGGCGACGGTATCGGCTAGGTACGTAGCGGCGGTATCGCCCGCCGCGTAGAGCTTATCGATATCGACACCGTAGGCATCGAAGTCGTCGCCGATGATGTTTTCGATATCGGCGGCGGCGCCTACCCTTCGGCGTTCCGCCGCGATGGCGGCGTGGACGGTAGCGAACTTCAACTGGCTCAGCTTCGGGTCTCTGCTCAGCGCGTACCGCTTGTCGACCCATCGGTCGTATGCGCTGCTCAACCACTGCGTGGTATCGGCGGCCAGGAACGTAACGCCAGGAAGGTTGACCCTCTCTTCGTTGCAGTCTTGTAACGCTTCGATGGTAGCGATGGTACCCCCCGGCACGGCGGCGTTCAGCGCAGCGGGAGGTCGAGCACTGTCGCCAACCCGCGGCGGGTGTGCGGGATCACCCGCGCAGCCCGCAGCACCGAGGCGATCGTGGCGTCGTCGCCGAAGACGCCGCCCTCGAAGCGCAGCTTCAGCGGCGGCCGCCCGTCGACCTCGATCTGGTCATACTCCTGCGCCGCCGCCCCGTTCGCCTCGAAGTGCAGCTCGACGGCCTCGCCGGCGTAGGTCGAGCAGTGCAGCGTTTCCAGCGTCCCCTGCACGGGCCGCGCCGGATCGGGCTGAATTGCGGACATCTCGTGCCGCCAATCGACCAGCTTCCAGCCCAGCGCGTAGGCCAGCAGCCGCGCGCTTTCCTCCAGGCCGACATGCCCGAAGCCGCCCGCAGCGCGCCGCGCCTCCCACTGTTCGCGGCTGAAATCGAGCCCAACCTTCTGCTGAAACGGCCCGCGCCGGCGGCGCGGATTTTGCACCCGCTCGACCCGCACGCGGCGGATGCTGTGCGAAATCGATGAGAGCGAGGCAGGCAGCGCGTCCATCAAGAACCCGGGGTTGACGCCTGTCCCGACCACCGTGCGCCCGGCGCGGCGCGCCAGCAGATCCAGCCCGGCCGCGATTTCCGGGTGGCGGTGCTGGGCAAACGCCAGCTCCTCACAGGTCGAGACTACGTGCAGGTCCTGCCGCAGCGCTTCCTCGATCTGGGGGCTGACCTGCTCCAGATAGGAGCCGGTGCAGTGCAGCAAGATCCCGCCTTCGGCGAGCGCGTCGACCCGCGCCTGCGCGACCGACTGACGGATGACCAAGTCCGGATGCACGCCGGCCGCGAATGAGCTGAGCGGTTGATCGACCATCTGCGGCCGAATCTCCACAGCGCCGACCAGCTCCAGAAACGGATCAGCCGCCGCCGCCGCCGCCAACCGCAGCCCAATCGGCCCCAGCCCCTGAATGATTACCGGCAACGGAGCAGCCATATCGAACGCCTCCTAGGTAGGCTCAGCCTATTCGCCCGCCCCGCCCCGCGTGCGCTGCCTCGATTCTTGGGGGAGGCTGCGCAGGGGCCGCACGAGAGCTGCACAACCAGGAGTCCGGCATGCCCCAATCCGCTGAGTTTCCTGATGCCAACGCGGCCTCGCTTGATGCTTGGAACACCAACGCCGCCTTCTGGGACAGCGCCCAGGGCGACGAGGGTTCGCACTGGCAGCGCGAGCTCGTCTTTCCGCCGACGCTCGAGCTGCTCGAGCCGCTCCCCGAGCGGATCCTTGAGATCGCCTGCGGAAACGGCAACTTTGCGCGGACGTTGGCGCGGCGCGGCGCCCGAGTCACCGCGACCGACGGGTCGGGCGCGCTGCTTGAGCTGGCGCGGAGCCGCAGCGGCGCGTTGGCCGAACAGATTCGCTGGCAGCGCGTCGACGCCACCAGCGCGCAGCAGCTGGCGGGGATTCCGGGCGGGCCGTTCGGAGCGGCGGTGTGCAACATGGCGCTGATGGATATCGCCGCGCTCGGGCCGCTGTTCCGCACTCTGCCGCAGCTGCTCGAGCCGCGCGCACCGTTTGTCTTCTCGGTCTTGCATCCTGCGTTCAACCAGGGCTCCGATACAACCCTCTTCGTCGAGCGGCGTGAATCGCCCGACGGCAGCTTCAGCACCGAGCGCGGGGTGCGCATCTCCCGCTATCTGAGCTGTACGAGCGAACCGGGCGCGGCGATCGCCGGCCAGCCGCGGTTGCAGCCCTACTTTCGGCGCCCCCTGGAGTCGCTGCTCGGCGCCGCCTTCGAGTGCGGCTGGGCGCTCGATGCGCTGCGCGAGCCATCGCTCGCCGCCGCCGCCGAGCCGGCATCGGCGGTGCGCCTGCGCTGGGACGACCTACCCGAAATTCCGCCTGTCCTGATCGCGCGCCTGCGCCGCTTATCCTGAGCGGGCAGCGAAAGGGCTGGCCATGATCTACGAACTGCGCATCTACACGGCGCACCCAGGCAAGATGGGCGCGCTGCTGAAGCGCTTCCGCGACCACACGATGCGGCTCTTCGAGCAGCACGGCATCACCAACGTCGGCTACTGGCTCAACTCGGTCGGCGGGCGCAGCGACGAACTCTGGTACATGGTCTCCTTCGAAGACCACGGCCAGCGCGAACGCGCCTGGGCCGCGTTCGGCGCCGACCCCGAGTGGCAGGCGGCCCGCGCCGCTTCCGAGGCCGATGGGCCGCTCGTGCACCACATCGAGAACCGCATCCTCAACCCCACCGAGTGGTCGCCGAAGCCCTAAGCGGACCATGAGCGCGCGGAGCATACGCTAAACTCAGAATATGGTTCTCGATAAGCCGCGCCTCGCCGGCTGGTTGATCGAAATCGGCATGGAAGCGGGCGCCGCGCGATCGCTGGCGGACGAGTTCGCGCGCATCTTCGACGATTTTGCAGTCAAGGCGGACTTAGCGGCGACCGCTGCCGAGCTGCGCACCGAGACGGCTGATCTGCGCGCCGATCTGCGCATTGAAATGGCCGAGCTGCGCGCTGAGATGCGCGAGGGCTTTGCTCAGCTGCGCGCTGAGACGCACAAAAGCATCGCCGATCTTGAATCGCGCATGTTGGCAGCGATCCTGCACGCACAGGAACGCTCCGACGACCGAATCGACGCGCTGCGGCGCGACATGAACTTCCTCTTCCGACTCGGTATCGGCGTGTTTTTCGCCAACCTTGGGCTGCTGTTCGCGATCTTTATGCGGATCTAGCTGGGCGCTTTGCCGCTCACGCCTCCGGCAGCACGTGCAGCTGCAGGGCCGACGGCGCTGCGCCGCCGCGGTGAATGTTGTTCACCGCCGGCTGCGCATCAGTCCGTGTGTTCGCCGGCTCAGCCATGTTGGGGTTGGGCAGAAAGCGCGGGTAGTTGCTGCTCGACACTTCCAGGCGGATGCGGTGCCCGGCCTCGAAGCGGTGCGCGATTGAGGCCAAATCGATCGTCACCCGCGCGATCGCGCCCGGCTCGAGCAGCTCTTCACGGTCGAAGCCGTTGCGGAAGCGGGCGCGCAGGATCCCGTCCGTCAGCGAGATCGGCCGGCCGTCGGGATGCACGTCCACGAGCTTGGCCGTGAAATCGGTGTCGGGCCGATCCGAGGAGACGAACAACTCGACAGAAACCGGCCCCGCCGCGTCGAGCGGGCGCTGCAGCGGCTCCGTGCTGTAGCAGAGCACATCGTCGCGGCTCTCCACGCGCGATTGGTCGCGCGGCCCCGGCAGGCCCACGGCGATCTGCAGGATCGAGCCGCCTTCCGTCTGCACCGGCTTGTACGCGCTGAACAGATAGCTGTCCCACCGCCCGTCTTCCGCCGGGCACTCGTCCTCCAGGCGCCCGTCGCCGTAATGCATCGTCGCGCCGCCCTGCGAGCCGAGGTAGAACGAGCGCGGCTCCGCCTCGGGCGGCGGCCAGGATGCCGACGTGCGCCACTCGTTGGCGCCCATCAGGAACCAGCGCGCCTCGGCCAGCTCGGTGCTGCGCCCCTTGAGGTGCCGGTCGAGGAAGCGGTTGACGTCGGCGATCACATTGGCCGCTGCCGCCGCGCCAGTCGCACCGAAGTCGAGCTCGCCCAGCCGGCGGTCGTAATGCGTGTGCGCCCAAGGGCCGATGATCATGTGCTGGGCGGCGTTGCCGGCCGCGCTCAGGCCGCGGTAGTTGCGCACCGTGCCGATCCCGAAAATGTCGAACCAGCCGCCGATGTGCAGCATCGGAACCTGGAAGCGCGAGTAGTCGGCGGAGTGCCGCACGGCGTTCCAAAAGCCGTCGCGCGTGTCGTGCTCCAGCCAATCGCTCCACCAGGGCGCGACGCCCGGCTCGGAAATGCCCGGCAGCCCGGTCAACGGGCGGTTGCCGAGAAAGCGGAACGCGTCGCCCAGCAGCGCCTCCTGCAGCAGCGGCGCCGCCTCGGCGGGCCGCGAGTGCTCATGCTGGAGATAACCGGTCGCCGCGAGGCCGGCGCCCCAGAGCGCCGCGAACCCCAGCTGGAACGCCCCGCCCTGATAGGTCCAGCCGTCGTAGTAATCGTCGGCGGTGATGATCGGCACCGCGCAGCGCAGCGAGGGCGGCGCTTCGCGCGCCGCCAGCATCGTCGTCGCGCCGACGTAGGACGGGCCGTAGATCGCAGTCGACCCGTTGCACCACTGCTGCGCAGCGGCCCACTCGAGCGTGTCGTAGCCGTCTGGGCCTTCTTGGTGGAAGGGGTTGAAGCGGCCCTCCGAGGCATAGCGGCCGCGCGTGTCGCAGACGACCGCCGCGTAGCCGCGCTCGGCGAGCTTCAGCGCGTTGGGCATCACCGCCACGAGGCCGGCGCCCGAGAGCTCCTTGTCGTACGGCGTGCGCGTGACCACGCCGGGCACGGCGCGGCCCGCTTCGAGGCTGTTGGTCGGCCGGTAGACATCGGCGCGCAGAATCGCCCCGTCGCGCATCGGGACGCGGACATTCTTCTCGACAATCACATTGTTGGTCGGCACGGCAGCGCTCCAGAGTGCGTTGAGTCTGGAGTATGCTAGAGCTGCGAAGCGGTCGAAGGAGGCCAATCATGGCGGGCAGCGTAGACGCGGGCGAACTGGGCATTCGTTTCAGCGAAGCGGCGCGCGACAAGCTCGTCGAAGTGCTCGAGGGCTACCCCGAAGAGGTGGCCGGGCTGCGGCTGAAGATCATCGGCCGCACCTCGGATGGCTTCGAGCACGTGCTGACGATCGTCGAAAAAGGCGTCGAACCGGCCGCCGACGCCGTGGCCGAATACCCCGATTTCCGCCTCTATGTGGAAGGCGAGCGGGTCGAGGACCTGCGCGGCACCGCCATTCATTATCAGTTCAAAGGCCCCAACGTCTCGGGCCTCGAGTTCGAGAACCCCAACCCCGTCTGGAGCGACCCGCTGGCGCTGCAAATTCAGCGCATCTTCGACGAACAGATCAATCCGCAGATCGCCGCCCACGGCGGCTATGTGCAGCTGCTCGACGTGCAGGGCTCGCGCGCTTTCATCGAGATGGGCGGCGGCTGCCAGGGCTGCGGCATGGCCAACGTCACGCTCAAGCAGGGCGTCGAGGTCGCGGTCAAGGAGCAGATCCCCGAGATCGAAGAGCTGGTCGACGTCACCGATCACGCCTCGGGCGACAACCCCTACTACCAGCCGTCCAAAAAGTAGCCCATTTCCCCCGCTAGCCCGGCTGCATGACCCGCGTCCTCCTCGTCAGCACCTACGAGCAGGGCCGCCAACCGCTCGGGCTGGCTGCGCCCGCCGCCGTGCTGCGTGCCGACGGGCATCTGGTGCGCACGCTTGACCTCTCCGTCGAAACGGCCGATCAGTCGGCCTACGAGTGGGCAGAGTTGATCGGCATCTCCATGCCGATGCACACCGCGGCGCGCCTCGGGCTGGCCCTCTCGCGGCAGCTGCAGACGCGCGGCTTCGGCGGGAAAGTTGCGCTCTACGGCCTCGGCGCGGCGGGGCTGGAGGGCCGCACGCTGACCGGCGACGCCGACGCGCAGCTGCTCGCGCTCGCACGCGGCGGGAATCCGGGCGGCGCCGCCTTCGACCGCGAGCCGCGCCCCAAGCCGGACCGCTCCGGACTGCCGCCGCTCGAAGCCTACGCGCGCTATCACAGCGCGGAGGGGCAATTCCAGCTGGCCGGCTATGTCGAAGCCTCGCGCGGCTGCGCCCACCGCTGCACACACTGCCCGCTCACGCCGGTCTACGAAGGGCGCCTGCGGCTCAACGGCGCCGAGGGCGTGCTGGCCGATATCGACCAGCAGGCCAATATGGGTGCGCGCCACATCACCTTCGGCGACCCCGACTTCTTCAACGCGCCGCAGTACGGGCTCGAGCTGCTGGCCGAGGCGCGCCGCCGCCGCGGCCTCACGTTCGACGTCACGATCAAGGTCGAACACCTGCTGGAGCATCGAGCGCTGCTGCCGCGGCTGAGCGGGCTGGGCGTGACGTTCATCACCTCGGCCTTTGAGTCGGTCGAGAACGGGTTGCTGCGCGTGCTGGACAAAGGCCACACCGCCGCCGATCTGGACTTGGCGCTGGCCGCGGTGCGCGCGGCGGGCATTGCGCTGCGGCCGACCTGGCTGCCCTTTACGCCCTGGACCGCCGCCGAGGACTATCTGGCCCTGCTCAGATTCGTCGAACGGCGCGGCCTGACCGCCGCCGTGCCGCCGGTGCAGCTCGGCCTGCGGCTGCTTGTGCCGCCCGCCTCGCCGCTGGTCGAACCAATGCGGCGGCGCGGCTGGCTCGCCGAGTTTGACGAAGACGGCCTGACCTGGGCGTGGCGGCACCCCGACCCGCGTATGGACCGGCTGCAGGCCGAGGCCGCGACGCTCGTCGAGGCTGCCGAAGGCGCGCCCTGCGCCGACGTCTTCGGCGCGGTCAAGCGCCTGGCCTGTGATCGACTCCAGGCGGAGGCGTGGCCCGACGCCGCGCCGCAGCCGCAGCATGTGCCGGGCCTGACCGAGGCCTGGTTCTGTTGAGCGGAGCCGACTTCGGGGCAGTTGGCCTCGCTCAGCTGATTCCTTCCCGTGAACGCAGCTGCTCGACCAGCGCCGCCGCCTCGGCGATGCGCGCCTGCTGGTGCGGCTGCAGATCCTGGCCGCCCGCGCCCGCAGCGTTGTCCGCCATCGGGTCGCCGGCGCCGCTGACCCGGCCGCTCAGCTCCTCGACGACCGCGAGGCCGCAGAACGGCACGTAGGTCGGCGAATAGCCGCCTTCGTGGGAGAGCACGAGACGGCCGCCGCAGAGCTGGTCGGCGGCTTCCAGCAGCAGCCGCGTCATCTCGCGGAACGTCTCGCTGTAGGCCATCATCCGCCCCAGCGGGTCGTACATGCTGCCGTCGAAGCCCGAGGGCACGAGGATCAGATCGGGCTTGAAGGCCTGCAGCGCGGGCACCGCGACCTGCTCAATCGCGGCCGTGTACGCGCCGTGCCCCGAACCGGGCGGCAGCGGAATATTGATGTTGTACCCCTCGCCCGCCCCCTCGCCGACCTCATCGAGGCCGCCGGAATCGCGTGGATACCACTGCTCCTGGTGGATCGACATCGTCAACACATCATTGCGGTCGTAAAACGCCTGCTGCGTGCCGTTGCCGTGGTGCACATCCCAATCGATCGTTGCGATCCGCTCCAGGCCGCGGTCGGCCAGCGCGTGCATCGCGGCGATCGCCACATTGCCGAAGATGCAGAAGCCGCGCCCCAGATCGCGCTCGGCGTGATGCCCCGGCGGCCGCGCCAGCGCGTAGGCGTTGTCGACCTCACGATCCAGCACCGCGTCGACCGCCGTGATTGTGCCGCCCGCCGCAAGCAGGGCGATCTCGTAGCCGCCGTGGCTGAATGCAGCCCCCTCGCCGGCGTCTCCGCCGTCGGCCCCGCTCATCTCGCGCACCCGCTCGACGTATTCCGGCGTGTGGAAGCGCGTGATCTGCTCGTAGTTGGCGGCGCGCGGTTTGAGCGGCGCGAGCTGCTCGGTGAAATCGCAGAACTCGAGCAGATTGTGCAGCCGCCGCTTCGTGTCGGGGTTCTCGTAGTGCTCCCAGGCCTGCATCCAGCGCCGCAGCTGCGGGTCGAACGCGCGCATCCGCCCCGGGTCGTGCCACATATAGGCCTCGTGGTAGACCCAGCCGGTGCGGCGTAATTCGCTTGTCGTCATCGAGCGCTCCGATCAAAGGCATGCGGCGCGCAGGGTAACCGCCCTGCGGCCGCATGCCTCTATCCGAGCTAGCCGAGCACGAATTCGATCTGGCGCCAGGCATTGCGCAGGGCGGCTTCGACCGTTTCGGGAGCATCGGCGCGGGCGAAGATGAAGCCGGGGTAGTTGGCGCTTTCCGGCAGCGGGATCAGGCGCTCGCCGACGCGGGCTTCGATCTCGATGCTCTCGATGCAGGGCACGGACCGCGCAGCATCGAGGCCGCGCACGGCGCGCAGCACGCCGCGGCGCGGGACCGGGATCATCATCACGCCGGCCGCCGCGGCTTCGCGGTTGAGCGACTCCAGCGGCGCGCCGATCGCGTGCCGAAGCACGATCTCCTCGAGCGGCATGCCCGCGCCGAAGCTGAGCGTGCGCGCGCAGAGGCCGCCGATCGTGCGCGCCGCCGCGTCGACCAGCCAGGCGCCCCCGCTGTTGAGGCGCAGCTCCGCGTGCAGCGGCCCGTCGCCGAGCCCGAGCGCGTCCGCCGCGCGCTGCGCGGTCGCCGCGATCTCCCGCTGCCGCGCTTCGGAGCGGCGCGACGGCGTGACATAAATCGTCTCTTCAAAGAACGGCCCCTCGAGCGGATCGGGCTTGTCGAAGAGCGCCAGCGTATGCAGCCGGCCGTCGCGCAGCAGCCCTTCGAGCGCGACCTCCTCACCGGGGATGTATTGCTCGATCAGAAACCGGTCGGCCGTCTCGGGGCACTCGCCGCGCACGGACGGTGCGCTGAGCAAGCGCTGCAGACGCTCGATCGCGCGCACCAGCGCGGCGGCGCTGTCGGCGCGGATCACGCCGCGGCTGCCGTTGAGCGCAAGCGGCTTGATCACCACCGGCCAGCCGAGCCGCCGCTCAACGACCGCCGTGATCGCATCCGCGCCGTCGTCGAAGCGGGCGGTGTGCCAGCGGGGCGAAGGAATGTCGGCCGCCGCGAGGCGCTCGCGCAGGATCGACTTGTCCCGCGTCGCGAGCACGGCGTCGGCGCGGTTCGTGGGCAGCTCGAGCCGTTCGCTCGCCAGCGCGGCCAGATGAATGCCGGGATCATCGACGGCCACAACGGCGTCGAGCGGGAAGCGATCCGCGTAGCGCAGGACGGCCTCCGCGCCGCGCTCCGGATCGTGGTACGGCACCGTCAGCCAGCGGCCCGGGTACATATCGGCCAGCGGCTGGTCGATGTCGGAGGCGACGACGACATCGAGCTGCAAGCGCTCGGCGGCGGCCATGAAGTCGGGCGCGCGCCACGAGGCGGTCGGGATCAGCAGCATCACACGGGTCACAGCGGCTCCCTCCGCCCGGCGCCTCGACCGCGGGCGAATTGTATATATCCCGCAGCCGTGCGGCATGTACCTGCGGCATCCGTAGACTTGCAGTGGGGTAAGCACTGGGATGGGCAGTGGATGAGCTTCAGCGAGGCGGCGGGCGGGGGCACCTCACAGGCAGCGCAGACGGCACAGACAGTGCTGGCCGTTGAGGGCATGCACTGTGCGGCCTGCGTGCGCCGCGTCGAACGCGCGCTGGTATCGGTCGACGGCGTGGCCGCAGCGAGCGCGAACTTTCTGACCGGGCGGGCGGTGCTCGAAGTGCCCGGCGGGGCGCCGCAGCCGGAGGCGCTGGCCGCCGCTGTGGAGCGGGCCGGCTACCGCTTGGGGCCGGCCGAACCGGCCGCTGCTCCGCTGGATGCGGATCGGCGCATGGCCTGGCGCGCGGCAACCGCGCTGCTGCTCGGCTGGGGAATCTTCGCCGCCATGCAGCTCAACCGCTGGGCCGAGTTGGGCTGGGACCGCGACCTGCTGTTCATCACGCTGTTTGCGCTCGCGACGCCCGCCCTGATCGCAACTGCCGCGCCGATCGCTGCGCAGGGCCTCCGAGTGCGCGGCGGCGCGAATATGGACACCTTGATTCTGCTCGGCGTCGCCGCCGCCTGGGCCTACAGCAGCGCCGCCGTGTTCGCCGCCGCGGCCTTCGATGCCGCCGGCGCAGCGCGCGAGGTGTTCTTCGATACAGCGCTGATCATCGTCGGCTTCGTGACGCTCGGGCGCTGGCTCGAAGCGCGCGTCAAGCGCCGCGCCGCCTCAGCGGCGGCGGCGCTGCTCAGCCTGCGCCCGCCCCGCGCCCGCCTGCTGCGCGGCGGCGAGGCGGTCGAGATCGATGTCGACGAAATCGCGGTCGGCGACGAGCTGCTGGTGAAGCCCGGCGAGCAAGTGGCCGTCGACGGCGTCGTCGTGGCCGGCGCCTCAGCGGTCGATGAAGCGCTGCTCACCGGTGAGAGCGCGGCGGCGGCTAAAGGCCTGGGCGACCGCGTCTTCGCGGGCACGATCAACCTGGATGGAACGCTCACCTACCGCGCCGTCGAAGTCGGCGCGGGGACAGCGCTCGCGCGGATCGCGGCGGCCGTGCAGCGCGCGCAGGCCACCAAAGCGCCGATCCAGCGGCTCGCCGATCGAATCGCGGCCGTCTTCGTGCCGGCCGTGATCGCTGTAGCGATCCTCTCCTTCGCGCTGTGGGCCGCGTTCGGGCCGCCGCCGGCCTGGACGCTCGCGCTGCTCAGCAGCGTCGCCGTGCTGGTTGTCGCCTGCCCCTGCGCGCTGGGGCTGGCCACCCCGGCCGCGATCGCCGCCGCCGCCGGACGCGCCGCCGCGCTCGGCGTGCTGTTCCGCGACGCCGAGTCGCTGGAGCGCGCCGCGCGCGTGAGCGCCGTGGTGCTCGACAAGACGGGCACACTGACCACAGGGCGCCACCGCGTGGTCGCCGTCGAGGCGAACGGACTCTCCGAACTCGACTTGCTCACCCTCGCGGCGTCGGTCGAAGCGGCCTCCGAGCACCCCCTCGCTCGAGCGCTGATCGAGCACGCGCGGGCGCGCGGCCTGGAGCTCGAACCCGTCGACGCCTTTCGCGCGCTGCCCGGCCGCGGCGCGGTTGGGCGCGTCGGCGGACGCGAAGTAGCGGTCGGCAACCGCCGACTGATGCGCGAGCTGGGCATCGACGCGGCAGGCGCGGACAGGGAAGGCAGGGCGGCGACGGCCGTGCTGATCGCGGTCGACGGCGCGCTGCAGGGCGTGATCTGGACCGCGGATGAGCTGAAGGCGGGCGCCGCCGAAGCGGTCGCTGCGCTGCGCCGCCTCGGCCTGCGGGTCCTGCTCGTGACCGGCGACTCAGAGCCGGCCGCCCGCATCGCCGCACAGCAGACGGGGATCGATGAGCTGACCGCAGCGGCGCTGCCGGAGGAGAAGGCAGGCATCATCGCCGCGCTGCAGGCCGAAGGCGCCGTCGTTGCGATGGTCGGAGACGGGATCAACGATGCACCCGCGCTGGCCCAGGCGGATGCGGGGCTGGCGCTGCGGAGCGGCGCGGACATCGCCGTCGACGCCGCCGATGCCACGCTGATGCGCGACGACCCGCGCGCCGCCGCCGAGGCGCTGGCGCTGGCCCGCGCCGCGCGGCGCACCATCGCCCAGAATCTGGGCTTCGCGTTTGGCTACAACGTGCTCCTGATCCCGCTGGCGGCGGGCATCGGTTGGCCGATCTTCGCCGCCGCCGGCGGGGTCCCGGGCGGACTCGAGTGGCTGTTCGGCGCGCAGGGCGCGTTCGAGCCGATCGCCGCCGCCGCCGCGATGATGCTCTCCAGCCTGAGCGTGCTCGCCAACGCACTGCGCCTCCAGCGCTGGCGCAGCCCGCTGCCCTCCAATCAGTAATCGGCGCCGCAGCGCCTAGAGAGCCCGCCGCCTCTGTTTCCCTCTCTCCCCCGCTTGCGGGGGGGGGGGGGGGGTAAAACAAAGGCCGGGGGCCCGCCGCACCGCCCGAGACACCCCACGGGCCCCCCCCCCCCGCGGCGTTCGGCGCCCCCCGCCCCGGCGGGGGGGGGGGGGGGGGGGGTAAAATCCATGCGCTCTGTCCGCCGCCAAGACCGATCGAGAGCAGAGGCGCAACCCCCGCTTCTTGCGCAAATTTAGCGCCCACGGCTCCTACAACATAAAATAGACTGGGCAGCCCCTCGCAGGCGGATATGGGTATGGAGGCGAGAACCCATGCTACATGGTAAACGGATACACGGCATTGTCGGCCGCCGCCGCTCCCTGCTGCTGGCGCTGACGCTCGCTCCGGCGCGCGCCGCGCCGCCGGATGACCTGGCCTTCTCGCTGAGCCTGGCCAACGACTCGGACAACGTGGTGCCCGCCGGCGAGAACCTCACGGTCGCCGCGAAGCTCAGCTACACCGCCGATGCCGTTCAGGACTTGTCAGTCACGGGCGGCACGCTGCGCGTCTCCGGCGACCACGAGTGGGAACACAACGGACGCAGCCGACTCTCAATCAACGAGCAAACGCTGGGCCTGCGGCCTGACGGCTCCGGGGCCGGCAAGGTGGCCGTATGGCAGCCGCTGCCCAGCGCCGTCGTCGTAGTGGTCGGCGCGCCCGGCGCGCCCGTGGACGGCCAGGAGCGGGCGGGCCTCGTCGATGTCTACGTGAACGGCGAGTATCAGCTGACGCTGACGGCGCCGACGCCGACTGCCGGAGCAGGGTTCGGCACCTCGGTCGACGTGGCCGGCGGCTACATCGTGGTCGGCGAGCCCGACCTTGATAACCCGGCCGGCTACAGCAACCCAAGGGGTGTGGTGGGCAAGGCCTACGTGTTCAACACTACGACAGGCGATCACCTGGCCACCTTCACGCCCAGTCGGCACGCCAAGGACTCCGGCCGCCAGCTGACCGCATTCGGCTTCGACATCGCGATCAGCGACAACGGCAGCACGATCGTGGTGGGCGCGAACCCCGCGGACGCAGGCCCGGGCACCCTATACCCCGACGACAACGACGGCGACTCGGCCAACGACCGCGAACGCTACTGGGGCATGGCCTACGTGTTCACCAAGCCGAGCAGCGGCGACTGGGCGGGCACCTACAGCACCGACGGCAATGCCGCGGACCACAGCGACGGCGCGGCGGTGCTGAGAAGTCCTGGGAAGTGGGAAGACGGTTGGTTCGGCGGTGTGGACATCTCCGGCAACGGCGAGGTCGTGGCCGTCGGGGCGATCTTCGCCGACGACGTGGAGGGTTCTGTGCAGGACCACGGCCGAGTCGTCGTCTTTGAGCGGCCGGCCGCGGGCTGGGGAACGGCGGTAGTTAAACATGGAGCCATATTGAATCATGCCGCCAATGGCGTGGCGGATCGGCGGATGGGCCACAGCGTGGCCTTGAACAGGACCGGCATGGTGCTGGCGGCCAGTGCCAGCGGGCGCTACGCACTCACCAGCGGCACCGCCGCTGATCCCTCTGACGACACCATCAACCCCCATCCGGGCGAGGTCTACGTATTCGTCGACACCGACGGCTGGGACGCCGACGTCGACACCGCGACGGGAGTGTTGACTGACAACACCGCCCACGGGGATGACATCTTTGGCCAACACGTCGCCGTCAGCGATTCGGGCGACCGCATCCTCGTCGCCGACGGCTACGACAGCGCCAACGACTACGCGAGCGGCGAGGCGCACGTGTTCGATAAAGGCGCCGTATGGAACACCAGGGACATACCCAACAAGACGCTGACCTCGCCGCAGAGCGGCACCCAGCTGTTCTTCGGCGCGGATGTAGCGATCGCCGGCGAGAACACGGCGATCATCGGGCAGCCTGAAGCAGCGGGTTTCCTCGACGAAATACCGGACCAGGAGATCATCGTCACCGGCACCGGCCGCGCCTTCTCCTATGACCTCACAAACCTCGCGGCAGCCGAGAACACCGCGGCCGAGCTGGAGCTGCCGGCGGCGGCGGGCTGCACGTTCAACAAGCTGGACGATGAGACGACCTGGACCTGCCCGCTCTCAACAGAGGGCGGCCCCGCCATGATCACCATCCCAGCCGGCACGCCGGACGGCGCGTTCACGATCTCCGGCAGCGTGACCGTCGACGGCGGCGAAGAAGGCACCAGCGACGATCAGACCTACACCGCCAGCCTGGAGGTCGAGATCGGCACAGTCGACGAGGTCGCCGAGGTGACCTTCGACTTCGCCGCAGACAGCGACGGCGCGGCCTACCCGTCCATAGTTCCTCT
>CAYFZI010000052.1:0-14119 GCA_964347635.1 uncultured Dehalococcoidia bacterium
GACAGGTGAGTGTGTGAGGGGAGTGCTCGGCTGGTCTCAATGAGCAGCTCTTGCCTTCCAGTGCACTGGAGTGTGTAATTTGTGGAGTCCAGTCTGCCGTGCCTGAGGCCAGCGGTCACGCCCCGTTGCCCCTCACCCCACACCCGCCCGGGCCCCCGTGGCCCCCGCCCCCCCCCCCCCCCCGCCCCCGGGGCGCGGCCGCCCGGGGGCGGGCGCCCAACTTGGTGCTGGGCCTACGCTGCCTGCCATGCGCCTGCGCTCCGCCTGGACGCTGATTGTGGCTGCCGCGCTGGTGGGAGTGCCGGCGCTTGTCTTTCGACTGGCCGGCATGCACCCCGGCACCGAGGCCGAGGTGGCGATCTTCGGGCTCGGGATCCTCTCCGCTGCGTTCTTGATCTCGACCGGCGCGGAGGCTGCGCAGCACGACATTCCGGCGTCGCTGGCAGTCGCGGTGGTCGCCTTTATCGCGGTGCTGCCCGAGTACGCGGTCGACCTGCTGCTGGCCTGGGAGGCGGGCAAGGGCATCGAGGGCAAGGACGAGCTGGCGCTGGCCAACATGACCGGCGCCAACCGCCTGCTGCTCGGCGTCGGCTGGGCGACGGTGATTTTTCTCTTTGCCTGGAGATCGGCCGGCCCGCGCCGACTCCTGGCTGCGACGGCGCGGGGCGTCTGGCGCAACCTCCGCCGCCGCCCCGCGGACGCCGACGAACCGCTGCTCCAGCTGCCCGGCGGAATCGGCCTCGATATCGGCATCCTCACGGTCGCCACGCTCTACTCATTCCTGATCGTCGCCAAGGGGCGGATCGCGATCGAGGACACGGTTGTGCTGGGGCTGCTCTTTCTCTGGTACGTCATCCGGCTGACCCGCTCGCCGGTGGACGAGCCGGAGCTGGAAGGGCCGGCGGCCGTGATTGGGGCGCTGCCGACAGCGCGGCGGCGCGCGGCGGTGCTCTTCCTGATTGGCTACTCGGCGCTCGTGATCGCGCTCTCTGCCGAGCCGTTTGTGCACGGGCTCGAGCAGGTCGGGCGCGATGTCGGGATCGGCGAGTTCTTCGTGATCCAGTGGATTGCGCCTTTGGCCTCGGAGTCGCCCGAGTTTCTGGCCGCGCTCTACCTGGTCTGGCGCGGCTCGGCGGGGCTGGGCGTGAACATGCTGATTTCGAGCAAGGTCAACCAGTGGACGCTGCTGATCGGCTCGATTCCGGTCGCGTACATCGCTGCCGGCGGGGCGTTCAGCGGGATCATTTCGAGCGACAAGCAGAGCGCGGAGATCTTCATCACGGCGGCGCAGTCGGCCTTCGGGGTGATGCTGATCATCGACCGCCGCCTCACCGCCCGCGCCGGTTTCGCGCTGCTCGGGCTTTTCCTCGCCCAGCTGATGACGCAGTTCTTCTTCCAGGACAACAACACGCTGCGGGTCGCCTTTGGCGTCGTCTATCTCGCGCTGACCGCGTTGATGCTCACCCGGCACTGGCGTAGCATCGGACCCGTACTGCGTGAGGCGTTCCGAGTCCGCGAAGAGGCCGCGAACGAGCCCTCTGCAGCGGGAGCAGCGCCGCCGCATGACCACCGCGATTGACTGGACGAATCTGGCCGAACAGCTCGAGCGGGCGCTCGGCCTGGCCAACGCGCCGCTGGCGATCAGCTTCGCCACGGACGCGCCCGCCGCTGCGCCGGCGTTTGACGATCCGATGCCCGATCCGGCCGAGGACGGCCGCACGGGCCGCGTGCCGGCCGGCTGCGTGTTCTGGGTCAAGGCCGCCGACCGCACCTTCTCGACGGTCGCCGCCGACCACGCGAACTGCAGCGTGGGCAGCGTGACGCACGGATTCGTCGAGCTGGGCGATGTGCTGGAGAAGGGCGATGTGGGCGCGCTGCTCGAATCGGGCTGGGTGGACGCCGAGACCGCGATGCAGATCCCGGTCGTCAGCGAGACGCCTGCAGCCGTCGTCTACGGCCCGCTCGCCGAGACGCCGCTCGACCCCGATGTGGTGCTGCTGCGAATCACGGGCCGCCAGCTGATGGTGCTGCACGACGCCTTCCCGGGTCTGCGGATCGAGGGCAAGCCGCAGTGCCACATCGTCGCGATCGCCAAGGAGCAGGGCGAGATGGCGGCCTCGGTTGGCTGTCAGCTCAGCCGCGTGCGCACGGGGATGCCCAACGCCGAGATGACCTGCGCGATCCCCGCAGGGCAGCTTGGCGGCTTGCTCGAGCGGCTGGCGGCGACGGCGGCGGCCGACAACGCGGTGGCGCGTTACGCGGCCGAAGACATGGCGCGCTTCGGATAGGCGTTCAGCCGGGAGGCGGCGCGGTGGCGGGAAAATACTTCGAAGAGCTCGAAGTGGGGATGACCCTCACGCACCAGCCCTCGCGGACGGTCACCGAGACGGACAACCTGCTCTTCACGGCGCTGACGCACAACACTCAGCCGCTGCACCTGGACGCGGAGTTCGCAGCCGAGCAGCAGTACGGCCGAATTCTCGTCAACAGCCTCTACACGCTCGCGTTGGTGGTGGGGCTGTCGGTGACGGACACCACGCTGGGGACGACGATCGGCAACCTTGGCTTTGAGCAGACCAGCTTTCCCGCCCCGGTCTTCATCGGCGACACGCTGACTGTCGAGACCGAAGTGGTCGCAGCGCGGGCGAGCAAATCGCGCCCCGACCGCGGGATCGTGACCTTCGAGCACCGCGCGCACAATCAGCGCGGCGAGCTGGTCTGCCGCTCGCGCCGCCCCGCGCTGATGATGCGGCGGCCGCCCGAGGGATAAGCCGGCCTCAGATCTGGGCCAGGATCGCGATCAGCAGCGCGATGATCGCTGCGCCTACGGCGCCCAACACTCCGATTACGACGACCACCGCACGCCAGATCTGTTCGCGGGTTCGCGCCTCCAAGCCGTCGAAGCGGGTGTCGATGCTGGCAAAACGGATGTCGATGCCGTCAAAGTGGGCGTCGATTCTGGCAAAGCGCGCGTCGATTCTGGCAAAGCGAGCATCGAGCTTGGCCTCAAGGTCGGCCAGCTGCTGCTGGGTGGCGAGGCCGCTGGTGGCCTCATCGACGACCGTCGCCAGTTCTTCGGCGGCGGCCGAGGGTGCGTTCAGCTGGTGCACCAGGATGTTGTGGAACCGCAGCTTGTCGAGCGGCATGGATACATCGTAAGCGGGTTGCGCTCAGCGGGTCAGGAGCGCGATCAGCAGGCCGATGATCGTCGCGCCCATCGCGCCCAACACTCCGATCACGATGACCACGGCGCGCCAGATCTGTTCGCGGATCCGCGCTTCCAGGCTGTCGAAGCGAGTGTCGACGCTGTCGAAGCGAGTGTCGATGCCGGCAAAGCGGGCATCGAGCTTGGCCTCAAGGTTGACCAGCTGCTGCTGCGTGGCGAGGCCGCTGGTTGCATCATCGACGACCGTCGCCAGTTCTTCGGCGGCGGCTGAGGGTGCGTTCAGCTGGTGCACCAGGATGTTGTGGAACCGCAGCTTGTCGAGCACAGTGGATACAATGTAAGCGGGTTGCATCAAGCGCGGGTCGGCGCGGTGATACCCTGCCTAGCGCCCTCGGCCGTCGGAGCGTGGCGCAGCTTGGTAGCGCACTTGACTGGGGGTCAAGAGGTCGCCGGTTCAAATCCGGCCGCTCCGACCACCGCCGCCTGCGGGCGCGAAGGAACGATCATCATGACCAGCGCAAGCACCCCCGCAACAGTCGTACTCGTGCACGGCGCCTGGCACGGCCCCTGGTGCTTCGACCGCGTTGCGGCGGGCCTGGCCGCGCGCGGTGTCCCGACAGTCGCCGTCGACCGCCGCCGTCTGCACGAGCCCAGCGGCGAGCTGCGCGGTGTGACCGACCCCAGCGAGAATGAACGGATCGTGCGGGCTGCGCTGGAGCAGATTGCAGGGCCGATCGTGCTGCTTGGGCACTCGTTCGGCGGCGTGGCGATCACCACCGCACCGCTGGAGAACGAGAACGTCAAACACCTCGTCTATCTGACCGCGCTGATGCCCGACCTGGACGGCGCACTCCCGGACAACTTCGTCAATCCCGAGCTGGCAGGCGCAGTCCAGGCCGCCGAAGACGGCTCAACCGCTGTGCGGCCGGAGCTGATCCGCCAGGCGTTCTACCACCAGTGCACCGATGAGGATGTCGAGCGCGCGATGGGCGAGCTGGTGCGCGATGAGGGCGCGATCCCCGCCGATGCGCCGCGCGCGGCGGCGTGGCGGGAGATCACGACGACGTACGTGGTCTGCACCGAGGACCAGGCATTGCTGGCGCCGGGTCAGCGTGAGTTGGCGAGGCGCGCCGACCGCGTCGCGGAGTGGCCGACGGATCATTCGCCGTTCTTCAGCAACCCCGGCCTCATGATCGACCTGCTGGACAGTCTGGCGCAGGAGTATGCGGCTGCCTGATCCAGTTGGCGCACGCAGGCTGCTGCAACAGGTTGCTGAACGAGCCCCCCGCGCAGCCCTCTCCTCCCCGCTAGCCCTCGCGGAGAATGCGCGCATCGCCGATACGGCGGGTGACGCGGCGGCGGTCGGTGTCTTCCAGGAAGGCCTGGGCGATTTTGCGGCTGGTGCCGATCCGGTCGCGGATTTGAGCCAGAGTGGCGCGCTCGGTCTCCGTGAGCAGCGCGCGCGTCTGTTCGACCATCGCGTCGTAGACGCTGCGGAGCAGAACGACGCCGGCGTTGAGGCGGACAATCTGGCCGCGCGCTTCGAGGTATTGCAGCAGCGCCGGATCAAGGTCGGATGCGGCATCGGGGCGGACGCCCTGCTCGCGCAGGCGGCTGAGCAGGGCCTCGATCTGGGCTTGGGCGGCGGCGGAGAGCTCGGGCGCGCGGCCGGGCAGGTCGAGCGCGGAGGCGGCGGCGCTGAGTGTGTGCGATTCGAGCAGGCCCTGTTCGAGGGCCGCGAAGGCGCGGGGAGTGAGGCCCAGACGGCTGCGCAGGTCTTCGCGCGGGATGCCGCCGCTGAGCGGCCGGCGTTCGACAAAATCAGCCACGAGCCGTACAGCGCGCTGCTGCAGGGCGGCGTAGCCGGCGTCGGTCATCAGCGTGGCGGCGGCGCCGCGCTCGCCGCCCTCGAGCGTGATCACCGCACCGGCCTGAATCTGGCGCTCGAGCGCGGCTTCGGCGCTCGCCGCGGCCAGCTCGAGGCGGCCGCGCAGATCGGCCCAGGCGATCGGTTCGAGGCGCTGGAGCACGGTCAGCAGGGCGTCATCGGGGGAGCCTTCGAGCAAGCGCCGGAGCGCGTCCAGGGTTGAGGCGTCGTTGCGGTGGTGGCGGCGCGGGCGGGTGTCGACAACCCGCCCGCCGGCGATCGTGGCGTCGCCGCTGCGCAGCACGAAGTGGTCGCCGCGGGCGGCGGCAACGGGCGCGGCGAGGCGCAGCTGCGCCCAGCTGCGCCGGCCGGGATCGAGTGTGTCGCCCTCGAGCAGGCGGACGCGCGCTTCGACTTCGGCGGCGCCGATGTGAAGCGTGAGGGTCGTGTTGTGGCGCAGCGGACGGGGGTGCCGGCCGACGACGCGGAGGCGCACATCGACGGCCTGGCTCGGCTGCAGCCAGCCGGGCGCGGTCAGCACCATCCCGCGGCTCAGCTCCGAGGCAGCGATGCCGCTGAGGTTGACTGCAGTGCGCGCGCCTGGTTCGGCGTGTTCGATGCTCTGCTCGTGGCTCTGCAGGCCGCGGATCCGCCCGCGCAGGCCGGCCGGCTCGACGACAATCGAATCGCCGACTTCGAGCGCGCCCTCGATCAGCGTGCCGGTGACGACCGTGCCGAATCCCGAAATTGAAAAGGCGCGGTCGATCGGTAGACGCGGACGCTCGATGTTGCGGACATCGCCGAGCGCGTCGACGGCGCTGTCCAGCGCGCTGCGCAGATCGTCGAGGCCCTCGCCGGAGACGCCGGAGCAAGGAATGATCGGCGCGTCGGCGAGCGTCGTGGGCGCGAGCAGCTCCTGCACATCGGCGATGACCAGCTCGAGCCACTCCGCATCGACGAGGTCCGATTTGGTCAGGGCGACGACGCCGTGCTGGAGGTCGAGCAGGTCGAGGATGTCGAGGTGCTCGCGGGTCTGGGGCATGACGCTTTCATCGGCGGCGATCACGAGCAGCGCGAGATTGATGCCGCCGACGCCGGCGAGCATGTTTTTGATGAAGCGTTCATGGCCCGGCACGTCGACGATGCTCACTTCGCGTCCGCTCGGCAGCGTCGTCCAGGCGAAGCCAAGGTCGATGGTGAGGCCGCGCGCCTTTTCCTCCGCCCAGCGGTCGGGGTCGATCCCGCTGAGCGCCTGCACGAGCGTGCTCTTACCGTGGTCGACGTGCCCAGCAGTGCCGATGACGAACATGCGCTGAGGGTACTTCGCGGCGCAAGCGGCGCGGATAGCATCGCGAGAGCCGCACAGGCGGCATCAGTCGGCGCTGCGAGGAGGGTTCGGTGAAAGCGATCGTTGTTGACCCGCCGGGTCGGACCGCAGATTCGCTGCGGCTGGCGGAGGTGGCCGATCCAGCGATGGGCGATGAGGAAGTGCTGCTGCGGGTCCATGCGGCCGCGCTGAATCGGGCGGACATCATGCAGCGGAGGGGCGGCTATCCGCCGCAGCACGGAGCGTCCGAGCTGTTGGGGCTGGAGCTGGCCGGCGAGGTGCTCGAGGCAGGGCCGCGGGTGCGCTCGCTGGCGCCCGGCGACCGGGTCTACGGGCTGAGCGGCGGCGGCGGCTACGCCGAGCTGGCAACGCTGCACGAGTCGCTGGCGATGCCGATCCCGGCCGCGCTCAGCTATCAGCAGGCGGCCTCGATCCCGGAGGTCTTCTTCACCGCCAATACGGCGCTGCGGACGTTGGCCGAGACGCAGCCCGGCGAGCGGTTGCTGGTGCACGCCGGCGGCAGCGGCGTCGGCATCGCGGCGATTCAGATTGGCCGCCTGATTGGCGCGGAAGTCTGGATCACCGCCGGCAGCGCGGAGAAGTGCGAGCGCGCGGCCGCGCTGGGCGCGCAGGTGACGATCAACTACCGCGAGCAGTCGTTCGCCGAACAGGTGCGGGAGCGCACCGACGGCCGCGGCGTGGACGTGATCCTGGATGTGATCGGGCGCGGCTACTGGGACGATAATCTGCGCTCGCTGGCGCTCGCGGGCCGGCTGGTGCTGGTCGGCCTGATGGGCGGCGCGGCGGCGGAGACCAATCTGGGCCTGATTCTGAGCAAGCGGCTGCGGATTCTCGGCACGGTGATGCGATCGCGCCCGCTGATCGACCGCGCCGCGATCACGCGCGACTACCGCGAGCACCTGGAGCCGGCAATCATCTCGGGCCGGATGCAGCCAGTCATCGACTCCGTCTTCCCCCTCCGCGAGGCGGCGGCGGCGCATCAGTACATGGCTGAGAACCGTAACTTCGGCAAGATTCTGCTCGATTGCCTGGATGCATAGGCTGCGGCCAGCCTCCGCCGGCCCCGCATCTTCGCGGACTGATCTTCGCGGACTGTTAGCCGACTGTTAGGGGTGCGCTTGCCCGCACACAGGTGAGAGGGTGCCGGATCGACTGAATGCGAACAGGCCCTAAAAGCCGGCGGGTGATCGGGGCGGCAGAATCAGGCTTGGGTCGAGCAGACGAACGAACAGTTCGTTGGCGACTTCGCGGCCTCTGGCGGTGAGGCGGAGACGCCCGCCGCGGCGTTCGACGAGGTTGATGCCGGCGGCCCAGTCGAGGACGGGTTCAACGGCGGTGAAAGCCTCTGGGTGGCGCTGTTGGAGCAGCTGCTCGTCCACGCCTTCGGCGAGGCGCAGGCCGAGCGTGAGGGCGTCGACGACGGCGTCGGCGGGGGCGATCGGCTCAACGCCGTCGATCGCCGGGCTGGGCAGTCCGCGCGGACCGCTGCCCTTGGCGGCGAGTTGACGGATGTAGGCGGCGGGGCGGCGCACGACGCTGTAGCGGAGGCCGTCGATGCAGCCGTGCGCGCCGGGGCCGACGCCGATGTACTCGCAGCAGCGCCAGTAGTTGAGGTTGTGGCGGCACTCGCGGCCGGGGCGGGCGTAGTTGCTGGTTTCGTAGTGTACGTAGCCGGCTGCGGCGAGTACATCGGCCGTCCAATCGGAGATCTCGGCGACGCGGTCGGCGTCGGCCTCGATGACCGCGCCGGCCGCGGTGCGGGCAGCCAGAGGCGTACCTTCTTCGATCGTCAGGGCGTAGCAGGAGAGGTGCTCGGGCTGCCATTCGATCACGCGGTTGAGCGTTCGGCGCCAGCTTTCGAGCGGCTGGCCGGGCAGGCCGTAGATCAGGTCGAGGTTGATGTTCTCGAAGCCGGCGGCGCGAATTTCGGCCAGCGCCGCGGCCGCGCGGGCGGCGCTGTGCAGGCGGTCGAGAAAACGCAGCTCCTCAGCGTCGAGCGACTGCACGCCCATCGAGATGCGGTTGACGCCGCCCGCGCGGTAGCCGCGCATCCGCTCCAGGCTGACGCTCTCCGGGTTGGCCTCGAGCGTGATCTCGGCGGCGCGGCTGATCGTGAAGCACTGATTGGCCGTTTCCAGCAAACGGCTGACGTCTGCGCCCGCGAGCAGGCTCGGAGTGCCGCCGCCGATGAAGATGGTGCGGACTTCGTGGCCCTCTGCGCGCTCGGACCAGAGCTCCAGCTCGCGCCGAGCGGCTCGGAGCCAGCCGCCGCTGAGATGCTCGAGCGCGGCGTAGGAGTTGAAATCGCAGTAGGCGCACTTCACGGTGCAGAAGGGGACGTGGATATAGAGGGAGAGCGGGGCGGAGTCGGTCATGGGGTCGCCATTTCGCGAGTCTATGCGCTGTGTATGGGCCGCGATTGCCCGCCGCCAGAGGAGCGTGGCACACTCGCTGCAAGCGCGGTCAGCGCGCAGTTGGCGCAGTGAGCGCAGTTGAGAGGGAGCGGCGTGCTCAAGTCACACGGCTGCGGGGTATTGCGGCGCGGGCATGCGGGCGCACGGGTGACGCTGGCCGGCTGGGTGCATCGACGGCGCGACCACGGGCGGCTGATTTTCCTCGATCTGCGCGACCGCGACGGGATCGTGCAGGTGGTCGTGCGCCCGCTGGAGGACGAGGACAGCGCCTACACCGCAGCGAGCGGGGTGCGCAGCGAGTATGTGCTGCGGGTCACCGGAGAGGTCGTGCTGCGCTCTGCGGACACGGTCAATGCGGATCTGGCGACCGGCGAGGTGGAGGTGATCGCGGAGCGCGTCGAGGTGTTGAACGCAGCGAAGACGCCGCCGTTCGCGGTCAATGAAGAAACTGTCGATGTCGATGAACTGGTGCGGATGCGTTACCGCTACATCGACATTCGGCGGCCCCAGATGCTCGCGGCGCTGGAGCTGCGGCACCGCTTGAATCAGCAGATCCGCGGCTTCATGACGGAACGCGGCTTTTTGGAGGTCGAGACGCCGCTCATGGTGGCGGCCACGCCCGAGGGCGCGCGCGACTATGTGGTCCCAAGCCGCTTGCAGCCGGGCGCCTTTTACGCGCTCCCGCAGGCCCCGCAGCAGCTCAAACAGCTGCTGATGGTCGCGGGCGTGGAGCGCTATTTCCAGATCGCGCGCTGTTTTCGCGATGAGGATCTGCGCGCCGATCGGCAGCCAGAGTTCACCCAGCTCGATCTGGAATGGTCGTTTGCCGAGGAGGAGGACATCCTCGCGCTGCTGGAGGAGTTGTTTGCAACAGTCACTGCGGCGCTGCGGCCGGATCTCACCGTGCCCCGCCCGTTTCCGCGGCTGACCTGGCACGAAGCGATGGAGCGCTTTGGCTCGGACAAGCCGGATCTGCGCTACGGGCTGGAGCTAAGCGACTGCTCGGATATCGCGGCGCGTTCGAGCTTCGGTGTGTTCAGCAGAGCGGTCGCCGACGGCGGGCGGGTGCGCGGGATCACGATGCCGGGCGGGGCCGCCCTCTCGCGCCGGGAGGTGGACGGCTTCACCGATCTGGCGCGGACGCTCGGCGCGCCGGGGCTCGTCTCGATGCAGTTCGCGGCTGATCCGGCCGAAGCGTCGGAGGATCAGATTCGCTCGCCGGTGCTGCGGCATCTGGGAGTCGAGGACGCGCGGGCAATCGGCGGGCGCTGCGGCGCTGCCGCCGGCGATCTGGGGCTGCTGGCGGCGGGCGGGGCGGGAATGGCTGCGACAGTGCTGGACGGAATTCGGCGCGAGCTCGCGCGGCGGTTGGCGTTGGCCGATCCAACGGTGCTGCAGTACGGCTTCATCACTGATTTCCCGTTGGTCGAGTGGGATGCCGAGGGTCGGCGCTGGAACGCGCTGCACCATCCGTTCACGGCGCCGCAGGCGCAGGATATGCCCCTGTTGGGCACGGAGCCGGGCCGCGTGCGGGCGCGGGCCTACGACACGATCGCGAACGGCTTTGAGCTGGGCTCCGGCTCGATTCGGATTCACGAGCGCGAAATCCAGGAGCAGGTCTTTGAGCTGCTCGGGATTGGCCGCGCGGAGGCGCGGGAGCGCTTCGGGCATCTGCTGGAGGCGTTTGAATACGGTGCACCCCCGCACGGCGGCTTCGCATTCGGGATCGACCGTGCGGCAATGCTGCTCGCCGGCCGCGAGAACATCCGCGAGGTGATCGCCTTCCCGAAAACGCAGTCGGCGGCAGACCCGCTGACGGGCGCGCCACAGCCGCTCAGCGCCGAGCAGCTGGCCGAATTGCACCTCAGTGTGAGCACTAGTGTGAGCGCTGCGATCGGAGATGGTTAGAGAATCCGTTGCCGCTTACCGCTGGTGCTAATCTCGCCTCTGCGCGAGGGGAGTACGCGGTGAGGTCCATGCAACGCTGGATGATCGTATTGCTGGCCGCGCTGCTCGCGGGGCTGTTCGCCGCGTGCGGCGGCGATGACAGCGCGGCGACGCAGCAAGCGCAGGAGGCGGCCGCGAGCCAGGCCGAGGCATCCGAGCAGGATTCGAGGGCGCAGCGCCAAGAGCGGCAAGAGAGCCAAGAGGGCCGGGCGCAGGAACAGGCCGCCGAGCAGCAGCAGGCGGTTGAGCGTTCGGCCGCCCCCGATCAGGGTTCGGCGCGGCCGGCGGGAACGCTGCGGATCGCGCGCGGCGAGCCGATCAACCTCGATCCGGCGCAGGTCACCGATGTGACCTCAGCCGTGATCGTGGTCGAGATCTTCGGCGGCCTGCTGACGCTCGATCAGGACCTGCGCATCGCGCCCGACCTAGCTGAATCGGTGCCGGCGCCGATCCAGAACGCGGACGGCACGGTCACCTACCGCTTCACCTTGCGGCGCAACGCCAGCTTCCACGACGGCAAGCGCATTTCCGCGGAGGATGTCAAGTGGAGCCTCGAGCGCCACGCGCATCCAGAAACGCTCTCGCCGACAGCGCCGGACTTCCTCGGCGACATCATCGGCGCGCGTGAGTACACGCGCGGCCGCGCCGACGAGATCGTCGGGCTGCAGGTGATCGACGATGTCACGCTGGACATCACGATCGACTCGCCGAAGCCCTATTTCCTCTACCTGATGACCTTCCCGACAGCCTTCGTGGTGGACCGCGAGCAGGTTGAGGCGGATCCGGAGCGTTGGGCGCTGCTGCCCAACGGCAGCGGCCCCTTCAAGCTGCGCGAGTGGACTTTGGGCGAAGGCCTGGTGCTGGAGCGCTTCGACGAGTACCACCTCGAGCCGGCCGGCGTCGAGGTCGTGCAGGTGCGCTTCGCCGGCGGCGGCGTCGAGCAGTTTGAGAACGATGAAATCGATATCGCGGGGATCGGCATCAACGATATCGAGCGCGTCCGCGACCCGGCCTCGGACCTGAATCCGCTCTATGTGACGCGCGGCGAGCTGACCGTTTTCTACATCGCCTTCAACACCGTCTCGCCGCCGTTTGACGACCCGCTGGTGCGCCGCGCGCTGGCGCACGCGATCGACAAAACGACGATCGTGGAAACGGTGCTGCAGGACCTCTCGCGCGTTGCCGACGGCATCGTGCCGCCGGGCCTGGCCGCCTTCGACGCCGAGTACACCGGGCTGCCCTTCGACCCAGAGCTGGCTGCAGAGCTGCTGGCCCAGTCGCGCTACGCGGGGCAGCCGATTCTGGACTCGATCCGGCTCACCGTGCCCGGCCAGGGTGCGACGCCCGGGCCCGCGATCGAAGCGATTCAAGCGATGTGGCTCACGCACCTCGGCCTGGAGATCGAGATTCAGCAGATCGAGTTCGCCACGTTCATCAGCGAGCTGGACCGCGGCCTCTACGGCATGTTCAGCCTCGGCTGGAGCCTCGATTTCCCCGATCCGCAGAACGTGCTCGACTACAAGTTCCACAGCCGTTCGCTCGGCAACGATGTGGGGCTGGATGATCGCGAGCTGGATGGGCTGCTCGAGACGGCGCGCGTCGAGTTCGACGCAGCGCGACGAGTCGAGCTGTACCGCGAGGTGGAGCGGCGCTTGGTCGGCGAGGCGATCTGGATCCCGCTCACGCACGGGGTCGCGCACGAAGTGGTCAAGCCCTACGTGGAAGGCTACGCGCCGACGCGGATGGTGATTCCGCAGCTGCGCTACGTGCGGCTCGCGCAGTAAATCGGCGCTGCTCCGGGCAGGGAGGCGCGCGCGGCCATGGCAATCTCTGGCGCGGTTCCGCTGCTCCTGCGCCGCCTCGCGCTGGTCCCGCTGCTCGTCTTCGCCGTGCTCGTCTTCACCTACGCGATCACTCAGGTTGCACCCGGCGATCCAGTCGAGATCATCGCCGGCCAACGCGAAATTGAGCCTGAGCGGGCCGCGCAGATCCGCGAAGAGTTCGGCCTCAGCGGAAACTACTTCGAGCGCTTTGGCAACTATCTGGTCGGTCTTGTTACGCGCGGCGATCTGGGCCCCTCCTACTACTACCGCGCGCCGGCCCGCTCGGTCCAGGAGCTGCTCGGCGACCGCATCTGGGTCTCAGCCCAGATCAATCTGATCGTGATGGCGCTCGTATTCGGGCTTGGGATCCCGTTGGGCGTGTTCGCCGGCGTGCGCCGCGGGACCTGGAAAGATCCCGCGACCATCGGATTCTGGAAAATCTTCGATTCCATTCCCTCGCCGATGTTTGTGGTGCTCGTCGCGCTGCTCTTGGTGGAAGGGTTGGCGCCCCTCTTCAATGCCTTCGGCTTTAACGTGCCGGCGGTCTGGACGCCGGGCGACCCCGCTTCCTATCTGGTGCCGGTGCTGGCGCTCAGCATCCCCTCGCTGGGCGGCATGGCGCGGTTTGTGCGCGTCAGCCTCCTCTCAACGCTCGATGACGATTACGTACGCACCGCGCAGGCGAAAGGGCTGACCGACCGGCGCATCCTCTACGGGCACGTGCTGCGCAACGCCCTGCTGCCCTTGAGCACGGTGATCGGATTGTCAGTCGTGGGGGTGATCGGCGGCTCGATCATCATCGAGACGCGCTACGGCGTGCCGGGCGTCGGCGCCTTCATGTTCGAATCGATTCTTCAGCGCGATTTCAACGTCGTGCTCGGCTTCACCCTGCTCACCGCCACGCTGTTCATCGTGGTCAACGCACTGGTCGATGTCGCCTACATCTTCATCGATCCGCGGATCCGTTACACGGCGAGGTTCACGTGAGCGGTGCGGCGGAGATCGCCGCCGAGGCGGCCTGGAACCGCCCGGCGCGCTCCGAGGCGCCCTGGCGGCGGGCGCTGCGCGCGATCCGCCGCAAGCGCATCGCGGTCGTCTGCATCGCGCTGATCACAATCCTCTACGGGGCCGGCCTGTACACAATGCTCGACGCCTTCGGCGTCGATACCGGGCTGCAGGATCCAAACGCAACCAACCTGACCGAGCGGCGCCCAATCCGCGCCGGCGGGGACGGCGCAGCGGAGACGCTCGGCGCGTTCGCGGAGCGGCAGGGCGCGAGCGTGGCGGCGCTCGCGGCGCTCAATCCGGACCTGGCCGCTGAACAGGGCGGGCTGACCGCCGAAACAGCGCTGCGCCCGGGCACGCAGCTCGTGCTGCGCGGCGGCGAAGAGCTGCAGGGGCCCTCCCTGCGCCATCTGCTCGGTACCGACCGGCTCGGCCGCGACCTCTTCTCGCGCGCTCTCTTCGCGCTCCGCACCACGTTGATCTTGAGTGTGCTCACGGTCCTGGTGGGCAACATCTTTCTCGGCTGGGGCCTGGGGCTGCTGGCCGGTT
>CAYFZI010000053.1:0-14050 GCA_964347635.1 uncultured Dehalococcoidia bacterium
TGCAGCCTCGCATGATGGTAAATTTGGTCTACCCAAAGGGCACGCGGTGGCGGGTCGGTGGCCGGCGCGGCGGCCCCCCCTCCCTCCGCCCCCCCCCCCCCCCGCACACAAGTGGGGGCAGTGGAGAATCTGCGCGGTCTCTTCACCGAGCGGGAGAGCGGAGGATGGGCAGCTTGGCGGCGCTGCAGGCGCTGCGCCGGCCCGAATGGACAGCCGGTTCAGTCAACCTGGTTGGAGAGACGTTACGGAACCCGCTCCAGCTGTTCCAGGAGGTTCACCAGCTCGCGGCGCAAGATATCGACCTGGAAATTAGGCCGGTCGCCGCACAGCTCCAGGTGCTGTTGCCTTCCAGCTGCGAGATATTCGGAGATGACGGATGCGGGGATGCTGTCAAGTTCGCTGAGCGTGTCGTAATGTTCGTGCTCGGCGATTGCAACGAAAAGATCCCAGACCTCCTCGCAGGCGGTTGGCTCGTCCGATCTGCATGCTGCGACAAGCACAATCACAGCTGTGACAGCTGCTGCCGCAATCGGCGCAGCAAGCGTTGGGCGGCAGCGTAAAGCCGCCGCCCTGAGGCGCATGCTCTCTGGGCCGGCCTGCTTTCCCCCTAACGCGCACCGCGGATCAGTTGGCCGGGGCGGGCGCCTGTCTCTTCGCCGTGGCGCGAGATCACCTCGCCGGCGACGACGGTGGCGACATAGCCGCGCGACTTCTGAATCAGGCGCATCGCTGCGGTCGGCAGGTCGTGCACGGCCTGCGGGCGCTCGAGCTGGAGCGCCACGTAATCGATCACGTTGACATCGCCCTTCATGCCGGCCTGCAGCACGCCGCGGTCGCCGAGCCCGTAGAGCTGGGCGGTGTCGCGGGTCATCCGCTTGACGACCCATTCGAGCGGCAGCTTCTCGCCGCGCTCGCGATCGCGCGTCCAGTGCGTGAGCAGGAAGGTCGGCATGCCGGCGTCGCAGATCACGCCGCAGTGCGCACCGCCGTCGGATAGCCCCACTGCGCTGCGCGGGTGCAGCAGCATCTCGCGGGTCGGTTCCAGGTCGCCGTTGGCGTAGTTGAAGAGCGGCGCGAAGAGCACGTTCTCGCCCGCGCCCTCGCTGAGGAAGTCGTAGGCAAACTCGAGCGGCGTCAGGCCGGCTGCGTCGGCGCGGGCCTGCAGGCTCTCCTGCGGCTCAGGCTCGTAGTTGGGCGGGTCGCTCATCGGGTAGAGCTTGTCCCACATCAGGAAGCCGAGCGCGGCGTCGGGCGAGCTGACCTCGCTGAGAATTTGCGCGCGCAGCTGCGGGCCGCGCATCCGCTCGGCGCGCTCCGCCCAGTCGAGCCCGTCCAGCCCGCGGTAGGCGGGCGAGTGGATGAAGGGGTGGCGTCCGCGCAGCGTCAACAGCAGCGAGATCCCGCGCGCCGCGACCTGCGGGTAAATTTCGGCGCCCTCGTCGAGCGCTTCGATCGAGGCCTCGAATGCCATCCGCCAGGCCTCGGGGTCGTTGTCGTGCTGCACCATCGCGAAAGTGACCGGGCGCTTGATCTCGCTGGAGAGCTTGCGCATCCAGGCGACTTCGAGCGCGGGCGCGTTGGCGTCGTCGCCGGTGACGCCGGCCGGAGCGACCTCGTAGATGCCCGTGCCGAGCTCGCCGAGCACGCGGCCGATGCCGAAGAGCTCGTCCTCGGCGGCAAAGGTGCCGGGCACCGGCTCGCCGTCGATCGCGCGGTGCGCGAGCGTCCGCGAGGTCGAAAAGCCGAGCGCGCCGGCTTCAATGCCTTCCTTCACGATCGCCGCCATCTCCGCGATGTCCTCGGGGTTGGCGTCCTCGTTCTTCGCCCCGCGCTCGCCCATCACGTAGGCGCGCACCGCGCCGTGCGGCACCTGCGTGCCGATGTCGATCGCCTTGGGCACGGTCTCGAGGAAGTCCAGATACTCGGGGAAGGATTCCCAGCCCCATTGCATGCCTTCGGCCAGCGCGCTGCCGGGGATGTCCTCGACGCCCTCCATCAGGCCAATCAGCCATTCGCGCCGATTGGGCGCGGCGGGCGCGAAGCCGACCCCGCAGTTGCCCATCACGATCGTCGTCACGCCGTGCCAGAACGACGGCGTGAGTAGCGGGTCCCAGGTGATCTGCCCGTCGAAGTGGGTGTGAATGTCGACAAAGCCGGGCGTCACGAGCAGGCCCTCGGCGTCGATCTCCTCGCGCCCGCCCTCAGCGACGGCGCCGACGATCGAGACCAACCCATCGTCGATCGCCACGTCCGCACGGCGCGCCGGCGCGCCCGTCCCGTCGACCACCAGCCCGTTGCGAATGACGAGATCATGCATTGATTTTCCCTTCTGCAGGCTGTCCATCACAGGCAGTTCATCAGCGGACGGAGCGCCGCCTCCATGCTGTACTGCGTGGCAGTATCGCAGATGCGCGCCGCCGACGGCGGCCGGGCGCGGCTAGCGCTGGTGAATCAGCGGCTCGCCGGGGACTGGGCTGCGGGCGTGGACGACGTAGTCGCTGCGGATACTGCCGATGTAGAGGTCGCGCATGTCCTCGCCGCCCCAGCTGACGTTGGTCGGAGCCTGCATGATGACGCCTTCGAGGTCGGCGATGATCGTCTCCACGCCGCCGTCGGGGGTGATCGCGACGACCTTGTTGGACATCGGCAGGGTGACCCAAAGGTTGCCCTCCTGATCGAAGCCGCAGCCGTCGGTCAGGCCCAGCTCGCCGCGCTGTTCGGCGTTGAGCGGGCGCATTGCGGCGAGGTCGGCCACGCTCTTGCCCAGCAGCGGGCCGTATTGCTCGCGCGGCCCCAGCGTGCCGTCCGCGTTGATCGGGAAGCGCAGCACATTGCAGCCGGTGGTCGAGCAGACGTAGGCGTGCTGCTCCGCCCGGTCGAGCGTGATCCCGTTGGCGAACTCGATCTCGGCCGCGAGCATCGTGGTCGAGCCGTCCGCCTCGATCCGAAAGAGAAAGCCGTCCGGCGGCCCGGAGAAGGCGTTCTCGCCGCTGCGGGAGGTGGAGTGGGTGACCCAGATGCGACCCTGAGAGTCGATGTGCGGGTAGTTGGATGCGACCAGCGGGATGCCGTCGACGCTGTCGGCGAGCACTTCAACCTCACCGGTCTCGGTGTTGAGCCGCTGCACGGGCCCAGTGCCGCTGTCGCCGTCGAGGCCGCCGACGTTGGCGATGATGATGCGCCCCTCGCGGTCCATATTGATCCCGTTGGGCGATCCGCCGGCGTCGCCGACGCGGTTGAGCGAGCCGTCGGGCAGCACTTCGGCGGCGGCGCTGGCCTGGTCGGAGAGCCAGACGCGGCCCCCGCGCGAGACGACCACATCCTCGGGGCGCTGAACGCCAAGGCCGACTTTGCTGAGCTGGTCGAGCGGGATCGGGGCGAGCGGCATCGCGGGCTCCTGTCGTGTTATTCCTGCGCGGAGGGTAGCGCCGCGGCGAAGTCGGCGGCGCTGGGGCAGCGGTCGCGCAGCACGCAGTCGCTGCAGCGCGGTCGGCGCGCATGGCAGACGCGCCGGCCGTGCCGAATCAGCGCCACATGAAAGTCGTAGTAACGCGCCTCCGGCAGCTGCGCCTCGAGCGCGTCGTGCGCCTTGACCGCGCTGACCTTGGCGCCGATCAACCCGAGCCGCCGGCTGACGCGGTGGACGTGAGTGTCCACCGGCAGCGCCGGCCGCCCGAGCGAGAAGAGCAGCACGCAGGCGGCGGTCTTGGGGCCGACGCCGGGCAGCGAGACGAGCCAGGCCTTGGCCTCAGCGAGCGGCATCGTTTCGAGGATCGCCGCGTCCCAGCCGGGGCCGAGCCGCTCGCGCAGCTGTGTCAGCAGGCTGCGCATCCGCGCGGCTTTGGTTGGCGCGAGTCCGCCGGGGCGAATCGTCTCTTCGAGTTCGCTCGGCTCGCTGTTGAGCACCGCGTCCCAATCGGGGTAGCGGGCCAGCAGCTGCTGAAAGGCGCGCCCCGAGTTGGTGTCGGAGGTGTTCTGCGAGAGCAGCGTGAGGACGAGTTCGGCCACCGGGTCGCCGCTGGGCCGCCAGGGTGTGAGCGGCGCCTCTTTGACGAGTCGGTTGATGATCGCGCTGGGCCGCAGCGGTTTGACGGCGCTCATGAGGCGGTCAGCAGGCGTTGGGCGAGGCCGCCGCCGGGCAGGCGGGCCAGCTCGGCGGCGTAGGAGCTCTCGCCGCGCATCACGCGGAAGAACGCGCGCCAGAGATAGCCGATCAGGTTGGAGGCTTGGCGGGCGAGCCCGGGCCACGCGTTCAGACACCAGTAATAGAGCCGTGAAATGGTGCGGGCGGCGTCCAGCTCGGGCTGGATCTGGGTGTTGATGGCGACGCTGTACGCGCGGGCGGCGGAACGCTCATCGGCGAGGATCGCGGCGCCGGCGAGATTGGCGGAGTGGACGGCGTAGGCGATCCCTTCGGCGGTGAACTCGTCGGCCAAGCCCGCCGCGTCGCCGAGCAGCAGGGCCGAGCCGTTGGCGGCGGGCGCTGCGGGGCTGCGGCGGTAGCGGATCGGATGGCCGGCCACGCGCTCGATCGCAGCATCGGCCAGGCCGAGCCGATCGAGGTAACGGCGCGCCCGGCGGCGGATATCGCGCCCGTGCGCGGGCGCCGCGACGAGCCCGATCGAGAGGCTGCGGTGCTTCGGAAAGACCCAGCCGTAGCCCCAGGGCCGGTAGCCGACATCCACATTGGCGGTGGATCGCCAGCGCTCGAGCGCGGCGGCGGGCGCGGCCACTTCCAGCTCGTAGGCGGCGCTGCGCGCCCCGCTCAGGGGGATCCCGCACTCGCGCGCGCTGACTCCGGCCGCACCGTCGGCGGCCAGCAGCCAGCGGCCGCGCTGGCGCCCCTGCGGCGTCTCGACTTCCACACGGTCGGCGCCCGCGATCACGCGCTGCGCGGGGCAGCGGTCGCGCAGCACAGCGCCGGCCGCGGCGGCTGCGTCGGCCAGGTACGCGTCAAAGCGGCCGCGCATGACCATCGCGGCGAGCGGCCGGGGCGATCGCTTACGGAACCAGGTTTGGCCGAAACGGCTCACTTCGATCGTGTCCACGAGGGCCTCGCTGACGGGCTCGATCTCGATGCCGAGCAGCGCAGCGGTGCGCACGGGCACGCCGCCGCCGCAGGCTTTGTAGCGGGGCAGCGGCTGCTTTTCGAGCAGCAGCGTGCGCGCGCCGCCCGCGGCCAGCCGCCGTGCGGCGGTCGCCCCGGCCGGGCCGGCCCCGATCACGATCGCATCCCAGGAGGCCATGCGCTCAGGGTACTGAGGGCAGAGGCGGGCGGGCGGCGGCTATACTCGCTCCGCAACGCGGCTCGGCGCCGCGCGGCTTGGAGCGCGCGGCTTGCAGACTGTGAGAAGGCGGTCATGGACTACAAATTCACCACCGAGGACGAATCGTTCCGCAGCGAGGTTGTGGGCTTCATCGACGAGAATTGGCTGCCGCCGGAGGGCGCGAGCGTGCCGGGCGACGACTCGCAGTATGAGGCGGAGCGGGCGTTCGAGAAGCGGGCGGCAAGCAAAGGCTGGCTGACGATGGCCTGGCCGACCGAATACGGCGGCCGCGGCGCCAGCCACATTCAGCAGACGATCTACCGCGAGGAGGCGGCCTACCGCGGCGCGCCCGGCGCGGGCGGGCAGGGTATCTCGATGGTCGGCCCCTGCCTGATGCTGCACGGCACCGAGGCGCAGCGCCAAGAGCACCTGCCCCGCATCGCCAACGCCGAGTCCTACTGGGCGCAGGGCTTCTCCGAGCCGGGCAACGGCTCCGACCTGGCCGGCCTGCAGACGCGCGCCGTCCGCGACGGCGACGATTTCGTGATCAACGGGCAGAAGATCTGGACCTCCGGCGCACACCACGCGGACTGGATCCATGTGCTCACGCGCACCGATCCCGAAGCGCCCAAGCACCGCGGCATCTCCTACTTCCTGCTCGATATGCACACACCGGGCATCGAGGTGCGGCCGTTGATCAACATGCTCGGCGAGCACGGCTTCAACGAGGTCTATTTCACCGATGTGCGGGTGCCCGCGAGCAACATGCTGGGCGAGTACAACCGCGGTTGGTACGTCGCGGCGACGCTGCTCGACTTCGAACGCTCCGGCGTGCAGTGGTCGGCGACGGCGCGCAAAAGCATCGAGCTGATGTCCGAGTACGCCGGCGGGCAGTCCGGCCGCCGCGGCGGCGCGAACCTGATCGACGACCCGGGCGTCCGCAACGGCCTCGCCAACCTGGCGATCGAGTCGGAGATTTCGCGGCTGATTTCCTACCGCGTCGTGGATATGCAGAGCAAGGGCCTGGTGCCCAACCACGAGGCCTCGATGTCGAAGATGTTCGGCAGCGAGCTGGGCCAGCGGGTAGCGCGCTTCGGGGTGAACATGATCGGCCTCGCCTCGCAGCGGATCGATCCTGAGGATTCGGCCGCGCCGCTCGCAGCGCGCCTGGGCCGCTCCTACATGTCGAGCGTGCCGAGCACCATCGCCGCCGGCACGAGCGAGATCCAGCGCAACATCATCGCCACGCGCGGCCTCGGCCTGCCGCGCCAGTAGCGGCAGAGTCGCGGGTTTATGGCATGATCGCGGTATGCACCGGAAGGAAGCCGCCATGGCAGAGTCGAACCGCGCGCTGAAAGAACCGAAACCGCCTAAGTCTGGCTGGTTCGAGCGGATCGAGAAGGCGAAGCGTGCGCACGAGCAGGGGAGGCAAGCGCAGGCTGCGCAGGGCGATCGCCGCTCAGCACCCAAATGGCATGAGTGAGGCAGCGGAGGACGACCATACTCCAGTGGCGGCTGGGCGGACGCCCCTGTTCGAGGCGGGCCAATCAGAGCGTTACGCCCGCCAGCAGCTGATCAGCGAGTATCAAAACACATACAGGTGTCG
Source organism: uncultured Dehalococcoidia bacterium (assembly GCA_964347635.1). Lineage (GTDB taxonomy): Bacteria > Chloroflexota > Dehalococcoidia > Bin125 > Bin125 > CATQGW01. Next base: position 6,874 of record CAYFZI010000053.1, read on the forward strand.
CCTGGTCGTACTCTCTGGTCGTACTCATTGACCAGCTGCGGCCGGCCAGCATCACCCTTCTTGGAAGAGCGCTTGTCGGTGCGGATCCAGATTCGGATCTGCACGTGATGCTGGATACGCCAGGTGGACACGGCGAGACAGTTGTCCGTCTACCTACTGCCTGTCTGAAGCGCCGCCGACTCAAGGTCGCGGAGGTGTCCGCGGACGTGCGCGACGGCCACGTTGGCGAGCACTTGGAGCAGCGTGCCGCTGGCGCCGCCGGCGGAGCGGATGGGGCGGTTGAGCAGGTCGTCTTCGGCGGCGCTGACGGCGGCGATCGTGGCCCGGCGGTTTCGCGCGAACTCTTCGAGCAGTTCGCCGATCGCCGCCTCGGCGCGTCTGGTGACCTGGCGGTGGTTGTAGGCGTCCATATCGAAGCCCTCGCCGCCCGAGCCCGCTTGGTCGCGCGGCGTGCGGGCCTGCTCGATCAGGCGCGGATAGGTCCACTCGATCGCCGCTAGGTGGGCGAGCAGCTGGCGGGCCGACCAACCGTGTTCGTAGACGCCGCGGGTGAGGTCGCGCTCGGCGATGGCGGCGGCGAGCTCGGGAAGCCGCTGCGCGTCTGCACGCAGCGCTGCGAGCAGCTCCGCGCGCGTGTTGATCGCGGTCACCGCGGCGCCCCGTCGAATGCCGGGAAGCTTGCTCCAGTCACCTCGCAGCTGACCCGCCAGAGCGCTTCGGCGGCGTCCGCATCCTGCGCCGCTGCACTGGGCGCCCTGTGCTTGCTGCGGTGAAAGTATGCGCCGCCGAGGTTGCGCATATCCGCGTCAGCGGCGGCGGCGATAACCGGTGCCGCGCCCTGCTGCGGCGACAGCAGAAAGATCTGCGCGGCGCGCCAGACGAAGCCGAAGAGACCGCGCAGATCGCCGTCGCCGCCGAGCTGCGAGCGCACGCCGCCCGGATGCACCGCAATGCTGGTCAGCCCCTGTCCGCCGCAGCGCCGCTGCAGCTCGCGGGTGAACAGAACGTTGGCCAGCTTCGAGGCCGCGTAGGGGTAGAAGCGCCCCCAGCGGCGCTCTAGCTGCAGGTCGTCGAGCGGCACGCCGTCGGCGCGCTGATGCAGCATCGAGCTGACGTTGATCACGCGCGGATCGCTGGATGCAAGCAGACGCTCGAGCAGCAGCGCGGTGAGCAGGAAATGGCCGAAATGGTTGACCTGGAGGGTGCGCTCGATCCCGTCGGCGGTGATCTTGCGCTCGGAGACGTTGATGCCGGCGTTGTTGATCAACACGTCGATCTGGGGCAGCCGTTCGAGCGCGTCGGCGGCGCAGGCGCGCACCGAGTCGAAGCTGGCCAGGTCGAGCTGGAGCAGCTGCGCGCCGCCGTCCGCGGCGGCGCGGACCCGCTCCAGCGCCTGCGCGCCGCGCCGCGGGTCGCGCGCGGTCAAGGCGACGTGCCAGCCGCGCCGGCTCAGCTCCTCAGCGGCGGCCAGGCCGATGCCGCTGTTGGCGCCGGTGATCAGGGCAGTGGGCATCGACGCTCAGTCCTTCCCGCGCTCGTTTCCGCGCGCCGCTCGCTTCACTCGCTGCCGCCGCATCATAGCCCCGCGCCTGCCGCGGTCCTGCCGCGCCGCGGCTGCAGCTAGAGGGGGGCGGGAACGGCGTGTCTTGGAGCTGGGCGGCTGGGCCGGCTAGGCGGGGGCTTCTTCAGGTACAAACCATGCCGCGGCGTCGGCGAACGCCTTTGCGGTATCTGTCTGCGGCAGGCCGAGTTCGTTGATCGCCTTGCGGACGTCGTACCACTGGCGGCGGCGGCTGATGCGGACGCCGGCAATGGTGGCGCGCGGGGTGCGGCGGGCGAGTGCGGCGGCGGCTTCATCGGCGGCGGCCCAGGCGTAGGCCAGCGGCCAGGGGATCGCCGCCGCCGGCGGCGCGGCGCCGGCTGCCGCGGCGGCGCGCGCGATGATCTGGCGCAGCGTCAGGTTGCCCTCGGCGTGGCCGAGGATGTAGCGCTCGCCGATGCGGCCGCGCTCAGCGGCGAGCAGGTGCCCGCGCGCAACATCGGCGACATGCACGATGTTCAGCCCAGCGCTGCGTATGTAGGCCGGCATGCGGCCGCGCGCGGCATCGGCGATCAGCCGCCCGGTCGGGGTTGGTTTGCGATCCAGCGGGCCGATCGGGGCAGTGGGCAGCACGACGACGGCAGGCAGACCCTCGGCGGCGATCATTCGGTGGACGAGGCGTTCGCTGATCACTTTTGAGCGTTCATAGGGGCCGGGCGCGTCTTTGTGATGGGCCCACTGACGCTCATCGGCGATGCTGCCGCTCGAGCCGACAGCGGCGACGGAGGAAGTGTGCACGATGCGGTCGAGCTGATGGCGCAGCGCGGCGCGCATCAGCCGCTCGGTGCCCAGCACGTTGACGCGCCAGACGCTGCGCGCGGCTCGGCGCGAGAGGTCGTAGCGCGCGGCAGCGTGGAAAAGGGTGTCGACGCCGCGCAGCGCGCGGTCGAGCGAATCGGGGTCGGCGAGGTCGCCCTCGACGATTTCGACATCCAGGCCTGCGAGGTTGGCGCGGTCGCTGCGCGGACGCGCGAGCGCGCGGGCTGCGGCGCCGCTCGCGAGCACCGCGCGGATGATGTGCGCGCCGATGAAGCCGGTCGCGCCGGTGACCAGCGCCAGTTTCACTGCAGCTCGGCGTCGAGCGCGGGGATGACGGGCAGCAGCGCCTGTTCGAGCGCGCGCAGCGCGCGGTGCAGGTTGAGCCGCAGCCGCAGCAGCTCGGGGGCGAGCGCCGGGCGGCGGGCGAGCGCCGCCGCGATCACGAGCGGGTTGGGCCGCCGCGCCCAGGCCGCGGGCTCCGCCGGCACGTCCTCGTCGACCGCGTCGATCACGCTGCGCAGCGCGCAGAAGGGCACGCCCCGCTCGGCGCAGGCCTCGGCCCATTCAGCGTCCTCCATCTGCACGATCGCTGCGCCGCTGCCGGCGGCGGCGGATTTTTCGGCGGCGCCGGCGAGCACATGGGGCGATGTCAGCGAGTCGCCGAGCGCGGCGGGGGTGTTGGCCGCGTGGAGCGCCCGCTGGATGATGAGGCGCAGGCGCTGGTCGCTGCTCCAGGCCGCATCGCTGTGCAGGCGCAGGACGCGCTCGGTGATGATGATGCCGCCGCAGCGCAGCTCGGGCTGCAGACCGCCGGCAACGCCGACGCTGAGCACGGCGCTCACCGGCTGCGTCTCCAACAGCTCATCGGCCGAGATGCGCGCGGCGGCCAGCCCGGGGCCGCTGACAACGCTGAGCGTGCGGTCGGAGGTCAGCAGGCTGCGGCCGGGCAGCGCGGCGGCCGCTTCGGAGGGCAGCGCGGCAACGATTGCGAGGCGCAGGCTGGTCGGCGTGGTCATGGCTGCGGCTAGTGTCGCACGTGAGCGGATTGTGCGTCGTGTGCGGGTAGCATGCGCCGCAAGACAGCCGCAAGACGGATGCAGAACGGAGGCCGCGTGTACGAGACGCTGTTGTACGAGGTGGAAGACCAGATCGCGACGATCACGCTGAACCGCCCGGAGCGGTTGAACGCGCTGAACGGAACGCTGCTGCGCGAGCTGCGCGAAGCGACCGAGGCCGGCGCGGCGGACTCCGATGTGCGGGTCGTGGTGCTGACCGGCGCCGGACGGCTGTTCAGCGCGGGCGGCGACCTGAAGGACGGGACGGGCGTCGAGGCGAACCTGGAGGCGAGCATCGGCAGCCTGAACTATTTTGAGCGCACCGCGCTGCTGCTGCACGAAATGGCCAAGCCGACGATCTGCGCGCTGAACGGCGGCGCGGCCGGCGCCGCCTGCTCGATCGCCCTCGCGGCCGACCTGCGCTACATGTCCGAATCGGCCTACCTCTACACCGCCTTCCTCAAGGTCGGCGTCTCCGGCGACTTCGGCGGCACCTGGACGCTGCCGCGGCTGGTCGGCCTGGGGCGGGCGCGGGAGATGTATCTGCTGCCCGAGCGGGTCGACGCGGAGACGGCGCTGCGCCTCGGCCTCGCCAACGGCGTGTTCGCGGCGGACGAATTGATGACGGGGGTGCGGGCGGTCGCCGAGCAGCTGCGCGACTCGCACCCGCTGGCGATCGGCCAGATCAAGGCGAACCTCAACGACGCCTTCGCAATTCCGTTCTCCGAAGCGCTGCGCCGCGAGGCCGACCGGATGCGGCGGCTCGGCCTGAGCGAGGATTCGGCCGAGGCCCGCAACGCCTTCATCGAAAAACGCAAACCCGTCTTCAAGGGCCGCTGAGCTGCCGAGCGGCTCAGCGGCGGAACAGTGAGGACAGGAATGGAGGATCCGATGCTGCGGATGCGGCAGATCTGCCTGGTGGCGGAGGATCTCGACACGATCGAAGCGCAGCTGCGCGGCGTCTTCGGGCTGGAAATCTGTTTCCGCGACGAGGGCGTGGGAAGGTTCGGGCTGCACAACTTTCTGATGCCGATTGGCAGCTCGTTTCTCGAGGTCGTCTCGCCGCTGCGGCCCGGCACGGCCGGCGGCCGCTATCTGCAGCGCCGCGGCGGCGACGGCGGCTACATGGTGATCATGCAGTGCGGCGATATCGCGGCGCGGCGCGCGCATGTGTCCGAGCTGGGCATCCGCCTGATCGCCGATTCTGCGAATGAGCAGACGGACGGGATTCAGCTGCATCCGAAGGACGTGCCGGGCGCGATTGCGGAGCTGCGCTGGAACACCGGTGATGAGGACGTGGACGGCCCCTGGTCGCCGGCCGGCCCGAGCTGGCTGCCGGCGCGGCGCAGCCGGGTGATCAGCCGAATGACCGCCGCCGAGCTGCAGGCCGAAGATCCGCAGGCGATGGCCGCGCGCTGGTCGGAGGTGCTGCAGCGGCCGCTGGAGCGCAGCGCCGCCGGCGCCGCCGCGATTGCGCTCGACGATGCAGAGCTGCGCTTTGTCGAAGCAGCCGACGGACGCGGCGACGGGCTTGGCGGGCTCGATGTGCAGGCGGTCGATCGGCCGCACATCATTCGGGCCGCGCGCGAGCATGAGCTCGCCGTCTCCGACGATGAGACGCTGGTGATGCTCTGCGGGGTGCGCTTCCGGCTGGTGTAGGGGCGCGGGCCCCTCTGCCTGCGACGCCTCCCCCGCGGGCAGGGGGCGGCTGGAGCGGTGGGTTAGCGGATCGCGGCGGTGAAGGCGCGGATGCCGCGCTTGATGCTGCTGCTGGCGTCGATCACCGCGCTCGCTTCATAGCCGGAGTGAACCATGCAATCGACGCATTTGGGGTTGCCGCTGGCGACGCCGTAGTTCTCCCACTCGGTCTCCTCGATCAGCTCGCGGAAGGTTTCGGCGTAGCCCTCGTCCATCAGGTAGCAGGGGCGCTGCCAGCCGAAAACGGTGCGGGTGGGATTGCCCCAGGGCGTGCAGTCGTATTCGATCTCGCCCTTGAGAAAGTCGAGGAAGAGCTGGGAGTGGTTGAACGTCCAGTGCTCGGGCGGGTCGGCGAGGATCTCGCGGAAGAGCGCTTTGGTCTGGCTGCGGGCCAGGAAATGCTCCTGGTCGGGCGCTTTTTCGTAGGGGTAGCCGGGCGAGATCATCAGGCCGTCGACGCCCAGCTCGGTCAGCCGATCGAACATCGCGCGGATCCGCTTCGGGTCCGCGCCGAGGAAGAAGGTGCTGTTCGTGGTGACGCGGAAGCCGCGCGCTTTGGCGGCAGAGATGGCGCGAACGGCAACATCCCAAACGCCGTCGCGGCAGACGGAGCGGTCGTGGTCGTCTTCGAGCCCGTCCACGTGCACGGAGAAGGTGAGGTAGGGGCTGGGCTCGAACTGGTCGAGCTTGCGTTCGAGCAGAAGCGCGTTGGTGCAGAGGTAGACGAACTTGCGCCGCGCGACGTAGCCGCGCGTGATCTCACCGATCTCGCGGTGAATCAGCGGTTCGCCGCCGGCGATCGAGACGACCGGCGCGCCGCATTCCTCAATCGCATCCCAGCACTGCTGGGGCGAGAGGCGGCGGCGCAGGATCTCTGTCGGGTGCTGGATTTTGCCGCAGCCGGCGCACTCCAAATTGCACTGCAGCAGCGGTTCGAGCATCAGCACCAGCGGGTAGCGCTCGACGCCGCGCAGCCGCTGCCCGAGCACGTATTTGCCGACTTCGAAGGATTGACGCAGGGGAATGGCCATGATGCTCCGCGATCAGTTTTCGGCAGACTACAGCATGCACTAGAGCGCGCCGGGCGGGCGGCGGCGCGGCGCTCCAGACGCGGAACGACCTGCGGCCCCGGGCAATCCGGGGCCGCAGGCCCTCGTTCCGTTCTCGCGGAGGCCGGCCCTGCCGGCAGCGCTGCTAGGGAGTGGCAAGGTAGCCGAGCGAGTTGAACCACGCATGCACGTCGGCGCCCCTGAACCTCACGTAGGTGACCCGGCTCTTCTGCCCCGCAACGGCCAGGGGCCCCGCCAGCGTGGAGTTTTCAGAGCAGAGATCGCTTGTGTTGTTGTCGTAGACGGCGCAGGCCAGCATCGGGCGAAGCCGGACGCCGAGCATGTTCCGGCCCCTGCTCAGAGACTGAGTGATGCCGGCATCCGTGACTGCGCTCTCGTCCCAGCCTTCCGCGCCCTCAAGCAGCTTGCCCAGAGTGGTCAACGCGCCCATCCATTTGCCGTGATCCGTCTGACCCACGTCGCCGAAGGCGTCGTTGTCCAGAGCGTTCAACACCGTCGCGTTCGGATGCTGATCCCAGACGGCGTCGAACTCTTCGTACTCGTAGTGCGTCTGCCCCGTCTGGGTTCCCTGGCCGTGCTCTTTGTCGCTGATCTGGCTGCGCGCCACTGCGCGGGTCACCTTCGTCAGGCGCTGATTGGCCGAACGGGTTCGGAAGGTGTACTCCACCTCGTAGTGGGTGACGCCCTCTATCTGGCGCCAGATCGCCATCACCGTGGGCAGATCGCCGTCGAGGTGATTGCTCACCAGCGTCGCGCCGACCGCAGTCTGGGACAGGTCGGCCCTGGCGCTGAGTGACGCCGCAGGCACCTTCACAACGCGGTTTGCGCCGTACAGGTCCCCGTGGACCAGTACGGTCACCCGTTCGCCGGGCCAAGGTACCGGCACGTACCAGCTGCCCCGATTGTAGCGGTCGCCGTCCAAATCGGGTACGCGCACGGTCATGGCGATCGGAACATTCGTCAGCTCGAAGTCTGATTCGGACACGCCGATGTCC
>CAYFZI010000054.1:0-13572 GCA_964347635.1 uncultured Dehalococcoidia bacterium
GCGACTCGGCGACTCGGCGACTCGGCGACTCGGCTATAATATCTGCTTCTGACGCATGTCTCAATGCCAGTTGACGCGCCTCTCCAACCAGATCACTGAAGGTCGTTAGCGCTGTGAGCTGGCGGGGGGTGAAGAGGTCTGAGAACAAGTCCATGCCGTACTGTCTCGTGCGTTGGCTGCTGCCGACGATGTCGATGTCAATGCCGTTCGTGTTGGGGAGTGGTGTTACGGCAGCATCTGTATCTTGTGGTTGAGGATTGCGGTACACTCGGCGCCGATCGCCTGCTTCAACCACCGCCATCAACTGCTCGCCCAGCCCGACCTGCTGCCCCTGCTCGCGAATCCAGCGGAACGGCGCAGCCGTTCCACAGGCTATGCAAACCGCGCCCTGGCGGCTGACCGTACCATCCAGTGGCGGTGCCTGATCGCCCCGCACCTCAAACCGCACCAACTTGCTCTCGACGACCGGATGCGCCCAAGCCTGCTGCCCGCGCTTCTTCGAGAGCTGAAGCGACCGCACCAGCGGCATCTCCGCCCCGCAGGCCGGGTTCGGGCAAGCGACCGTGCGCGCCCACAACCAGGCAATCGCCGTCTCCCCGTTGGGCCCCTTCGGATAGAGGTGTCCAATCCGCTCCCAAGCCTGCTCGCGCATCCATTCGCCGTACCAGCGCACGTCGGCGGCGAGGCCGGCGGCGCCCTGCCAATCGGCATCAGCGCCCAACTCGCCGCGCGCGTCTGGATTGACGGGGGGTAGGCCTGCGAACTTTGGCGGCAACTCGATCAGCGCCTTGGTGATCAGCACTGCGACTGGGTTGAGGTCTGAGGCGTAGGCCTCAAGACCCAAGCGCTGGGCTTCGAGCGGGATCGAGCCGCCGCCGCAGAAAGGGTCGAGCAGCGGCGGTGGGTTGCCATCGGTGGCGGCCAGGATCAGCTCGCGGGCGGTCCCGATTACCTGCTCGTCGGTGGTCGATTCCCACTTGACCAAGGTCTCGATGAAGCGGAACAGCCGCCTGCGGCGCTGTTCCGCTGCGTCGAGTGCGCCCCAGTCGGCCGGCAGCGGGTTGGGCGCCGGTAGGTCATCGATCTGCTCTAGGAGCGCCAGCGGAACGCCCTCCTCGCCGGGGTCGTCGATCAGCGAGCAGAAGATCACCGCGCGGCAGGCGGCTAAGGGTCGGCGCGCCCACCAGAGGTGCAGGGTGGAGGGGTGGCCGTGGCGGATCGACTTCTCGCGCGCCGATTCGCGGTTGATCGCGTCGAGCGGGATCGCCGTCTCGATCAGCTTGCGGCGGTAGGGGGCCGCTGCGGTCATCGCTGCGCCTTGTAGGGGGCGGCGTCTTCCATCAGCTTGGCGATGTTGAAGCTGCTGTTGATCAGCCCGCGGCTGAACTCTTCCTCGAAGGGGCCCTGCTTCATGATCGGCGGGGCGTGCTGCTGTCCTTCGACGTGGACCACAGCGAGCCAGAACTTTTCGCCCAGGTTGAGCGCCTGGAGCTGCTCGTTGCGGGTGAGGGTGATGCTGTCGGCGTCGGCGCGGCGGCCTTTGACTTCGATGTAGCGGATTGCGCCGTCGGGGCTGCTGCTCTGGATATCCCAGCCGAGCTGCTCGGCGCTGACGTCTGTGGGCTCGCGGCCGCGGCTGTGCTCGTATTCGAGCACGGCCTGCATCGCGATCTGCTCGATCCGCCGTCGGTCGCTGGGGTCGGGCGCGGGCCGGCCGGGCTCGAGCATGTGGGCGGGGATCACGACGCTGGCGCCGACGATGCGCGGGTTCTGGGGCTGGAGGCGGCGCTGGAGGCCGATTTCGGCGCGGCGCGCCTGCAGCCGCGCTTCGAGCTCGTCGGCGCGGCGGCGGGCGTTGGCCGAGTTGAGTTTGGGCCGCTGGCCTTGCAGCTCCCGCTGCTTGATCTCGTGCGCGCGGCGGTCCCAGTAGGCGATCTCGGCGCGCAGCCGCTGGTTGACTTCGCGCTCGATCTTGTCGAGCAGCGCGCTGTTGTCCCCGCGCAGCTGCTCCAGATTGGGCTGCACGAGATTCTCGAGGGCGTAGTCGACGGCGATCGATTCGAGCGCCGCGCCGCGCAGCCAGTCTGCGTTTGCGATCTCGGCGGCGCGTGCGCGCTGCTGCTCGGGCACCGGCTGGTAATCGAGGTAGGGCGCCGGCCCGGCCCGCACGACCTTGCCCTGCTCATCGATCTCGACGTAATCGATGCTGCGCCAGACGGTGTGCCGGCCGCCGCGGCTGGTGCTGCGGCCGTCGTGGATTTCGTTTTCGATCGCGACCATCGCGCGGACGCTCTGGGCCTCTTCGCTGGGGTCGACGAGGGTCGCGCCGCGCGTGAGCAGGGCGCCGTGCTGCTGGAGCAGCCGCTCGACGAGGGCGTCGAGCAGGATGTGGCCGGGCGCGAGGAAGGCGGCCTGCGGACGGCCCTCGATGCTGCGCTGGGCGCGGTCGAAGCAGACCCGCTCGTAGCGCTCTGCGGGCCGCGCGCGGCGGCCGCCGGGGCCGGCGCGGCGCAGGCTGGGGGGCACGCGCGTGATCTCGTGGCGGCCCGCCTCGCGCGCCGTGATCCGCCCGCCCAGCACCCGAAAGGCCTGGATGAAGAACTGCTCGATGTAGTGCGGCACGAGCCGCCGCGCCTGGGCGCGGTCCATCTCCGCCTTGATCGCGTGCACGTCGTCGGGCGAGATCGTGGTGGAGCCGAGCGCGCGCTCGTCGACGAGCTGCTTGAGGTCATCGTGGTTCCAGCGCAGCTCGATCTGCTCGGCGGCCTTGGCCCGCGCCTCATCGCTCTGGCCGTAGCGGATCGCGTCGATCATCAGGTCGCGCAGGGAGACTTCGGTGAATGCCTCGCCGAGCACATCGAAGACTTGGTCGCCAAGCGCGCTGCGTTCCTCTTCGAGCTTGAGCAGCAGCCGTTCGAGCACCGCGCCTTCGCGCGTCTGGTGGGCGACCAGGTTCCAGAGGTGGCAGACTTCGCGCTGGCCGAAGCGGTGGATCCGCCCGAAGCGCTGCTCGATCCGGTTGGGGTTCCAGGGCAGGTCGTAGTTGACCATCAGGTGCGCGCGCTGCAGGTTGACGCCCTCGCCGGCGGCGTCGGTGGCGACCAGCACGAGCGCGCGGGGATCGTTGACGAAGGCGTGCTGGGCGCTCTGGCGCGCCTCGCGCTGGAGGCCGCCGTGGATCGCCACGACGGCCTCGCCGCCGCGGCCCAGCTTGGTGCGGATCCGCCCGACGAGGTAGTCGAGCGTGTCGCGGTGCTCGGTGAAGATGACTAGCTTGCGGCGGGCGCCGCGCGCGTCGAACATCTCGCCGTAGTCGAGCACGGTGGAGAGCTGCTCCCACTTGCGGTCGTCGCCGGAGCGGCGGACCTTGTTGGCGAGCCGCTCGAGCCGCTTCAGTTCGTCCACCTCGTGCTTGAGTTCCTCGATCGAGCCGGCCGCGCTGGCCAGGTCGAGCAGCTCGCTGAGCTCCTCCTCGGGGCGTTCCTCGAGGTCTTCGAGGTCTTCGCGCATGTCCTGATCGGAGCCGCCGCCGCCGAGCGCGAAGAGCGGAAGATCGCTCTGGAGCGCGCGCTGCAGGTCCTCGTTTTCGCTGATTCTGCGCAGATCGCTGAGGCGCTGTTTGAGCCGCCCCAGGCGGCGCTCGAGCGACTTGTGGATCGCGGCCGGCGAGGAAGCGAGGCGGCGCTGCAGGATCGTCAGCGCGAAGCCGACCGCGTTGCGCCGCCGGCCGAGCTGTCCGGTGAGCAGCTTGTCGGCGCGGTTCATCTCCTCGCGTACGTACTGGGTGACCGCCTCGTAGAGCTCGAGTTCGGCCTCCGAGAGGTCGTAGTTGACGGTGCTGGCGATCCGCTCGGGGAAGAGTTTGCTGCCGTCGAAGTCGGTCAGATGCTCTTTGAGCACGCGGCGCATCAGGTCGGAGGCGTCGGCCGGCGGCGCCTGCGCGCCCCGCGCCAGCCCCTCGAAGCGGTCGGCGTCGAGCAGGCGCATGAAGAGCTGAAAATCGTCCTGGTTGCCGGAGTGCGGGGTCGCCGTCATCAACAGGAAGTGGCGCGTCTTCTCGGCCAGTTCGAGGCCCAGCCGGTAGCGCTGGCTGGTGTTCACCCGGTTGCCGTAGCGGTGCGCGCTCATCTTGTGCGCCTCATCGACGACGATCAGGTCCCACTCGTCCGCGCTTTGCAGCAGCTGCAGGGCGTCCTCCTGCTTGAGCAGGTCGATCCGCCCGATCAGCAGATCGTGGTCGTTGAAAGGGTTGCCGGAGGCCGAGTCGTTGAGCATCGCGCGGCTGGCGATCTCGAAGTTCTGTTCGAACTTGGTCTGCAGCTCGTCCTGCCACTGCTCAGCGAGGTTGGCCGGGGTCACGATCAGGCAGCGCTCGACGTCGCCGCGCAGGATCAGCTCGCGGATCAGCAGCCCGGCCATGATCGTCTTGCCCGCCCCGGGGTCGTCGGCGAGCAGGAACTTGAGCGGCTGGCGCGGCAGCATGTCGTCATAGACCGCTGCGATCTGGTGCGGCAGCGGCTCGACATCGGAGATGTGCACGGCGAGGCGCGGGTCGAACTGGTGCGCAAAGCGGATCCGCTGCGCCTCGGCGGCGTGCTGGAAGAGGGCGGCGTCGGCGTCGAAGGTCCAGGTGTAGCCGCCCTCGAGCGAGCGCAGGCGCTGCAGGTCGGTGCGGAAGAAGACTTCGTTATGCGGCTCTCCGCTGGCTTCGTCGCGGTAGGTGAGCGAGACGGCGTTGGCGCTGCGCCGCTCGACGGCCAGCAGCGTGGCCGGGCCGCCGGAGGCCAGGCCCTCGAGGCGCAGTCCGGGTGTGAGGTCGTCGAAGGTCAGCACGTGCTCAGGGCCGAATGATTCGCTTCGGGCGCTCCGCCAGACGCTTCAGCATCGGCTGCGCGGCCTCGATGAAGCGGAAGGCGATTCGCCGCGTCTCGCGCGGGTCGATCAGATCGATCACATCGAAGTTGTGCGCCGCCTTGAGCGGCGAGCGCAGCCGCAGCAGCCGCTGTTCGATCATCTCGCGGTGCGCCTCGGGGTTCGGAGCGTTCTCGATCTCCCGCTTGTAGGCGGCCGCGACGCCGCCCTCGATCGGAATGCCGCCCCATTCGCCGGCCGGCCAGCCGAAGCGCATGTTCACGCCCAGCGGCTCGCCCATGCTGTTCGGCGCATCGGCCGCCACTCCGTAGGACTTGCGGATATTGAACTCGACTTTCGGCACCTGCGCTTCATAGGCCGCGATCAGCGCCCGCGTGCCGCGCCGCATCGTGGCCTGCTGCTCGGCCATCGAGCCGAGCATGAAACCGGGCATATCGAGGAAGATCACCATCGGCAGATTGAAGCCGTCGCAGAGGTCGACGAAGTGTGTGAACTTGTCGGCGGCGTCGCCGTTCATCGCGCCCGCCATCACCAGCGGATCGCTGGCCACCACGCCGGCGCTGTAGCCGCCGATCCGCGCGAAGCCGGTGATGATCGCCCCGCCCCAGTGCGGGCGCATCTCGAAGAAGCGGCCGTTATCCACGACCAGCCGCACCAGCTTGCGCGGGTCGTAGGCGCGCTTGCGGTTCTCGGGGATGATCCGCAGCAGCTCCGCGACGCGCCGCTGCGGGTCGTCGCCGGTCTCAACCCGCTCCGCGACCTCGCCGGTGGTGTTGGGCAGATAGGAGAGAAACTGCTTGATCTGGTCGAAGGCGTCCTCCTCCGATTCGGCCTCGTTATCGACCTGTCCGCTCTGGTGTACGTGCACCGCGGAGCCGCCCAGCTCCTCTTTGTTGAACGTCTCGCCGATCGCCCGGCGCACCACGGGCGGGCCTGAGGGGAAGATCTGGGACTGTCCTTTGACCATCACGGTGAAGTGCGAAAGCAGCGCAAACGCGGCCGGCGCGCCGGCCACCGAGCCCATGATCCCGGCCGCGACCGGCACCTTGTTCAGCATCTGGATGTGCCGCCACCAGGTCTGGCCGCCGGGCAGCGCCATCCGCCCCTCTTCTTCGTCGCGCTTGGCGCTGTGCCCCACGCCTTCGATCAGCTGCACGTAGGGCAGCCCGTACTGGGTTGCGAAGGGCGTCGCGAACTGCGCAGCGCCCTTGGAGACGTTGTGCGGGCTGCCGCCCGAGATCGTGAAGTCGTCGCCGCCGATCACGATGCTGCGGCCTTCGATCGCGCCCATCCCCATCACGAACGCGCCGGGCGTGAAATCGCGCAGATTGCCGTCGTGGTCGTACTCATACGCACCGACCAGCGGGCCGGCCTCGAAGAACGAGCCGGGATCGAGGAACTTCTCGATCCGCTCGCGAATCGTGTAGCGCCCGCCGCGGTGCTGGCGCGCAATCCGCTCCGGCCCGCCCATCTCGCGGGCCAGCGTTTTAATGTACTCGATCTCGTCCACCGCCCCCTGCCAGTCTTGGCCGGGCTTCCACGATTCGCGCGTTTGATCGACGGGCATCGTCTGCCGCTCCTCACCGCAGTCGGTTGATCGGGATCATCCTGAGTCTACGGCCACCACCGCACAGGCGTGGACCACCAGCCCGGCTCCGCCTCCAGGTCAAGCAGAGCGCGGATAATCTCGTCAGCGCTGCGCCGATCGGTTGAGGCGAGGAGCCAGACGGCCGCGGTGATGCGCCGCTCATCGACCATCGACCAGACAGCCAGCTCGCCGCTGCCCCAGCCGGCGGCGGCCGCCGCGGCCCGCTCGGGATCTTGTGCGGCCAGGGCGATCAGGTTGCTCAGATAGCTCTCGCCCATCGTCGCAGTCGAGGGCGCTTCGCGCGGTTGAAACACGTGCTGCCGCAGCTCGGCCAAGCGCGAGGCGTCAATCGGCGGCGCGCGCGCCGCCAGCTTCTCGGGATGCAGGATCTGCTCCGACGACTGCGGCGGGTCGGCCGGCAGCTGATTGATCCGCTCTCCGCCGGCACCCCAGTCATAGGAGCTGCTGGGCGCTGCGCCCGATGCGGCGAGTGCGGCTGCTGCGCTACCTTCTGCTCCAATTGAGCGGCGCCAGCCGCGCGGCTCCGGAGATTGGAGACTACGTCATGGCATCACCAACCGGCGCCGCCGTCCGCGAGGCTGAGTTCGACCCGCGCGTCATGGGCTATGTACGGGCGCTGGTCTCGCTGATCATGCTGATCACCGTTGTCGGCATCCCCTTCATCCCGTTTTGGCTGCTGTTCAGCATCAGCTACGCACCCAAAGCCTTCGACCGACTCTCCGCGCGCCTCACCACCCGTGCTCTCGAAGTGCGGATGGGCGTCTACTTCCGCAAGGAAAGCACGATCCCGCTCGACCGCATCACCGATATCCGCCTCCACGACGACCCGCTGATGCGGATGTACGGTCTGCGCGGGATTCGGGTCGAGACCGCCGGCCAGGCCGGCTCCAGCGCCTCGGCGGAGGGCAATCTGATTGGCATCATCGATGCCGTCGAGTTTCGCGACGCCATCCTGCGCGAGCGCGACAAGATCACCGAAACGCCAACAGCCGCGCCGCCGCCTTCAAGCGGGGCTGGCGGGGATCAGTCGCTCCTGGTGGAGATTCGAGACCTGCTCCAGAGCATCGATGCGAAGGCGGGCCGCTGACGAAGCTTGTCTGCGGCTCGCCGGCAGCGCTGCAGCAGGGCGGCTTCGTATGCTCGATAGCAGTCTCCCAGCTGTGTGCGGGAAGCGGCGAGCTGGCTGCGCAGCCCGCTGACTTCACGGCTGATCGCTTGCAGTGCGGCCGCTTGGTCGGCTGTATTGAAGGCTTGTGCGATTCGGTGCAGCTGTTTGCGTATGTCGGCCAGCTGTAATTCGAGCGCTTTCGCCGCTGAGAGATAGTCTCCTTGCGAGAGCTGCTGTTTCGCGGCCGCATCGTTGATCGATTTCGCTGTCTCCGCGCGCATCGCCTCGATCGCGCGTTCTCCCTGCTCTGCCCGCTCGGTCAGCGCCAGCACGCTGTCGCGGATGTATTCCTTCAGCGACTGCTGGGATTCGGCGATGCGGTCATGCATCTTCTGCACGTTCTGCGCCGCCGCGGCCTGCGCCTGCGCCTCGGCGCGGCGCTCCGCCCCCAGCGTCTGCTTGAGCTCCTGCACTTCTTGCTGCAGCCCCGTGACGGCGTCGCTCATGCCCTGTACCGCGGCCGAGGGATGGTCCAGCAGGTGGCTCACTCCAGCGTTGATCTGATCGAGCCGGCCGCTCAACGATTCCAGCTGCGCCGTCGTCAGCGCGTCGGCTCCCATCACTTCTCCTACCGCATGAGCCGAGTCGGGGTCGAAAATGCCCAGAATGCTGGCGCAGTCCCCGGCTGCGCCCATCACTTCGGCTTTGTTCAGGTCGCGCAGCGGCGGGTGGGCCCACTTGTTGCGCAGACGGTAGACGGCGGCTATCCGGTCTGTCGTTTGGCGATCGGCAAGCTTACCGAACAGGTCGGACCGAGACTTCACGGCCTCCAGAAACATCGGGATATCGAGTAGGGATTCGTACTCTTCCTCTTTCGAGAGCGGCGCCGCGCCCTCCGTCCGCTGCAGTTCAAGCGATTTACGGGAGCGCTCCAGCTCTTCCTGTTGGTGCTCCGCCAGGCAGGTGCGCAGCTCTTTGAACCATGAATCGGAATGCTTCGCGCGCCACTGCGCGGCGATGTGCCGGCGCATCGCTCGGCGGTAGATATTGAGCACGCGCGTCAGCCGCTCGTGCTGGGGGAATTCGTCCGGTGCGACCATCGAGCTTCCTGCGCGCCTCAGCTCAAACCCAGCTGCGCCGCCAGCCCGATCCGCTGCACTTTGCCCGTCGCGCCTTTCGGGATCTCGTCGAGGATCACGATCCGCCGCGGCGTCTTGAAGTCCGCCAGGCGTTCGCCGACGAAGCGGCGCAGCGCCCGCTCCTCCTCCGCTGCGCCCTCGCGCAGCACGACCGCTGCCGCCACCTCCTCGCCGAGCCGCGCATGCGGCATCGCAAACGTCACCGCCTGCGCGACCGCTGGATGCTGCAGCAGCGCCTCATCCACCTCGCGCGGCGAAATTTTCTCGCCGCCGCGGTTGATGATCTCCTTCAGCCGCCCGGTGATCGCCAGATAGCCATCCGCATCGAGCATGCCCTGGTCGCCGGTGCGGAACCAGCCGCGCGTGTAGGCCGCGGCGTTGGCCTCGGGGTTGCTGCGGTAGCCGTCCGTCACGTTCGGCCCTCGAATGACCACCTCTCCGCGCGCGCCGAGCGCCTGGAGCGCCCCGTCGGCGTCCATGATCGCGATCTCCGGCCCGGCCGGCAGGCCCACGCTGCCCGGCTTGCGCGCCAGCGGCGGCAGCGGATTCGAGGTCATCTGGTGCGCTGCTTCGGTCATCCCGTAGGACTCGATCACCGGCGCTTCGAAGGCCGCCTCCAGCTCCGCCATCACCGTCGGCGGGAGCGAGGATGAGGAGGAGCGGATCAGCCGCAGCTGGGTCTCGGCCAGCGCCTCCGCATTGCGCCCCGCGCGGGCCAGAATCAGCTGATGCATTGTCGGCACCGCCGTGTACCACGAGGGCCGCGCCTCCTGCAGCCAGCCGAACACCTGCATCGCATTGAAGCCCGGCGAGCACCAGGTGCAGCCGCCCGCCCCCACGCTCGCCAGCACCCCCGCAATTAGCCCGTGAATGTGAAACAGCGGCATGATGTTCAGGCAGCGGTCCGCCGGCGTCAGCGACAGCGTCTCGCGGATGTGCGCCGCCGAAGCGCAGACGTTGCGCTGCCGCAGGGGCACGATCTTCGGCCGCGACGTCGTCCCCGATGTGTGCAGCACCAGCGCCGTATCGTCCGCCTCCGCCGCCCCCGGCCGCTCCGCAGCGGCGCTGAGCTCAGACTCCAGCGCGAACTCGCCGGCCGGCCGCTCCCTGTGCGGAACCAGCTCAATGATCGGCACGCCGCGTTGGGTGGCCACCTTGAGTACCGGCGACGACTCTCCGCGCTGCACGAGCACCGCCCGCGCATCCAGATCCGAGAGGTAGAAATCAAATTCCTCGGCGCGGTAGCCGGGGTTGAGCGGCGCGGCCGTCGCTGAGGCGGCAACGCTCAGGAACGCCGCCGCCATCTCGGGTCCGTTCGGCAGCACGATCGCCACCGCATCCCCGCGCCCCAGCCCGAAGCGGTTCAATGCTGCCCCGGTCCGCTCGAGCTGCGCCCGCAGCCCGCCGAAGCTGAGCGTCCGGCGGCCCGGCGCGGCGATCGCCGCTGCGCCGGGATCATGCTCTGCCAGCAACTCCGAAACCGTGCGCGCGTGCGTCATCTGCAACTCCTTCGGCCGCATACGCTAGGGCCGAGCCCGCACCGTGTCAGGCTGAGCCGCTCGTATACTGCGCCGTGGAGAGGTGTCCGAGTGGCCGAAGGAGCCGATCTCGAAAATCGGTAGGTGCGGCGACGTGCCTCGTGGGTTCGAATCGCACCCTCTCCGCCGCCTGATGATGCGCCCGGCTCTATCGGAGAGGTGCTGGAGTGGCCGATCAGGCACGCCTGGAAAGCGTGTAGGGGTGCAAGCCCCTCGTGGGTTCGAATCCCACCCTCTCCGCCGCTGGGGCCTGCTCACCTCCTGTGCACCTTGCGGCTGACTCGGTGCGAGGCATGCGGGCAGCGCTCGTTGCCGCGCACAGGTTCCTCTAGCGCCGACTTCCACCCTGAGCTCTGTGATCCGTTCGGCTGCGCGTGAATACGCGCCAGCGCCCCCTACTATGCGGGTGGAGGCAGTGATGCAGCGTTCCTCGATCGAGTGGACCGACGTCACCTGGAATCCTGTCACCGGCTGCACCAAAATCAGCCCCGGCTGCGCCCACTGTTACGCCGCAACCATCGCCGAGCGTTTCCGCGGCGTCCCCGGCCACCCCTACGAACAAGGGTTCGACCTGCAGCTGCGCCCGGAGCGGCTCGATCAACCGCTCCGCTGGCGCAAACCCCGCACCATCTTCGTCAACTCCATGAGCGACCTCTTTCACCCGGAGGTGCCTGAACACTACATCGCCGACATTTTCGAAGTGATGGCGGCCGCCTCCCGGCACCGTTTCCAGGTCCTCACCAAACGCGCGGAGCGGCTCGCTCAGCTCGCCTCCTCGCTCCCCTGGCCCGGCCACATCTGGATGGGCGTCTCCGTTGAATATCAGCGCTGGACAACGCGGATCGACCATCTGCGCAGCACCCCCGCCGCGATCAAATTCCTCTCCTGCGAGCCTCTGCTCGGTCCGCTCAGCCTCGATCTCAACGGTATCGACTGGGTCATCGTTGGCGGCGAAAGCGGGGCACGCGCCCGCCCCATGAAGGCGGACTGGGCCAGATCGATCCGCGATCAGTGCAAAGACACCGGTACCCCCTTCTTCTTCAAACAGTGGGGCTCCCGCAACGCATCAGGCAAGTGGGTCGGCAAAAAGCGCGCAGGCCGCACGCTCGATGGGCTGGTCTGGGACGAGTTTCCGGAGGGAGCAGAATGATTGACCGTGCTTCCTCATTCAACTGCGAGCCCGCCGCCGACCGCATGCGGAAGTAGGAAGCCTGATTACCCGCCGGATGGGCGATGAGCTGCGCTCCTCCCCCCGAGATGGCCCTTGCTCCGCGGCGATGCATCCGCTCAAAGCCGGGCGTTTCGCTCAATCCCGCGCGCCGTGCTGCAATCTCGCCCATCGTTGCAGAGCGCCGACGCTCTGGGCCCTAGAGCATGGCCGCGTCACTGCTGCTCGCCGTCCGGCAGGCCGCCTTGGCGGCGGGCGGCGCTGTGGCGGGCGCGCAGCGCTGCTTCGCGCTCTGCGGCCGCTGCCTCGGCCTCCGCCTGCGCTGCCCGCCACTGCTCCGCGTTGCCTTCACCGGTCATGATCCGTCCCGCCAGTGCTGCCAGCACACCGAGCAGGAAGCCGATCCCGAAGCCGCGCCGCAGGCCCATTCGTCAGCCGTCTCTACGCCCCAGCACCTGCAGCGCGCGCTGGATGCCCGCCGCCAAGCCGTAGGCCCGAATCACCGGCCGGGCCGCCGATTCGCCCAGAAAGTCCGCGGTGCCCTTGACCGACTGCATCGTCTCCCGCGCCTGTTCGAAGAGCGGCGGCAAGCCCTCGCTGAACGTCGTGCGCGTGGTCCGCAGCAAGCGGAAGCTCAGCCAGCCCAGCACGATCGTCAGCAGCAGGAACACCGTCATCGACACGATCCCGATCAGCCCCGTGACGATGATCACAATGTCGCGGATATCGCTGATCGTGGAGAGCACCATCGTCGGCTCAGCCTACCGCACAGCCCTCAGAACGCCCGCTGAACCGTGCCGCCTCCCAAGACCCGCTCTGCCTTGTAGAACACGGCGGCCTGGCCGGCGGCGACAGCCCGCGCTGCTTCTTCGAGCTGCACCGCCGCCGTGCCGGGGCCGGTCCGCTCGATTCGGCAGAGCGTCGGCGCGGCGCGGTAGCGCAGCTGCACAGCGGCACTGGGCGGCGGTTCACACAGCCAGCGGCAGCCCTCGAGTTCGATCCGCCGGACGAGCAGATCAGCCTCGCTGCCCAGCGTCACCGTGGCGGTCTCCGCGTTGATCTGAGTGACATAGCGGCGCTGCCCGCCGCCCGCGCCGAGCCCGCGCCGCTGCCCGATCGTGAAGTGCTGCACACCCCGATGCACGCCCAGCGTCTTCCCTTCGGCATCCACCATCCGCCCCGGCCGCGCCGCCAGCCGCTGATCGACGAACGCTCGGTAGTCGCCGCCGGGTACAAAGCAGATGTCCGCGCTGTCCGGCTTTGCTGCCACCGCCAACTCGTGCCGCTCGGCGATTGCCCGCACCTCCCGCTTCTGCAGGGCGCCGACGGGAAAGCGGGTCATGGCCAGCGCGGGGTCGCTGAGCGTGTAGAGGAAGTACGACTGATCCTTGCCTCGGTCCAGCCCGCGCAGCAGCGCCGGCTGTCCGTCGACCTGGGCGATCCGTGCGTAGTGCCCGGTCGCCAGCCAATCCGCCCCCAGCGCGCGGGCTTGTTCCAGAAAACGGTCAAACTTGATGTAGGTGTTGCAGTTCAGGCACGGATTGGGCGTGCGGCCGCGGCCGTACTCGGCCGTGAACGGCTCCACCACGTGCTCAAGAAAGGGACGCTCGAGATTCAGCGTGTAGTGGGCGATGCCGAGCCGATTGGCTACTCGGCGCGCGTCCTCGACGTCCTCAACCGCGCAGCACTGGCTGCGCCCCGAGAGGCCGTCCGGGCGCTGCTCGGTCCAGAGCCGCAGCGTGATCCCGATTACCTCGAAGCCCTGCTCCACGAGCAGCGCCGCCGCGGCCGAGGAATCGACCCCGCCGCTCATCCCCACCACGACCCGCTCAGGCACGCGCCGCGCCGTTGCTAGACTGGCCGCTGTGCAGACCGAGACCGCCGATGCCGCCGCCCCGCTCGAACCGGAGCAGCTGGCGCGGGCGATCGCTGCGGAGCTCTCCGAGCGGCAGGCTGAGGCGATCGTCCTGCTCGAAGTCGCTGAGCTGACAGACCTGGCCGACCACTTCATCATCGCCAGCGCCACTTCGCGGCGCCACTTCGGCGCGCTCGAAGACGCGCTGCGCAAAATTCCCTGCGCGCCGCGCGCGCGCCGCGAGGGCACCGCCGACGGCGGCGGGCAGCTGTTCGATTTCGGC
>CAYFZI010000055.1:0-13558 GCA_964347635.1 uncultured Dehalococcoidia bacterium
GCACCGGCACAGTTGAGTTTCTCGTCTGGGGCGGGGAGTTCGCCTGCCTCGAGATGAACACGCGCCTGCAGGTCGAGCATCCCGTCACCGAGCTCGTGCGCGGCGTGGATCTGGTCCAAGACCAGCTGCGCATCGCCGGCGGGCTGCCGATCGGCTACCGCGGCGAGGAACGCCCGATTCGCGGCTGGGCGATGGAGTGCCGGATCACGGCCGAGGACCCCTACCGCGACTTCACCCCGTCGGTCGGGCCGATCGCCTGGTTCCGCGAGCCGGGCGGGCCGGGCGTGCGGCTCGACAGCATGCTGGCGCGCGGCGTCGGCGTGAGCCCCTGGTACGACTCGTTGATCGGCAAGCTGGTCACCTGGGGCGAGACGCGCGACCAGTGCATCCGCCGGATGCGCCGCGCGCTGGGCGAGTATCTGATCCTCGGCGTGAGCACCTCCGTCCCGTTTCACCAGGCGCTGCTCGAGGAGCCGCGCTTCCTGGCGGGCGAGATCGACACGACCTTCCTCGAGCGGCACCAGGTGCTCGACCCGCAGGACCGCCCGAAAGCGGACACCCGCGCGGCGGTCGCCGCGGCGCTGTTCTTCCATACCCAAGGCGAGCGCGCCGAGAGCGTGCGCGCCGCCGCCGCGCCGCGCAGCCCGTGGGCCGCCTCGGCGCGCGGACGGCGCTATCCAGTGGAGCAGGGATGGCGAAGAACTACCGGCTAAACGTGGGCGGCGAAATCCGCGATGTCGCGATCGAGGACGACGGTGCCGGCCGCTTCCTAGCCCGCGTCGGCGACGCCGAATACTCCGTGGTGCTCGAATCGCTGGACGACAACACGCTGTTTCGCCTGCGGATCGACGGGCGCCGCACGCCCGTCGCGATCCGGCGCGAGGGCTACGCGCTGGATCTGTTCATCGGCCCCGACCGCTACGCCGTGGAGATCGAGCGCACCGCGGCCGGCTCGTTCGGCGCGCTGGCCCCGGCGATCGAGGGCGAGGTGCGGCTGACCGCGCCGATGACGGGGCAGATCTCCGAAGTCTTGGTCGGCGCCGGCGACGCGGTGCAGGAGGGCGATCCGCTGCTGGTGATCGTGGCGATGAAGATGAACAACGAGATCCGCTCGCCGGCCGCAGGCGCGATCACCGAGGTGGCGGTCGCGCCCGCCGACACGGTCGACCAGGGCGATCTGCTGCTCGTGCTGCGGGCCGAGAGCGATTGAATCGAATTGAATCGAACAGCGCCGCGCCGCACGGGAGCGCCGCGGGCGGGCCGATTTGAAGCGCTGCGGCCAGCCGCGTAGCATTGCCAACCACACCCAGCAGCCGCGGCCGCACCAGCGCGCGCGGCGTTGAGGAGGCGACTTCTGGCGACACGTGAACAGCGGGTGAACGACGCGATCCGCGTGCGTGAGGTGCGCGTGATCGGAGACGACGGAGCGCAGCTCGGTGTGATGCCGACCGCGCAGGCGCTGGACATCGCGCGCGGCCAGGGCTTGGACTTGGTCGAGGTCGCGCCCGATGCGCGGCCGCCGGTCGTGCGGATGCTCGACTACGGGAAGTTCAAATACGAGCAGGCCAAGCGCGAGCGCGAGGGCCGCAAGCGTCAGAAAGGCTCATCGCTGCACGAGATCAAGATGCGGCCCAACATCGGGCGCAGCGATATGGACGCCAAACGCCGCCGCGCGACCCGCTTCCTGGAGGCCGGCGACAAGGTCAAAATCTCCGTGATGTTCCGCGGCCGCGAGATCACGCACCGCGAGATCGGCGCGGAGCGGATCGAAGAGATGCTCAACGCGCTCGATGAGGACGGCATCCCGGTCGTGCTGGAGCGGCCGATCTCCACCGAGGGCCGCTTCATGTCCGTCATCGTCGCCGCCGATAAGGCCAAAGTCGAAGCGCGCGCCCGCGAAGCGGCCGCCGCCGAATCAGCAGAAACGGCCGGCGCCGCCTAGCGCCTGAGCGGCAACGTGCATAGGCTGGGCGGGCGCGCCCGCGTTCGGCGCTGCGCAGCTCCCGACGAACTCGAGGCGGTGGTTCGATGCCGAAGATGAAGACGCACAAAGGCGCGGCGAAGCGCTTTCGCATCACGCGCACCGGCAAAGTCCTGCGGATGAAGGGCTCGCGCCGCCACAACAAGCAGAAGAAACACAAGCGCACGCTGCGCGAACAGCAGCGCATGCACAGCGTGAAGCGGCCCGGCGAACGGCGCCGCGTGCGCCGCCTGCTGCCCTACGGCTCGCCGTAGCGGAGCCGCCTCAGCGCCGAGCGAAAGGACAAGCCGATGCCGAGGGTCAAGGGCGGGCCGCGCGAGCGGCGCCGGCACAAGAAGGTGCTGCGGCAGACCAAGGGGCACCGCGGCGTCCGCCACCGCCTCTACCGGCGCGCCTCCGAATCGCGCCTGCACGCGCTCAGCTACGCCTATGCACACCGCCGCGAGCGCAAGGGCGATATGCGCCGGATCTGGATTCAGCGGATCAACGCCGCCGCGCGCCTGCACGGCCTCTCCTACAGCCGACTGATCCACGGGCTGAAGCAGGCCGAAGTGGAGATCGATCGCAAAGTGCTGGCGGAGCTGGCAGTGCACGACCCGGCCGGCTTCGCGGCGGTGGTCCAGCAGGCTAAAGCCGCCTAACTGCCCCCGCCGCTCCGAGATACCCCCCCCCACACACAAGTAGGGACAAGCTAGGGGGAGGGGCTGTTCGCGGCCGTCAATAGGCCTCAGGCCGAGACCCCGAGCTGCGGCTGGCCGGTCGCGTCGGCGAGCGCGGCGGCGGGGTCGTCGTCGGGCAGGCGGTCGAGCAGCCAGGCGCCGGCCGAGCGTTCGCGCAGCCAGGGCAGCACGCGGGTCAGCCGTGCGAACTCGCGCGCGTGCAGCGCGTTGAGGATCACCGCAAGCTCGACCTCGCGGGAGCGCTCGCGCCAGTCCGCGGGCAGGTCCAGGAAGGCGTCGTCGAAGGCGCGGGCGGCCACGCGCGCCTCCTCCACCTCGAGCGCCAGGTAGGCGCGCAGGCGCAGCTGCACCGCGCGGCTGCGGCTGTCCCGGTCGGCGGCGCCCTCGCGCCGCGCCAGCGCCCGCATCACGCGGCGCAGCTCAATCGGCGAGAGGCCGTCGGCGTCGTAGAAGGCGGCCGCCAGCTGCACGTGATCACCCGCGTCGAAGATGCGGTGGATCAACTCGGTCGGTTCAATCCGGGCGGCACTGATTGTCTGGCTGGCCATGATCGATTCCTCTCGTCTGCGCTGGCCGAAGCGGCCGTTGGCCGGATTCTAGCACTCTCACAGAGAGAGTGCTAGAAAGGGCCCTGAGTGCCGCCGCATTTGTGCTATGCGACACAGTCAATCGTGATTTTCATCACTCTCAGCTGGAGAGTGCCAGGCCTAAGCCCGCGCCCTCCCGCACGCAGCGCGGGGCAGACGCAGCACGGGGCGGGAGAGGGGAGGAAGGCGCCGGGCGGCTGCGGGCTACTGGCCGCGCACTAGCACTACTGGTCGCGCAGCTGGGCCTGGAACTGCCGCTCGAGGCGGCGCACGATGCCGCGCCGGGCGCGCTCGACGTCGCGCTCGTTGAGCGTGCGGTCGGGCGCGCGGTAGACCACCCGCCAAGCGAGCGACTTGCGGCCTGCGGGCACCGGCGCGCCGCTGTAGACATCAAACAGCTCGACGGACTCGACCAACGGCTGCGCGCCAATCGCCGCAGCGATCTCAGCCGCGGGCTGTTCCGCGTCGACGATCAGCGCCAGATCTTCGACGGCCGGCGGAAACGCCGAGAGCGCGCCGCCGCCCGCGCCGGCCGCTGCAGCGGCGGCCGCAGCGAGCGGCGCGAGCGCCAGCTCGAGCAGCCAGGTGCGAGAATCGAGCTCGAAGCGCTCTACGAGCGCCGGCGCGACCAGGCCGATCCGCCCCACGGCCGCGCCGCCCGCGTGCAGATCCGCCGTCTGGCCGTCCACGAACCCGCTGTCGCGGCCGCGCTGCGCCGAAGCCGCAATCGGGCAGCCGATGCCTTCGCCGATCCGCTCCAGCACACCCTTGGCATCGAAGAAATCGAGCCTGCGCGCCGCTTCGCCGTGCACCGATGCGGGCGTCTCGCCGGCCATCGCGGCCGCGAGCATCAACGGCTCCTCGGGCAGGCCGCCCGGGCGCGGATGCCAGACCTTGCCAACCTGGAAGAGCTGCACGGCGCCGCGCTGGTCTGAGCGGTTGCGCGCCAGCGCGCGCAGCACGCCGGGCCGCAGGCTGTTGCGCAGCCGGTCCTGCTCGGCGCTCATCGGATTTTCGATTCGCAGCGCCTGCGGCGGTTGGTCGGCGGCGGCGACCGCGGCGTAGGTGATCACTTCGTGGAACCCGAGGCCGCTGACGATGTCGCGCAGGCGCTCGGCGAGCAGCCGCTCGGGATCGCGCTCCGGTTCGGGCAGGCTGCCGCTGAGCGCCGCCGCGGGCAGCGCGTCGTAGCCGATGATTCGCCCGATCTCCTCCACGACGTCGTCATCGATCTGGATGTCGGAGCGCCAGGGCGGGCAGCTCACAGCGTAGCGATCGGGCGGCAGCCAGCGGTTGGGAATGCCCAGCGCGCTGAGGATCCCGCGCACCCGCTCGACCGACGGCTCCACAGCGAGGATCTGCTTGATCCGCTCAGCCGAGACGACGACCTGCGGCGCGCGCCGCCGGCCGGGGTATTGGTCCTCCACCCCCTTGCAGGCAGCGCCGCCGCCTGTTTCGAGGATCAGCGCCGCTGCGCGGCGGGCCGCGAGCAGCGCGAGCTCCGGGTTCAGCCGCTTCTCGAAGCGCAGGCTGGCCTCGGTGCGAAGCTTGTGCCGCGCGCCGGTTCGCCGAATTGACGCCGCATCGAACGTGGCTGTCTCCAGCAGCACCGTCGCGGTCGATTCGCTGACCTCCGAGTCAAGGCCGCCCATCACGCCGGCCAGCGCTACAGGGCGCTCGGCGTCGGCGATCACCAGATCCTCGCGGTCCAGCTTGAGCTGCGAGCCGTCCAGCAGGTCGAGCGTCTCGCCGCTGCGGGCGCGGCGCACGACGATCCGCCCGCCGCGCAGCCGCGCGTGGTCGAACGCGTGCAGCGGCTGGCCGTACTCCATCAGCACGTAGTTGGTGACATCGACAACGTTGTTGATCGGGCGCATCCCGGCCGCCGTCACGGCGCGCTGCAGCCACTCCGGGGACGGGCCGATCCGCACGCCCTCGATCACGATCGCCGTGTAGCGCGGGCAGCCGATCGGGTCCTCGATGCGGACGCTGGTGCGCTCGGCGATGTCGGGGCCGTCTTCGCGGTAGCCCGTATTCGGTTCGCGCAGCTCGGCGCCGCTCAGCGCGGCGGCCTCGCGCGCGATGCCCAGCACGCTGAAGTGATCGGGGCGGTTGGGCGTCGGCTTGATCTCGAAGACCGTCTCGCCCAACACTTCGGCCAGCGGCGTGCCGGGCGCAGCGCCGGTCTCGAGCTCGAGAATGCCTTCGTGCTCGTCGGAGATGCCCAGCTCGCGCTCGGAGCAGACCATGCCGCGCGATTCGACGCCGCGGATCTTGCTCCGCCGCAGCTTGCGCAGCGCGCGCGTCTGCGGGTCGCGCAGCTGCGCGCCGACCTGGGCGAACGCGATCGTCTGGCCGGCGGCGACATTGGGTGCGCCGCAGACCACCGTGAGCGGAGCCTCGGCGCCGTATTCGACGGCGGCCAGCCGCAGGCGGTCGGCGTTGGGGTGCGGGGCGACATCCAGCACGCGGCCGACGACGACCCGCTCCCAGGCATCGCCGCCGCGCTCGATCGAGGCGACCTCGGCGCCGGCCATGCTGAGCCGATGGGCCAGATCCGCAGGCGGCAGCTTCAGTTCGACGTACTCAGCAAGCCACTTCAGCGGTACGCGCATCGCCTTCGCCTTATTCCGCGCCCTATCCCGCGCCTTGTCTCGTTCATCGGCCGCCGTTCAGCCGCCGCTGTGGCCCTGGAAGCGCTCCAGAAAGCGCAGGTCGTTGGCGTAGAAGTAGCGGATGTCGGGCACGCCGTAGCGCAGCATCGCCACACGCTCCACGCCGATCCCGAAGGCGAAGCCGGTATAGCGGGACGGATCCAGGCCGGCCGCCTGGATGATCTCCTGGTGCACCATCCCGCAGCCCAGCACCTCCAGCCAATCGCCCTGCCAGCGAATCGCGAGCTCGGCGCCGGGCTCCACGAAGGGGAAGTAATCGCAGCGGAACCGCGTCTCGATCTGCGCGCCGAAGATGCGCCGCACGAACGACTCCAGCGTGCCCTTGAGGTGCGCGAAGGACAGGCCTTCGTCGATCGCCAGCCCCTCGAACTGCGTGAGCATCCACTCGTGCGTCGCATCGACCGCCTCGTAGCGGTAGCAGGCGCCCGGCACGATCACCCGAATCGGCGGCTCGCGCCGTTCGAGGTAACGAATCTGCATCGGCGAGGTGTGGGTGCGCAGCAGCTTGCGCGGCCCCTCGTCGCCGTCGGGGGCGATCCAGAGCGTGTCCCACATCTCGCGCGCGGGGTGATCGGCGGGGATCCGCAGGCGGTCGAAGTTGTAGCTCTCCAGCTCGACGTCGGGCCCTTCGACGACATCGAAGCCCAGATCGCGGAAGGTGCGCTCCATCGTGCGGCGCGTCAGCGTAATCGGGTGCAGCGAACCCTGCGGCGGGCGCCGCCCGGGCAGGGTGACATCGATCGCCGGCCCGTCTGCCGGGCGGGCGGCGCGCAGCATTTCGAGCCGCGCCTCGCAGGCCGCCTGCAGCGATGCTTTGAGGCGGTTCGCAGCGGCCCCGATCTGCGGCCGCTGCTCCGCCGGGAGGCTGCCCAATCCGCGCAGCACCGCGGTCAAGCGGCCGCGGCGGCCCAGCCAAGCGACGCGCCAATGCTCGACGGCGTCGGCGTCGGCAGCCGCGGCGAGCGCGGATTGGGCAGCCTCTTCCAGCGCGGCGATGTTGGGGGCGTCGTTCATGGTCGGCCCCCATCGTCGCGCGCCGCGCGGGTCGCGGCAACCCTGCGCCCGCCCAGAGCGCCTGCCGCTGATAGGATCTGTGCATTCGCGGGGCGGGCCGGGAGCACCGCCCCGGCGTTGGCGCTGGGAACGAACGATGCCGGTGAACAGTTATGTCCTGATCGAAGCGAACGTGGGCACCGCGAAGCTGGTCGCGATGGAGCTGCGGCAGCTCTCACACGCGCAGGCGGCGATCAAGTCGGTCGAGCTGGTCACCGGGCCCTTCGACGTGATCTGCCTGGTCGAAGCTGAAGACCTCGAACAGCTCGGCAACTGCATCACCGACTCGATCCAGACCGTCGCCGGCGTCAAACGCACGACCACCTGCCTGACCATCCAGGTCAGCGACGGGCAGGGCTGAGCGTGCCGCGCGCCACCGAGCCGCCGGTCGACATGCTGCCGGTCGAGGATGCGCTGGCGCGGATCCTCGAGCTCTGCGAACCGCTCGCGCCGCAGACGCGCCCGATCGACGAGGCCGTCGGGCAGGTGCTGGCCGATTCGATCTCCGCGCCGTTCGACATCCCCCCGCACGATAACACGGCGATGGACGGCTACGCCGTGCAATCGGCCAGCACCGAGGGCGCCGCGGCGGCGGCGCCGCGGCGGCTGCGCGTCGTCGGCGAGCTGGCCGCCGGATACCTCTATGAAGGCAGCGTCGGCGCGGGCGAGGCGGTGCGAATCATGACCGGCGCCCCGATGCCGGCCGGCGCGGACACGATCGTGCCTTTCGAAGAGACCGACGAACAGGGCCTCCGCGCGCCCGGCCAGGAGCACAGCGCGATCGCCGATGTCGGGATCCTCAAGGCGGCGGCGGTCGGAAACAACATCCGCCGGCGCGGCGAAGATGTGCGGCGCGGTGACCGCGTGCTCGCGCAGGGCACGCTGCTGCGCGGCCCCGAAGTGGCGGTGCTGGCCTCGCTGGGCGTGGCGGAGGTGCGGGTCGTGCGGCGCCCGCGGGTGGCGATCCTGTCGACCGGCGACGAGCTCCTCTCACCCGGCGAGGCGCCCGCGCCGGGCAAAATCTACGATTCCAACTCGGCCGGCCTCAGCGCGCTGGTGCAGCAGTACGGCGGCGCGCCGCTCCGCTGCGGCATCGCCAGCGACACGATCGCTGCGCTGACCGCCAAAATCCAGACCGCGCTGGCCGAGGCGGACCTGCTGATCACCTCCGCCGGCGTGTCGCGCGGCGACTTCGATGTGGTCAAAGAAGTGCTGGTGCGGGAGGGCGCGATCGACTTCTGGACGGTGCGGATGAAGCCGGGCAAGCCGCTCGCATTCGGTCAATTCAGCGCCCCCGGCGGGCGGCGCGTGCCGCACATCGGCCTGCCCGGCAACCCCGTCTCCTCGCTGCTCGCCTTTGAGCTGTTCGGCCGGCCGGCGATCCATAAGCTGATGGGGCGCACGCCGCAGCCGCGCCCAGTCGTGCGGGCTATTGCCGAGGACGACATCATCAACACCGATGCACGGCGCGTCTACGCGCGTGCGACAATGGAGCGCGACCGCGGGGGCCGCTGGCATGCACGCCTGACCGGGCCGCAGGGCTCCGGCGTGCTCACTTCGATGGCGCTGGCCAACGGTTACGCCGTCTGCCCCGAGCACGCCGAGCGGATCCACGCGGGCGAGGAGTGCGACGTGATCATGGTCGATTGGGAGCACCCAACCGATTGAGCGCCGTATGAGCGCCGATTGAGCGCCGCGCAGAACGGAGGCCGATCATGGCGGTTCAGCAGATGCTTCGGAATGCGGTTGCCCCGTTCTACATCCGCGCGCGGCTGGCGCAGGAGTGGCTGCAGAGCGGCGTGGTCTGGTATCCGCTCGCCGACGGCTTCGTCGACGACCCCTACCCGACCTACCGCAAGCTGCGCGAGAAGGACCCCTACCACTACAGCCCGCTGACCGGCTCGCTGGTGATCTCGCGCTACGAGGACGTAGACGCCGTCCTGCGCGACTACCGCCGCTTCAGCAACGACCAGCGCAAGGGCGAGCGGACCGGGATCAGAAACGAGGACACGCGCAGCGAGCTGACGCCAAGCATCCTCAGCCTCGATCCGCCCGACCACACGCGCCTGCGCGGGCTCGTCAACCGCGCCTTTACCCCGCGCCAGGTGGCCAAGATGGAAGAGCACATCCGCGAGACCGCGCATGCGCTGCTCGACGAGGTTGCGGGCGACGACGAATTCGACCTGATGACCAACCTCGCCACGGCCCTGCCGACCGTGGTGATTGCGGAGATGATCGGCGTGCCGACCGAAGACCGCGCGCAGTTCAAGCAGTGGTCGGACAACTTCGCGCGCGTGCTCGAGCCGAACCTCTCGCCGCAGGAAGGCAAGCTGGTGCTCGAGACGGCCGACATCTTCGAGGAGTACTTCTCGCGGATCATCGCGCGGCGCCGCGACGACATGCGCGACGATCTGATCTCGCGCCTGATTGAGGCGGAGGAAGAAGGAGACCGTCTGACGACCGATGAGATGCAGGTCACCCTGCGGCTGCTGCTGGTCGCCGGCAACGAGACCACGACCAATCTGATCGGCAACGGGCTGCGCGCGCTGCTGCGCCACCCCGAACAGCTGCAGCTGCTGCGCGAACAGCCAGCCCTGATCCCCAACGCGGTCGAGGAACTGCTGCGCTACGACTCGCCGGTGCAGGTCGACATGCGCACGGTCCTGGAGGATGTGGAGCTCGGCGGCAAGGTCGCGCGGGCGCGCTCCCGCACGATGCTGCTGATCGGCGGCGCCAACCGCGATCCGGAGGAGTTCGAGCGGCCCGAAGAGCTCGATGTGACGCGCGAAGACGCCGGCAACATCTCCTTTGGTCGCGGCATTCACCACTGCCTCGGCGCCCCGCTGGCGCGGCTCGAAGGCAAGATCGCCTTCGAGGTGCTGCTGGAACGCTTCGACGACATTCAGCTCGGCAGCACAGCTCCGTGCTACAAGCAGAACATCGTCCTGCGCGGCCTGCGCCAACTACCGATCCGCGTCCACCGCAGCAGCGCCGTATCCGCTGCTGCAGCCGCAGCGGGGGCGTGAGGAGCGGCGCGCACGCAGCAAGCGGGCGGCGGCAATGAGACCGCGGCCGGGGCCTGCCTACGTTCGGTGAACTCGGTGCGGGACAGCGGGATCGGCGGGACAGCGCTGATTGCTGTGCCCACTGCGGTGCGGGCGCGGGCAGACGCGCTGCGCAGGTTCCCGGTTCCCGCAGCGCCGACTGCCGCTCTGATCCTCTCGACTTCTGATCCCGTCGACTAACTACTAACTACATGTGAACAAGCGCTGGCGCGGCTCGAAGCCAAAGCCGCCTGCGATGCGCTGCCGGAGCGCTTCGGCGGCAGCTTCGGTTTCCAGCCGACCAGCCTGCACAGAGCCGCCGGGCCGCGCGCTGAGGCGGGCTCTGGTCACCGGTGGTTGGGCGCGGCGACCACGTCGATCGCCTCCAGCACCGCGCTCTGCGGTACGTCGTCGCGCACGATCGCCGCGCCGGCGCTTTCCAGCAGCACCCAGCGCTGGCGCCCGCCGACGACCTTCTTATCGCGCGACATCGCCTCGAGCAGCTGATCGGGCTGCAGCGGCGAGGGGCTGCGGACAGGCAGCCCGAAGCGCTCGAGCAGCGTGCGGTGGCGGGTCAGCAGGGCTTCGTCGATCAGGCCGATCGTGCGGCCGATCTCCGCCGCCGCGACCAGCCCAAGCGCGACCGCCTCGCCGTGCAGCAGCTCGCGGAAACCGGTCACCGCCTCGATTGCATGGCCCAGCGTGTGGCCGTAGTTGAGAATCGCGCGCAGGTCCGCTTCGCGCTCGTCAGCGGACACGATCTGCGCCTTGATCTGTTGGTTGCGGGTGATCATGGCGGCGAGTGTCTCGGCCGCCGGCGCGTCGTGCTGCGCAGCGGCCGGGTTGAGCAGCAGATCGGCGTGCGCCTCGAGCTCGGCGAGCATCTCCGGGTCGCGGATCAGCGCGTGCTTGATTACCTCCGCATAGCCCGAACGCAGCTCGCGCTGCGGCAGCGTGGCCAGCGTCGCCAGGTCGGCCACGACCGCACGCGGCTGGTAGAACGCGCCGACCAGGTTCTTGCCGGCGGGCAGATCGATCGCGACTTTGCCGCCGATCGCGGCGTCGACCATGCCCAGCATCGTGGTCGGCGCGTGCACGAGCGGCATGCCGCGCAGGTAGGTCGCGGCGGCCGTGCCGGCCAGATCGGTCGTGACCCCGCCGCCCAACGCCAGAATCGCGTCCGAACGCTCGGCGCGGCGTTCGGCCAGCCAGGCGTACAGCTCGGCCAGACACTTCAGCGACTTGCTCGCCTCGCCGGGCTCGACGCGGTAGGCGAACAGCTGGCGGCCGCTGCGCCGCAGCGCCCGCGCGGCGGCGGCGCCGTGGCTGTCCGAGACCGCGCCATCGGCGATCAGGAAGACGCGGCGCGAGAGCTCGAGCCGATCAAACACATCGCCCAGCCTGTGCAGCAGATCCCAACCGCTGTAGACCGGGTAGCGGCTCGCGCCGGCATCGACGATGCAGGCCAGATCGGGGCCGTAGTCGATCACGGGGGGCGGAGCGATCCCGGGCCCATCGCTGATCGCGCGGAGGCGGCTGTCGGAGGCCAGCGCGCGGCCCGCGCCGCGCTCAACTGCCGCGGTGATCTCGTCGACCAGCTCGCCGATCTCGAGCTCGTCGGTGTGCAGCGTGAAGTCGGCCAGAGCGTAGAAGGGCTGGCGCTGCGCCTTGAGCGTCTCCACGCGGCGGCGCGGGTCGGCGCTGTCCAGCAGCGGGCGCACCTCAGGGCGGCCCTGCTCGGTCGCGGCGTAGCGGGCCAGGATCGTCATGGCGCGCGCTTCGAGCGTGATCACGAAGCCGCCCTCGGCGAGCGCGGCGCGGTTTTCGGCGTCGAGCCAGACGCCGCCGCCGGTGGCGATCACGGCGCCCTCGAGCTGCGCCGCTGCGCGCACCGCGCTGCGTTCGCGGCGGCGGAAGCCGGCTTCGCCCTCCTGCTCGAAGATCGCGGCGATCGAGCGGCCGTCGGCGCGCTCGATCTCGCGGTCCAGATCGACCGCCCGCCAGCCGAGGCGATCGGCGACAAACGGCGCCAGCACCGATTTGCCGCTGGCGCTGAAGCCGATCAGCACGACGCGCTTCAGTGCAGCGGGAAGCTCACGCATGGGC
Source organism: uncultured Dehalococcoidia bacterium (assembly GCA_964347635.1). Taxonomy (GTDB): domain Bacteria; phylum Chloroflexota; class Dehalococcoidia; order Bin125; family Bin125; genus CATQGW01. The sequence continues at coordinate 12,127 of CAYFZI010000055.1, forward strand.
CGCCCGCGGGTAGACGGTCTGCAGAAACCGCTCCATGTTGGTGCGCGTCTCGGAGAGGCGGTCGCCGCCGAATTTTTCGAGCAGCGCATCGGCGAGGACAAGCGCGAGCATCGCCTCAACGATCACGCCGGCGGCGGGCACGACGCACACATCGGAGCGTTCGTAATGGGCCTCGACGCGCTCGCCGGAGTCGAGGTCCGCCGAGGGCAGGGGGCGGGCGAGCGTGGCGATCGGCTTGACCGCGACGCGCACGACGATGTCCTCGCCGTTGGAGATGCCGCCCTCGATGCCGCCGGCGTGGTTCGTCTGCCGCCGCCAGGGCCGATCGGACCAGGCATCCTGCGGCAGTACGACGTCGTGGAAGCCGGCGCCGCGGTTGGCGGAGCCGGAGAACCCGTCGCCGATCTCGACGCCTTTGAACGCGTTCATGCTGAGCAGCGCCTGGCCGATGCGACCGGAAAGCTTACGGTCCCACTGCACGTGCGAGCCAAGTCCGAAGGGGGCGCCGCAGACGCGCGCTTCAACGACCCCGCCGAGCGTGTCGCCGTCGCGCTTGGCGGCGTTGATCTCTTCGATCATCGCCGCACCGGCGGCCTCGTCCGCGCAGCGCACCGGGGAGGCTTCCACCGCCTCCCAATCGATCCCGCCGCTGCTGCAGGCGGCGGCTCCGCCGATCTGGACGACATGGCTGTAGAAGCTGCAGCCGAGCTCGGTGCAGAGCACGCGCGCGACCGCGCCGGCGGCGACGCGGGCTGCGCTCTCGCGCGCGCTGGCGCGCTCCAGCGAGTCGCGCACATCGTCGTAGCCGTACTTCAGCGAGGCCGCGAGGTCGGCGTGGCCGGGCCGCACGCGGGTGACCCGCGCGGGCGGCGGATCGACCGCGTCGAGCGACATCGTTTCGGTCCAAGGCCGCTTATCGGGCCCGCCGCCGCCCGCGAAGTCGCGGTTTTCGATCCAGAGCGCGATCGGGCTGCCGATCGTGCGGCCCTGGCGCACGCCGCCGCGGATCTGCGCGTAGTCGGACTCGATCTTCATCCGTCCGCCGCGCCCGTAGCCGCGCTGCCGGCGGGCCAGCTGGCTGCGAATCTGCGCCTCGCTCAGGGGCATGCCGGCCGGCACGCCGTCGATTACCACGGTCAGGCCGGGCCCGTGCGATTCACCGGCCGTCAGCCAGCGGAACTGCGCCATTCGCCGCTCCTGCTCCTCCTGCGCTCCGCCTGCAAGCGTACAATCTGCGCCGCAGAGCGCGGCCGCCCTTCCCTGTCTTCAGCGTCTCCCGCACCTCTGTGTGTGGAGTGAAGCGGGAGAGGAGAAGAACTGCTACGGGTGCTCGGCCGGGGTTGGGGGGGGATCGCCCGCCCACGTGGGGGCGTCGGGGGGGCGGGGGGTCGGCCGCGGGACGCCGGGGTGCGCTCTGTCGGCCAAGGTCTTG
>CAYFZI010000056.1:0-13002 GCA_964347635.1 uncultured Dehalococcoidia bacterium
GTGCCCACCAAAACCCCAAAGGTAAAAACTTAACGTAACCCGCATCCGTAACCCAGGAGGCGGTCGCCTTTACGACGCTGCAAACAGCCAACGGCAACTACTACGACTGGCACGGCCACTCGCCCGATCGGCACACGCCGATCGGTGCGATGGCGACCTACAAGAGCGCCGACGGCCGCTGGGTCTCGTTCACGATCCACCCGCCGCACTGGCCCCGCTTCGTGGACTGGATCGAGCAGGTGTTCGGCGCAGACGAGCTGCGCAGCGAACGGTTCGACGACGAGGGCTACCGAGCGGCCCACCTGGACGAGATTCGGCCCTGGATTGAGCGGCTCTGCGCGGCGCTGACGCTCGATCAGCTGACCAGCGGCGGGCAGTCGCGGGGCTTGCTGGTGCTGCCCTTCAACACGCCGGCGGAGGTCGCCGAGGACGCACACCTGCGCTCGCGCGGCTTCTTTCAGCTCGTTGAGCACCCGCAGCTGGGGCGCAGGCTGGAGCTGACGCGCTCGGCGGTGCGCTGGCGGGGGCATCAGCCGCAGGCGCGGCGCGCGCCGATGCTGGGCGAGCACAGCGAGCTGATCCTCCGTGAGCTGGCCGGCTGGAGCGGGCGCGGCATCGCAGAGGCGCGGGCGCGCGGCGCAATCGCGGGCCCTGCGTCGGGCAGCGCTGCAGCGGCCGCGCCGAAGCAGCAAATCCGTTATGCCAATTCAACGCCGCCGCCCCCGCGCAAGCCGCTCGCAGGTGTGCGCATCCTCGATTTTTGCTGGGCGATCGCGGGGTCGCTGGGCACGCGGCTGCTGGCCGACCTGGGCGCGGAAGTGATCAAGGTTGAATCCGAGCAGCGGCTCGACCCAATCCGCTACATCGGCGTGCAGCCGCCGGAGCGCTTCTCGCTCAACACGAACGGCGTCTTCAACGATTGCAGCGCCGGCAAGAAGTCCCTAACGCTCAATCTGAGCACACCGGAAGGCGTCGACACGATTCGGCAGCTGGTCGAGAGCGTCGACGTAGTGACCTCGAACTACACCCCCCACCGGCTCGACCGCTGGGGCCTGGGCTACGAGGCGCTGCGCGAGATTCGGCCCGACATCATCGTCTGCAACGCGGCCGTGATGGGCATCGAAGGGCCGCGCGCGGAGTGGCGCTCGTACGGCAACGGAATCGTCTCGATGTGCGGCCTGGCGCAGCTGAGCGGCTTTCCGCAGCGCCCGCCGATCTGCTTCGGCGCGCTGCATACCGATTTCACCGTGCCCTACTACCTGGCGATGTCGGTGATCGCCGCGCTCGACGCGCGCAACCGCAGCGGCGCCGGGCGCTACCTGGAGCTGGCGCAGTATGAGACAGCTGCGCAGCTGCTCGATACCGAGCTGATCGAAGCACTCGATGGAGCCGCGCCGCGGCCCCGCGCGGGCAACCGCTCGCCCTGGCACGCGCCGCACGGAGTGTTTCCCGCAAGCGGGGAGGACCGCTGGGTGGCGGTGGCCTGCCGGGACGACAGCGACTGGCGGGCGCTCTGCCAGGCGATCGGCCGCACCGACCTCGCGGCGCGGAGCGATCTGGCCGCGCTGGCCGGCCGCCAGGCGGCGCTCAAGGACGTCGAATCGGCGGTCGCGGAGTGGACCGCCAAGCAGGAGCAATGGACTGCCGCGGCCGTGCTGCGCGACGCCGGCGTCCCCGCCAGCCCGGTCGAGCGCCTGGCGGACTTCTTTGAGCGGGACACGGCGATGCACGGCGCGTACACGCGCGTTGAATCGCCGGAGGTCGACAGCCTGCGGATCCAGAACGAGCCGATTCTCTGGGACGGGGAGCGGCTGGAAGTGAAACGGGCGCCGCTCTGGAGCGAGCACACGGCGGAGCTGCTGCGCTCGCTGCTCGGCCACGACGACCAATCACTGGCCCAGCTGGCCGCGGCGAACGCGCTGTTCTAGGGCGCGTTCCACTGGGGCCGGCTCGGCGCAAGACAGTCGGGGCAATGCCCGCAATGCTCCTTGCCCGCGCCGGCCGGCAGCAGACAGGGGAAGCCCGGTTGCGGATGCGCCCTTTCCCCCCGCTTGCAGAGGGAGGGTGCCGAAGGCAAAGGGTGCCTGCCCGGGACGGGGGCGCCCCACTCTGCCGCTCCGCGGCATCACAACATCTCATCACATCATCACGTGTGTGGGGGCTGCCGGCGCCGCTCAATCTGCTGCCAGGCTGCCCGCTGCAATTCGCCAGCGCGCGGCTGGGGCGGGCAGCGCCTGCGGCAGCGTTTCGGGGCGGGCGGTGGTAAGGATGACTTGTTCGGCGCCGGCGAGGAACTCGGCGGCGCGCTCGCGGCGCTCGGCGTCCAGCTCGCTGAACAAGTCGTCGAGCAGCAGGATCGGCTGCTCGCCGCTGCGGGCGCTGAGCAGGTCGGCCTCGGCGAGGCGCAGGGCGAGCGCGTAGCCGCGCTGTTGGGCGCGCGAGCTGTAGGCGCCGACAGCGCGGCCGGCGAGGAGCAGCTCGAGCTCGTCGCGGTGCGGGCCGACGCTGGTCGCACCGCGCGCCAAGTCGCGGCGGCGCGAGCCGGCGAGCGCCTCGCGCATCAGCTCCGCCCACGCATCGGCCGCCGCCGCGCCGTCTCTGCAGACGCCGCCGCAGGCGGGGATGTAGCGCAGGCTCAACGCTTCCGCCTCGGCCACCTGTGCACCGTGCAGCTGGCGGTGGCGTTCGGCGGCGGCGGCGGCGAGCTCCGCGGCGGCGGCGGCGCGGGTGGACCAGATGCGGCCCGCCTGCTTGGCCAGCAGCTGGTCCCACTCGGCCAGCTCGGCCGCGGCGGCGCGGCGCTCGGCGATACGGCGCAGCAGCGCGTTGCGCTGGCGCAGACCGCGCTGGTAGCGCGAGAGCGCGTGCGCGTACGCGTGATCGGCCTGGCTGACGGCGATGTCAAGGAAGCGCCGGCGCAGGCGCGACTCGCCGGTCAGCAGCTCCAGATCGAGCGCGCTGAAGAGCACCGCGCGGATCGCGCCCAGCGCCTCGCTGGCCTGGCGGTTAACGCCGTTGACGCGGATCCGCTTGCTGGTGAGCGGCGCGCCCGACTGCCCGAGCGCGCCGTCTGCGCGGGCGGCCAGCACGATCTCCACCTGGATCGGGCCCTGCTCGGTCTGGGCCTCGCCGGCGGCGCGCGCCAGCGCCGGCGGCGGGGCGCCCCAGCCGATCAGTTCGCCTTCCCGTGCGGCGCGCGGCGAGCGCAGCGCGGCGAGCATCCAGCAGGCTTCGATCAGGTTCGTCTTGCCGGCCGCGTTGGCTCCGCTGACCAGATTGAGGCCGCGCTGCAGCGGCAGATCGAGCGCCCGCCATGAACGAAACTGTTCCAGACGCAGCCGAGTGAGATGCACCGATCGAGTCTAGGCGGGGCGCGGCCAGCGCCTCAGGGGCGGCGCGCGGACGGCCGGCTGACGGCTGTTTGCTACTATGGCGCGAACCGAAATTGCGGGCCGCTGGCTCGCCGTGAGTCCCTGGAGCAGCACGATGACCACGACCGCGCAGGACGTGCCCGGCATCAACCTCGACTGGTTGAATGTTGACACCGAGCAGGGCATGGAGATCGAGACCGGGCGCAAGGGCCTGACGCTCGAATCGATCAACAAGATGACGTACGGCGCGGCCGACCGCGATCAGGTGCGGGACCGCCAGTGGGTGCCGCGCGGCGCGCAGCCCGATCCGCGCACGCCGAGCAACTCGGTCCAGCACACTAGCAAGGCTGAGGTTTGGTCGGACAGCGCGATGCTGCTCTACGAGGAGGCGCTGCAGCGCCAGTGGTCGAGCGCGCGCGATATTCCCTGGGACACGATCGAGGAGCTGCCGCCCGACCTCGAGCGCGCGATGTGCACGCTCTGCACCTTCCTGACCCAGGTCGAGTTCATCGCCGGCGACGTGCCGGGGCGCTTCCTGGAGCAGATTCACCCCGAGTTTTTCGAGTCGCAGCTGTTCCTCGGCACGCAGCTGATGGACGAAGCGCGGCACCTCGACGTGTTCCGCAAGCGCACGCTGATCAACGGCGGCGGGATGTCGGGCGCGGGGCTCGGCGCGGTGCAGCTGCTCGGCTCGGACGATTTCACCGAGATGACCGCGCTGCTGCACCTTGTCGGCGAGGGCTTCGTGCAGACGCTGTTCCGGATGGGCGAGCTGATCGCGCAGAACGAGGCGGAGAAGCGGATCTTCCGCCTGTCGGCGCAGGATGAGAGCCGCCACCTGGCCTTCGGCGTGACGCACCTGAAGTACACCGTCGAGACCGAGCCTTGGCGCAAGGAAGAGCTGCACCACATTCTGGACATGCAGGAGGCGCTGCTGACGCAGAGCCAGCAGACCAGCCTGACGACCAACCCGCTGACCGGCGAGGCGCTGGCGATCCTCTCCGGCGGCGGCATCGAGCACCTCGACGAGGGCTACAACATGGTCATGCTGATGCGGCGCAAGCAGTTCATCGAGTACTCGCACCGCCTGGAGGTGATCGGGCTGGACCGCAAGGAGCGGTTCGCACCTGAGGTGCTGGCGCTGCTCGGCGACGCCGCTTAGCGGTGCAGCAGGCGAATCATCATGGAGCTTTCCGCAAACACGAAAGTCCGCGCTCGGGCGGCCGGCTGGTCGGACGCGCTGATCGAGCGGATCGAAGCCTCGACTGCTACGGACAGCCAGATTGACAACCTGGCGTTCGGCAAGATGCCGGGCGAGCGGATCGACGCCTGGCTGGATTTCCTCGAGCAGCACCCCGACAACCCCTTCGCGAAGGCGCCGATGAACGTCTTCCGCACGCCGGCGGAGACAGGGCTGAAGGCCTCGCCGGGCGAGGACGGGCTGCGGCTGCGCGACGTGAACATCGGCTCCTACGGCGTCGTGCCGGACGAGTGGACGCTGGCCAATGACGCGCCGCGCGGCACCGAATCGACAGGCCAGATCATCCCCGCCGCCTACAGCATCTTCGACAAGGCCGAGGTGTGGTCGGAGAACGCGGTCGACCTCTACGAAGAGGCGATCAAGCACCGCTGGACGCCGGCGACGGGGCTGGATTGGGCGAACGGGCTGGCCGAGCTGCCGGAGGAGCTAGAGCGGGCGGTGGGCCAGATCTGCACCGTCTACAGCAACAACGGGCTCGTCGAGCAGAAGATCATCGGGCGCTGGCTGGAGGAGATCTCCTACGGCTTCCACGAGGTCAAGCTGTTTCTGGCGACGCAGGCGTTCGACGCAGGGCGCAAGGTCGAGGTGCTGCGCAAGCGTGCGCTGATCAACGGCGGCGGGCTCGGCCAGGCGCCGCTGGGCCAGATCTACCGCGCCTGGTACCAGGCGTTGACCTTCACCGACATGCTGATCGCGCTGGACGTGATCTATAAATCCTATGAGCTGACGCTGTTCGAATCAGCCGGCGAGTGGGTGCAGACTGAGGTCGAGCGCGACATGTTCGAGCGGCTGGCGCAGGATTCGCGCCGCCATCTCGACTACGGGCTCGGGCACCTCGAGTGGTACGCGCGCTACAAGCCGACGGCTGAGCGCACGCTGCCGATCTCGTTCTTCCGCTCGGAGGCGGCGCTGGTCTCGGAGATGCGCCTCTCGACCGCGGAGCGCGAGGCGCTGGTCGTGCTGCTGGGCGGCGGGGTCGAGAACCTCGCACTCGGCGTCGAGCGGCTCAAGCAGCTGCGCCGGCGCCAGCACGACGACTATCTCGCCAACTTGGCCAGGATCAACTTCGATCGGCCCGCGGCGCACCCCAGCCTGTCCGCTCTGGCGGAAAATCCGCTCGAAGGCGGTACGGTCGCCGTACGCGCTGTCTCCACCAACTGAGCATCTGAGCATGCCTCCGACGGCCCGCCTAGCGCTGGTGCTGATCGCTCTGGCGGCGCTGGCGCTCGGCGCAGCGTGCGGCGACGGCGGGCGCGAGCTGCAGCCGCAGTCGACCCCGAGCGCAGCGCGCGCCGAGCGCGGGGGAGGCGGGGCGCAGCAGGCCGAACAGCCGCAGCCGCAGATCACCGCTCAGAGCGAGCGCGGCGGCGATTCCGATCAGGCGGCGTCCGCCGCCGATGCCGCCGAGCTCATCAGTGAGGGCCGCAGAGCCGGCCTGACGGCGCTGCGCAATGTGCTCGGCGACCCGGAGGCGCCGGTGCTGGTTGTGGAGTACAGCGACTTTCAGTGAAGCTCCTGCCGCAGATTCGCGGCTCAGGCTGAGCCGCGCATTCTCGACGAGCTGGTGCGGACGGGGATCGCACGGTTCGAGTACCGCCATTATGTGGTCTTCGGCGCGCAGAGCGAGTTCGCGGCGCTGGCGACCGAGTGCGGGGCCGATCAGGGGGCGTTCTGGGACTTTCACGACGAGTACATGAGCGGCAAGGCTTCGCGCTACGCGCGGGCCGGCGCAATTGGCTTGGCCGAGGAGCTGATGCTCGACGCGGCGCAGTTCACGGCCTGCATCGATGAGCAGCGGCACCGGGAGGCGATCGAGCAGGTGCAGCGCAGCGCCCTCCAGCGCGGTATCGGCGGGACGCCGACGCTGCTCGTGAACGGGCAGCGGGTGGCGGCCAGCGCGGATGCGGTGATCACGGCCGCGCGCGCAGCTGCAAGCGGGTCGGCGGAGTAACGGCTGTGCGCCGCGCGCTGTCCGCCCTGCTGCCGCTGCTGCTGCTGGCCGGTCTCGCCGGCTCGCCCGCCTCGGCGCAGTATCCCGGCCTCGAGCCGAGAACCGAGGACCTCAGCAGCACCGACCCCAACGGGCCGGCGGTGTGGCAGGCGCAGCACCGCAGCACGGCTGCGCAGGTGACCGCGATGCTGCCCGGCCTGGACGTGCTGTGGCGCTGGGATGGGCGCGATTGGCAGGCCTACAGCGCGCGCGGCGGCCGGCTGCTGCCGGGCGCGGCCGACTTTACGATCGAGCAGGGCGACCGGCTCTGGATCGGCGCTTGGGACGAGCCTGACCCGTCGGCTGCGCCGCTGGTCGGCGCGGTCATCACCGACGGCCCGCGCGCCGGCGTGATCGCGGATCGCAACGTGCTGGGCGACCCCGCGGCGCCGGTGTTGATCGTGGAGTACAGCGACTTCCTGTGAGGGCTGTGCCAAAATTTCGCGGCTCAGGCTGAGCCGCAGATCTTCGAGGCGGTGATCAAAACCGGGCTGGCGCGCTTCGAGTTCCGCCACCTGCCGCTGCACAGCCAGAGCGGCTTCGCCGCGCTCGCTGTTGAATGCGCCGCGGACCAGGGCGGCTTCTGGCCGGCCCACGACCGCTACATGGAGGCGGGCGACCGCAGCCTCTACCGGCGGGCGGGAGCGGTGGACCTGGCCGAGCAGCTGGGGCTGGACGGCGAAGAGCTGGGCCGCTGCATCGACGCGCGCCGGCACACCGCGCAGATCGAGGCGTCGCTGCAGGAGGCGATCGGGCGCGGGTTCCGCCGCACGCCGGTCGTGCTGGTCGACGGCGAGCAGGTCGATCCGAGCGCCGCAGCGGTGATTGCGGCTGTAGAGGCCGCGGCCCAGTAGCAGGCGCGCCCCTGCATATCGGCGCGACCGCCGCGTCCTCCCGCATCGGGCTTGCACATGGAACCGTTGTGCTGCTCTCTTCCCTCTTGCCCTCCACCGGCAGAGAGAGAGGGAGAGATGCGGAGCGGGTTTTCCGCGCCGGCGGGGGAATGAGCACTGCTGTCGGCTGTTGTCCTGCGCCGCGTCCGGCTGACGTGAACGGCCGCTCTACAGCGGCGGGAGTTCGATGCGCTGGAAGGATTTGCAGCGTCGGCAGCGGGTGCGGACGGCGAGGGGAGCGCGGACAGGGGCTTCGATGATGCAGATTAGGGCGGGGCGGCCGTAGCGGGCGCTGGGGCAGTAGGGATTTTGGCAGCGGACTTGGCGGGCGTCGGCCGGCGCGGGGCCGTTGGCTGTGGCTGCGGATGCGGCTGTCATTGCTGTCTCGCTCCTCGTGTGGGTGCGGCCTGTGCGGGCGCTGCTGGGGCCCTTCAGAGGGTTGGCGGGGATTGTCCGGAGGCTCCGCGGAGCGGCGTGAGGGGATCGAGTTGGGCGCGCGGCTGGCGCACCCGCGAGGCGGGCGGGCTGCCGCCGCCGCGGGCGCCGCCGCCGATCTGCTCGAGCCGGCCGCGGTGGCGGGCATCGTCGAGCTGCCAGGCGCGGTAGCGGCGCAGGGCCGCTTCGGGATGCTCATCGCCGATGTACTGCTCGAGGTAGGCGCGCTGGTCGAGCGGATCGAGCGGGTCGTTGAGCCGCGTGCGCCCGTGCTCCTGGACGGCGATCCGCTGGCTCTGCGACCAGGGGTCGATCCGCACCTCGATGTCGAGCGAGGGAATCTGGGCGGGGTCGACGCCGACCACGGTGCCGCGCAGGAGCTGTCCGCTGCGGGCCTTGGCGAAGACCCAAACCGGTTCGCCGAAGCCGCCCTCGGCGAGCGGCTTGGACATCACGAGGGCCATGCTGCGGAACATGGTGCGGAGCGCGTCCGCCTGGCGACGTTTCAGCTGCAGCACCTGCGCGTTGCGCGAGCCGAGCAGAATGTTGAGCGTGTGCGGCTGGGTGTTGGGGCCGACCTCGCCGCGCTGCAGAACGCCGCTGTCGGGCGCGGCGTCGTGCAAGTCCTGGGCGGCGATGCGGAGGAATTCGATGAACGCGGGTTCGAGCTGAAAATCGACCTTGTGCAGGCTGGCGCCCTCGGGCAGGGTGCGGGCGGAGGCGGCGTCGGCGGTCAGCTCGACGCGCCCGCCGCTCTCGTCGAGCTCCCAGGCGCCGCCGGCCAGCTGCACCCAGAAGAGCGGAATGGCGGACTGCTCGGCGAGAAAGCGGCCGAGTGAGCGCTCGCGGTCGAAGAGCGGCTTGACGCGGTAGACGCCTTCGAGCGCCGGCTCCCAGCGGCGCAGCGGATCGGGGTGGTCGTTGACGTCGGCCGGTGCGATCGCGAAGGGCGGCATCTCGTAGGGATGGGGCTGCGCTTTGATCAGGGTCCACTGCGAGCCGGCCGCGGCGGGCGCGGCCAGCTCGTAATACTCGTCGCGGGTCCAGAGCGAGGCGACGCGCAGGCGATCGCCCCAGCCGGGGCCGGAGGGTTCATCGGGCTGCGGCGCTTCGACGGGCGGGCCGATCCGCAATCGCGGCGTGGAAGCGGGCGCAGCGGGGTCGGCGGAGAGCTGCAGCGCATCCTGGCGCCGGAGCGCGCTGCGGTAGAGGCCGAAGCCCACTTCGCGCACGACGACGGCGAGGCCAAGCCCGTTCTCGGCGCCGCGGTCTTCGATGAAGGCGAACTGGTCGGGGCGGATCACCTCCACTTCCCAAGGGAACCCGGCCTGCGCCTTGGCGCGGCGGTCGCGCATGCGGCGGCGCTCGACGCTCTCCGCGCCGCGCTCGGGCGGAAACGGGGGCAGGCGGTCGTCAGCGCGCTGCCAATGCAGGACGCCGTAGCAGAGGCAAACCTGGGCGTAGCCGAGGTCGTTCTGGATGTTGAAGCCGGCCCGCTCCTGAACGAGTTCGAGGCCGTGCTCGAAGACGCGCTCGAGGTCGTTGGCGGCGCGGCGCTCGGCGGGGGCGTCGCCGGGCGGCTCAACGTGGACGCGAAAGGGGTGTTCGGTGAGGCGGCTGCGCAGCTGGGCCCAGGTGCGCCGCGCGAGGTCGGACTGCCAGGGTTGCGCGTCCTGCCAGGGCGGGCCGAAGCGGGGGTTGGCCTCGGCGGTGTTATAGAGGTGCGCCTCGCGGGTTCGGATACGCTGGTAGAGCGCGTCGAAGCGCGAGAGCGGCCCGCGCCCGGCAGCGCGCCCGGCGCCGAGCTGATCGAGGATGCGCTGGAGCTCGTCGAGCGTCAGTGCGGGCTGATGCGGCGATGTGGGGGAGGAGTTGGGCATGATGCAGTTCCAGCGCCTGAGCCCCTGCGGCGCACTGGGCCTGCATGGTGTCGGGCGGCGTCTGGCCGCGTGGCGCGAGTATGCCAGCGCCGCGGGCCGAAGTCAAACGTACGTTCTGATTGTGCTGTCAGCGCTGCTCGGCCTGAGTGCGGCGGCCTGCTCGTCCGGCGGGCCGCCGAACCCGGGCGGCACGCCGAGCAGCGCCCGCGCCGAGCGCCAGGCCACCATCGAGCAGCAGCAACAGCGGGCCGAAGCGGCGGTGCAGGCGGAAGCGGGTGAACTGCAGGCAGCGGAGACGGGAGCGGCGGCCGCGCCGGCAGCGGAGGCTGAGGTTGAGGATCAGTCCGAACAGACGATCACGATTGATGAGCAGGTTGATGAGCAGCTCATCGAGCGGATCGCGGCGGGGCTGGCCGCACAGCGCGCCGGACTGCCCGTGCAGCGCAACGCGCTCGGCGACCCCGAGGCGCCGGTGCTGATCGTGGAGTACGGCGACTTTCAGTGACCGGGCTGCCACGATTTCGCCCGTGCGGCGATACCCATACTGATTGAAACGCTGGTCCGCCCGGGGCTCGCGCGGATCGAATACCGGCACTTCATCGTCTTTGAGGACGGGGCCAGCGTCTTTGCCGCGGTGGTCACGGAGTGCGCCGCCGATCAGGGGGCGTTCTGGAACTTTCATGATCGCTACGCAGCGGCCGATGCGCGGCTCTACGAGTGGGAGAACGTGCTGAGCTTCGCCGATGCGCTGGGGCTCGATCTGGACGAGCTCACGCTCTGCATGGTCGAGCGGCGGCACCTCCCGACGGTGCAGGAGATGCACGATGGAGGCTGGCAGCTGGGCGTCCGCGGGACGCCGACGGTGTTCGTCAATGATGAGTGGATCGCGAGCCCAACGCCCGCCAATATCATCGCCGCCGCGCAGGCGGCGCTGCCCGAATAGCGGCGGTTGGGGGGAAAGGGTCCCGCTCTGCAGGCGGGGAGAGAGTGGAAGCGGAACCTCGCTCTGCAAGTGAGTGAAGGTGCAGGGGATGCTCAAGCGCTTTCAGGGCCGGCGTACTTTTCGCCGAGTGCGGTTTCCCAGCGCAGGTAGTGCTGCATATCGGCGTAGCTGCGATCGGGGCCGAAGGCGAGCACGTCGTTGGGCGGCGAGAGCACGCCGCTCAGGCCGAGCTCGAGCGGCAGGCCGGCGGCGCGCCAGGCGCCGGTGCCGCCGTCGAGCGCGCGCACATCGCTGTAGCCCAGCTCGGACAGCGCGGCGGCGGCCAGCAGCGATTGGCGGCCGTCGCGGCAGATGGTCACGAGCGGCGTACCGCGCTGCTCGGCGAACTCATGCACGCGCCATTCGAGCCAAGCGCGCGGCGCCCAGCGCGCACCCGGCGGGTGGCCCTGTGCGAACTCCTGGCTGGTGCCCACATACAGCAGGGTTGCCGAGGCGCCGTGCAGCTCCGAGGCGCTCAGCACGGCAGCCGAGGCCCGTGCGGCGGCGAGCAGCGGAGGTTCGGCGCCGCCCTCGGTGGTGAGTGCGCGTCCGGCCGCGAGCCATGAGGCGGTGCCGCCGTCGAGCGCGTAGATCTCACCGCGGCCCATCTGGCGGTACCAGGAGGCCGTGAGCGCGGCGCGCGCGACGCCGTCGCAGCAGAAGACGATCGGCGCGCCGTGCACCGCCGCGAGGTCGTCACTGCGCTGGACGGCCTGGCCACCGGGGAACCAGCGGAAGCCGGGGATGCGGCCGGCGGCGTACTCTTCGGCGCTGCGCACGTCGATGAAATAGATGCTCTCCGCTGCGGCGCGCTCGAACAGCGCAGCCAGCTCTGCGGCGCCGATCAGCTGCACGCCGTCTTCGGCGGCGCAGCGGCGCGCATAGGCTTCGGCGCGCTGCCGGCCGGCCGCGGAGAGGCGCGGCGGCTGATCGCGATCGGCGCCCTGCTCCAGCTCGTAGCCGGCGAGCAGCCAGCCTGAGGTGCCGTTCTTCAGCCCGACCACTTCGCGCTCAAGGCCCATGCGCTGCAGCGCGCGGGCGCCGATGATGCTGCGGGTGCGGCCCGCGCAGTTGACGACGACCGCGGCATCGGGCTCTGTTTCGGCAAGGATGTCGGTGATCCGCAGGGCCAGCTCGCCGCCAGGCAGGCTGCGGCCGCCGGGGATGCAGAAGCGCCGGTATTCCTCGGGCGTGCGCGTGTCGAGGATGACCAGCGGGTCGCCGCGCTCGAGCCGCGCGTGCAGATCGTCGGCGCTGATTTCGGGCACGGCGTGCACCACTTCAACGCGCTCGCCGAAGTCTTTGGAGGGAACGTTGACGCCCCACTCGGTGGGCAGGTCGAGGCTGGCCCAGCGGTTGACGCCGCCTTGAAGCCAGGCGACGCTGCTGTAGCCCATCCCTTCCGCCGTCGCCGCCGCCCGCGTGACCCGCCGCGCATCGTCGTCGCAGAGGATCAACGGCGTGCCGCTGTGGGGAACCGCGGCGCTCAGCTCGAACTCCAGCCGCGCGCGCGGAATCAGGCTGCTGCCGGGGATGTGGCTGGCGTTGTATTCGCCCGCTTCGCGCACGTCGATGAGCGCGTACGGAGCCGCGGCGGCCATCCGCTCAGCCAGCCGACTCGCCGTGATTGCAGAGGCCATCGCGCAGCGCCTTTCCGCCTCGAACGCACAGGATAAATGCTGCCGCGGCGGACCATCATGCCTGCATGGTGTTCAGCACGCTTGAGATGCGCGACGACTTTGTTGCCGCGGGGCACAGCGACGAGCAGGCGCGGGCGATCGTTCGAGTAATTGAGCGCCGGCACGGCGAAGCGGCAACAAAGACCGACATTGACGGCGTCCGAAGCGAACTCCAAGCATCGCGGTGCGAGATGGAGGCGCAGCAGCAAGCGCTGGGAACATTGCGGCAGGATGTCGACACGCTGCGGCGCGATGTTGATACGCCGCAGCACAGCGTCGATGCGCTGCGGCGCCAGATGGAGCAGATGGAGCTGCGTCTGCTCGGAGCGATTGGGCAGCTCCGCGCGGACATGGAGCGGCTCCTTTGGCGCGGTCTGGCGATTATGGGCGGCGCTCTGCTGACCGCCGTCGGCATCCTCATCGGAGCGATCGCGGCGTTTTCCTAGCGCGGCGGCATTACACGTTATCGGTGTTTGCAGCGCCGATGATCTGCGGCTAGTATCCGCGAAAT
>CAYFZI010000057.1:0-12397 GCA_964347635.1 uncultured Dehalococcoidia bacterium
AGGGCACCGCCGACGGCGGCTGGCAGCTGTTCGATTTCGGCGCCGTCGTTGTCCATCTGTTCGATCGCGAGACGCGCGAGTACTACGACCTAGACGGCCTCTGGTCCGGCGGCCGCACTCTGCTGCGCGTCGAATAGGCCGCCCGGCCGCGCCCTCCAGCCTACTCGTAGATCCAGCGCTCCGTATCCCGCTGCCACTCGACCAGCTCATCGGGCTCGAAGAAGAGCGCCGCCTCGCGCGCGCCCGACTCCGCCGAGTCCGACCCATGAATCACGTTGCGGCCCAGATCGACGCCGAAATCGCCCCGAATCGAGCCTGGCGCCGCGTCCAGCGGGTGCGTGGCGCCCATCGCATTGCGCGTCAGCTGCACTGCATTCGCCCCTTCGAACACCGCCGCCACTAGCGGCCCTGAGGTGATGAAGTCGCGCAGGGCGGCAAAAAAAGGCTTCTCTAGGTGCTCCGCGTAGTGCCGCCGCGCCAATGCATCATCCATCTGCAGCAGCTTCAGCGCGACGAGTTTGAGCCCGCGCTGCTCCAGCCGCCCCAGCACCGCGCCGACCAACCCGCGCTGCACCCCGTCCGGCTTCACCAGCACCAGCGTCCGCTCAAGGGCCATCGCCGCACCTCCGTTGCACCGCAGCGGGCTGCAGCCGCAGCCCGCGCGCCATTATTCCAGCACCTCGGCCTGCCGCGGCGCCCGCTCTGGGCTCGCCGCGGCGCGCGCCGATGCTCACTGCGGCTGCGGCCCAATCGCCGGCTCACGCATGTAGAGCGGCGTCAGCGCGGCGGGCGCGACCGCTTTGCCCTGCAGACGGTGCGCATAGCCGAGCTCGGCCAGCAGCGCCGCGCGGCGTACGTTCAGCGCCGCTCCGCCCAGCACCGCCTGCGCCGCTTCCAGCCGCTTCCGCTGCTCAGCATTGAGCAGCTCCGTGTCGCCGCACACCACCGCCCGGCCGGGAGCTGCGCAGAGCGCCTCGAGCAGTTCGTCGGCGCTGCCCGAGGCCGGCGCCGAGGCAGCCCGCCAGCTGTTCGGCGAGCCGCTGAACGATTGCCAGACCCAAGCTCGGCGGCCGGCGCGGTGAATCGCCGTCGCCGCGCCCGCCGCGGCGTGCGCATAGGACTGCAGCTCCAACCGCCCCACGCCGACGCAGTCCAGATCGAGCGTCACCGCCAGGCCCACCGCCGCCGCCATCCCCGCGCGGATGCCGCCGTAGGCTCCGGGCCCCACATCGACGATCACTGTCTGCAGCCGCCCGCGCGTCCGCTGCGCCTCGCCGTCCGCGTCGGCCAGCGCGCAGACGCGGTCGATCATCGGCGTCAGCGAGGGTGTGTGGCGGCGCCCCGAGACCCAGGTAATCTCGCTGAGCAGCCGCCCCTCCTCGCTGACCGCCACGCTGGACTGTTCCCCGACCGTTTCAATCGCCAGCTCCATGCTGCAGCAGCTCCGTGCCTCAGGCGGGGGCGGCGGCGCCCTGCTGCAGGGCGCTCAGCGCCGCGCGGGCGATCGGCCCGCGCGCGCTCAGCTCGAGCCGCCGCGGCACACGCTCGCCGATATCGTCGCGGAGCGGCGTTATGCGGACCAATAAATGGTCCGCCGGCAGGGCGCCGCCGCCGCGTTCGGGCCATTCCACCACCAGCACCCCGTCCTCCGCTGCCTCCGCCAGGCCCAGCTCCGCGATCGATTCCGGATCATCGAGCCGATAGAGGTCCGCGTGCCGCAGCGGCAGGCGCCCGCCGAGATGCTCGTTGACCAGCACAAAGGTTGGGCTGTTGACCACCGACGGCGCCTCCAGCCCCGCCCCGACCCCCTGCGCGAACACCGTCTTGCCCGCGCCCAGCTGGCCCTGCAGCAGCAGCACCGTGCCCGCCGCGGCCGCGCGCCCGACCGCCGCGCCGACCGCTCGGGTGGCCTCGGCATCGGCGCAGCAAAGCGTCAGATCGGTCGTCTCGCCCACGCACTCAGTATACGGGCGCCCCATGGCCGCGCTCGAATCCTCCAACGCCCCGCGCGGGGCGTATTCTGTTAGCAGCCAGGGTGCAAGGACGGAGGTTGGACATGGACCGTATCCACATCGCCTCGTTCCTGCCCCTGCCCGATCACGGCCGCGCAGCGATCGAGGCGGTCGATCCGTGCATCACCGTGCACCCTGTCAGCCAGAATCTTGCCCGCTACATCCGCGACCCGGGCCATCCCCAGGTCGATCCGGCGCTGGCGCAGGAGGAGGCGGAGCAAATCCGCGCGCGCGACGCGATCTGGTTCACCTTCGGCTTCGGCGACCTCGCCGTCGGCGCGTCCGCGCTTGAATGGATCGCCCTCGGCGGCGCCGGCGCCGATCACCTGATCAAGCTGCCGATCGATCCGCGCGTCCAGATCACCAACATGTCCGGCCTCGCCGCCCGCGTGATGGCCGAGTGGATCCTCTGTTTCATGCTGATCGACTGCAAAGGCTTCCGCACCCACATCGAGAACCAGCGCAGCGCCCGCTGGCTGCGCGCCTGGGACGGACCCGGCAGCGCGCCGGGCACGCTCGAAGGCGCGACCATCGGGATCGTCGGGTACGGCGCGATCGGCGCCGAAGTGGCCCGGCTCTGCAGCGGCTTCGACGCCGAGGTGGTCGGCGTCCGCCGCACCGCCCGCCCCGACGGCGCGCCTCCGCCGGGCACGCCGCCGTGCGTCCGCGCGGTCTGGCCGCCCGATCAGCTCGATGCGCTGCTCGCTCAGTCCGACTACGTCGTCCTCTGCGTTCCTCTGACCGACGCCACGCGCGGGCTGATCGGCGCTGAGGAGATCGCCGCGATGAAGCCCGGCGCTGCGCTGATCAACGTCGCGCGCGGCGCGGTCGTCGATTGGGCGGCGATGACCGAAGCGCTCAAGGACGGCGCGCTGCGCGCCTCCTACACCGATGTCACCTCGCCCGAGCCGCTGCCCGACGGCCACCCCGATTGGGAGATCCCCAATCTGATGATCACGCCGCATACCAGCGGCCTGCAGCCCGACTACATCGGCAAGGCGGCGCGGCGCTTCGCGGAAAATCTGCGCCGCTACCTCGACGGCCAACCGCTCCACGACATCGTCGACCGCGCGGCAGGCTACTGAAGCCGTGCCGCCCGCCGCCCGACACGGCATCCGCATGCCCGAGCGCGGCCGCCTGCTCGCCGCGCGCGGCCGCCAGCCGGCCCGCCTGCCCGCGCCGATGATCCACTTCGGCTTCGCCGTCTGGCCCCGCGATCTGCTGCTGCGCTTCGCCTGGGACCTGCCCGAACACGAGCACATCTGGTCCAACGACTGGTTCGACGATGTCTTCGAGGCGGCCGCGCTGCGCCTGCACAGCACCGCGCCCAAGCTGATCCATGCCATCGCCGCGATCCAGCCGCCGCTGGAAACGCTCAAAGACGCCGCGCTGGCCGACGAGCTCACCCGCGAACAGGTCGAGCAGACGCCGCTGCAGATCGATCTCGCGCTCGCCTACCTCAGCCAGCTGCTCGACGATACCGCCGCCGTCGTTCCGCATTGCTACGGGGCCGACGGGCGGATCCTCGCCGAGGCCCGGTCCGGCATCGGCGCGCTGGCGCGCGCGCCGCTCGGCCGGCTTGACCCAGCCTTGGCCGCGCTGCTCGCGCCGAACGGCGCGCTGGCGCCGCCCGCTGCTGCATTCGCCCGCCCCCATATCGACGCCAACGGCCTCAGCGGCGCCGGCGCTCCGCTCCCGCACTCGCGCGATATCTACGCGATCACCAACGCGCCGGGCTTCGAGAGCGCGCTGCCCAAAGCCGCGGCCCGCGCGCTGCGCGGCAGCGCCGCCGCCGCGATCGCCGCCGCCGACTACATCGACGCCCAGCTGCCGCCGCTCTGCCAGTGGCTCGACGCGCTCCTCGAGCATCTGCTCAACGCAGTCTGCGAGCGCGCCGAAGACGGCCCGGAGCTGCGCCGGCGCTGGTCCGAAACCAACTGGTCTGCTCTCCAGCCGGTGAGCTTCGCCGACACGCAATCCGCGCTCGCGCTGACCCGCGCCCTCCCCGCCATCGCCGAAGGCCCTTTCCTGCCCGGCTCCGAGGACTAAGGCCCGTTCGCGCTAATCGGGCCCGCACCGAGCCCGCCCGTGCAGTGCGCGACGCCCTTGCCAGCAGGGCAGACCGGTTGCACATGTTCCATCCCCCGCAAGCGGGGGATGGAGCGCTCCCTTACACCACGCAGGCTGCGGCCCGTGTGCCGATCTCTGCGGTGCGCGCTCGAATCCGCTCGTCCTGCTGGAAGCTGTTGGTCAGAAAGGCGACCGACAGACCTGTCTCCGGGTCGCCCCAGGAGATCTGCCCGCCGGCGCCGCCGTGGCCGAAGGCGCGCGGCGAACTGCCGCGGCCGAAGCCGCGTTCCACGGCGTGCCCGTCGCCGCCCGCGAGCACCACCGTCAACCCGCGGTTCACGGCAATGCCGCTGAGCGGATCGGTGTGCCGCTCTGGGTCGGTCGCGACCGTCGTCGCCAGCTCGAGCGTCTGCGGCCGAATCGGCGCCGCCGGCCGATCATCATCTCCGCCGGCCGGCGAGACCAGCGCCTGGTAGAACATCGCGACATCTGCGGCGTTCGCAAACGCGCCCCCGCCCGGGCAGCCGGCGCGCCGCTGCGAGGCCAGGTTGAAGTGCAAGATCGTCTGCGGAAACACTTCCCCGCCGTCCGGCGGGAGCGGTTCTTCGGTGTAGATGATCGATGCCGCCCGCTGGTGCTCGCCGTCCGGCAGCCCCACATACAGGTTGTCCAGCTCCAGCCGGTCCAGCAGCCGCTCGCGCAGCCACTCGCGGAAATCCCGCCCCGTGCGCTGATTGATGATCTCTGCCAGCACCCAGTGGGCAGAGGTCGCGTGGTACTCCCACTGCGAATCGGGCTGCCAGTTCAGCCGCCAGCCCATCATGCGGCGCAGCCGCGCCTCCCGATCCTCCCAAAGCCGCGGGTTCATCGGGGCGTAGGGAAAGCCGCCCGTGTGCAGCATCACCTGCTGCACCGTGATCGTCTCATAGCCCGCGCTGCCGCCTTCCGCGCACCAGCCGGGGATGATGTCCACGACCCGCTCATCGAGCGACAAGAGCCCGTCGTCGATCAGGCACCAGACCCCTACGCCGACGATCGCTTTGGTCGAGGAGAACATGCAGAACAGCGTGTCATCGCGCGCCGGCTCCAGCGCGGCGCCCTGCTGCGCGGCGCCGTAGCTGCGGAACCCGGCCAGCCGCCCCTGCGCGCCGATCGCGATCTGCGCCGCCTGGAGCTGCCCGCTGCTCACCTGCGCTTCGACGAAGTCGAACAGCTCTTCAAGCTTGCCCTGATCGATGCCGATCTCGCTCGGCGGCGCCAGCCGCGGGTCTGCCGTGGTCATCTGCTCTCTCCTCCGCTGCGTGCGTTCGCCGTGAGTGTAGGGATTGAGACAGCACGGGGCGCGCGCTCGGCCTAGCCTCCCGCCATGCCGGCTGCGATCGAGATCCACGGCCTTGTCAAGCGCTACGGCAGCGTTGCCGCCGTGGACGGCGTCGACCTGACGATTGAGGCTGGCCAGGTCTACGCGCTGCTGGGGCCCAACGGTGCGGGCAAGACGACGCTCGTCGAGATTCTCGAGGGCTACCGCGAGCGCGACGCCGGCGAGGTCTCCGTGTTGGGCTGCGATCCGCAGCGCCAGCGCAGCGAACTGAACCGCCGCGTCGGAATCGTGCTGCAGCGCAGCACGCCGATGGAGGGCGTCACGCCGCGCGAGATGCTCAACTTCACCGCCAAGCTGTACGACAATCCGATGGACACCGAAGAAGCGCTCGAGCTGGTCGGCCTCAGCGAGCACGCCGACCGCCGCGGCTCGAAGCTCTCCGGCGGTCAGAAGCGCCGGCTCGACCTCGCCACCAGCGTGATCGGCAACCCCGACCTGATCTTCCTCGATGAGCCGACGACCGGCTTCGACCCCGCGGCCCGCCGCCAGGCCTGGAGCGTCGTGCGCGGCCTGACCGAACGCGGCGCGACCGTGATGCTGACCACCCACTACCTCGACGAAGCCGAACACCTGGCCCGCCGGATCGGCATGATCAAGGACGGGCAGATCATTTTCGAGGGCGATGTCGCCGCCCTGCGCCGCGAGATGCAGACCGACACCCGCATCTCCTGGGTGCCGCCGCCCGGAATCGGCGCGGCCGATCTCCCGCCGGCCTGGTCGGGGCTGCGCCCCGCGGCCGACGGACGCCTCTCGCTGCCGACCCAGGCGCCGACGCGGGATCTGAAAGAGTTGATCGATTGGGCCCGCGCCGGCGGGATCGACGAAATCCCCGACCTGGCCGTCGAACGCGCCAACCTCGAGCAGATGTACCTCGAGCTGCTTGAAGATCCAGCCGCGCTGAGCGGCGGGCCAACGTGAACGCGGCAGCGCGGCAGTGGCGTGTGCTGCGGCTAGGGTACGCCTACAGCACGCTCTCGCTGCGGGCGACGCTCCGCGAGCCGGCCGCCGTCTTCTTCATCGTGATCTTTCCGATCATGTTCCTGATCATCTTCTCCTCGCTGCTCACCTTTCCGATCGCGCTGCCCGCGGACGCCCCGGCCAGCACCGAGCAGATCAGCTTCAGCCAGTACTTCGTCGCCGGGATCATGGGCGTCGCGATCTTCGGCACCTCCTTCAACCTGCTTGGCGTCTCGCTGTCCACGCAGCAGTTCGACGGCACGCTCAAACAGCTGGCCGCCACGCCGCTGCCGAAGGCATCGTTTTTCCTCGGGCTGATCGGCGCCGCGCTCGCGCTCACCATCCTCCAGCTCGGCGTCATGCTGCTGCTTGGCTTCCTCGCCTACGACGTCGACGTGCCCGATGCCG
Source organism: uncultured Dehalococcoidia bacterium (assembly GCA_964347635.1). GTDB lineage: Bacteria > Chloroflexota > Dehalococcoidia > Bin125 > Bin125 > CATQGW01. The sequence continues at coordinate 6,829 of CAYFZI010000057.1, forward strand.
GCGGCTGGTTGACGATGATCTGGATCGTGCTGCTCGGCGTCCCGGCCGGCTGCGTGATGGGCGTCGCGATCACCGCGATCATCCCCTCCGCGCGCGCCGCCCCGGCTGTCATTCAGGTTCCCTTCGTCGTCCTCCAGTTCATCTCGGGCGTCTTCTTCACCTTGCAGACGCTGCCCGCAGCCGTGCAGTGGATCGCCGGTCTATTTCCGCTCCGCTGGGTCGCCCAGGGGCTGCGCTCCGTCTTCTTGCCCGAGGAGTATCGGTTCGCTGAGCCGGCCATGAGCTGGGATCTGGACGTCGCAGCGCTCGCGTTGTCAGCCTGGATCGTGATCGGCCTGACGATCTCCATCTTCACCTTCAAGTGGGACCGCTCCGGCTAGTTCGTCTAGCCCGGCCAGGGCCGTCTAACCCGGCTAGTGCCGGCGCCGCAGCTTGCGGCTGCTGCGCTGCTCCTGCGCGCTGCGCCGGCGCTGCGCCTCCAGCATCGCGTCCTTCATCTGCTCCGAGCGCGAAGCTTCAGTATCCGCCGCCTCCACGCGCTTCGGCCCGCGCTGCAGCGTTTCGCGCCCGGGCATGTGCTGCTGGTTGTGCGAAAGGTCTGCGCCGACTGTGCGCCGTGCGCGCTCGGTTGCGTCCAGCGTGTCTTGCGGCATGCTGCTCGATTGATCGATCGCTCCGCTGGCCATGTAGGCGCGGTTGCCGGCGCTCCGTTCGATCTCGTAGATCGTCCGCGCCTCCGCGCCCATCGCGTGCACCTGGTGCAGCACGGCGTCTTCGAGCCGCTGGACCCGAGCACGTGCGCGCGGGCCGAACAGCCGCGCGATCAGCTTCAGCGGCGGGAAGACGATCAGGATCAGAATCTCGAAAATGACCACGGCCATTGCAAACCTCCTCGCGCTTGCCGAGCCTCTCGAACCGGCCGCGCCCGGTCAGCGCCGCGCCGCTGCGACCTGCCGCTGCACGAGGCGGGCGTACAGGCCGTCGCGCGCCGCCAGCTCCTCATGCGGCCCCACCTCCGCGACGCGGCCGTCCTCCAGCACGACAATCTGGTCCGCGCTGCGCACCGTCGAGAGGCGGTGCGCGATCACGAGCGTCGTGCGGTCGGCCATCAGCTCGTCGAGCGCATCCCGGACCAGGCGCTCGTTGTAGCTGTCGAGGTGTGAGGTTGCTTCGTCCAGCACCAGCAGTGGGGCGTCCTTGAGCAGCGCACGGCCGATCGCGACCCGCTGCCGCTGGCCGCCCGAGAGCTGCGCCCCGCGCTCGCCGACCGGCGTGTCCAGCCCCTCTGGCAGCGAGGAGACAAACTCGGCCAGGCCGGCCCGCGCGACCGCCAGCTCCAGCTCCGCCTCGCTCGCCTCCGGCTTGGCGACCAGCAGGTTGTCGCGAATTGAGGCGTTGAACAGATACGTGTCCTGCGCTACCAGCGCGAGCTGCCCGCGCAGCTCATCGAGGCGGAATGTGCGCAGGTCTGCGTCGTCGAGCGAGATCACGCCTGCTTGCGGATCCCAGAAGCGCAGCAGCAGATGCGCTGCAGTCGTCTTGCCCGCGCCCGAAGGCCCGACCAGCGCCACCGTCCCGCCGGGCTGGAGCGCGAACGAGACTCCGTTCAGCGCCGTGCGCGGCGTGTCCTCATAGCCGAACCGCACCGACGCCAGCGCCGCGGCGCTGGGCTGGGGCGAGGCGGCCGGCAGCGCGCTCGGGCCGTCGACGACGGCGGGCTGCTCGCGGTGCACGGCGGTCAGCCGCCGCGTCGCGCCCAGCGTGTCGCCCAGCCGCCGCCCCACCTGGGCCAGCTCGGCGACCGGCAGGAACGCGCCCATCGCCAGCAGTGTCAGGAGCGGCGCCAGGGTGGGATTGATCTCGCCGCGCACGGCCAGCGCGCCGCCGATCGCCAGCACCGCGAGGCCGCCGAAGCCCGTTAGCCCTTCGAGCGTGACCCGCTGCACCGTGATCTGGCGGTTAAAGGCGCGGCGCAGGGGCGCGTAGGCGCGCATCCGCTGCTCGAACTCGGCGCCGCGCGCGCGCTCACGCTGGAAGGCGACCACCTCGCGCAGCCCTTGCAGCGTGTCGACCATGTGCGCGTTGAGCCCGCCCAGATGGTCGCGCGAACGCGAGCCCAGCTGGTCGACGATCCGCCGCGTGAAGAGCGGGCTCAGCGCGGCCAGCAGGAGCAGCGGCGCGAGCCCGAGGCCAAGCCGCCAATCGACCGCGAACAGCGTGATCAGCGCCGCGCCCGGCACCACCACCGTGACCACCACATTGGCGATCGTGTGAGCAAAGAAATACTCGACCGTCTCCACATCCTGCGTCGCCATGGAGACCAGATCACCGCTGCGGCGGCGCAGCAGGTAGGCCGGCGCCAGCTCATCGAGCTTGCGGAACAGGGCGATCCGCAGGTCGGCCAAGAGCCGGAACGCCATGTCGTGCGAAATCCAGCTCTCTAGGAAGCGGCAGACGCCGGTCAGCACGGCGGTCGCGATCAGCAGCGCCGTGAGCAGCGTGATGCTCTCGCCGTCGCGCACCGCGCCGACAATCAGCGCCCCAATGACCCCGACCGCGATCGCTCCGAAGAAGTGCGCGACCCCGCTCAGGAACGAAAGCGATGTCTTCAGCCAATAGGGCGCGGCCATCGCCAGCAGCTGCAGGCTGGTCTCGCGCCAGCCCATCCCCTCGGCGCGCACGATCGCCTCGCCGGCCGCCGGCTCTGACGGCTCCGATGGTGCAGCCGCGATCAGCGCGGCTGGAGCAGCGGCCGGCGGCGGCGCCGCCGCATCGAAGTCGGCGGCTTCCGCGGTTGCGCTGACCGCGTCGTCGTCGGCGGTCTGCGCCGCCATCAGCTCGGCGTAGGCTCCGCCGGCGGCAAGCAGCGCAGTATGGCTGCCGCGTTCGACCAGCCGTCCCCCGTCGAGCACCAGAATCTCGTCGCAGGCCATCACGCTCGAGAGCCGGTGGGCCATGATCAGCGTCGTGCGCCCCGCCATCAGGCGGTCGAGCGCTTCCTGAATCGTCGCTTCGTTCTCCGCGTCGACGCTCGAGAGCGCCTCATCGAGAATCAGAATCGGTGCATCGCGCAGCAAGGCGCGGGCGATCGCGATGCGCTGCCGCTCGCCGCCCGAGAGCCGGTGCCCGCGCTCGCCGATCACCGTCTGGTAGCCCTCGGGCAGCGCCGCAATGAACTGGTGCGCGTTGGCCGCCCGCGCCGCGGCGGTGATCTGCTCCTCGCTTGCATCCGGGCGGCCAAAGCGCAGGTTGTCCAGCACCGTGCCGTGGAACAGATAGGTGTCCTGCATCACGACCGCCATCTGGCGCCGAATTTGGGCGAAGCTGAGCGTGTTCAGATCGCGCCCGCCCAGCCGGATCACGCCCTCCTGCGGCAGGTACATCCGCTGCAGCAGCCAGAGCAGCGTCGACTTGCCCGAGCCGGAGCGCCCCACGACGCCCACGCGCCGCCCGGCAGCGACGGAGAAGCTGACCTCGCTGAGCACCGCGCGGCGGCCGGCCGGATAGGTAAACGTGACCGACTCGAAATCGATCCGCGCTGCCGGTTCCTCTGTTTCCGCTGTCTGGTCCGCTGCCGGCTGGCCCGCTGCCGCCGCTGCGTTGATCACATCCGGCACGAGCGGCTCGGCGTCGGCCACTTCGAGCACACTCTGCGCGGCGGCGACGCCGAGCAGGCCCTGGTGGAAGAGCTGGCTCAGCTCGCGCAGCGGGCGGAACACTTCCACGCCGAGCATCAGCACCACGAGCAGCTCGACCAGCTCCATCGCGCCGCTCTCGACCCGCACCGCGCCGACAGCCAGCGCGGCCGCGGCGCCGACGGTGATCGCCAGAATCGTCAGCCCCTGCGCCAGCGCGTTGTGGAAGAGCACGCCCATCGTGGTGCGGAAGACTTCCTGCGCGCGCGCCGCCAGCGCCTCGCCGCGCCGGCCGCTCTGCCCGAACGCCTTGAGCGTCGCCAGGCCCTGCAGCGAATCGAGGAAATCGGCGGCGAACGAGCCGTAGGCCTCGCGCCGCCGCAGGCTGGCCGCCGCGTTCTGCCGCTGCAGCAGCGACGGCAGCGCCAGCGTGAACAGCGCCAGGCCGAGATAGATCGCCGCGACGGGCAGGTCGAGGAAGGCCATGAAGATAAAAATCCCGATCGGCGCGATCGCCGCGACCAGCAGCTGCGGCAGGTATTGGCCGAAGAACGTCTCCAGCTGCTCGACCCCTTCGACCACGCCGACCGTCACGTCGCCGGTCCTGCGGCGGTCGAAGTGGGCCGGCCCCAGCGCCGCCACGCGCTCGAAGAGGCGCTGGCGCAGGCTGAACTGCACCTGCACCGCCGTGCCGTTGGCCAGCTCTTCTTTGGCGTAGAGCAGAGCGGAGCGGGCCAGCGTGACCAGCGCGGCGGCGATGATCAGCGGCGTCAGCGAGCCGAACGCGTCGCCCTCGAAGATGCGCGCCCCGATCCAGCCCAGCAGCGCCAGCCGCGCGACCCCCGCCGCGACCGCCAGCAGCCCCAGCAGCACCGCCGCCGCAATCCGCTCCCGCACCCCTTCCGTGAAGCGCCACAGCTCCCAGGAGAACGTCATCGCGTCACGGCGTCCGGAAGCGCAGCGCGATAGCCATCGGGATTTCGGCCAGCACGTTCCACATCAGCTTCGATTCCTCCAAGGGCTGCTGCGGCGCCGCCAGCTCCTCGATCCCGTCCAGCACCAGCCCGCAGCTGAAGGCGTCCTGCAGCAGCTCCCCGAGCGGGCGGTGGAAATAGACCTGCCGCTCCTGCTGCTGCACATTCGTCACGCCGTGGGTGACGAAGCGGGAGAGATAGCGGTCGATCGTCAGGGCGTGCGGCGCTCCCTCCTGCTCGGCGCGGACGAAGCGGTGGCCGGCGGTGGCGTAGGCGGGATGGAGGGTGACGACGACGAACGCGCCGCGCGCTTTGAGGATCCGCGCGGCGCCGCCGAACATCGGCCGCAGCAGCGGCATCGACATCACGCCCATGATGCAGACCGCGGCATCGAAGGGCTGGCCGTCGAGCGAGACGATGGCGCGCTCGTCGGTGGCGTCGAGCACCGCGTAGGAGGCGTCGACGCGCTGGTCGGCGATCGTCTCGGTGCGGCGGCGGGCATGCTCGATCAGGCTGGGCGAGAGGTCGGTGGCGAGCACGCGCATTCCGCCCCGCGCGAGGCGGCGCGCGAACGCGCCGTTGCCGCATGCGAATTCGAGTACCGCAGCGCCGCGCGAGAGGCCCAGCATCCGCTCCGCCGCCGGCGCGAAGACCGCGTCGTGAAACTCGTCTCCGCGGTCGCCCCAGCGCTGGTCGAAGAAGTCCGCGCCGGCCTCCCAGCCGCGCAGGATCTCCCGCTTGAGCTGCGCAAGCTGCTCGGCCGCATCCCCGGGCGTCGGTTTCTGCTGCGTCACGCGCGAATGCTAGTCGGCCGTTGGTCGGCGCGTGTAGCCGCAGGCTGGGGTAGACTGCCTGACCTACCCGCAACAGGAGGTCAACGATGAGCAGCGAGCGAAACTATTGGCAGCGGATGCGGCGGTCGCGGATGAGCCGCCGCGCGCTGCTGCGCGCCTCGGGCCG
>CAYFZI010000058.1:0-11133 GCA_964347635.1 uncultured Dehalococcoidia bacterium
GTAACAGTCACCTCTTCGCCGGCCCAAGCCACCGGTACGTATTGCGGGGAAGCGGCGGGGTAATATATGCGCAGGGACATTTGCGTCGCCACCGGCGTCGTTTGAAAGCGGTATAGAGGAAGGCCGAGCGTTTCCGCGGTCGGGATGCGATTACGGGTCAGGGTGATAACCCCTGCGTAGATGCCGCTCCACGAGACCTTCAAGTAGCGGCAGCGGAGGTTAATGCAGGCCCAACTGGCCGAGCCGAAGTGCAGAGACCCGGGTGCGCGCCGATCAAGACTGAGGCTCCTATTGAAGTGGATTTGGTCTTGGATTGATTCTTCGGCGTCCCTGGCTAAGCCTCCGTACTCGACGGTCACCGTGGGCCCGCGCTGCGCTGATGCGCCGGCGGCCGTCCAGAGCAGCGCCAAGAGGGCCACGGCGGCGCAGATGCCGAGCAGCCGGAGCAGGGCAGTGCGGCGCCCGTTCGCCGCCGTTTGCGTCTGACTTTTCATCTCACTACTCCCGCGTTCTCTGGTCCTAGCGGCTCTACCGTCGAGGCGCCTCGCCCAGACAGCCCATCCCATGATGGCAACAAGAAACACGGAACCAGTGTAGCGCCGAAGGGGGCCAGGCTGCAGCCCGATTCGGGGCCGCGGCGGGCGTTAGGCGGCGGAGCCGGCCTTGCCACGCAGGAACTTCTCCTGGCCGGGCGTCGGCTTGTCGCCGGGGTAGTGCAGCTTCTTGAGCAGATCGCGCTCAGGGTAGATGTGCACCGCGTCCCACCCGCAGGACTGCTCGCAGAGCCGGCAGCCGGTGCAGTTCTTCTCGATCACCACCGCCTGCCCGAAAAAGTCCGATGCGCTTTCGGTGAAATCGAGCTCGAGCGCCTCGAAGGGGCAGACGTTGATGCACAGCTCGCAGCCCGAGCCGATGCACTTATCGGGATCCACGACCGCCTTGGGCCACTCTTTGCGCGCGAACTTGCGGCAGATGTCGCCGTCGTCGTCGAGGATGCACTCCACCGGGCAGACCGCGCCGCAGGCTCCGCAGTCGATGCACAGGGCTGGGTCGATGTAGTGGATCGTGTTGCGCTCGCCCCAGATCGCGTTCGTCGGGCAGCGGTTCGTGCAGGCTGTGCAGCCGATGCAAGTCTCAACGATGTCGTAGGCCACCGGGCATCTCCCAAGCGTCTCAGCGGCTGGCTCAGGCCAGTATACGGAGGGCCAATCGCCCGAGACAAATCCGCCCGGCCGCATCCACTGCGCGGCGCGCTGATATCATTGCGGCGCGGGGCGGAGGCGACGGGGTTCACATGCAGCGCAGCAGGCACACACTCACCGCCGTGCTGGCGCTCGTGCTCGCAGGCGCGCTGACGCTCGCGGCGTGCTCGGGCGATTCGCTCGAATCCGCGCAACAGCAGGCGGCCGCGCCGCAGCAGGAGCAGGCGGCACAGGCCGAGTCGGCCGCAGCGGCCGCGCCGCAGCAGCAGGCGGCGGCACAGCCCGAAGCGCAGCCGGAGCCGCAGGAGCAGACGGCGGAGCAGCAGGCCGCGTCCGAACCAGCCGCAGCGGCCGAACCGCAGCAGCAGGCCAACCAGCAGACTGACAGCCAGACTGACAGCAGCGGGATTGTCTACGACCCGCAGCGCGACACGCTGATCGAAGGCGAGCGCTTCGGCTCGAGTATTCAGGCGGCCGATGAGGTGCAGCAGTTCCGCTTCGCCGCCCAGGCCGGGGAGTGGCTGCGCATCTCCGTCAACGGCCGCGGCGGGATGGATCCGATCCTCACGGTTCTGCAGCCCGACCGCACCGACATTGCCATCAACGACGACCGCTCGGCCGCCAACCGCGACTCGCTGCTGATTGTGCAGGTGCCGACCAGCGGCGACCAGGTGATTCGGGTGGGCGCGTTCGACGCCGCTTCGCTGGGCGACTTTGTGATTCAGGTCGAGCGGCTCGCTGTCGGCCCGGATACGGACAGCGGGTTCATCGCGATCGGCGGATCGGCGGGCGCGCGGCTCGACTTCCCCAACGATGTCGACGCCTTTGAATTCAGCGGGCTCGCGGGGCAAACGATCACGGTGACGGTCAGCGGCGACACCGGCGTCGACGTGTACGCCCAGCTCATCGACCCCGACGGCAACCTCATCGCCGCCGACGACGACAGCGGGCACGGGCTCGATGCGGAAATGAGCCTGACCCTCGGGCTGGACGGCACGCACCGCATCGAGGTGTGGGCTGCGCTCAATCTTGAAGGCCAGCGCCAGCTGATCGGCCCCTACAGCGTCGTTGTGCACGAAGGCTTGCCGATCGGCCCGCTCGATGAGCAAACGGCCGCGGACACGGCCGGCGTCGCGCTGACCTTCCTCGACGCCCTGCGGCAGGGCGACAGCGCCACGATCCTCGCGCTCGCCGGCCCCGAGGCGCTGACCACCTGGGGCTGGGAATCGGTTGCCGATGTCGAACGCGATCTGCCCAAAATACAGTCGATCGGGCTGGGCGCGGCCGTCTTGCAGACCGATGCACGCGCCGATCAGCTCGACGATGGCCGCGCCCGCGTCTACATTCAGCTCGCCCCCGCCGAATGGCTGCGCTTTGAGCTGATCTCCGTGGGCGGCCTCTGGACTGTCGACTTCTGGGCCCGCCAGTCCGACCCGCCCGGCCAAGCGGCGAGCCAGGCAGAGCCAACCGCGCAACTGGAAGAGCAAAGCGCAGAGGCTGCACAATCTGCACAGGCAGCGCCGAGCGCACAACAGGAGGAGCCGGCCGAATGACCACCGAGCTCGATGGGCGGATCGAGCGGACCGACGGCGGCAGCGCGCCTTGGTCCAGCCACCGCTCCGGCATGCAAATCCAGTTCGGCGTCTCCGGCGAGCTCAGCAGCTCTGAACACGTCTTTATGACCCGCCAGAAAATTCCACCCGGCATGGCCAGCACGCCGCATTACCACGTCAACTGCGAAACGGCGATGTACATCTTGCAGGGCCCGATCGTGATGCGCTACGGACCGCGCCTCGAACACGCGCACCAGGCCGAGACGGGCGACTTCCTCTATGTCCCGCCGCGCGCCGTGCACCAGATCAGCAACCCTTCCAGCGGCGCCGAGGCCGAAGTCGTGCTCTGCCGCAACGCGGCTGAAGAGATCGTCGAAGAACTCGAGATTCCCGGCGCCTGACCCCTGCAGCGCAGAATCGGGCAGAATCAGAGGGTCAGCCGGCCGCTGCGAGCGTCCGCTCCGCTGCGCGCTCGGCCAGCCAGCGCTTCATCGCGGGGATAGCAGCGTGCGCGCTGTTGAGCGCGGTGACCACCAAATCCGCCCCGTGCACATTGTCGCCGCCGGCGAACACGCCGGGGCGCGAGGTGCGTCCGCACTCGTCGACCAACACTTCGCCCCAGTCGTCGACGTCGATGCCTGAATCGCCGCCGCAGAGCTCGCGGCCCACGTCGTAGCCGACCGCCACCACGACGGTGTCAGCGTCGATCACGAACTCGGAGCCGGCCTGCGGAATCGGCCGGCGGCGGCCGCTTTCGTCCGGCTCGCCCAGGCCCATACGTACGCACTCGATCGCGGTCACACGGCCGTGCTTGCCAAGCAGGCGCACCGGCGTGGCCAGGTATTCAAACTTCACGCCCTCTTCGCGCGCGTGCACGCGCTCTTCCAGGCGGCCCTGCATCTCGTTTTCGGTGCGGCGGTAGAGCAGCGTCACCTCAGCGGCGCCGAGCCGAATGGCCGAGCGCACGCAGTCCATCGAGGTATCGCCGCCGCCGACCACGACCACCCGCTGCCCGGCCGCATCGGGCTGGCGGCGCAGCGCGGCCGGCAGCTCGGCCGGGGGCAGGTTGGCGCGGACGAGAAACTCGGTCGCGCTGTAGACGCTGGCCAGCGCCTCGCCTTCCAGCCGCAAGCGGCGGCCGGCGCCGGCGCCGTGGCCGAGGAAGACGGCGTCCCACGCGGCCAGATCGTCCCAGCTCACGTCCTGCCCCACCCGCGTCTCGAAGCGAAACTCAACCCCGCCCGCGCGCAGCGCCGCGATCTTCTCGTCGACGATGCCCTTGGCCGATTTGAAGTTGGGGATTCCGTAGCGCAGCACGCCGCCGCCGGCCGGCCATGCTTCGAAGACGGTGACGCGGTGGCCGGCGCGGCGCATCGCCTCGGCGGCGGAGAGCCCGGCCGGGCCGGAGCCAACCACCGCGACGCGCTGGCCGCTCTCCTCGCGCGGACGCGGAATCGGAAAGCCGCCCCGCTGCGCGCGGTCCCAATCGCCCAGAAACGCCTCCAGCTTGCCGATCGCGACCGGCTTCGCCTTCTTGCCGACGACGCAGACGCCCTCGCAGAGCGCCTCCTGAGGGCAGAGCCGTCCGCACAGCTCGGGCATCTCGCTGGTCGCGCGGAAGACGGCCGCCGCCTCGGCCAGCCGGCCGAGCTCCAAGAACGCCAGCGCGCCCGGGATGTCGTTGTCGATCGGGCACGCTTTGGTGCAGGGCGCGGCCGGGCATTGGATACAGCGCTGCGCCTCGAACATCGCCGGCCCGGCGGTGTATCCGTAGTAGACCTCGTCCCAGTTGTGCACGCGTTCGTGCGGGGTTTGTTTGGTGACGTGGTGCGGGGGAATGCGGAGGCGCGCCTTGCGGTCGAGCGGCAGACCCATGCGTGTGGTCTGTTTCTTCGCCATGGTCAGCCGCGCGCCTCACTCTCCGATCAGCGCCAGTGCGAACAAAATCAGCATACCGCTGCGGCCGCCGCGCGGCTGTTAGCCTCGTTGGCAGCGCGTGGAGAAGCGCAACGTGCATGTAAATTCCGCGCCGATTCGAGCGCAGCAGTTCGGCCGCATCGCGCGGGGCGGCGATCGAGCGCTGCGCCTGGATCTCGCCTGCCTCCAGATTGGGCGGATCCTCGAGCCGCGGCTCGACGCGCTCAGCGCGCTCACGGCGCTCGATCAGCTGGCCGCCCAAGCGGCCGCGCAATGGAGCGATCGCGCGTCGCCCTCCCGCGGCGTCGAGGCGCTCTGCGGTGTGCTGTTCCGCAGCCACCGCTTCCGCGGCGACACCGAGACCTACTACGAGCCGGCGAACTGCTGCCTGCACCGCGCGCTGCAGACGGAACAGGGCATGCCGATCACGCTGGCGGTGATCATGCTCGAAGTCGGCCGCCGCGTCGGGCTGCCGCTCCAGGGGGTTGGCGCGCCGTTTCACTTCCTGGTCAAGTATGAGGACGAGCGCGGCCAGCACTATCTCGACCCTTTCCATGCCGGGCGCTCCGTCGATCACGAGCAGCTGGCCGCGCGCATGCGGCAGACCAACCCGGCCGCCGGGCCGAGCGCCGAGGCGTTCCTCAGCGCCGTCACCAAGCGCCAAATCCTGCAGCGCATCCTGACCAATCTGAAGGGCGCCTGCGTGCGCAAGCGCCAGTTCGGCGAGGCGCTGGAGACAAGCGAGTATCTGCTCGCGCTCGCGCCCTGGTCGCTCGAGGAACGGCGCGACCGCGGGCTGCTGCACTTTGAAGTGGGCAGCTACGCGAACGCGCTTGAGGATCTCGAGCTGTACCAGCAGCACGCGCCGGACCGGCCCGACGCCAACCGCGTCGCGGCGATCCTGCAGCGCGTGCGCGGGCGGCTCGACGCCGACGAGGCCAATCAGCCTGGGCTATAGTGGGCCGCGTGTCCGCGGGAATGCTGCAACCGTGCGGGCCGCCCGAATTCATCCTATCTATCATCTTGCAGCCTCGGAATCCTGAGGAGGGGAATGGCGAGAGCACCAGCAATCCGGCCGGCGCCGGTTGCTGCGCCCGCATCTGACCAGCACGGTTTCTGCCACGCCTTCGATGAACTGCACTACCGCACGCAGTGCGGCCCCTGGTTCCTCGATATCACCGAAGACGTGCGCGCCGTCCTGCGCAGCTCAGCTGTTGCATTTGGTCAGCTTGCGGTGTTTTCGCGGCACACGACCGCTGCCGTCATCTTGCAGGAGCATGAGCCGCTGCTGCTTGAGGACTTGCGCGACCGGCTGACCGCGTTCGCGCCGACTGGCGCCTACTACCGGCACAACGACTTCGACATCCGCACCGTCAACATGCACGAGAACGAACCGGAGAACGGCCACTCGCACTGCCAGCACATCCTGCTCGGCACCAGCGAGACGATCCCGGTGCTCAACGGCGAGCTGCATCTGGGCGAATACCAGAGCATCTTCCTGGTCGAGCTCGACGACGCCCGCGACCGCACCGTCTGCGTTTCTGTGCTGGGAAGCAGCGCCGTTGACTAACGCGACTCACACCGGCGCCGCATTCCCGCTCCCGCCGCGCGCCTGCCCGCGTGTAAGAGTCCCGGTATAGGGAGTTCCTGCCTCTGCCCTAGCCATCCTGCCCCCCGCTTGGGGGCAGGAAGCGGGGGCGGGCGTGGGGGGATGCTGGGCCGGCTGCTGCCTATACTCGCGCCATGCCTGCCGGCAGCGCCACTGCAGCTTCGACGCCGCTCGCCCGCCGGCTCCTGCAACGCATTCAGCAGCACGGCCCGATCAGCTACGCCGAATGGATGGCGGCCGCGCTCTACGCCCCCCGCCACGGCTACTACCGGCGCGGCCGGCCGACAGTCGGCCCGGACGGCGACTTCCTCACCAGCCCCGAGCTGCATCCGCTGTTCGGCGCGGCCGCGGCGCAGCTGCTCTCGGCCGCCGCCGATGCGCTCGGCAATCCGCAGCCGTTTCGCGTCGTTGAGGTCGGGCCGGGTACGGGAGCGTTGGCGGAGTCGCTGCTGCTCGCGCTCGATACCCCGATCGAGCTGATTCTGGTCGAGCCCGACGAAGCCGCCGCCGAGGCCCAACGCCGGCGGCTCGAGCGCTTCGGGGCCGCGATCGAGTGGCGCAGCCGGGTCGGCGCGATCGACGGCAGCGTCCACGCGGTGATCGCCAACGAGCTGCTCGATGCACAGCCGGTGCACCGCCTGCGCTTTGCCGACGGCCGCTGGTGCGAGCTGCTGGTCGGCGCCGGGCCGGACGCAGCGTTCCGCGATCATCCCGCTCCAATCAGCGATCCCGCGCTGCTGGAACCGCTCAGCGGACTGAGCCCGGCGGCCGATCAGATCGTCGAAGTCTCGCCCGCGCGCGCCGATCTTGCCGCCGCGCTTGCCAATCTGATCGGCAGCGGCCTGCTGCTGCTGTTCGACTACGGCTATCCGCGCCGCGCGCTCTACGATCCGCGCCGCCGCCGGGGCACGCTGATGACCTTCCGCCGCCACGCGCCCGGCGAGAATCCATACGCATATCCCGGCGAGCAGGACATCAGCTGCCATATCGACATCGATCAGGTGCGCGCCGCCGCCGCCTCGGCCGGCCTGACGGCCTGGCGGCCGCAGAGCCAGGCTGCATGGCTGCAAGCGCTGAGCGCTGATCTGCTCTCGCCGCCCGACGATGCCCCCGCCCGAATCGCCGCGAGCCGCGCGCTTGAAGCGCTCTGCGACCCCGAAGGGCTGGGCCGAATCGCCGTAATGGCCGCGACCCGCGGGCCGATCGAAGCCTTGCCCGGCCTCGGCAGCCGCCCCCAATCATGAGCACGCTGCGGCCCGGCGACGCGCTGCCCAACCTCACACTGCACGGCGCCGACGGGCCCGTTGCGCTGCATGATCTGCTCGGCGGCGGACCGCTGCTGGTGCTCTTCTATCAGGAGGACGCCACGCCCGCCTGCACCGCGCAGCTCTGCGCGTTCCGCGACGAGTTCGCGCTGCTCAAGGAGCTGGGCGCATCCGTCGCGGCGATCAGCGCCGACGACGCCGCATCCCACGCACAATTCAGCGCCGCCCAACGGCTGCCCTTTCCGCTGCTCAGCGATCCCGAGCTGCACGCCGCGGCCGCCTTCGGCGTCGCCGATCGGGCCGCCAAGCGCAGCCGCCGCGCGGCCTTCGCGGCCGGCCCGGACGGCGTGCTGACGCTCGCGATCCCCTTCTATCAGCCGTCCAACCTCGACCATTTTCAGGCCGTTTTCGCTGCGCTCGGGCTGGACGTCTCAGCGCCGTGACCGAGCTGACGGGCCCGCTGCGCCGCGCCGCCGCCTGGCTGGAAGCGCACGAGGCCGAGATCCTCGCCGAGCAGATCGCGCTCTGCGAGATTCCCGCCCCCACCGGCGGCGAGGGCGCGCGCGCCGCCGCCGTCGCGCGTGCGCTGGCCGCGATCGGGCTCGATGTCCGCCGCGACGCGATCGGCAACGTGATCGCCCGCCGCCCGGCCGCCTCGACGGGCACGACAGATACGGCAGACCCAGCGGACGCAGCAGCGTCTGCGATCGTCGTCTCCTCGCACCTCGATACCGTCTTCGCGGCGGACCAACCGACCGCTGTCGCGCGGCCCGGCGAGCCGAACCCGTACCGCGGCGGCGAGACGGTGGCGGAGCACGAATACCACGCGCCGGGCATCTCCGATGCGGCGGCCGGGCTGGCCGCGCTGCTGGCGCTGGCGCGCGCGCTCGAGGCCGCAGACATTCGCACCCGCCGCCCGCTGCTCTTCCTCGCCACCGTCGGCGAGGAGGGCCGCGGCGACCTGCGCGGCGCGCGCCATTTCTTCGCCTCCGAGCCCGGCCGCCGCGCCGCCGCGTTCATCACGATCGACCACTCCGAGCCCGCCATGGTGGTCCACCGCGGGGTCGGCTCGCTGCGCTACGACGTCGAGTTCCGCGGCCCCGGCGGACACTCTTGGGCGCACTTCGGGCGCTACAACCCGGCCTTCGCGCTGGGCGCCGCGACCGCGGCGCTCGCACAGCTGCGCCCGCCCGCCGACCCGCGCACCACGTACAGCATCGGCGTCCTCTCCGCGCAAGGCAGCGTCAACGCGATCCCCGCGGCGGCCAGCCTGCAGGCCGACCTGCGCAGCGAATCGGCCGCGGAGCTGGCCCGCCTCGACGCCGCGTTCCAGCAGGCGATCCAGCACGGCCACGAGCAGGAAGCGGGGCGCCGCCCGGAGGGCGCGCGGGCGCCGAGGATCGAGCGGATCGGCGAGCGGCCGGCCGGCTTCACCGCCGCCGATGCGCCGCTGGTGCGCGGCGCGCGCGCCGCGCTCAAAGCGGAAGGCTTCAGCCCGCGCCTGAGCGGCGCCTCGACCGACGCCAACGCCGCCTTCGCCGCCCGCGTCCCGGCCGTCGCGATGAGCTGGGGCGGATGCTCCGACAACCAGCACAGCAGCCTGGAGTGGTTCTCGCCGCTCGAGCGCAGCCGTTCGCTGCGCGCGCTCCTGCGCCTGATCTGCGGCCTCGCCCAGACGCGCGGCGCGGCGCAATAAGATGGCGCGCAGGGAGCGCAGCATGCCCGAGAACAGCCAGACCTACAACGAAACCGTGCTCGACCACTTCCGCCGCCCGCGCAACGCCGGCGCACTGCCCGATGCCAACGCCGTCGGCGAGGAGCGCAACCCCGTCTGCGGCGACCATATGCGCCTGATGCTGCGCATCGAGGACGGCGCGATCGCCGCCGCACGCTTCCAGACGCGCGGCTGCGCCGCCGCGATCGCGACCAGCTCCGCGGCCACCGAAGTGCTGATCGGCATGCCCGTCGCGGAGGCCGCCAAGCTGCGCCGCAACGACTTCGTCGTCGCTGTCGGCGGGCTGCCGAAGAGCAAAATCCACTGCTCGGTGCTCGCCGCCGCCGCGCTCAAACGCGCGCTCGCCTGCTACACCGATGATCAGGCCGCAGCCGCTCCCCCGTGACCGCAGCGCCCGCCCGCGGCGGTCCTTGCGAACATCCCTCCCACTTGGCCGCAGGCGGGGGCTGGATGCGGCTTGATGAGGCGGTGGGGCGCGCTGCGATCGGCGATCATTCCGCACTCGGCGACGCGCGCGCAGCGCTGCCGCCCGCGGCGCCGCTGCGCACCATCCTCACCGGCTCCGGGGCCGCCCCGTTCGCGGCGGCGCTGATCGTGAGCGGCGCCGCGCTGCAGCTGGCCGACGGCTCCTGCGTCCCCGTCGAAGAGCGGCTGCTCGAGAACGGCGCGCTGGACCTCGCAGGGGCCCGTGCGATCAGCACGCAGGGCGCATCAGGTGCATCGGACGCACCGGACGGGCAGCGCGCCAGCGCTTGGACCGGCCAAGGCACGGGGATCGCGCTGAGCCTGCAGCTGCGGCGCGGCCGCATCGCCGACGCCGCGGCGGCGATCGCCGGGATCGCCCCCTACCCGCTGCGCGCGCGCCAGCTTGAGGGCGCGCTGCGCGGCCGCGCGCGCTCCCCGCGCCTCTTCGACATCGCCGCCGAGACCGCCCGCATCGAAGCTCAGCCCTTCGGCGTCGGCGAGCTGCTCGATGACGACCGCCTCGACCAGCTCGCCGCCGCCGCCCGCACCGCGCTCGAACTCGCGCTCCGCCGCGGCCGCAGCGCGCCGTGAGCGCAGGGGGCATCGTGAGCACTGCCGCGATCCTGCTCGCCGCCGGCGCCTCCTCGCGCATGGGCCGGCCCAAGCCGCTGCTCGATTGGCACGGCCAACCGCTGATCGCCGCCCAGGTCGACGCGCTCGCGGCGGCGGGCTGCGCGCCGATTATCGCCGTGCTCGGCAGCCGCGCCCACGAAATCCGCAGCGCCCTGCCGGCCGCCGCCCAGCCCGTGACCAACCACGCCTGGTGGCAGGGCCGCGCCGGCTCGATCCGCGCCGCGGCCCGCGCGGTGCCCTCGCACGCCGCGCAGATCGTGATCGCCAGTGTCGACCAACCCTGCGCCCCAGCGAGCATCCGCCGCACCATCGATGCGCTTGCCGCCGACCCCGGCGCGCGCATCGCCGTGCCCCGCTACCGCGGGCGCAACGGCCACCCGCCCGCATTCGACGCCGCGCTGCTGCCCGCGCTGCGCCGCGTCGGCGAGCGGCGCCAGGGCTTGCGCGCAATTCGCCGCAGCCAGCGCGGCGCGACGATCTTCGTCGAGGTCGACGACCCCGCTGTGCTGCTCAATCTCAACAGCCCCGCCGACTACGAACGCGCGCGGCCCTGCAGCCGGTCCGCCGAGAGCCCGTTCACAATCAGTTTCTGAGTTTCGCGGAAAAGCTGCTTAAGATCGGTGACCCGTCTGGGCGAGGGGCCCAGACGGTGGCGGGACCGGGAGGACGAAACAGGAGAAGGATGGAATGAAGAGCAATACGCACAAAATGCCGGGGGGGGGGGGGCCGCGTGACATGGACCGCCCGGATCGGA
>CAYFZI010000059.1:0-10920 GCA_964347635.1 uncultured Dehalococcoidia bacterium
TCGGCGATCGTGGCAGGGTTGCGGGGATCGTCCTCCGGGATGCCGGCCTCGACCTTGCCGACCAGGTCGGCGCCGACATCGGCGGCCTTGGTGTAGATCCCGCCGCCGACGCGGGCGAAGAGCGCGATCGAGGAAGCGCCGAAGGCAAAGCCGGCAAGCGGGCTGAAGTCCTGCCAGATCAGGTACATGACGACGAGCCCGAGCAAGCCGAGGCCGACGACGGTCATGCCCATGACGGTGCCGGAGTTGAAGGCGGTGCGCAGCGCGGGGTTGAGCCCCTGCTGCGCCTTGGCCGCAGTGCGCACGTTGGCGCGGACGGCGATAAGCATGCCGAGATAGCCGGCCGAGGCAGAAAGGAGCGCACCGATCAGGTAGGAGATCGAGGTCCAGCGCTGGCTGTTCTCCGCTCCGAACTCGTCAAGCACGTCGAGATCGATGAAGATCAACAGAATCACGAAGACGACGGCGACGAAGCCGGCGAGGAACGTGTACTCGCGGCGCAGGAAGGTGGCCGCGCCGAGCTGGATAGCGCGGCCGATGCGGCGCATCGTGTCGTTGCCTTCGCTTTCGGCCAACACGTCGCGCACGCGCAGCGCGGCGAAGGCAAGCGCGACCAGGGCGGTGATCAGAGCGAAGATCAGGATTTCCATCGGCATTCCCCAAGCCGCAGAGCGGACGGCTCCCGCGCGGGCTCTGCGCTAGACACACAGCAAGGAGCCCGCGGCCGCGCGCTGCACGGGCGCAGGCAATGTATCGAGCGATGATCGGTGGGGCAATCGGCGGGCGTTGCGTAACCGCCCGCTGCCCGCTCCCCGCGTCTGGAGGAGCCGGCCAGGCCGCTCTCCTTTTTCCCGGCTTGCGGAGCTGCCGGCCGCGCCGTTTTTCCGCTCCCGCCGCAAGCGGGGGAAGCGGTGAAACCAAGGCTCGCCGGCACTTCGCTGGCTGCGGCGTGCCGCGGCGAATCTGAGCAGGCGCTAAAGCCTCTACAGCGCATCGGCGCCGGCGGCGCGGATCTGCCGCGCGATCGTGAGCCGCAGCAGCTCGGTGGGGCCCTCGGCGATGCGCAGCGAGCGGGCCACGCGCAGCATCCGCTCCAGCGGATGGCCGCGCAGCAGCGCCTGCGCGCCGTGCAGCTGGATCGCACGATCCACCACTCGGCCGAGCATCTCCGTGGCGGCCGACTTGGCGATCGCGGTTTCCGTGCCGGCGCCCGCTCGGCCCCGCTCGAGCGCCTCCGCGGCGCAGTAGAGCGCGGCGCGGGCCTGATAGGTCTCGGCCACGGCGTCGGCGAAGATCGCCTGCACCTGCTCGCGCTCGGCCAGCGGACTCCCCGAGCGGTGCGGGCCTTCGATCCGCTCCAGCGTCAGGCGGTTCGCCCAGCGCGCCGCCCCCACGGCCTGCGCCGCGACGGCCAGCCGCATCTGATCGATGTTGGCCAGCGCGCGCGGCAGCCCATCGCCGATCTTGCCCAACAGCCGCGTCTCCGGCACCGGCGTTTCGCTGAACGTAAATGGGCAGTGCGTCGACCCGTCGATCGACGCCCCAACGGCGCCCTGCTCAACGCCTGGGGCGCCGCGGTCCACGACCAACAGCGCCGTTCCGCCGCGTTCGGCGGCGGTGTGCGTGTTCGGCGGCACGTTGGCCACCACCACGATCCAGTCCGCCGAGTCGCCGCCGCTGACGAAGGCCTTCTGCCCGGTGACGGCGAACCCTGGTTCGCCGCCCTCCAGCGTGCAGGGGACGGCCTGCGTGCGCTGCGCGCCGGGTGCTTCGGTGAAGCCAAAAGCGGCGCTGCGCTCGCCGGCGAGGATGGGGGCGTAGAGGGCCGCGCGCTGGGCATCGTTGTCGGCGAGCCGCATGATTCCTGGTCCGCGCGCCAGCACCAGCGAGGCAAAGGGGTTGCCAGAGCAAGCCAGCGCCTCGCGCACAGCGGTGAGCCTGAGCGGCCCAGCGCCGAGCCCGCCGTCGGCTCTCGGGATCGAGAGGCGGAAGAAGCCGGCCGCCTCGCTGCGCTGCGCGATCGCACGGCGCAGCTCGGGCGCCGGCGCCTCGGGATCGAGGCCGCGCGTGAGCGGGTCGATCTCATCGGCGACGAAGGCGAGCAGGCGCCGCTGCAGATCGGCGAGGTCGTCGGGGAGGGGAATGTTCACGGCTGCCTCACTAATCATCGCTCTCGTCATCGTCCTCGCGGATTGAGTCGGCGGCGGCGGCGAAGGCGGCGCTGCGCTGCTCGCTGGCGTGCGTGAGCGCGACCCCAAGCACCGGCGCAGCGGCCGATTCGAGCGCCGCGGCGGCGCTGGCCAGCGTCGGCTGAGCGCCGTCGAAGTCGTCGCGGGCAACCAGCACGACGCGATCCGCAGCGGCGGCAGCGTGGCGGCTGCGGCCGTCGGCGGCGAGCGGACCGGCGGCGATGATGACAACGTCGAAGCGGGGGCGGTTGGCCGCAAGCAGGCGGCGCAGCTGTGCGTCCCATGTCGGCGGCGCGAGCCCGTGCAGCCAGCGCGGCAGCGGCGCCGCCGCGGGATCGACGGGTTGGACCGGCTCGGGCGCAGCGCCGGCTTGGTGAGGCATCCCGAGCAGCAGCGGCCGCTCGGCGCGGATATCGAGCCAGAGCACAGCCAGCCCGCGCCCCGCAAGCGCGCGGGCGGCCTGCAGCGCCGGGATGCCGGCCTCGGCGCTGTCGTGCAGCGGCAAAAACAGCGTCGCAGGGCCGCCCTCGAGCGCGGCGGCGAGCGCATCGGCCAGCTGCACGGCCGAGCGCGGCGGCCCGCCGGCGCTGTCTTGGCGCTCCGCGATCATGGCGAGCGGCCGCCAGCCGCGGCGGCCGAGCAGCGCCAGGCTGGAGGGCGGCGCGGCGGCGGCGCGGCGGCTGAGACCGGCCCCGAGCGCAATCCCGCCCAGCAGCCCGGCCGCCGCCGCAATCGAGGCGTCGCGCGCGAGCGGCGGGCTCACCCGCTGCGCGCCGGGCCAGGCGAGGCCAAGCACTTGGACGGGAATTTCGCCGCCGGTTTGATCGAAGTGCTCGTCGACCGCGGCGCCGGCCAGCGTCATGGCCAGATTTTCGGCCGCGGCCGGCTCGGCCGCAGTCACGGTGACGACCAGCAGCTGCGGCTGGATCGACAGCCGCGCGGCGGCGGCCAGATCGTCCGCCTCCCAGCTCGAGGCGTTGAGCTCGAGCGCGGTCTCGAGCACGCGCCGGTCGCTGAACAGGTCGGCGAGCGCGTCTGTTGCCGCAGCGTCGGCCTGGACCCAGACGCGAACGCCCGCAGCCCAGCTGGCCGCCGCCGAACCGCTCAGCGCGACGGCGCAGAGCACGCCGATCAGCGTGGTCAAGAGGGGCAGCCACCAAGGAAACCCGCGAAATGCGTTGGGGCGGAGCACACACCTGAGTTTATCGCAGGCGCACCGCCGGACTCTGCCGGACTTGGCCGTTGGTTACCGTGAGCGCCATGCGACTGCGGCGTGCTCGCTCTTTCTGGGGGCAGGCCCTCCTGCTGGCGGCGTGCGTGCTCGCCGCGTCGGCGCTGCGGCCGGGCGCCGCTGAGGCAACCGAGCCGCACAGCCCCGACAGCCGCCTACACGTCGAGGTGCACCTCGACGACGGGAGCGCCGCCTCCCGGCTGCTCGAGCTGGGCCTGGAGATAGAGCTCGCGCTGGCCGATTTGGGGCGGGTGCAGGGCTGGATCGCGGCGCAGCAGCTGTCGGCGCTGCGCGCGGCGGAGGGCGTGCGCTCCGTGGAAGCGCCGCGCTACGCGCTGCACGCGGCCGGCTCGGCGACCTCAGAGGGCGACGAGGCCTTGGGCGCAGCCGCGGCCCGGCAGCGCTTCGGCGTCGACGGGAGCGGCGTGCGCGTGGCCGTGATCTCGGACGGCGTGCGCGGGCTGGAGGCGGCCCAGCAGCGCGGCGACGCGCCCGAGCTGGTCGAAGCGGCGGCCTTCGGCGCCGGCTGGCTGCAGCGCGGCGCTGAAGGCACCGCGATGATCGAGCTCGTCCACGACCTCGCGCCCGGCGCCGAGATCTCATTCGGCGCAGTCGCCACCGACCTCGACATGATCGCGGCGGTGCGCTACTTCGCACAGCGCGTCGATGTGATCGTCGACGACGTCGGCTTTCTCTACCCCGACGACCAGCAGAGCGATGTATCGCGCAACACTGCGGCAGCGCTGGCCAACCCCGAATGGCCGCTGCGCGCTTATGTCACTGCCGCCGGCAACTGGGCCCGCGCGCACTGGGCCGGCCCCTTCGCCACCGCTGCGGAGGGCGGGCCGCTGGGGCTGCCCAACCCCGGCCCGCTGCACGCTTGGCAGCCCGGCCGCACGATCAACCACTTCCACCTTGCGCACGGCGCGCGCGTCGTCGCCGCGCTGCACTGGGACGAACCGTGGGGGCGGGCCGCGAACGATTTCGACCTCTACCTGCTCGACCAGGACGGAGCGATCGCGGCAACCAGCACTCAGCGGCAGGCGATCGACACGGCCAATCCGCAGGAGTTGTTGGTCTACACCAACGAGGGGCGCAGCGCCCGCTTCGGCGTCGCCGTGCAGAACTGGCGCGGAGCCGCGGCCCCGCTGCAGATGGAACTGTTCGTGCTCAGCAGCTCGACGGAAGATTCGGCGAAGCTGCTGGAGTTCGCGACCGCCGAAAGCAGCCTGCTCGCTCAGGCCGACGCGGGCGGCGGCGTGATCACGGTGGCGGCGATCACGCAGAACGAAGCGGGCCTGGACCGGATCGCGCCCTACAGCAGCCAGGGCCCGACCAACAACGGCGCGGTCAAGCCGGATATCGCTGCGATCGACGGTGTGCGCATCTCCGGCGCGACCGAGTTCGGCACACGCTTCTACGGCACCTCGGCGGCCGCGCCGCACGTCGCAGCGGTGGCGGCGCTGCTGCTCGAGGCGCAGCCCTCGCTGCTCGCCGCTGACGGCGGCACAGCCGCGCTCGAACGGCGGCAGCTGCGCAGCCTGCTGCTCGGCACCGCGAGCGATATCGGCCCCGAGGGCATCGACATGCGCTCCGGCGCTGGGCGGATCAACGCCGAGGCGGCGATCGCAGCGGCGCGCCGGCGGGTGCTCGTGACATCGGCCGCGGACCGCGGCGCCGGCACGCTGCGCGAGGCGATCGAGCGCGTCAACGCCGGCGAGGCGGCCCAGATCGCGTTCGACGCGGCGGTGCCGCCCGACCAGCGCGTGATCACGCTCGAGTCGCCGCTGCCGGCGCTGGCGCGCGACGGCGCAGAGCTCGACGGCGCCGGCTGGCGGCTCGACGCGCGCAACGTCGCCGTCGGCCTGGTCGTCGCGGGCAGCGGCGCAGTCGTGGCGGGGCTAGAGATCGTCGGCGCCGCGGACGCCGGGCTGACGGCGGCGGGCGCGGGAACGCAGCTGCTCGGGCTGCGAGTCGCGGAGAACGGGCGCGGCGTGCTGATCAGCGCCGAGCTGGTGGCCGCAACCGGCTTGGTCGCGGCGGGCAACCGCGGCCCCGGCGTGGTCGTGGGGGCGGGCGGATCAGGACGGCTGACGGGCAGCTGGATCGGTCTGGAGCGCGGCGGGGCCGAGAACGGCAACGGGGGCGCAGGCGTGCTGCTGGAGGAGGGTGCGGGGAGGCTGATCATCGGAGCTGAGCACGCGCCGGCGGAGCGCCCGGCGGCAGCGGCGCCGATCGCGCCGCTGGGGCTGCCCGAGCTCGAACCGCGCGCCGGCGGCCTGCACCGGCTGCACGGCCTGCTGCTCTTGGACGGTCTGCCCGCCCCGCCCGGCACCGTGCTGGAGCTCTGGCTCGACCGCCGCTCGGCGGGCAGCGCGGCGCTGGGCAGCGATGCATGGTTCGACGCGGCAATCGCCGGGCCGGGCACGACGATCCGCTTCTCCATCGCCGGCGCCCCGCTCGAGCAGCGGCTGACGTTCGAGGCCGGCGCTTCAACGCAGCTGCTGCTGCGCGCGCAGTACAACAGCCGCCGGCCGGCAGCAGCAGCAGCCGAGGGCAACCAAATCGCCTTCAACGCCAGCCCCGCCGTGGCGCTGGCCGGCAGCGCCGAGGCGGCAACGCTGCGCGGCAACCTGATCTGGTCGAACGGCGGGGCCTGGCTGGAGTCGGGCGGCGGCGACAGCGGCAGTGGCGGCGGCGCGGACAGCGCCGCGCGGCCGCGGATTCTTGCGCTGGGCTTCGAGCGGGGGGCGCTTGTGCTGCACGGGCGCGCAGCCGGGGCGGCCTCCGTGGACCTCTACGCCTCCGCCGGCGCGGAGCCCGCCCGCTATCTGGCGACAACCGCCGCGGCCGACGGCAGCTTCGCATTCGACGGGATCGATGCAGGGGGCGCAGACCGATTCTGGGTGCTCACGCACGACGAGCGCGGCGCGGCGCTGGGCGTGAGCGGCGGCTGGGCGGCCGCCGCCGCTCCGCAGATCGAGGAGCTGTCGCCCGCGCTCGGCAGTTATCGGGGCGGCGAGACGCTCACCATCACCGGGCAGCGCTTCCACGTCGGCGGCTCGTCGCCGCGCGTCTTCATCGGCGGCGCCGAGGCGCTGATCCGCTCCAGCGGCAGCGAGACGATCGTGGTCGAAGCGCCGGCGGCGGCGTGGCAGGGCGCGACCGACGTCGCCGTGCTGCGCTCCGACGGGCGCACGGCGGCGCTGCGCGAGGCCTACCGCTACGACAGCACGCGGCGGGTGACGCTCCAGCGCGGCTGGAACGCGGTGACCTGGCTGGGGCCGCTGACGCGGGTGACCGCGGCGCTCGCGCCGATCGCCCAGCAGGTCGTTCGAGCCTACGCCTGGGACGCGGCGGCGCAGCGCTGGCTGGGCTTTTCGCCCAGCTTGCCGGCCGCGCTCAACACGCTCCAGCGCATCTCCAGCGGCGGCGCGCTCTGGCTGCTCATCGACGCCGAGCAGCCGATCATCTGGCCGCAGCCGCTGCCGCCGCCCTGAGTGGCCGTGCGGGCGGCGGCCACTATGATGGCGGGACGAAGGCGGCCTTGAGCCGCAGCGATGAGGGAGATTCAGCCATGGTGCAAATCGCGAAGTATGAGGAGCCGCAGGCGGGCGTCGATCTGGGCAGCGCGGAGATCGTGATCGACGATGCAGCGCTGAACGATTACTACGAGGGGCTCAATCTCGAGCGCCCGGCGCAGATCGCGTCGGTGCCGACGATGCTCGCGGCCAACGCCGACCTCTCCACGCGGATGCACTTCGCCAACGACTTCGGCAACCTCTGGCTGCGCCAGGAGTGGGATTTCCGCGCCCCGCTCGCCGCCGGCGCGCGTTACACCGCCAGCGCGAAGTCGATCGACATCTACGAGCGGCGCGACCGCACCGTGATCCTGACCGAGACCGAACTGCGCGGCCCAGACGGTGAGCTGGTCGTCGTGCAGCGCCACCACCAATCCTTCGTGCTCGACCAGAGCGAGGGCCAGGTGAGCCTGCGCGATCCGGCCAGGAAAGAGGGCGCGCGCAAGTTTGATGTCCCCGCCGGCGAGCAGTTCGGCCCGCTGGAGCGCGAAATCACGCTCGAGATGTGCGGCGCCTTCTTCCACGGCGACCGCAACTACCACACCAACAAGGAAGCCTCCGCCGAGCTCGGCTTCAGCGATGTCGTAGTCGGCGGCAAGATGACCATGTCGCTGCTCGGCGAGCTGCTCGACCGCCGCTTCGGTGCGGCTTGGGCGCGCAGCGGCAAGCTGCTCGTCAAATTCGCCAACATCGTCTGGCCCAACGAGACCGTCCGCGCGCGCGGCGTGCTGCAGGGGCCCAATGCGGAAGACCCCAGCCGCCGCGACATCTTCTGCTGGGTCGAAAAGGAGAACGGCGTGATCGCGGTCGTCGCCGAAGGCAGCGCCGCGCTTTAGCCGCAGCGGCTGCATCGGTTGCGCATCGCAGAGGGGCAGACAATGACCAGCGGCGCACCGCCGGGCGCAGCGGAGGTGACAGTCTTCATCCCGCCGGCGATGCGCAGCCTCTGCGGCGGCGCCCGCAGCGTCGCTGTCTCCGCCGCCACCGTGCGGGCCGTCGCCGAAGCGCTGGAAGCGCAATTCCCCGGCTTCTGGGATTCACTGGTCGAAGACGGCCGGCTGCGGCCCGGCCTCTCGATCGCAGTCAACAGCGAACAGCAGCCCCTCGGCCTGCTGGCCCGTGTGCCGGCCGGCGCCGAGGTGCACATATTGCCCGCCATGAGCGGCGGATGAGGGAGCAACCAACATGACCAGCAGCATGACCAGCGAAGCAGGCGCCCGCCAATACTCCGTCGTCGGCACGCGTCCGGTGCGGCCGGACGGCGTCGAGAAAGTCACCGGGCGGGCGCGCTACGGCGCCGACATCTCGCTGCCGGGGATGCTCCACGGCCGGATCAAGCGCAGCCCCCACGCGCACGCCCGAATCGTGCGGATCGATACATCGAAGGCCGAAGCGCTCGACGGCGTCCGCTGCGTCGTCACCCACAACGACCTGCCCGGCGCGGGCGATGAGATCGTCGACTTGGGCGAATCGGTCTCGCCCTACAAATGGATCCTCGATAACACGCTGGCCTCCGAAAAGGTGCTCTACCAGGGCCACGCCGTCGCCGCGGTCTGCGCGGCCGACCCGCACACCGCGGAGGATGCGCTGGACTTGATCGAGGTCGAATACGAGCTGCTGCCGCCCGTGCTGAACGTGCACGACGCGATGGCCGAGGGCGCACCGCTGCTCCACGAGGGCATGCGCACCGTCGAGATGGTCGCCCGCTTCGTGCCCGGCGAGGGCCGCGGCGAGCGTTTCAGCAACATCGCCAGCCAGCTCGAATTCGAGCAGGGCGATCCCGCCGCCGCTTTCAGCGAGGCCGACGTGATCGTCGAGGGCGAGTTCGAGACCGCCACCGCCCACCAGGGCTACATCGAGCCGCAGAACGGCACGGCCCAGTGGAACGCCGACGGCACGCTGACCGTCTGGGTCTCGACGCAGGGCCCGTTCGTGGCCCGCGCCACGCTCTCGCGGATGCTCGATATCCCGCTCTCGCAGGTCAAAGTTGTGCCGATGGAGATCGGCGGCGGCTTCGGCGGCAAGCTGCCCGCCTACATGGAGCCGGTCGCAGCGCTGATGTCGCGGATGACCGGGCGGCCGGTGAAGATGTACATGAACCGCGAAGAGGTGCTGATCGGGACCGGCCCCACCTCCTCGACCTACGTGCGCTGCAAGCTCGGCGCCAAGTCCGACGGCACGCTGATCGCCGCCGAAGCGACGCTCGCCTACGAGGCCGGCGCCTACCCCGGCTCGCCCGTCGGCGCCGGCGCCACCTGCATGCTCTCCTCCTACGAGATCCCCAACCTCTACGTGAACGCGCTGGACGTGGTCACCAACAAGCCGAAGTGCCAGGCCTACCGCGCGCCGGGCTCGCCGCAGGGCACCTTCGCCGTCGAGAGCCTGATCGACGAGCTGGCCGAGCGGCTCGGCCGCGAGCCGATGGAGCTGCGCGCGCAGAACGCGGCGCGCGAGGGGACGCGCCGCGCCGACGGCGTCGTGCTGCCCCGTATCGGCGCGCAGGAGACGATCCAGGCCGCCGTTGAAAGCCCCCACTACCGCTCCGAGCTCGAAGGCGAGAGCGTCGGCCGCGGCGTCTCCATGGGCTTCTGGACCAACGCCGGCATGGAATCCGCCGCCTACGCCTCGCTCAACTCCGACGGCAGCGTCAACCTCTCGGTCGGCTCGGTCGACATCGGCGGCCAGCGCGCCGGCCTGGCGATGCAGTTCGCCGAGACGATGGGCATCGCCTACGAACAGGTCCGCCCCCAGGTCGTCGATACCGACTCGATCGGCTACACCCACGTCACCGGCGGCAGCCGCGTCGCCTACGCCACCGGCATCGCCGTGCACGAGGCCGCGCTCGATGTACGCCGCCAGATGGAGCAGCGCGCCGCGCTGATCTGGGACGTCGACGCAGCCGGCGTCGCCTACGGCGATGACGGCGTCTTGCGCGGCCCCGGCGGCCGCGAAATGACCTTCAACGAGCTGTGCGCGCAGATGCAGAGGAGCGGCGGGATGATTCAGGGCCGCGCCGATGTGCTGCCCAACCGGCCCGGCCCCGCCTACGGCTGCCACATCGTCGACGTCGCCGTCGACCGCGAGACCGGCAAGGTCGACGTGCTCCGCTACACCGCCGTGCAGGATGTCGGCACCGCCGTCCACCCCGCCTACGTCGAAGGCCAGGTGCAGGGCGGCGTCGCGCAGGGCGCGGGCATGGCGCTGACCGAAGAGTATGTCTACAACGAGGGCGGCGTGATGGAAAACGCCAGCCTGCTCGACTACCGCATGCCCACCGCGCTCGACCTGCCGCAGATCGAGACGATCCTGGTCGAAGTGCCCAACCCCGGCCACCCCTACGGCGTGCGCGGCGTCGGCGAAGTCCCGATCGTCCCCCCGCTGGCCGCGATCACCAACGCGATCTACAACGCGACCGGCCTCCGCATGCGCCGCCTGCCGGCCTCCCCCACGCGCCTGCTCGACGCGCTGCTGGACGAGCAGGAATAGAGCGGGCTGCGCGGCGCCCGCTCTATTCCTACTTGCTTGTTGCCTGCTTGCGGGGTGAGAGCGGGGCAGGCCTCAGGCTCTAGGCCTGCCGCGGGGCGGAGCGCACGACTCGGCGCTCGCCGCCCAAGCGCAGCAGCCGCGGCAGCGTGCCGTCCTGCCAGAGCACCAACAGCTGCGAGGCCACCGCAATCGAGGAGTACGTCCCCGCCACCGTCCCGATCAGCAGCACGACCACAAACGGACGCACCGTCACCCCGCCGATCAGCAGCAGCGCGAGCAGCGCCAGCACCACGGTGATCGAGGTGTTCAGCGAGCGCCCCAGCGACTGCGTGATCGCGGCGTTCACCACGTGGCGAAAATCTTCGCGCGGATCGAGCAGCAAATTCTCGCGAATCCGGTCAAAGACGACGATCGTGTCGTTCACGCTGTAGCC
>CAYFZI010000060.1:0-10443 GCA_964347635.1 uncultured Dehalococcoidia bacterium
GACGCGACCTCTACACCGACCGCCTCGCCGCCGCGCGCGGCGCTGAGCACGCCGCCCTGCTGCAGCGCGGCGACACCCTCCAGCTGCACCCCGCCGACGCCGCCGAACGCGCCATCGAGCACGGCCAGACCGTCAGCGTCTCCAGCGGCGCCGCCGAGCTCAGCATCCGCGCCGAAATCAGCGAAGATGTTCCCCAAGGCGCCGCCTGGCTGTCGATTCTGCACCAGCGCGGCGCCGCGCAGCGGCTGATCGGAACAGACGGCCTGACTCGAGTCGCTGTCTCCCGCAGCTAACCCTGGCCGCGCTGCCCCGCAGCGCTGGCTCCGCGACGCTTGACAGATCGCAGGCCCGGTGGTCTGCTTGCCCGCGCCGGCGCTGCGGGCGCGCTCCGCTTGCGGCGGGCCGAGAACAGCGAGAACAGAAGGAGGATGCCCATGCACTACTAGTGCGTTGGATAGTGAGTCGGAGATCGGAAGAGAACCTATTGCCTGCTTTCATGTCTACGAATGTTCGATTGCGAACCTGACAGCGAACCCGGCAGCGAACCCGGCCGAAGCCGGCCGAAGCCGATAACAAACTGCAAGCGGCCGCAGCGGCGCAAGCGCGCGGCACCCCCACCCTGACTGACAGCCGGGCCGCGCATTCGCAGGCGCGTACTCAGCAACTCGTCTCTTCCGCCCACCCCAACAGTGCGGTGAACGTGCGGTGCAGCGCGCCGCGGAGCAATCGAGGGTTTGAATGACAACGCAGCAAGACACAACAGAGCTGACCATGGTGGTCGACGGCGACTATCTCTATAAAACGTTTAGGGATGTGCTGGGCCGCCCGCCGACAAGCGCGGACCGCACCGATTTCGAGCAGTTGAAGCGCTATGCAGCGCGGCAGCGCGAGGGCGGATACTTGGTCGCCGCGCGCTACTTTCAGCGCCGCCAGCCGGCCGCGGCTTTCTATGCGGCGCTCGAACGCTTCGGCTACGAGCTGGTACTCACCGAATACGCGGACCATGAATCCTGGCGCGTCGTCAAGCGCAACATCATCGCCGAGCTGGAGCAGCTCCGCGAATCGAACAGCGATCTGCTCTATGTCGGCGGCGACAGCTACGCGGGCAATATCACCGACGCCCTGCGGAGCCTGAAAACACGGGCCAACGGGACACTGCGCCGACTCAGTATCGTCCATTTCGATCAGCGCACCAACTTCGATGCCGCAGAGTTCGACACCTATGACATCGTGCTCGACGTCGAAGCCGTACCGCCGCACGTGTACAGCGAATCGGAGCTGCGCACGCGTTACCCGGAGGGATACCTCACCCCGCCCCCGCGCACGGCGCCCAGCGCTGCCGCGGCGGCGCCCGCAGTGCAGCCGGCCGCAGCACAGCCGCCGGCCGTGCAGCCGCGCGAGGCCGCTGCTGCGGCGGAGGCTGAGGACGGCAACGGCGCTGCCGCGCCGGCAGCGCGCAATGTGCTGGTGCTGATCGATGCCGAGAACATCGACGGGCACCTGGCCGAGATCATCGCACCGCAGCCGCTCAACCGGCACACCCGCCCGCAGTGGGGCCGACTGCTCGAATACGCCACCGCGCGCGCTCACGGCGGCGCCGTGATGATCAAGTCGTTCCACCAGCACCACGAAACGATCGCCGGCTACGCGCAGTACCTCAGCTTCGAGCTCGGCATCGATCCCGTCATCCTCAACCCCGAGGAGGACCCGCACGAGGAGGGCAAGCGGCGGCCGGTCGTCGATGAGGCGATCGACAAAGTCCTCAGCGAGGCCGCCGGCCGCTACTGCGATGTGGTCGTCGTGAGCCACGACGCGGGCTATCTCGAACCCCTCGCGCAGATTCGCAGGGACAGTGTCGACCAGTCCCGCCGCTTCGGGCTGATCGGGTTCGAAGATCGAATGCCGACCGTCTACCACCAGACCGAATGGCTGGAGCGAATCGACCTCGAGCGCGACATCGGCGCGTTCAGCTACGAACTGCCGCGGCGGTTCCTGGCGGTCAGCATCGATCAGTTCGACGCGGCGGCCTCGCTCGGCGCGTTCGGCGTCGAACCGCCTCACGCCCAGGGCGGCGCAGCGCCGGACTCCGCCCAGCACCTACCGGCCGGCTAGCGCTATGCGCTCCCTATAGGGACACAGCTGCCAGCAGCGCCGGCTTCTGCCCTGATCCGCCCGACCACAACAGGCACTACAGATCGAAGGGCAGCGCCGATCCGATTCCAAATGTCACCGCGGTGGCCAACATCCCGACCGCGACCGAGCGGCCGGCGGCGTAGAGCGGGTTGCGGCTGGTGACGACGGACGTCAGCAGCCCGGCCAGCGAGAGCACGGCGGCGGCCGAAGCGACGGCCGCGGCCAGCGCCCACCAGCCCACGCTCCAGCCCGCCGCGTGGCCAATCAGGAACGGCAGCAGCGGAATGATCGCGCCGAGCGAGAACGCGGCAAACGAACCGACGGCGGCGCGCACCGGCGACCCGAGGCTGCCCGGGTCGAGCCCCAGCTCCTCGCGCGCCAGCGTGTCCAGCGCGGTGCGCGGGTCGGCCATCAGCTCCGCCGCGACCTGCCGGGCCAGCTCCTCTGAGAGGCCTTTGCGGCGGTAAATCTGCTCCAACTCGCGCTGCTCCTCGCGCGGGTCCAGCAGCAGCTCTTCGAGCTCCATCCCGAGCTGATGCTCGTGCAGCTCCTGCTGGCTGCGCACCGAGATGTATTCCCCCGCAGCCATCGAAAACGCGCCGGCCAACCAGCCCGCGACCCCGGCCACGACGACAGCATCGGAGCCGATCGCCACCCCGGCCACCCCGGCCACCAACGCCAAATTGGAGACGACCCCGTCGTTCAACCCAAACAGCGCCGCGCGGAAGGTGGTGGCCGCTGCGGAGGCGGCGCCGCGCCCGCCCCCGGCTTCGGCGCCGTCCTCCAGCTCAGCCAGCGCCGCGCGGTGCTCGCGCTCCTCATCGGCCAGGTTGCCCGAATCAGGGTCCGATTCGTAGGCGTAGATATCGCTCAGCTCCTCCCGGCGGAGCTGCGAAATCACGAAGCCCAACCCGCCGATCCGCGCATGCCAGGCCAGCATCCGCCGCCGCAGCGACGGCCGAATCGGTTCGCTGAGCATGGAGTCGTCGCCGAGCACGCTGCACCAGTGCGCCGCGTGCTCCCGCTCTGAGACCGCCATCCCGCGCAGCGCACTGGACAGCTCAGCTTCGCTGTGCTCGGCCAGCTTCTCGTAGAGCCAGGCTGCTCCGAGCTCGTCGTTGATCATCTCGCGCACGCGCACGCGGCGCGCCTCCGTCAATGGAACCTGCGGTGTGCTCGTCATAGTCACAGCTTAATGCGGCCCGCAGGCCGAATCCTGTGCCCTGCACCACACGACTGAGTTGATAGGGCTACACCAGAACGCGGCCAGGCGCGATGATCAGTGCGCAGAAGCGGAGAGAGCGGTGCCATGCTCAAGCTCGGGCTGCCCAAAGGCTCGCTGGAAAGCCCCACCCTGGAGCTGTTTCGGCGCGCCGGCTTTCAGATTTCCACCAACGCCCGCTCCTACTTTCCCCAAATCGACGACGACGAGATCAGCTGCACGATGTTCCGCGCGCAGGAGATGGCCCGTTACGTTGAGGACGGGGTCGTCGACTGCGGCATCACCGGGCACGATTGGGTGCGCGAAACCAGCGCCGATGTGCTCGAAATCGCCGAGCTGCAGTACAGCCGCGCGACCCGCCGCCCGGCCCGCTGGGTGCTCGCCGTCCCCGCCGAGAGCTCCGTCACCGAGCTCGAGCAGCTCGCCGGCGGCGTCGTTGCCACCGAGCTGGTTCGCACCACGCGCGAATTCTTCGCCGCCCGCGGCATCGACGTGCGGGTCGAGTTCTCCTGGGGCGCGACAGAGGTGAAAGCGCGGATCATCGACGCGATCGTGGATATCACCGAAACCGGCTCCAGCCTGCGCGCCAACAACCTGCGCGTGATCGCCGAAGTGCTCGAAAGCACCACCCGCCTGATCGCCAACCGTGAGGCCTGGGCCGACGCCGAACGGCGCGACAAGATCGAAGCCGTCAACACGCTCCTGCAGGGCGCGATCGCCGCCGCCGCCAAAGTCGGCCTCAAGCTGAACACGCCGCGCGCGCGGCTCGAAGACGTGCTCGCCGTGATCGGCCGCTTCGGCGAGCACGCGCCGACTGTCAGCCCGCTGATCGACGACGGCTGGGTCGCGCTCGAAATCATCCTCGACGAACGCCAGGAGCGCGAGATCATCCCCCAGCTGCGGCGCGCCGGCGCCAGCGGCCTCGTCTCCTACCCGCTCAACAAAGTCATCTCCTGAGGCGCCGGCCAGCCTGCGCTGCGGCTGGAGTAGCATCGCAGCACCTGCAGGATTGAGCGGAGGAGCGCCGTGGGCTTGCGAACGCCGGCCGAATATGTCGAATCGCTGCGCGACGAGCGCGAAATCTGGTACCGCGGCGAGCGCGTCGCGGATGTCACCGCCCATCCGGTCATCGGCAAGGCCGTGCGGCACGCCGTGATCGACTACGAAATGGCCGAGTCGGAGCGCTACCGCGGGCTGGCCGTCTACGAAGAGGACGGCGCACTGCACAGCCGCTACTACAAGATCCCGCGCACCGCCGATGACCTGCGCAAGCGTTCGCAGCTGATCGAAGCAGCGACCGCCGAAGGCGACACGCTGGTCGTGCTGATCAAGGAGATCGGCACCGACGCGCTCTTCGCGCTGCTCGCCGTGACCGCCGAGTTCGACGACCTCAAATACCACGAGCGCGTCCGCGCCTACTACGAACATTGCCGCGATCAGGACCTCGCGCTCGCCGTCGCCCAGACCGATGTCAAAGGCGACCGTGTCAAGCGCCCCAGCCAGCAGGCCGACCCCGATATGTATCTGCGCGTCGTCGAGCGGCGCCCCGACGGCGTCGTGGTGCGCGGCGCCAAAGCGCACACCTCAGTCGTGACCAACACCAACGAAGTGATCGTGCTGCCGACCCGCGCGATGGGGCCCGAAGAGGCCGATTGGAGCATCGCCTTCGCTCTGCCGGTAGCGACCGAGGGGCTGCGCTTGATCGCCAGCCCCTTCGGCGACGGCGCGGAGCACAGCGGCGAGCGGCCGATCTCGGCGGTGCGCAAAATGATGGAGACGATCACGATCTTCGACGACGTGTTCGTCCCCAATGAGCGGATCTTCCTCGACGGCGATTCGGCCGCCGCCGGGCGGCTGGCGCTCACCTTTGTCGAGTACCACCGCTTCACCGCCGTCTCCTACAAGCTGCCGTTGGTCGACGCGCTGGGCGGCTGCGCCGCGCTGGCCGCGGACTACAACGGGATCATCGGCGCCGGCCACGTGCGCGAGAAATTTGTCGACCTGATCGCCTATGCGGAGACCACCCGCGCGCTGCTCGAAAAATCGGCCGACCGCTGCATCGAGAAACCGAACCATCAGGTCGCGCCCGACCCGATGACCGTCAACCTGGCCAAGAGCCACTTCGCGCACGGCTACCACGAGGCCGTCCAGCACGTTCAGGAGATCGCCGGCGGCATCCTCGTGACTGGGCCCGGCGATGAAGATTGGGAGCAGGAAGCGCTGCGCCCCTTCCTGCAGAAATACCTCGCCGGGCGCGAAGGCGTCGGCGGCGGGCAGCGCATGCGCCTGCTCAACTTCATCCGCGACCTCACCTCCTCCGACTACGGCGCCTATCAGGAAGTGCTGGCGATCCACGCCGAAGGCTCGCTGCAGGCTGAACGCCTGCAAGTCTTCCGCGCGTTCAACGAAAACGGCGGCGCGCGGCGGGTCATGCGCCTGGCCGGCCGCATGGCCGGGCTCTCCGGCTAGCAGCGCCGCAGCAGCAAAGGTCGTCGACGATGCCGCGGCTGCCCCTGTTTCCGCTCCAGATCGTCGTCTTCCCCGGCGAAGAGGTGCCCCTGCACATTTTCGAGCCGCGCTACCGGCAGCTCGTGCGCGACATGAACGATGCCGATGAACCTTTCGGCATCGCCCTGCTGCGCCGCGGGGGGCAAGCTGAGGAGACGCACGAGATCGGCTGCAGCGTGCGGATCGAGCAAACCGAGCCGTTCGCCGACGGGCGCTTCAACATCATCTGCCGCGGCGAGCAGCGCTTCCGCATTCTCGAGCGGCTCGACCCCGCCCCCTACTGGATCGCTGAGGTTGAGTTCCTCGACGATCCGTCCGACGCCGAGAGTGAGGAGGCCTACGCCGCCTGCACGGAAACGGCCGAGCTCTACCGCCAGCACCTCAGCATGGCGCTCGCCTTGCAAAACTCCTGGCAGCGCCGCTTCCGCCTGCCCGCCCGGCCGCTGCGGCTGATCAACCACATCGGCGCGCGCGTCGAAGCGCCGCCCTCGGTCAAGCAGGAAGTGCTCAAAGCCGCAGCCGCCGTCGAGCAGCTGCGCCTGCTCGCCCGCCTCCTCCGCGCAACCAACCGCCAGATGTCCGACCGCGTCGGCCTCCATCAGCGCCAGCGCTGGTCCGGCCTCGGCGTCGCCAACTAGGCACTCAAGAGAGCGGACCAAAACGGAAGTCGGCGCTGCGGGGGCCGTGCGAACACCCCTCCCCCTCCGCCCCTGCTTGCGGGTAACGATGCCGCCAGCCCCTCGCTTATGTAGGGGTGAGCGCTGCCCGGCCTCTCTCCCCGCCCCTCTACGTGCGGGGGGATCGTTACGAGGGGCGCTGCTGGCTGCGCCGGCTGCTGGCTGCCCAGCGGCGGCTCAGCTCTTCGGCATCGAGCTGCTCGAGCGTTCGGCCTTCATTGCGCAGCTCAGCCTCGAGGGCGCGCACGCGCAGCTCGAAGGCGTCGAGCGCGCCGCGCGCTTCGTCCTCCGCCGATAGCCCCGCCTGCCGTGCAGCCAGCACCAGATCGAGAATCTGTTCGCCGATCGACCCGCCCCGCGCCGCTCTGGGCAGACCGTTGCGCTCGGCGCGGCCGAGCACGCTCTGCGCCCGCGCCAGCGCCGGCAGCGCCCGCGGCACACCATCCAGCAGCGACTCGCGCAACGGACGCTCGCGCGCCTTGAGCCGCTCCCAGAACAGCTCCGTGCCGGCCGCCGAATCGACGCTCGCATCGCCGAACACATGCGGATGGCGCCGCACCAGCTTGGCGCGGATGCCCTCACTCACGTCGCCAAGGTCGAACGCACCTTCCTGCTCGGCCAGCTTGGCGTGCAGCACCACCTGCATCAGCACATCGCCCAGCTCCTCGCAGAGCGACGCCGAGTCGCCGCCCGCGATCGCATCGAGCGCTTCGTAGGTCTCCTCGAGCAGGTGCGGACGCAGGCTCAGATGCGTCTGCGCGTTATCCCACGGGCAGCCGTCAATCGGATCGCGCAGTCGGTCGATCACACCGCGCAGGCCCTCGGCGTGCGCCCGCACCTCGTGCAGCGGCGCCGCGGGCAGCGCGGCGGCCGCGGCCCGCTCCCCGCATCCATCCGCCAGGGCCGACAGCTGCGCTTCGCGCGTATCCAGGCCGTCTGTTCCCTCGCTGATCAACGTCAGCGGATGATCCGGCGGATAGTGCCGCAGCGCTGCTGCCTCGGCGCTCAGCGGCGCATCCAGCACGAGCAGACAGGGTCGCCAGGGATCGAGCGGGGCGGCGGCGCTCAGCCGCGACGCGCGCGCGATCAGCACCGCAGGCTGATCGGCGAAGCCAGCCGCTGCCAGCAGCTTTTCCAGCATCAGCACCCCCGAGCGCCGCTTCGAGCTAGGCTCGCAGCCCAGATAGACAGCCAGACAGATGGAGCCTAACCGAGCCGCGCAGGCCGCCCTCCGCTGGACCGCAGCCGCGGCCCTGGCGCTGGCCCTCTTCACCCTTGGCGCCGCCGCCTCGGTACGCTTCGCCGCTACCTCCGGCTGGTGGTGGGAGCGCGGCTTCGAGCGCTATGACGCCGCCGGGCGCTCCGGCCTCTCGCCCGCCGAAGTCTCGCGTATCGGCGCGGAGCTGCGCGGCTACCTCCGCAACGACGACGAACGCCTCAGCATCCTGCGCAGCGGGGCCGACGGCAGCGCGATCCCCGTCTTCAGCGAGCGCGAAGTGACGCACATGGTCGATGTCAAGCGCCTGATGGCGCGCACTTGGGACGCCGGCTGGGCGGCATTCGGCTATATCGCCGCGTTCGCTGCGGTCGCTGGGTTCGTGCTCTGGCGCGGCCGAGGGGCGCAGGCTGCGCCCTTCGCGCGGGCGGCGGCCGCCGCCGGCGGCGCTGTTGCCGCGCTTGTGGCGGTGCTGGCGATCGTGGCGGTCTCCGGCTTCGATGAAGCCTTCCGCCAGTTTCACTTGCTCTTCTTCACCAACGATCTCT
Organism: uncultured Dehalococcoidia bacterium; assembly: GCA_964347635.1. GTDB lineage: Bacteria > Chloroflexota > Dehalococcoidia > Bin125 > Bin125 > CATQGW01. The sequence goes on from CAYFZI010000060.1 coordinate 8,305, forward strand.
GGCAGCTGTCGCGCGCCGACGCGCTGATTCAGCTCTTTCCGCAGCGCTTCTTTTTCGACACCACGCTGCTGATCGGCGCGTCGATCCTGATCCCTGCCGCGCTGGTCGGCGTGCTCGGCTGGCTGCTGCAGCGGCGGCTCAGGCGGGCGAGCGCCTAGCCCTCCGACCAGCAGGAGCCGAAGACCAAACCATCGCGCTGCACCGCCCAGATATTGCCGTCGACCCAAGCTCCCTGCGCGGTCGCGCCGCCCAGCGCGGCTGCCAGATCGCGCCCGCAGGCTGCGTCGGCCGCCGCCTCGCTGATGTGCAGGCCCACGCTCTCGGGCGTACCCGCATCGGCCAGCAGCAGGCCGTCTGCATCGATGATGAAGACCGACCAATCGCCCTCGACGCTCTGCGGCGTGTTGTACTGCGCGATCACCGCCGCGCGCCCAAAGGCTTCGTAGCGCTCCACAGCGTTGCGCACGATCACCTGGGTGTAGGCCGCAGGGTCAACCACCACCTCCGCGCCGCGCTCATACCAGCCCGATCCGAACAGCAGTCCGTCATCGTGGCGCACCAGCCAGGTGTGCTTCCGCTCGTATGCGCTGTCGGCTGTATTGTCGGCCGCCGGGTTCACAAACACGTAGTCGACCCAAGCACTGCCGCTGATGGCTAGGAACGCCTCGCCGTAGTCGTAGCCGGTCACGTCGACGCCGGCGCCGCCGCCGATCGGCTGTCCGACTTTCTCCGGCACCGTCGGATGCGCCAGCCGCACACCCTCGGCATCGAGGATGAACACGTACCACTGGCCGTCGACGCTCTCGGGCGAGTTGTAATAGGCGAGCGCCCGCGCGCGCCCCAGCACGTCGTACAGCTGCGCCGCCCGCTGCACCAACGCCTGGCTGTATGCGCCCGGCTCGTGCCTGGGCGACGGCCCCGCTTCATACCAGCCGGAGCCGAAGATCAGCCCGTCGTGCCGTACCGCCCAAGAGTGTTTCAGCTCGACCTCGCCCGTCGCCGGCTGCACGTACATGTAGTCCACCCAGGCGCCTTCGGCGGTCGCCGCAGCGCTGACCACGCTGCCGATCGGGTAGCCGTCGGGCCCCTTGATATCGCAGCTTGGTAGACCAAGCAGCGCAGAGTCCGCACCGTGGGCAATGATCTGATCGTTCTCATCGATGATGAACAGGTACCACTGCCCGTCGACGCTCTCGGGCGAGTTGTAATACGCAACCGCCGCCTCGCGCCCCTCGCCCTCGTAGCGTGCAATCGCCGCTTCGACGTACGCCTGCGTGTACTCGGCCGGCGCGGAGCCGGCAGGGCGCAGCGTGCGCGTCAGACGGTCGAAGCGCCCGCTGAGCACCGCAACGTCGCTGCGCAGCCCGCTCAGCTCGCTGCGCGCCAACACCAGCTCGCTGTACGCATCGCCCAGCTCGCTGCGGATCGCCGCCAGCTCGTCGTCCACCGCGTCCAGACGATCCTGGAAATCCGGCGGCTGCGCCGTCGCATCCGACCCGCCGTTGATCGCCGCCAGCACCAGCACAACCGCAATGATTACCGCGGCAACCGCGGCAAACAGGTGGAGGCGGTTCATCGACGGCCCTTTCGGTGGGGCGCGCAGCGCGTCCAGGCCCCTTGAGCGGCTGGCCTGGCTGGTCCCGGCTGGTCGGCTAGTTGAGTCCGTGTGCGCCGGCGCCGCAGCCGCAGCCGCCGCGCCCGCAGGCGCAGCCGCCGCCCGCCGGCGCCGCAGCCGCCGCCTCCTCCGCCGAGAATTGCCCGGCCGTCGAAACCAGCGCCGCTGTCAGCACTTTGGCGGCGGCGTGCCCCGCCGCGCACTCGCTGTCTTCGCCCGCCGCGCTCATCGGCCGCAGGCGGGTGAACTTCTCGTTGCAGGTGCGGCAGTAGTACTCATAGATCGGCATTGGTCGCCCTTAGCGCTCCCTTAGCGTGAATGCACCGCCGCGCCCTCGAGCGGGCGGACGGCCTTTGCGCACTTTGCTGCGCCCAAATGTAGCCCTCGCCCTGCCGAGCGTCCATGCAGCCGCCGCTGCACCGGCGCCTGCCCGCAGCGGCGCTACATTGGCGCCCCCCCCCCCCCCCGGCGGCGGGGCGGGGGCCGCGGGGGGGGGGCCCGGCGCGCCCGGGGGGGGGGCGGGG
>CAYFZI010000061.1:0-10098 GCA_964347635.1 uncultured Dehalococcoidia bacterium
CGATATGAACCCCAACGTCGTTGTGCGCACCCACACCCAGCCGCTGACCTCCGAAAACGCGATGGAGATCATTCCCGAGTACGACGTAATCATCAACGGCGCGGACAACTTCGCGACCCGCTACCTCGTCAACGACGCGGCATTCCTCGCCGGCAAGATCCTGGTCGACGGCAGTATCTTTCTCTTCGAGGGCCAGGTCACCACGTTCTACCCGGGCGAGGGCTGCTACCGCTGCCTCTATCCGAGCCCGCCGCCGCCCGGCATGGTGCCCTCCTGCGCCGAGGCCGGCGTACTCGGCGTGCTGCCCGGCGCGATCGGCGCGATTCAGGCCACCGAAGCGATCAAGGTGCTGCTCGAAGAGGGCGAACCGCTCAAGAACCGCCTGCTGCTCTACGACGCGCTGGCAATGGATTTCCGCACCGTCAAAATCCGCCGCGACCCGGCCTGCCCGCTCTGCGGCGATGCGCCCAGCGTCACCGAGCTGATCGACTACGAAGAGTTCTGCGGCTCGCCCTTCCACGAGGGCCCCGCGGCCGCCGCCGGCGTATAACAACCACCAGCCGCCCTACGAGAGGATCACCCGCCGATGCCCGTTGAAGTGCGCGTCCCTTCGATGCTGCAGAAGTTCACCGACGGCGAGAAACTCGTTCGGCTCGAATCGGCCGACGTCGGCGAGCTGCTGGCCTCGCTCGAACAGGCCTACCCCGGCATCGGCGCGCAGCTGCTCGAGCAGGGCGAGCTGCGCCGCTTTGTCAACATCTTCCTCAACGACGAGGACATCCGCTTCCTCGACGGCATGCAGACGCCGCTCAGCGACGGCGATGTGCTGGCGATCCTGCCGGCGCTGGCGGGCGGCGCGCGATGACGGTCACAGCGGCCGCCGCTGCTGCCGCGCTGCCGACGCGCTACGAGTCGCTGCTGGAGACGATCGGCAACACCCCGCTGGTGCGGCTCAACCGCCTCTCGCCCAACCCCGGCGTCTCGATCTGGGTCAAGCTCGAAGGCCAGAACCCGACCGGCTCGGTCAAGGATCGGATCGCGCGGGCGATGCTCGCCGCCGCGCATGCGGACGGTTCGCTGCGGCCTGGCCAGACGATTCTCGAGCCGACAAGCGGCAACACCGGGCTGGCGATCGCTCTGATCGGGCGGCTTGCCGGCCATCCGGTGCGCTGCGTGATGCCGGAGAGCGTCAGCGGCGAGCGCCGCGAGCTGCTCCGGTGCTTCGGCGCCGAGCTGATTCTCTCGCCCGGCGATCAGGGCAGCAACGGCGCGGTGCGGGTCGCCAAGCAACTCTACGCCGAGGACCCCAGCGTGTTCATGCCGATGCAGTACGAAAACGCCGCCAACCCCGGCGCGCACTACGAAACCACCGGCCCCGAAATTCTGCGCGACTGCCCGGAGATCACCCACTTCGTGGCCGGCCTCGGGACCGGCGGCACCCTCACCGGCGTGGGGCGCTACCTCAAACAGCAGCGCCCCGAGGTGAAAATCGTCGCCGCTGCCCCCCACCCCGGCGACCTCGTGCAGGGCCTGCGCAGCCTCGATGAGGGCTACATCCCCCCCGTGCTCGATGAATCCGTGCTCGACGGACGGATCGTGATCGATAGCCGCACCTCCTTCGCGGTGACCAAGTCGCTGCTCGAGGAGGAGGGCATCTTCGCCGGCATCTCCTGCGGCGCCGCCGTGCGCGCCGCCCAGCGGATCGCCGAGCGCGCCGAGCGCGGGCACATCGTCGTCCTGCTCGCCGACGGCGGCTGGAAATACCTCTCCACCGGCCTCTGGGCGCGCGACTACGACGAGATCGCCGGCGACGAAACGATCGAAGGCAAAATCTGGTGGTGACCGCCGCCAGCTGACAGAGCGTTGACAGCGCGGTCCGCACAGCGCGGCCGAGACGCGAGACTGGACGAGAAAGGCTCAGAACGATGGCCGAATATGCACAGCCGGACAAGCTGGTCAGCACCGAATGGGTCGCCGCTCATCTGGATGATCCGAACGTCTGCCTGATCGAGGTGGATGTCGACACCAGCGCCTACGACGAGGGCCACCCGCCCGGCGCGGTGGCCTGGAACTGGACGAGCCAGCTGCAAGACCAGGTGCAGCGCGATGTGGCCAGCCGCGAGACTGTCGAAATGCTGCTGCGCGGCGCGGGCGCCAACGACGACTCGCAGATCATCCTCTTCGGCGACAACAACAACTGGTTCGCCGCCTATGCGCTCTGGATGCTCGAGCTGTACGGCGTCACCAACACGGCGCTGATGGACGGCGGGCGGGTGAAGTGGCTCGCGGAGGGCCGCGCCACCGCCACTGAGGCGCCGGCTGCGGGCAACGGCTCGATCACCGTCGCCGAGCGCGACGAGTCGGCCCGCGCCAAGCTGCCCGATGTGCTCAGCCACGTCGCGGCCGGCGGGCAGCTCGTCGATGTGCGTTCGCCCGATGAGTTCAACGGCGTGATCATGGCCCCGCCGGGCCTGCCCGAGACAGCTCAGCGCAAAGGCCACGTGCCCGGCGCCTCGAACATCCCCTGGGTGACCGCAGTGGCCGAGGACGGCACGTTCAAATCGGCCGACGAGCTGCGCGGGATTTACGGCGGCAAAGGCATCAGCGGCGACCAGCCGGTGATCGCCTACTGCCGCATCGGCGAGCGCTCCTCGCACTCCTGGTTCGCGCTCAAGTACCTGCTGGGGATCGAGGGCGTGACCAACTACGACGGCTCCTGGACCGAGTACGGCAGCGTCGTCGGCGTGCCGATCGACAATCCCAGCGCCTAGCACATCAGCGGCTAGACGCCTCAGGAGCGCCTCAGTGGCGGCGGATCCGGTCTGGCGCAGAACGGTGGCGCGCGCCGCCGCCGCAGGCGATGCGGCCGCGCTGCCCCTGCGCTTCAGCGTGCGCGTGCTCGACCGCTGCCTCGAGCAGAGCGGCGCCAAAATCCTGCGCACCGACACCGTCGGGCGCCTGATCCGCCCCGCGCGGCCGGTGATCGACTTCGGTATCGTCGCCGGCGGCGCGGAAATTCACATTCGCTTCGCTGACCTGCTCGAGCTGATTCCAGAGTCCGAGCGCGATCGCTGGCTCGACCACCTGATCGCCCCCGAGCTGAGCCGCACGCTGCTGAAGATGCAGCTCGCCCCCGCCGCCTGCCACGACGACGGCGAACTGCGTGAATGGCGGCCCGCCGGCCCATGCTGACCGAGTTTCCGCCTCTGCCGCAGCGCCGCTACGAGGTGATCTACGCCGACCCGCCCTGGCACTACAAGGGCCAGCTGCAGCACGCCGGGCCGGGCAGCGGCGACACCGGCGGCGCGGTGCGGCACTTTCCGACCGTGACCTTGGCAGACCTGTGCAGGCTGCCGGTGCTGGAGATCGCCGACGAGGATTGCCTGCTCTTCCTCTGGTCCACATCCCCGCATCTCGATCAGGCGATCGACTTAGGCAAGGCCTGGGGCTTCGCCTGGGCGACGGTCGCCTTCGTCTGGGATAAGCAGCGCGTCAACCCGGGCCACTACACGCTCTCGCAGTGCGAGCTGTGCCTCGTCTTCAAGCGCGGGAAAATCCCGGCGCCGAGAGGCGCGCGGAATGTGCGCCAGCTCGTCTCGGAGCTGCGCGGGCGCCATTCGGCGAAGCCGGAGCAGGTCCGCTGCCGCATCGAGGCGATGTTTCCCAGTCAGCGTAAGATCGAGCTGTTCGCCCGCGCGCCTGTCGAGGGCTGGGAGTGCTGGGGGCTGGAAGTGCAGCACGGCGGTTCGCAGCAGCAGTTCTTCAAGGCCGCACGGTGACTCTCACGCTCCCGCAATCGCTGGTCGATGAGATGGTCGCCCACGCGCGCAGCGACCTGCCCAACGAGTGCTGCGGGATCATCGCGCGCGCGGGCGACGGCGCGCTGACCCTCTACCGCGCCACCAACGCCGAGGCCTCGCCCTGGCGCTTCAACATCCCCGCCCAACAACTTCTCCACCTCTACAACGCGATTGAGGCGGCCGAAGGCGACATGCTGGTGATCTACCACTCGCACGTGATGAGCGAAGCGCGCCCCTCGCCGACCGACCTGAGCATCGCGCGCCTGCACCACGGGCCCGACCCCTGGCCCTATTGGGTGCTCGTCTCGCTCAAAGACTCCGACCCCTCGGTGCGCGCCTGGCGGATCGACGACGGCGCCGAGCCGGGCGCGGTGACCGCAAACGAGATCGCGCTGGAGATCGCCGCAGGCGAAGCCCCGGCCCGCCGCCTCGCCCTCGAGCTGGTCGAGGTCGAGGGCCGCACGCGCGTCCGCGAGCACGAGCTTTGAGTGATGCCCGAGCAGCCCGCGCCCACCACGATCGGCGGCCGCGAGTTCGTCTGGGGCGCGCGCACGTATCTCATCGGAGTGCTGAATACGACGCCCGATTCGTTCGCGGGCGACGGCTTGATGGATGTGGATGCGGCCGTCGAGCGCGGCCTGGCGCTCTGCCGCGCCGGTGCGGACCTGATCGATGTGGGGGGCGAATCGACCCGCCCCGGCGCTGAGCCGGTCTCGCTGAGCGAAGAGCTGGCGCGCGTCTGCCCGGTCGTCGAAGCGCTGCTGGCCAACGGCGTTGCCGCCCCGCTGAGCATCGACACAACCAAGCCTGAGGTCGCCGAAGCGGCTCTTGCCGCCGGCGCTTCGCTGCTCAACGACATCCACGGCCTGCGCGGCGATCCGCGCCTCGCCGCAGTTGCCGCCCGCCGCGGCGCCGCGGTGATCGCGATGCACAACCAGCGCAGACAGCGCCGGCGTCCGCAGCGGGGCGATCCGATTCGCGCCGTGCTCGAAGGCTTCGCCGCGTCGCTCGGCTGTGCGCGCGCGGCGGGGATCGCGGCCGATCGCATCGTGCTCGATCCCGGCTTCGGCTTCGGCTGGTCGGCTGCTGAAAACTACGAGATTCTCGCCCGCTTCCGCGAGCTGCGCGCGGCCGCGCGGCCGCTGCTCGCCGGCGTCTCGCGCAAGCGCATGACCGGCGAGCAGTTCGGCTGGCCCGCTCAGGAGCGCCTCGAAGGCACCGCCGCCGCTGTCGCTATCGCGATCGCCAACGGCGCAGACCTCGTGCGCGTCCACGATGCCGCCGCGATGGGCCGCGTCGCCAAAGTCAGCGACGCCGTCGTGCGCCGTGCCTGAGGCGTTTCTCGGCCTCGGCGCCAACCTCGGCGGGCGCCGCGCCAGCCTTCGCGCCGCCGCCGCCGATCTGCGCGCTCTGCTGGCCAACCTGCGCGTCTCCGCGCTCTACGAAACCGCGCCCTGGGGCGACACCGACCAACCGCCGTTCCTCAACGCCGCCGCCGCCGGCGCCACCGAGCTGCCGCCGCTCGCGCTGCTCGACGCCGTGCAGGCGATCGAGGCCCGCCTCGGCCGCGTCCGCAGCGCCCGCCGCTGGGGCCCGCGCGCCATCGATATCGACATCCTGCTCTACGGCTCCGCAGTCGTCTCGCACCCCCGCCTGACCATCCCCCACGCGCGGATCCGCGAGCGCGGCTTCGTCCTCCGCCCGCTCGCCGATCTCGCCCCCGGCCGCACCATCCCGCCCGAGGGCGCGCAGATCGGCGAACTGCTCACCATCGTGAGCACAGACGATGTACGCCGAATCGAAGCGCCCAGCTGGGCCGACTAACGCACTCACGCGCCGCATCTGCCGGCAGCGTGCCGCAGCTACACGTCGTCGATCGGCTCCACCGCGAACTCCAGGCCTTCGAGTTCGTCTTCGACCTGCAGCAGCGTCCAGCCGACCCAGAAGGCCAGCGCGGAGATCAGGATCACCAAGAGAGCGGCGGGCAGCGCGACCGCGGCGTAGCTGCGGCGCGACAGCGCCAGCAGGAAGCACAGCAGCTCCAGCGCCGCCGCGCCCATCAGCACCGCACCCGTGAGCCGCGTTCGTTCCATCCCTGCGAGCATATCCGCGCCGCCGCGCTGATACGCTCCCCCCGTGAGCGACGCACGACCGCACGAAGGCGCAGTCGAGCGCCGGCCGACGGCTGATCCGCTCGCCCCCCGCACGCTCTATCTCCACCGCCGCGTCGTCAATATCACGCCCGAGCGGATTGAGATCCGCCCGCCGCGCTCGGCCGTGATCATGCCCGCGCTCGGCGTCGCCGTCACCGCCGGGCTGCTCGCCCTGCTCGGCACCTCGGTCGATAGCCTGCCCTTCTGGTCCTTGCCCGTGATCCTGCTGGTCTCGGTCTTGCTGCTGCCCCTCTCCGGCGTCTCGTTGGTCTATGCGCTGCTCGGCGCGAGCATCGTCGCCAGCGGGCCGGGGCAGAACGTCTCGCTCAAGCAGCGGTTCCTCGGTCTGGGCATCGGCACCAACGAGCTGATCCCCTTTTGGAAAATCCGCGAACTGCGGATCGAAGATGAAGGCCGCCCCGTGAGCCGCGCCGATCGCGAGCTGCCCCCGCAGGAAGTGGCGCAGTGGCAGCTGATCCTGGTCAAAAAGAGCGGCGCGCGCCGTACGCTCGGCGGGCTGACCGTGCCCCGCGAGCAGGAAGAGGAAGGACTCGACGCGATCATGGAAGTCGCCCAAGCCTTCGCCGCGCTCAGCGGCGCGCCAATCCGAGGGCCGATCTGGTGAGCGCCGGCGCCGACCATGACCGCGACTGGGAAGCGGCGATCGACCGCGCCGCCGCCGAGAGCCTCCCGCGTATGCGCCGCATCGCGGTGATCGGCCTGTCCCCGCGTCCGCAGCGCGACAGCCACCGCGTTGCCGCCTACATGCAGGCCGCCGGCTGCCGCATTCTGCCCGTGAACCCCGCCGCGGCGGGCAGCGAGATTTTGGGCGAGCGCGTCTACCGATCGCTCGCCGAGATCGAAGCGCCGGTCGACACCGTCGTCGTCTTTCGCCGCTCCCGCCAGACCGATGGGCCGATCGACGCCGCGATCGCCGCGGCCGCGGAGACTGTCTGGCTGCAGCTGGGCATCAGCAACCGCGCCGGCCTGGAGCGCGCCCGCGCGGCCGGGCTGCGCGCTGTCGAGAACCGCTGCCTGATGGTCGAGCACCGCGCGCTGGCCTCGTCGTAGTCGAACATAGCGCGCGTCCGCTCAGGGCCGCACCTAGTGCTGCGTCTGCCTTGGGCTACACTCGCACTCCAAGGCGATTGACACACGGAGCGCGCTCGTGCAGCTGCCGCCTGTCGCCGATGCCCCGCGTGAAGCTTGCGGCGTCTTCGGCGTATGGTCGTCCGCTGTTGATGTCGCCCGTCTGACCTTCTACGGCATCTACGCGCTCCAGCACCGCGGCCAGGAGAGCGCCGGCATCTGCGCCAGCGACGGTGAAGCCCTGCACCTGCAGACCGGTATGGGGCTTGTCTCGCAAGTCTTCACCGAGGACGAGCTGGATCCGCTCGAAGGCGTCGCGGCGATCGGCCACACCCGCTACTCGACGACCGGCTCGAGCCGCTTCCGCAACTCACAGCCGATCAAGCTGATCGACCCCCAGAGCGGCCAGCCCGCCGCGATCGCGCACAACGGCAACGTGGTCAACGCCGCTGAGGTGCGCGCGCAGCTGATGGAGTCCGGCCGCCGCTTCGAAACTTCGACCGACACGGAAATCCTCGGCCTCTATCTGCTCGATCAACCGGGCAGCTGGGAGTCGCGTTTCGCCGCGCTGATGCAGCGCATCGAAGCGGCCTACTCGATCGTGATGCTCACGCCCGAGCGGCTGATGGCCGCGCGCGACCCGCTCGGCGTGCGGCCGCTCTGCATCGGCTCGATCGAAGGCGGCTACGTCGTCGCCTCCGAAACCTGCGCGCTCGATCACATCGGCGCCGAATACCTGCGCGACGTGCGCCCGGGCGAGTTGGTCACGATCGATCACAACGGCCTGTGCAGCAGCCAGATCGTCGACCCGTGCACCCCGGCCGGCTGCGTGTTTGAGCACATCTACTTCGCCCGCCCCGATTCGTTCCTCGACGGCCGCCTGGCCTGGCAGTCGCGCCGGCGGATGGGCGCAGAGCTGGCCCGCGAGCATCCAGCCGAGGCCGACATGGTGATCGGCGTGCCCGATTCGGCCACCGCCCACGCCGTCGGCTACGCCAGCGAATCGGCAATCCCCTACTCCGAAGGCCTAGTCAAGAACCGCTACGTGGGCCGGACCTTCATCGAGCCCGATCAGCGCATCCGCGACCTCGGCGCGCATCTGAAATACAACCCGATGCGCACGGTGCTGGAAGGCCGCCGGGTGGTCGTCGTGGATGACACGATTGTGCGCGGCACCACGACGCCGCGGATCGTCAATCTGCTGCGCCAGGCCGGAGCTGCAGAGGTGCATATGCGCATCTCTGCCCCGCCGATTCGCCACGCCTGCTTCTTCGGCGTCGATATGGCCACCCGCGCCGAGCTGATCGCCGCCAACTACAGCGTCGAAGAAATTCGCCGCCACATCGACGCGGACTCGCTGGGCTACTTGAGCATCGAAGGCTTGCTGCGCGCGGTCGACCTCGGCAAGCCCTCCTGCCTGGCCTGCTTCAACGGCGAATACCCCGTACCCGTGCAGCTTGGCATGGACAAGCTCATGCTCGAGCGCCCCGACGCGCCGGCGCTGCGCGCCAGTCCGCTCCAGCTCGCGGCCAATCTGCGTTGATCATGATCGAGGCTGAGGCTGTCTACAAAGCCGCCAGCGCGCCGCATTACGGCGCCGCAGGCGTCGATGTGGACGCCAACGACCGCCTGGTTCCCCGCTACCGCGCACTGGCCGAGTGCACGCGGCGGCCCGAGCAGGTCGGCGCGGTCGGCGCGTTCAGCGGCCTCTTCGATCTCAGCGGCTGGGAGCGCCCCACGCTGGTCGCCTCGACCGACGGCGTGGGCACCAAGGTGCTGCTGGCCAGCCTCACCGGGCGGATGGACAGCGTCGGCTGGGATCTTGTCAACCACTCCATCAACGACATCCTCACCGCCGGTGCGGAGCCGCTCTTTTTCCTTGATTACATCGCCGGCGCCGGCCTCAGCGAAGAACAGAAGGCCGCCCTCGTCGCCGGCGTCGCCGCCGCCTGCCGCGCGGCCGGCATCGCCCTGCTCGGCGGCGAAACCGCGGATATGCCGGGCGTCTATTACCCCGGCGCGTTCGACCTCGCGGGTACGATTGTCGGCGTTGTCGACCGCGAACGGGCGATCACCGGCGAGCAGATCAGCGCGGGCGACCTGCTCTTCGCTCTGCCGTCCAACGGACTGCACACCAACGGCTACTCGCTGGCCCGCGCGGCGCTGCGCCTGCGCGAGGAGGACGGCGACCGCAGCGAGCGGCGCAGGCGCATGGAGGCCTACAGCGGCGAGCTCGGCGAACCGCTCGGCGACGCACTGCTGCATCCGCACCTCTCCTACCGGCCGGCTCTGCGGCCCGTGCTGGGCATGGTCAAAGGCATGGCGCACATCACCGGCGGCGGCATCGCCGGCAACCTCGAGCGCATCCTGCCCGACGGCCTGGGCGCGGTCGTCAAGCGCGGCACCTGGCCCGAGCCGCCGATTTTCAGCCTGATTCAGCGCTGCGGCGCGATCGCAACGGCCGAAATGTTCCGCGTCTTCAACATGGGCGCGGGGATGATCATCGCCGCCGCTGCCGAAGACCAGGCCGCGCTGCTCGCAGAACTCGAGAACGCAGCGCTGATCGGCGCCGTGACGGCCCGCCCGGACGCCGAGCGAGTGAGCATTCTCGGGGGCTGAGCGGGCTGCCCGCTTGACCGACCATTGAGGCGCGCGTACATTCCGCTTGCGCCGGCCCGCACCGGCACTGGATTGCGGGTGGGCGCCGGCAGCCGCCGTTTGCCTGAGTGCGCTGCGGCTGTGACGCTATAGGCATTGCATGCAGCGCCCGGGCGGCGCGGAGGAACGCAGGACAGTGGAGCTGCTCGAACTCGCCCTGATCACGATCCCCTTCCGCTCCGAGATTATGGAGCTGCCGCTGGTCGGGCTGACCATGCTCTTCTGCTTCGGCGCGCTGGTCGTGCTCGGGCGCTGGTGGGAGCGGTAGCCGAAGATGGCCGAACTAGAACGCGCTCCGCGCAAATCGCTCAACGAGCTGCTCTACGACCTGCTGTTCAAAAACTACATCTGGCAGTCGATCTTCCGCACCGGCTACCCCAACACGCCGCGCAACCAGA
>CAYFZI010000062.1:0-9047 GCA_964347635.1 uncultured Dehalococcoidia bacterium
TCTGCGTGGGGAGATGCGCGACTTGCGCGGGGAGATGCTTCAGCGCGATGAGCGCCTGCGCGATGAGATGGCCCAACGCGATGACCGTCTGCGCCGCGACATGATCTGGGCCTTGGGCGCGTTGTTCACCCTCATCGTCGCGCTGATGGGCATCGTCATCGGCTTCTCCGTCTGATCCCCCTTCTCTCCGCGCACAGCCGGCGCCTCGAAACCACTCCGCCGCCCCGCCCGCAGACGCTCCCGCCCTCCCCGCAGCGCTGATAGCATCGCCCCATGGACAAACTGCGCGTCTACGAAGCCTTCCGAGCAGCCGGCATAGACGACGCTGCCTCAACCCGCCTAGCCGACGCCCTCTACGACGGCCGTTCCGGCCTCCTCGCAAGCGAGGACCTCGAGTCTGCACTCGCACGGCTCAAGTTCGACATTGAGGCTGCGATAGCAGCCCTCAGGTCCGACTCTGAGTCCGCCAGAGCGCTGCTCAAGTCCGACCTAGAGGCCGCCATCGCGCTGCTGGACCAGCGGCTGACAACGCTGGAAGCGAAGTTTGACCGCGAGTTCGCCGCCGTCCGCAGCGAGATCCAGGATCTGCGCGAAGAGATGCGCGACTTGCGCGGCGAGATGCGCGACTTGCGCGGCGAGATGGTTCAGCGCGATGAACGTCTGCGTGGGGAGATGCGCGACTTGCGCGGGGAGATGCTTCAGCGCGATGAGCGCCTGCGCGATGAGATGGCCCAACGCGATGACCGTCTGCGCCGCGACATGATCTGGGCCTTGGGCGCGTTGTTCACCCTCATCGTCGCGCTGATGGGCATCGTCATCGGCTTCTCCGTCTGATCCCCCTTCTCTCCGCGCACAGCCGGCGCCTCGAAACCACTCCGCCGCCCCGCCCGCAGACGCTCCCGCCCTCCCCGCAGCGCTGATAGCATCGCCCCATGGACAAACTGCGCGTCTACGAAGCCTTCCGAGCAGCCGGCATAGACGACGCTGCCTCAACCCGCCTAGCCGACGCCCTCTACGACGGCCGCTCAAGCCTGCTCGCAAGGAACGACCTCGAATCCGCACTCGCACCCCTCAGCTCCAACTTCGAGTCTGCACTCGCCCTGCTCAAGTCCGACTTAGAAGCCGCCATCGCCGCCCTCAGGTCCGACTCCGAGTCCGCCAGAGCGCTGCTCAAGTCCGACCTAGAAGCTTCCATTGCGGTCCTGAGATCCGACCTAGAGGCCGCCATCGCACTGCTGGATCAGCGGCTGACAGCGCTGGAAGGGAAGTTTGACCGCGAGCTCGCCGCGGTCCGCAGCGAGATCCAGGATCTGCGCGAAGAGATGCGCGATCTGCGTGGGGAGATGCGCGACTTGCGCGGGGAGATGCTTCAGCGCGATGAGCGCCTGCGCGATGAGATGGCCCAACGCGATGACCGTCTGCGCCGCGACATGATCTGGGCCTTGGGCGCGTTGTTCACCCTCATCGTCGCGCTGATGGGCATCGTCATCGGCTTCTCCGTCTGATCCCCCTTTCTCCCCGCGCGCAACTAACGCACCGAAACCACTCCTCCCCGCTTGTGAGGGGCGGATGCCGAAGGTAGAGAGGGGCAGGCCGCTAGACTCTCCGCCATGATCGGTCCGCTCGATGGAATCCGCGTGTTGGACCTCAGCGAAGGGGTCGCCGGCGGATATGCGACCAAGCTGTTCGCCGATTTCGGCGCCGACGTGCTCAAAATCGAGCCGCCCGGCGGCGACTGCCTGCGCCGCCAAGGGCCGTTTCAGGGCGATCGGCCCGGACTCGAGCGCTCCGGCGCGTTCTTCTGGTTCAACACCAACAAGCGCAGCATCGTGCTCGATCTCAGCGCCGGCGGAGCCGCCGATGTCTTTGATCGGTTCCTCGATTGGTGCGACGCCGTGGTCGAGACGGCGAACCCCAGCCGCCTCGAGGATCTGGGCCTGGGTTGGGAGCGGATTCACCAGCGTAAGCCCAGCGTTTCGCTGGTTTCGATCAGCGCCTTCGGCCGTGACAGCCCCTACCGCAGCTACCAGCTCTCGGAGCTGACGCTCTACAGCTTCGCGGGCGAGATGTACACGATCGGCACCCAGGACCGCGCCCCGGTCAAGATGTACGGCACCGCCGCGCTGGTCGAGTCGGGCGCGGCGGCGGCCACGGCGCTGCTCGCGGCGGTGACCGCTTCGGAGCTGCAGGGGATCGGCCAGCAGGTCGATTTTGCGCTGGCCGACGCGCAGTTCAACGGCGTCGATCGACGCCATGCGACGACGATCGGCTGGGAGTTCGCCCAGCGCCAGTCGCTGCGCGCGCCCGGCCCGGCGGCGGGGATCCTGGCCGGGGTCTACCCCTGCGCCGACGGCTACGTGGAGTTTTCGGGCGCAGCGCTGCGGCTCGACCGCTTCAGCGCGATGCTCGGCGGCCCAGCTTGGCTGCAAGACCCGAAGTGGTCGGCGCCGCGCGGCGCCGCGCCGCCCGAGCTGGTTGATGAGTTCAACGCCAACCTGCTGCCCTGGCTGCTGCAGCGGAGCAAGCATGAGGTCTGGGCCGCCGCGCGCGCGGCTAAGGTGCTCTGCGCGCCGCTGCTGACCGTCGACGAGCTCTTCGCCGATGAGCATTTCGCCCAGCGCGGATTCTGGCAATCGCTTGAAGATGAAGAGCTGGGTCCGCTCCAGATAGCGGGCCGCCCCTTCACGATGCCCGCCTCGCCCTGGTCGCTGCGCCGCCGTGCGCCGCGGCTGGGCGAGCACACCGATGAGGCGCTGGCCGCTTGCGGCTACAGCCCGGCTCAACGAGCCCAGCTCCGCGCCGCCGGAGTGATCGCGTGACGGCGCGCAAGCCCCTCGCCGGAGTGCGGATCATCGACCTCACGGTCGTCTGGGCGGGCACCTTCGCCACGACGCTGCTGGCCGATTTGGGGGCGGAGGTGATCAAGGTCGAGAACATCCACGTTTGGCAGCCGATGACGCGCGGCGCTGTGGCCCGCCCGCCGGCCGCGGCGATCGCAGCGGGCGCGGGCGGCGGCTGGGCCAGCGGCTACCCCGACGGCGTGCCCGGCGAGCGGCCCTGGAACTACGCGCCGACCTTCGTGCAGATGTTTCGCAACAAGTATTCCGTCACGATCGATCTGCTCGCCGAGCAGGGGCGCGAGGCGTTCGGCCGCCTCGTTGAGCGCTCCGACGCGCTGGTCGAGAACAACGCGGCCGGCACGCTGGAGAAGCTGGGCATCGGCCCCGAGTTCCTGCTCGAACGGCGGCCGGAGCTGATCATGCTGCGGATGCCGGCCTACGGGCAGAGCGGCCCCTACCGCGAGGCGCGGGCGCTTGGCGTGCATCTCGAGAGCGTCATGGGCCACACGCTGCTGCGCGGCTACCCCGACCTGGATCCGTCCTATATCACCTCGATCTTCTCAGGCGACTACGTGGCCGGCGCGCACGGCGCGTTCGCCGTGATGGCCGCGCTGCGCCACCGCCGCCGGACCGGCCAGGGCCAGCTAATCGAGATGGCGCAGGCCGAATGCGCCGGCGGGCTGCTGGCGCAAGCGTTCATGGATTACGCGCTGAACGGGCGGGTGCAGCAGCGAATCGGCAACGGTTCGCTCGAGGACGATGTTCCGCACGGCGTCTATGCGGCGCGCTCCGCGGGCGACGGCTCCGACGGGGGCGACCGCTGGATCTCGATCAGCGTGCTGAGCGACGCGCAATGGCTGGGCCTGCGCGCGGCGATGGGCGAGCCGCAGTGGGCGCAGGACGCAGCGCTGGAGACGCTGGCGGGCCGCCGCGCGGCGCGCGATCTGATCGATGCCCGCCTCAACGAGTGGACTTCGCAGCACGGCGATTACGAACTCTTCCACCTGTTGCAGTCGCACGGCGTGCCCGCGGCGCCGCTGCTGTCGGGGCCGCGCGTGCTCGAAGACGCACACGTGCAGGCGCGCGGGCTCAACAAAGCGCTGACGCTCGCCGACGGGGTGGGCCCATTTCGCTTCAACACCCCCTTCTACCGATTTTCGGAGACGCCGCTCGATATCTACAAGCCGCCCGTCGCGCTGGGCGAGGACAACGACTACGTCTACCGCGAGCTGCTCGGCTATTCAGCGGAGGAGATCGCAGCCTTCGAGGCCGCCGGGCAGATTGGACGGGACTACGATCCCGACATCCCCTGAGGCGCGGAGGGCTTACGCGATCTTGACGAAGCGTCAACCTGCCGCGTGCAGCCGCATTACATCCGCACCCCATATTGGCTGCACCGGCGGATACACGACCGCCGGCCAGCACGAGGAGTGATGGAGTAATGATGTCGAGAATGTTCAGTCTGCTCGGGGGCAAGACCCGCCTGCTCTGGCCGGCGCTGGCCGCCTGCGCGATCGCGGCCGCGACGATCAGTGTTGCCGCCGCGCACGGAGGAGGCAAAGACGGCGCCGCATACGGCTCCGCGCAGCGAGGCGAAAAGTGCCAGGCGCTCGCCGAGCTGGTCGGCAGCGACTGCGAAACCATGCGCGCCGAGCTGCGCGGCGGCAGCAGCCTCGCGCAAATCGCCGAGTCGAACGGCGTCGATCCGCAGACCGTGATCGACGCGCTCATCGCCCAGGCCAACGAGCGGATGGACGCCGCCGTCGCCGCCGGCAAACTGACCGAGGCCGAAGCGGAAGAGAAGCGCGGCGCGCTCGAGGCATCGATCAGCACCCGCGTCAACGAGCCCCGCTCGGAGCGCGGCGCGGGCCGCTGGCATAAGCGCGGCGCGGACTGCCAAAAGTCCGGCGGCGGCGAGGCCGAGCAGCCGGATGCGGGCACAGACGCGGCCGGCCTCTAGTCTCTAAGCCGGCCCTGCAGCCTCGGAGAAGCCAGGAGGCCAGGAGTCAGCAGTGGAAACGATTCTGGTCGCCGACGACGAGGCTTCAATCCGCGAGCTCCTCTCGCTCTACCTTGAGCGGGAGGGGTTCGCGGTGATCACCGCAGCGGATGGGGATGCCGCGCTGGCCGCGGCGCGCGAGCGCCAGCCCGACCTGATCGTGCTCGACCTGATGATGCCCAAGCACTCCGGCTACGAAGTCTGCCGCGAGCTTCGGCGCGACTCCGATGTCCCGATTCTGATGCTGACGGCGCGCAGCGAAGAAGTCGATCGGATCGTGGGGTTGGAGCTGGGCGCCGATGACTACCTGGGCAAGCCGTTTCACCCGCGCGAACTGACGGCGCGGGTGAAGGCGATTCTGCGCCGCGCGGGGGCGGCGCCGCAGCGCGAGCGGGGCAGCGTCGCGGTCGGGCCGCTGCGGGTCGACTGGCGGCGCCACGAAGCGACGCTGGATGGAGCGCCGCTGCAGCTGCGCAACAAAGAGTTCGAGCTGCTGCGCCAGCTCGCCGAGCATGAGGGCATCGTGCTGACGCGCGAACAGC
Organism: uncultured Dehalococcoidia bacterium; assembly: GCA_964347635.1. Taxonomy (GTDB): domain Bacteria; phylum Chloroflexota; class Dehalococcoidia; order Bin125; family Bin125; genus CATQGW01. The sequence goes on from CAYFZI010000062.1 coordinate 5,382, forward strand.
TGCTCGAGACGGTCTGGGGCTACGACTATTTCGGCGAGACCCGCACCGTCGATGTGCATGTCAATCAGCTGCGCCGCAAGCTGAGCAGCGATGCATTGGCGATCGAGACGGTTCGCGGGGTCGGCTACAAACTGGTGCAGAGGCCGGCGGCGGGCAGCTGAGGCAGCCGGGGCAACCGAGGCAGCGAGTGGAGCAGCGGTTGCGCGCACAGATCGAAGGCGCAGGCCTAGGGCTGCGCATTTTCCTCGCCTTCCTGCTCGTCGTCGCACTCATGCTGGGCGTCGGCGCGGCCGTCTTCATCGGCCTCCTGGGCGGCTACCGCGAAGCCATCGATCGTCAGGAACTGTACTCCGTGGGCGAGACGATCGCCGTCGATATTCAGCGCAGCGTCGCCAAAGCAGAACAGCCCGCCCGCGAGGTTGCCGAGCTGATTCGCGCCCACGCCGAGAGCACCGAGACGATCGTGCTGCTGCTCAGCTCTGAAGGCGCGATCCTGGACGGCTTCGAGCCGTACAACGAGCTGCGCGGCCGCAGCGTTCCGATCAGCTGGAAGCGGGTGCTGGAGCGGCGCGGCCCCGATGGCTGGCAGCGCACGGAGCTCACGCTGCGCGAGGAGCGCCGCCCGGCGATCGCTCGGGTGCTGGCCACCTACACGACCCGCAGCGGTAAGAAGGATGCGCTGCTGCTCGCGGTCGCCTTCGCCGATCACCGCCCCAACGCCGCCGTCGCCGATTTGGCGCCGCGCCTGCTGGCCTCGGGGATCGCCGGCCTGGCCGCCGCCTCGCTGCTCGCGCTGGTACTGTCCCGCTCGCTGGTTCGCCCGCTGCGCGACCTCACCGGCATCGTCGCTGAATTTGGCCGCGGTCGGCTCGAGGCGCGGGCCGAGGAGTCGGGCCCGCTGCAGGTCCGCGAGCTGGCCGCGGCCTTCAACCGCATGGCCCAGCGGGTCGGCGAAAACGAACGCGCGATGCGCGGCTTCATCGCCGATGTGAGCCACGAGCTGCGCACCCCGCTGACTTCGATTCGCGGCTTCGCCCAGGCATTGATCGACGGCACGGTCACATCGCCGCAGGACCGCACGCGCTCGCTGACGGTGATTCAGCAGGAGGCGCAGCGGATGCTGCGGATGGCGGAGCAGATGCTGGACCTCTCGCGGCTCGAAGCCGGCGAAGCGCCGCTCGAGCTGAGCACCGTTTCACCGTCCGAGCTGCTCGAACACGTAGCCGAGCTCTTCGCGCTGCGCGCCGCCGATCGAGGCCTGCAGCTGCACCACGCGACAGAGGCCGATGCACCGATCATCCAGGCCGACCACGACCGCCTCGTGCAGGTGCTCGCCAATCTGGTCGATAACGCCCTGCGCCACACCGAGGCGGACTCGGTCGCGCTGCGCGCGCGCAGCGGCGGCGAGGGCCTCGTGCTCGAGGTCGAGGACAGCGGCGCAGGCATCCCCGCGGAGCGCGTTGCGCATCTCTTCGACCGGTTCTATCAGTCGCCCGACCGCAGCGGCCCCGGCGCCGGTCTGGGCCTGGCGATCAGCCAAGAGATCGTGCGTGCGCACGGCGGCGAGATCAGCGCCGAAAGCACGGTCGGCGTTGGCACCACGATTCGCATCCGCCTGCCGCTGGCGCCCCGCCCCGGCGATTCGCCCTAACACCCGCCGCGCGGCGGCTATGCTGCCCCCATGGTGATGGATAAGCAGCACATCTACGACGTCTTCCGCGAAGCCGGGATCGAGCACGACATCGCCGCGCGGATCGCCGATGTGCTCGAAGCCAACCGCTCCCGTCTGCTCACAAAAGACGACCTCGACGCTGCCAGCGCGCTCTACAAGTCCGACCTCGACGGCGCAGTCGCACAGCTCGACGTACGGATCGCAGCGCTGGATGAGAAGCTCGACGTACGGATCGCAGCGCTGGATGAGAAGCTCGACGTACGGATCGGGGCACTGGAAGAGAAGTTTGACGGACAGATCGCGGCGCTGGACAAGAAGCTCGACCGCGAAGTCGCTGTGCTCCGCAGTGATATCCAACAGCTCCGCGAGGATGTCATCAGCCTGCGCCGCGAGATGGCCGAGCGCGACGCACGCCTGCGCCAAGAGCTGGATGTGCGCATCGAAGGCCTGCGCCGCGAAATGCGCTGGGCCTTCGGCGTCCTCTTCACGCTCATAGTCACCCTGATGGGCATCGTGATCGGTTTCGGCATCTGACCGCGCCGCCGCCCAGGCGCTGCGGGGCTGCCCAGCTCCGAACCGCGGTATGATTCGCCGCATGGACCCGCGCCAGCAGCTCACCTGGATTGGCGCGCGGCTCGCCGCGGAGCATCTGAGCAGCTCGCACGGCATCGAATCGAGCTACGACCCGCCGGCGCCCGCAGCGGGGCACACAGCGCTGCGAGTCAATGGGCTCACCGGGGCCGCTGCAGTCTCGCCCCTCTATCCGCTCGAAGCGGACGGCGACACGCTGCGCCGCAAGGCGCAGCTCGAGGAGCGCTTGCACGCCTATGGAGCGCGCGACCTCGTGCTCTGGACCCCGCCCGGCGCGCGCCTGCCGGATGACGCCGACGCAGCGGCCGGCCGGGCGGCCGAGGCCGCCGCCGCCCTGCCCGAGGGCGGGCGCGGCGAGGTGGCGTTCACCGTCCAAGTAGGGATCCGCAAGACGGGGGCGGACGGCTCGTACATGAGCGTCCTGGGCGGTCTCTCGCAGCACTGGGCGCGGTTTACCAATCAGGTAATGGGGCAGTACCAACTGGACAGCAGCGCAATCCACCGGCTGCCTGAAGACCCGCAGCGCGTGACGCAACTGGTCGACTTTCTCGTGCTCGTGGCCAACGGCCTGCGCAAAGAAGGTGCGGCGACGACGGTGAACAGCGAGGATGTCTGGACGATTCAGCGCATCCCCGAGCTGACAGAGCCGATCGTGCTGGCGGCGGCGCCGGATGCGGCCGTCGACGGGCGCGCGGTGCGGCGGCTGATGCGCCGCGGACTGCGCGGGGGCGGGAGCGAAATCGACGCCTCGGCGCAGACCCGCGTGCATGTGCTGGTCGGCCTCGTTGCGCAGCTCGAGACGGAGACCGCCACCATCGCCCTGCGCGGGATGGATGCAGCGCTGCTCGGCGGCTGGGAGTTCATCGGCCTCGCCGCCGACGGCCGGCTGCGCCCGCTGCTCGGCCCGGCGCCGCCGCTGCTCTAGCGCCTGTTCACATTTTCACATTCAGCTCAGCCAACCCGCAGCCGAGCCGGCCCAGATCTCATCCCTCTCACCCCCGCAAGCGGGCAACGAGCAGATCGGAAGCCTACTAGTAGGGGAGAAGCCAATCAGCGCGGGAATTGGCTGCATCGAAGCATCGAACCGCGGTTAATCGGCCTCCGCCTCCAACACCCGCACCTCGCCGCTGGCGCCGTTGACTTCGATCAGGTCGCCGGTGGCGATTCGGCTCGTTGCATCCGCGACGTTGACGACGGCGGGAATGCCGTATTCGCGGGCGACGATTGCGCCGTGTGAGAGCATCCCGCCGATTTCGGTGACCACGGCGGCGGCGAGGGGGAAGATCGGCGTCCAACCGGGGTCCGTGAAGCGCGCCACGAGAATCTCGCCGGCGACCAGCGTGCGGCCTTGCTCGGGTGAGACCGCCACACGGGCGCGCGCGCGCGCGCGCCCCGTCGAGGCG
>CAYFZI010000063.1:0-8849 GCA_964347635.1 uncultured Dehalococcoidia bacterium
TATGTCTCGGCGATCGACGCCGACGGCAACGAGCTGGCCGGCATTCGGCTGCCCGACCTCACATCCCCCGTCGCCGTCCACACCGGTTGGAACCCGCGCCACCCCGACAACGGCGCACCCGAGTTGGCCGCCCACTTTGTCGGTCTCACCCACTGGTTCGAGCCGGCGGAGATCAAGCGCCGCTACGGCAGCCGCGAGGCCTACGCACGCCGCGTCAAGGCAGACGCCGACGCTCTGGTCACCGCCAACCGCGTGCTGGCCGAAGATCGCGATCTGGTCGTCGAAAACACCCTCGCGCGCTGGGACGCGGCAGCGGGCTGAGGAACTCGCGCGTCCTTTTGCCGACGCTGGATTCCCATAGTCTCTGTAGGCGGTAGAGTGCGCTTGGCCGCAGGAGACGTAGACATGGCTCAACAAGACGAACAACTTCGAGGCGCCGTACAGTCGATCTACGATTTCTTCACGGTTGCCGAGCGGCGCTTCCGCGCGCCCGAGTTTCAGCGCCACTACGTCTGGCGGGCGGACGGCGCATCGCCCCAGATCAGGCGCTTCTGGGAGGATTTCGAGCAGCTGCGCAGTGACGGCCAGGATCGCGAGGCGAAGCTGTTTCTGGGCGCGATCGTGCTCCAAGTGGTCGACTCGGGCGGGCCGGATGGTGTCCCGCTGCTTTCAATCATCGACGGACAGCAGCGGATCCTGACGATCTATCTGATACTCGCAGCACTGGCAGACTGGTATCAAACCAGCGGCCGGGCAGACGCTGCGGGAGAGATCGAGCGGCGCTACTTGCTCAATCAGGCATCCGGCATCCGCGACACGCCGCGGGTCGAGCCGACGCTGAACGACACGAAGCAGTTTTATAGCCTGCTTTCGTGCCTCAAGAATCCATCGCCCATACACCCCGGACCTAGTTTCGGCCCCGAAGATCACAATCTAACGCGGGCATGGCGCGCAATCCATCGCAAAGTCGGCGAATTGGCCAAGGACGATGAAGGCGAACTGTCGGTAGAGCGGCTCAATCAATTGCGCAGTGACTTGCTGACACGCATTGACGTCGTGGCGATCACACTCGGCAGCCGACATGATCCCCATGAGGTGTATGAGCGATTGAATATCGGCGGCGAGCCGCTCAAACCGATTGACCTAATCCGGAACGCCGTATTCCTAACTATTGGCTCAGATCACGACGCAGCCTCGCGCATCTACCAGCATCACTGGGATCCGTTCGAGTCCGAGCTGGGCTTGGAACACCAGGACAAATACGTCATTCCTTATGCGGCAATTAGGGATGCGGCGACAACAAAAGCGACTTTGTATCCGAAGTTGCGCCAGTACTGGCGCAACAGCCGCCGACCAGCCGAACTGTCCGGCGAAGGATTCGGTGAGTGGATCGTCAATGATCTACGAGAATTTCTACCCGCCTATCGAGCGATCGTCGGCGCTGCAAAGCCGCCGACGATGGAGCCCGACTCATGGGATCAATTGGTGCGTCTTCACCGCATCGATGTTCCAGAGATGACGTATCCATACCTGATGCAGTTAGTCCAAGCGCATTTGAAAGGCGATGTGTCACAGGAAGAGTTGACTGCGGTGGTCGATCTCCTTGACTCGTTTTTCGTTCGCCGCGCCTTTGCCGGTTTGCGCAACACAGGCATGAACCCAGTCTTTCGGACGGCGTGGGAAGCAAGCAAGCAATCTATTGACGATATGCAAAATCGTTTGGATACCCGAACTGTCCAGTTTCCAAGCGACGATCAATTCGCACATGACATCAAAACGACCGCAATCTACCAATCCAGTCGATGTGCATATATTCTGCACGAGTACGAGCGTAGCTTTGCCAGAGGAGACAAAGTCAGAGAAGTACTCAATCCGACCATCGATCATCTGATGCCGCAGAATCCAAGGCCAGGCACTTGGCAGCACGTTTCCGCTGATGATCATCAACGGTTGCTGCACACATGGTCGAATCTCGTACCCATGGGTGATGCGAATGCGCTGAAGGGCGTGATGACGTGGGAGGATGCACGGGAGCTCGTGCTCGAAGATCAGGCGTCGTTCTTCAGGTCGACAGTCCGTGTGTTCAAAGAGAACGAGCACTGGGGCGTAGAAGAGATCGAAGCGCGTGCAGATAAGCTCGTCCGATGGGCGCTGCAGCGCTGGCCGAAGAGCTAGGGTGGGCGGTGCAGCGCTGCAGAGGGGCTATCCTCTGCGGAGAGGGACGGAGTGCAGCATGGTCACAACGACTGAGTCGGTTGAGTCGGTTAGCTCTTCGCGCAGGCTGTCGCACGAGCGGCACCGCGAGTGGCAGGAAGCGGAGATCGCCTGGCCGACCGAGCGCGAGCTGCCCGAAGTCGCGCGCCCGCTGCCGGCCGGTACGCGCGTGATCTCGGCCGACAGCCACTGGCTCGAGCCGGACCGCTTCGTCGACCTGATGCCGGCCAAATACCGCGACCGCGCGCCGCGCGGGTCGTTCAGCGAGCGCGGCTACCACTTCGAGATCGACGGCCAGAGCACCGACAACCCGGCCCTGCCGAGCATGCTGGTCGAGGGCCGCGCGGGAATGTGGGACGCGCAGATCCGCGCGGATGAGATCACGCGCGAGGGAGTGGACCAGGAAATCCTCTTCCCGCAGCGGATGCTGGGCGTGATTCGGCACAAGGATTTCGACTACATCCAGGCCTGCTTCGACGCCTACAACCAGCTGATCGCCGAATTCTGCGCGCAGCAGCCCGACCGCTTCCACGGCCTCGCGCTGCTCAACTACTGGAACCCGGAGGCGACCAAAGACGAGCTGGAGAAGATCAAAGCGCAGGGCTTCAAGGGCGTGCTGATGCCCTCGCTGCCGCCGCCGCACGCCAAGACCTACTACAACGCGCGGGCGCTGGAACCAATGTGGGCGGCGATCGGCGAGTCCGGCCTGCCGCTCTCCTTCCACGTCGGCGAGACGTTCGACGCGCGCGGCCAGGGCGGGCTGGCGACGACGATCGTCGTCGCCTTCGAGCCGTTCCGCCGCCTCTTCGCGCTGCTCGCCTTCGCCGGCATCTTCGAGCGCAACCCGGGCCTGCAGGTTGTCTTCACCGAGGGCGGGATCGCTTGGGTGCCCTCCTGCCTGTTCGATTCCGACCGCGTCTACGCCTCGTTCGAGTCGGAGATGACTCCCAAGCTGGCCAACCCGCCGAGCTACTACTGGCATCACAACTGCTACGCCACGTTTATCGAAGACCCCTCCGGCCTGCGCCAGCTGGACCTGATCGGCCACGATCGCGTGCTCTGGGGCAGCGACTACCCGCACCCCGAGAGCACCGTCGGCTACACGCAGCGCTCGCTCTGGGACATCGTCGACGCCTGCGAAACGACCGAGCAGGCGCAATCGATCATCGGCGGCAACGCCGCGCGCCTTTGGGGGCTGGACTAGAGGGGGCGGGCTAGCGCCTGCTCACATTCCGATGGGTGGGTCAGAGCGAAAGTCGGCGCCCCCACTAGGCAGAGCAGTTCGCCGACAGCGGGCTGATGGCGGCAGAGGCCGCTAAATCACTCCTGCTGCGGCCAGCTCCTCGATCTGATCGGCGGCGAGGCCCAGCTCCGCGCTCAGGACGTCTCGCGTGTGTTCGCCCAGCAGCGGCGCCCGCTGGTGCACCGCCGGCGACTCGCTGAGGCGAATCGGGCAGCCCAGCAGCGTCATCGGCCCGCGCTCGGGATGCTCGATCTCGATGAGCATGCCCCGCTCGCGCAGGTGCTCATTGTCGTAGATCTCGCCGCTGTCCAGCACCGGCCCGGTCGGCACGCCGGCCGCGCCGAGGGTCTCCATCACCTCAAACTTCGTGCGTTCGCGCGTCCACGCTTCAATCGCTTCGCGCATCTCGGGGCCGGCGTCGCGCATGATGCTCTTGGGGTCGTGCGCCTCGAGCAGATCCCCGCGCCCGATCGCTTCCAGCAGCGCCCGCCACATTCGGCCGTTCGCCACCACCACCCAGACCCAGTCGGAGCGCCCGCCGGGCTTGCAGGGGAAGAGGCCGGTGGGCGCTGTCTGGCCGTCGCCGTAGGGCGGCGCCGGGTCGCCGGCCGCATAGCGGCGCGTCATCGGCACCCGCGTGTAGTTCGTCATCGCTTCCTGCATCGAGAGCTCAACCTTCTGCCCCACTCCGTCGCGCTGGCGCTGCCAGAGCGCCGCCAGCATCCCGATCGCCGCCTGCACGCCGGTGCCGGTATCGCCGATCGTGGGGCCCGGCTTGAGCGGGATCGTGTCCGCGGTGCCGGTCAGCGCCATCGCTCCGCCCGTCGCCTGCGCGACCATGTCGAACGACTTCGTGTGCGCCCACGGCCCGGTCGTGCCGAACCCTTTGACGGTGCAGTAGATCAGCTGTGGGTGCAGCTCACGGAGCACCTCATAGCCGAGCCCCAGCCGCTCCATCGCGCCCAGCGTGAAGTTCTCCACCACGATGTCGAAGTTGGGCACGAGGCGCAGGAAGATCCCGCGCCCGGCCTCGCTCTTAAGGTCGAGGCTGAGCGACTTCTTGTTGTTGTTCAGGGTGATGAAGTAGACCGAATCGACCGTCTCTCCGCCGCCCAGCCGCCGCCCGGGCTCGCCCCGTCCGGGCGGCTCGACTTTGACAATGTCTGCCCCCAGCCAGCCCAGCGCTTGCGTCGAGGAGGTGCCGGCCTCGTACTGAGTCAGGTCCAGAATCCGAACATCCGCCAGCGCGCGCTCCATGCGTCACCTCCTTCGCAGGGAGGGTAGCGTCACGGCCGAGCGAGCGCGGTTTCAACGGCGTTGAACGACGCTTGGTCGAAAACGAGCTGGAACGTTCCGCGCATCGGGCCGTCGCGAACCCTCACCTGCCCGTAGCTCGCGGGGTCCTCACCCAGGCGGGGCCCTGGGTTGAACGCGGTTTGCAGCGCCTCAAACACACGTTTCTTATACTGGGTATCGTGAGTATCGGCCAGGTGGTCGCCCTTGGTCTCGAAGACGAGCAGATGCGGTTGGCCGTCTGTTTCGCCGGCCATGGCGATAAAGTCGGGCCAGATGCGTTCTGGTTTCCAGCCGCGCAGGTAATATTCCCCGCGTTGGCGGACGCTGATCCGGTGCCACCAGTGCAGCGCACGCTGTTCATCGAGGTAGCGGGCGAAACGTTTTTCGAGTTGGGAATCGAACTGTTCGGCGAGGATCGGTTCGAACAGGCTGAGCTGGAGCGGCCGGCCCGGCGCGCGCTCCAAGGACGGAGCGTCCGGCGGGAGCATGATCTCATAGGCTTTGTCGCCGAGGCGATGCCGAGGCACAGACGCGTCGAGGTCGAATCGGATCTCGCTGCTGCGCAGTTTCTCCCGGAAGACCCGCTCGGCCTGCATTTCGAGTTGGCCGCGCACCTGCGCGCGCATCAGCTCGACCAGCATTGTTCGCTGCCGATAGATCTGGGCAGGAGACTGATCAGCATCGCTGAGTTCGCGAAGCATCTCGGATGCAATCCGCGCTGCTTGCCAGGCGTTGGGGACGATATCGGACAGGCGCCGAGCATACCAGGATAAGCGCGCGCTCATGTCGATGTAGAGATCGGTTGAATCGGCTTGGAAGACCGTCGGGCCGGCGTCGTCGACATCGACCACGCCGCTTTCGATTTGAGGCAGCTGCGGGAGGGAGATTTGCACATCATGCACGCTGATCGCCGACCAGTCGATCCGCGGGAGGATGTGGCGCTGATAATCGAGTTCCACCCATTCATCTTTATCGAGATGCAGCACTTGCGGAAGAAACACCTCTTGGCCCTGGAATTGCTCGCGCCGCCGGATCACAACTGGGACGAGTTCGGACGCTGCTCCCAGGACGTCGCCGCTGAGGCCGCTTAACCCCTCGTTTTCAAGCCCGAGCTTGACTTGCGCCATCGCTTCGCTCACGCTCGTATTCCAGCAATAGACATAGCATTGATCAAGCGCCTCGCAGCCGCTCCGCTGTGCGTAAGGTTGGCGCATCACGCGCCCAACCAGTTGCGTGATCGCACGCTGCGCCCTGGTGTTGTCGAGCATGACCAACAGATACGCGAATGGGCAGTCCCAGCCTTCCATCAGCGCTGCTTTGGTAATGATCCAGCGGATCGGCGAGAATTCTGAGAGCAGATCGACGCCGTGCAGCTGGTCGACCTCAGCAGACTTGATCGCGATCCGTTCGGGCGGTACGCCGAGCCGTTCCAGCTGTTCGCGGACGTCCTCAGCGTGGACGCGCCCGCCGCCGCGTTGATCCTTGCCGGTGCGCTCGACCCGCACGACAGCGATCGGGCGGATGTACTGCCCGCCGTTCTCGATATGCGCCGCTGCTTCGGCCTCCAACCGCTCCAGCTCTTCCGCCGCAAGCGCCAGGGTGTGCTGCCAGTCGGCGTTGGTCACGGAATGGACCTGGATCGGCAGCTTGATCATCTCTTCGCGTTTGAGCACCGGACCGTCGATATCGACCAGCAGGTTGCTGATACCCCCGTGGGGAGTGGCCGACAACTCGATCACGAGCGAGGGGTCGAAACGGTTGATCGCTTGTACGAATTCGTTGCTCGCCGCCGACTTGGAGCCGTAGGCCTTATGCGCCTCGTCCAGGATGACCACCGGGCGCAGCATCTTGAAGATGTTCGCCAAGCTCTGCACGACCGAGCCGCGCTCAGAGAGGCGCTCGAGATCGGGGTGCGCTTGCAACAGCCGCGCCTCCCGCAGCGGGTCGTCGTCGTCGGGAAAGAACGACGGGTAGCGCCCCGAGTCGCGGAACATCCGCAGGAACTCCTTGTTGCGTTTGCGGTTGGCGCCTTGCAGGCTGATCAGCATCACGCACAGATAGTTCTCAACGTCTGCGCGGGTGAAGCGGTCGTCCTTTTCCAGCATTTTCACACGCCCGCCGCTGGCCCGCTCGAGCATCTGCCGGTATGGATGCTCCCGATTCCACAGCGCCGCCTTTGTTTGTGCATAGATCGCCCTGCTCGGCACAAACCACAGCACCAAACCTGTCGGTGTGTTCAACCGCTCGAGCGCCGCCGCCCCCAGCAAGGTTTTGCCTCCGCCCGTCGGCACTTTGAAGCAGATGTGCGGAATCGGCCGCTGCGCGCCGTCCGTGCGCGGCGTGTGCTCGCCCGCTCCGGCGGGCAGCTCGCCGCGGTCCTGCAGTTCGCGCCAGGCGGTGCGCGGGAACTCTCGAACGCTGGCCGGCGCTTCGGGCGGAAGGCCGGTACGGCCGGCCGCCTGGGTGTTCGACGCTGCCTCCGCCCGCCGCAGCGCGTCCAGCCAATGCGCGAACGTTTCCAACGCTTGCGACTGATATTCCTTCAGCTCCACGCCGCGGTCCGCTTCAGCGCGCTCGGTAGAGCTCGAACGGGAGCTGGCAGAAGGTGATCCCGCGGCGGGTCAGCTCGCGCTGCCCCATGTGCTTGCCGGCGGCAAAAACGACTGCCTTCCTTCCGCGTTCAGCGATTCGCTCGGCAAGCTCCGGCCCCAACACCGCTTCGTTGCTGCGCAGCCAATCCAGGTCGGGGCGGTAACGCAGGTAGTAGTCGGTACCGCCGCCGCCGTAGAACGGTTCGTCCTCGGAGCGCTGCTCGATCGAGCCGGATACTGAGACGCCGGCTGCCGTGTAGAGGATGTACGCCGCTAGTTGCTCGAATGCGGGCAGGCCGCCGCCGGAGAGCATCCCTTCTGCATCAATAGGATCGCCCAGCGTGCAGTAGGTGAATGAGCCGCCCAGTCCGGCGCGGAGGGCGGGGTCTTTGGCGGCGGGCACGCCCGTGATCACGCGGCGCACGCGCTCGGCGGTGATCGTATCGGCATAGTCCTCGCACTCGACGAGGATGAATCTGCGCTTGCCGCCGTCTTCCCGGTTGAGCGCGAGCACCGCGTGCGCGGTCGTGCCGGAGCCGGCGAAGGAGTCGAGCACAATGGCGTCGGGCCCGGCCGCCATTTGCAAAACTCGATCGATCAGTCCTACCGGCTTCGGTGTATCGAACTCAGAAGGGTTGCCGAACACTGCGGTCAGTTCTGTAGAACCATCTCGATTCGTAGGAAATTTGCCGTGGTGATCAGTTTCCCAAATCGACGGCCAGGTGAAGCCCGGGCGAATGTCAGTCAAATATCTCTTGCGCTGCGGCTTGGACTTCTTGCCGCGGCCGAAGATGATCTCGCCTGATTCGATCATGGCGGCTACGCGGTCCTTGCTGTAGCGCCAGTTCGATCGCGGGCCGGGCCAGTGCTCTTCCCCAGTTTCTGGGTTGACAATTGGATAGTACAGCGAGTCGACCCACCTGCCGCCGCGTGCATTCGCGCTTAACTGCTGAGGGCGCCAAGGCCCGCGCGGATCGTGGTCCGGGTTGGTGAATGAAGTATCGCCGTCGTCCCGAGGGCGAAGATGTATGCAGGATTCTGAACCATAGATCAGCACGAGATCATGCACACTTGCCACTGCTCGATCATTCGGCGGACTCGCACGATCCCGCCACGCAATTGAGGCAATGAAACGGTCGCCTCCAAAGATCTCATCGCTGATGAGGCGAAGGTGATGCTGCTCGTTGTCGTCGATCGAAATGAAAATGACGCCGTCGTCGGCAAGCAGCTCTTTGAGCAGCTGCAGCCGCGGCCACATCATGCAGAGCCACTTGTCGTGGCGTTCCAAGTCTTCAGCGTCGACCGGGCTGTGATCCCGCAGCCATTCCTGCATCAGCGGGCTGTTGACGTTGTCGTTGTACGTCCAGCCCTCCTTGCCGGTGTTGTAGGGCGGGTCGATGTAGATGCAGTTGATGCGCCCCGCATAACGGGGCAGCAGCGCCTTGAGGGCGTGCAGATTGTCGCCGTGGATGATCAGGTTGTCCTCAGGGACGGCGGCCGAACCT
>CAYFZI010000064.1:0-8162 GCA_964347635.1 uncultured Dehalococcoidia bacterium
CACGCTGCACTCCGAGGAGGCCGCAGACCAGATGCTGCACCTGGTCGAGAAGGCCCCCGACAAGCGGCGCTGGCAGCGCGCCGCCATCGGTGCGCTGTCGCAGGCGGGCCGCAAGCAGGAGGCCGAGAGCCTGTTCGCGCGCTACGTCGCGCAACGCGGCGACGCGCTGCCGCCGCTGGCCGGCTGGTGGGTGGACCCAAAGCAGGATGACGCGCTGGGCGCCTACTTCCGCCATGACCCAACCAAAGCGCGGCAGCTGCTCGACGCCGCCGGCGTCGACGAGATCACCGAAGTGCCGTTCCACACCACGACCGCCTACGGTCCGATCTTCGCCGAGCAGGCGCAGGTCGTGCAGCAAAACTTCCTGGCCGTCGGGATCGAGGTTGAGCTGGTCACCAACGAGCCGACGGTGCACTACTCGACGATCTTCAACGGCAGCGCGACCGGCCTGATCGGGCACACGCTCTCGGTCGCCACGATTGAGCCCGACGAGGCCTTGCGCAACGTCTACATCCCCGACAGCCCGCGCAGCCCGATCCCCAACGGCGAGGAGATGTTCAACGATCAAGCGATGCTCGACCTGCTCAATCAGCAGCGCAGCGAGGGCGATGCCGAGGCCCGCCGCGCGCTGCTTTACGACCTGCAGCTGCACATCGCGGAGCAGATGTACTCGGTGCCCTGGGTGAACGGGCCGGTCTCCCAGATCGCGCGGCCGGAGCTGTCCGGCGTGCAGTTCATCCAGAGCTTCGCGCCCTCACCGTCGCTCGAAGACATGTGGTTCAAGACCTAACCAGCGCAGACTGAGGCCGTTGCACCGGAGGCGCGTAGAGGAACGGCCAGATGCGCGGCTACCTGCTTCGCCGCCTGCTGCTCGCGGTGCTCACGCTGCTCGGGATCAGCGTGATCGTCGCCGGCGTGATGCGCACCCTGCCCGGCGATGTCGTCGATGTACTCGCCGCCGAAGCGTTCTACGACGAGACAGAAAAGGAGCGGCTGCGCGAAGAGCTCGGCCTCGAGGCGCCGTTCTTCGAGTACTTCGGCGGCTGGCTGATCGACGCGCTGCAGGGCGACTTCGGCCACGCTCTGCGCACTCAGCGCAGCGTCAGCAGCGACCTGGCCAACCGGATCGACGTGACGATCGAGCTGGCGATCCTCGGCCTCGCGCTCGCGATGGCGCTGTCGGTGCCGATGGGCGTGATCGCGGCGCTGCGGCGCAGCCGCTGGCCGGATTACCTAGCGCGCAGCATCGCCGTCTTCGCGCTGGCGATTCCCGGCTTCTGGCTGGCCACGCTGGCGGTGGTGTTCGGCGCCAAATGGTTCAGCTGGTCGCCGCCGCTCGGCTATCAGCCAATCTGGGAAGCGCCCTGGACCAATCTGCAGCAAATGTGGCTGCCGGCGCTGCTCTTCGGGCTGATTCTGGCCGGCGTGCAGACGCGCATTCTGCGCACCGCGCTGCTCGATGTGCTGCGCCAGGACTACATGATGACCGCGCGTGCGAAAGGACTGTCGCAGCTGCTCTTGCTGCGCAGGCACGCGCTGCGCAACTCGCTGATCCCCTTCGTCACCGTGATCGGCGTGCAATTCCCGGTCGTGGTCGGCGGCTCGGTGGTCTTCGAGCTGATCTTCGCGCTGCCCGGCGTCGGCATCTACCTGCTCGACGGCATCGCCAACCGCGATTACATCGTCGTGCAGGCCGTCAACGTCTGGATCGCCGGCGCGGTGATCCTGACCAACCTAGTAGTGGACGTGTCGTATGGCTTCCTCGACCCGCGCATCCGCGTCGGCGGTTGAGCCGCCCGCGTTTGAAGCCGTACGCGTCCTGCGCGGCGCGGGGCGAATGCTGCAGCGTTACCCGTTCCCCTGCCTGATCGCGCTGGTGCTGCTCCTGATCGGCGCCGGATCGGGACTGGCCGAACTGATCGCGCCCTACGATCCCAACGCCGTCGCACCGCTTGACCGCCTGCAAGGCCCTAATTCGACCTACTGGATGGGCACCGATGCGCTCGGCCGCGACGTCTTCACACGCATTCTCTACGGCGGGCGCGCCTCGCTGGGCGTCAGCGTCGCCTCCGTTGGCCTATCGATCGTCGTTGCCTCTGCGCTCGGCCTGGTCAGCGGCGCGGTCGGCGGCTGGTTCGATGTGCTGGTGCAGCGCGCGGTCGACATGCTGATGGCCTTCCCCGGCCTGATCATCGTCATCTCGCTCACTGCCTTCCTCGGCACCAGTGTGGCGCTGCTGGTCATCGTGATCGCGATCGCGCTGCTCGGCGGAGGCATCCGAATCGCGCGCGCCGCCGCGATCCAGGTCGGCTCGCAGCCCTACATCGAGGCCGCGCGCACGGTCGGGGCGACCACGCCCCGAATCATCGTGCGCCACATCCTGCCCAACGCGCTGCCGCCGATCCTGGTGATCGCCACCGCCTACCTGGGCATTGCGATCCTGATCGAGGCCTCCGTCTCGTTCCTCGGCTACGGCATCCAGCCGCCGGCCGCCTCCTGGGGCTTCATGCTCGGCGCAGAAGCGAGAATCCACATGATCGAGCAGCCCTGGCTCTCGGTCTGGCCCGGCCTGGCGATCTTCCTCACCGTCTTCAGCTTCAACATCATCGGCGACGCCCTCCGCGACGCCTTCGACCCGCGCCTGCGCGGATCCTGAGGCTCGATGAATGGCCGCCGTCACCCATCGAGTTCACCGCGCTCGGTGATCGCGGCGATCAGCGGGCACTGAGCCAGCTTGCGATCGTGCGTAACGAGCGGGCACTCCAACATCAACGCCGCCGTGGCGATCCAACCATCAGCGGGGGCCAACAGTGGTCCCTGCTTCCGCTTGTTCCTGTCGATCGCAGCAGCGCGCACCGGAACGTAGCAGCTGCGCAGATCGTCCGACAGCGGCACCACCTCATAGCTGCTCAATTGCGCAGCGACCTTCGCAGAATCCCAACCCTGCGCGACGCTCTGCACTAACAGCTCGGCCTCAGTCTGAAACGCAATGGCGAACGCTATGCCTTCCAGATGCGGGCAGTACAACTCTGCGCGCCGCACCTCGTCCGGCTGATTCGACAGGAGCGATACGATGATGTTCGTGTCGATCACAGCATCGACATGCGCCCCGAAGATCACGAATCGCCCTCGTCGTCGCGCGAGGTCCGTAGGAACTCGTTCATATCGACATTATCTATTCGCTGATCAGGCGCGGGCCAATGAAACCGCTTAGCCGCCCAGAGCAGACGCCGATCGTCGATCTCGGCCTGAATCCACTGCACCTTCAGCGATTTGACAACCCCAGCCGCGTCGATCACCGCCGCACCCCGCACTAACACCTGCTGGCGGGCGCAGCGCTGCATATCATTCGCGAGCTCGTCCGGGAACTCCAGCCGAATGCGGCGTGCCCTCGCTTTCCTACTGCGGCTGCTCTGTGTTTCCAGCTGCGCCGTTCCTTTTCGAAAATCTGCGGCGACCAAACGACCTGAAAGCGTAAGAACCGCTTGCGTGCTGTCCACCTGCTTTGCGGGATCACGGCGGTAGATCCGCGCCGACGGCCCAGCCCCCAACAGTGCCAACTCCACGCATTCAACGCCCAGCGGCAAATGCTGCGCCATCCGTTCAAGGTGGCCGCGCGCCGCATCCGGCAGCCCGCCGCCGCCCTCCTCCCCTGCACCTTCGACGAGCCGACCCAGGGGGTCCAGATCGAAATTGCCCAGCGCCGGTTCCAGATCAGCCTCAAGTTCTAGATCCGCGACTGCCGAACCGGCCGCAATTCCCGAAAGTAGGAACCGCACAGCGGGCTTGCGCCGGCGGCCGCTCTCCGAAGCCGGCGGCCTGCTGGCGGGCAGCAGTGCGCACACAGCCTGCTCCAACGGGTGAACAATCCGCTGCAAATCCTTGAGCGCGATCTTCCCCGTCAGCACGCCTGGACCGGAGATCCGCACGGTCAGCTGCCGCTCCATCGCCCCCTCCCCTCATGCTCAAGATAGGCCGTGCTTCCCTGCGGCCGCTGCTCCCGCTTCCCCAGACTCGCGCCCACCAAGGACACAGCCGCGAAGGAGCCCGCCATGCCGACAGGACGCGTCGTTGCCGTGAACGACTACCGGCGGCCCTTTGTGATCGAGGAATATCCGGTGCCCGAGCCGAAGCCGGGCGCGATCGTGCTGCGCATCACTCAGGCCGGCGTCTGCGGGTCCGACTTGCATACCTGGCGCGACATCCCCTACGACCGAATCGTCTCGCACACCTACCCGCTGGCCGATGTCAACCAGGCCTTCGAAGACAGCGAATGGCACGAGCGCGAGACCAACGTCTCCTGCTCCATGCTGCTCCCTTAGAGAAAGAGCGCAACACGAGCCCCCTCCCCCACTTGCGGGGGGAGCGACGGGAGCAGAGTTTCTCAGCACACTGCTAGGGCCCGCCCGCAGCATCCGCACAAGCTGCCGGCCGCCTGCGCCGGCGCTCGGCTTGCAACCTGGAGCAGGGCGGACTAGCCTTCACAGCGTGGGCAGCGGATTGTCGCTGTCGCGGGAGCGTCGCCCCTAGGGGCGGCGCAATCGTATCCGCTCCCGCTGTGCCTCCACCTGCTCCGCGGCATCATCCGCGGGGAAGACCTTCAGCCCGTATTTGCCTATCCGCAAGTCACCGCGCCGATAGAACTTGGCCTCGAAGATCTGCCACCGCCTCGGTTCCTGCAAGCAGTCCGACCGGATCCACTCAAAGACATCTCGCTCCAGCAGCAGATGCATCGCAATCTCGTAAACCCCGCTGGGGAGATATGGGTTGGGCGCGGAGCCGCCGGCGGCGAGCGCCCATTTCCGAATCCCTACCGCAAAGGCGGTGAAATTCGTTTTCAAAACCAGGTCGTCTACTGCATCAATGAAGGCGTGCTGGCGACGTCGATCTCCACCGAATCGGAAGTCCTGCCGATGTTTCCGCATGAGAGGTTCGTGCAGTACGATGTCCGTACGTCCAAAGAACTGCTCCTTGAGCGCGTTCGCAGCGGCCTCATAGCTCCGCGCTTGATCAAGCGACATCGCCACTCCCGCCAAAGCGAACGAAGCTTCGCTGCCCCGGCTCGCCGCTGGTTGCGGGGCGCCCGATTCATCGATAAACAGCCAATCGAGCGGGCGCTGCTCCCGCAGCGGATTCCCACCCGAATCGGGGCGGCGGAAGCGCTTGCGCGACTCAATCGCGCCGCCGCCCCGCTCAATCTCAATCCGTTCGGCGTCCGCGATTTTCCGCTCGAGCGCGGCAGCCTGATCGGTCAGCGGCGACCGAGAGCGGCGCAGCAGCACACGCAGTAGCGCCGCTGCGCGGCCAGCGTGCTCCAGACGCCGATGTTGTCGGCGCGCGATCCACCGTCCTCGCGGATCGCCCGGTTCGTCCGTCATACCCCTACCCAGCCCAATCCGGCCGCTCGCCCCAGCGGTCCTGGGAGACGATCTCGGCCAGCGGCTTGCGGTTGAGCGGGCCGAAGCGGCCTTTGGGGTAGCCCATTGGGACGCAGTAGACGACCTGCGCCGGCTCGGGAATGTTGAACAGCGCCTTGACTCGCTGGTCGACGCTCGGGTGCAGCGTCGTGATGTTGCCGCCGATCCCCAGCGCGCGCGCCGCCAGCAGCAAATTCTGCACCGAGGGAATCACCGACGCCGCCGCGCCCGCACCCTGCGCCGTAGCGCAGAGCAGGATCAGCAGCGACGCTTCGCCGATCTCATCCGCCAGCCGGCGCGCCGACCGCATCACCGGCGTCTGCAGACGCTCGTCGCCGCTGTCGGTAATCCCCGCGTCGGCGCGTTTGGCCCACCAAGCCTCGCGGTAGAGCGGCGCGAAGCGGCGAATCAGATCACGATCCTGGACGACCAGGAAGTGCCAAGGCTGCGCGTTGCCGCCGTTCGGCGCCTGGCGCGCCGCATCGAGGATCAGCGCGACATCCTCAGCGGCAATCGGGTCCGGGCGCACGCGCCGAATCGCGCGCATCGAATAGATCGCCTCAGCCAGCGTCATCTCGAGTCGTTCGCGGTCTGCCATCTGCTGCTCCTCGCCAAGTCAGGCCATGCCAAATCAAGTCCGGTCAAGTCAGGGCACGATATCGGCCGCGGCGGGCGCTATCGTGGCGCCGTCGAGAGGAGGCTGCAATGGCGTTGGAACGGCTGCACGTGGACGGGCTGGTCAACTCGCCGGTGTTTTCGCAGGCGGTGATCGCCGAGGGCAAGCGCACGGTCTACATCTCGGGGCAGGTCGCCTGGGATGTGGACGGCGGGATCGTCGGCGAAGGCGACTTCGACGCGCAGGCGATGAAGGCCTACGAAAACCTCGGCATTGCGCTCGAAGCGGCCGGCGCGGCGCCGGCCGACGTGGCCAAGACCACCATCTACATCGTCAACTACAACTCCAGCATGCGGCGCGGGCTGGAGGCCGCCCGCAACGCCGTCTTCGGCGCTGTCGATCCGCCCGCCAGCACGCTGATCGGCGTGCAGGCGCTGGCGATGTCCGCGCTGTTGATCGAAGTCGAAGCGATCGCTGTGATCGACTGAACAGCCTGAACCGGAGGTACCGCAATGTCCGCAATTTCGCTCGAAGACCGCTTCGCGATCATCGATCTCTGCTCGGTCTACAACTACACCGTCGACCAGGGCGACGGCCCGGGTTGGGCCGACACGTTCACGCCCGACGGCGTCTTCAGCGGCCCCGCCGGGCATGCCGAGGGCCGCGAGGAACTGATCGCCTTCGCGCACGGCCTCGCCGAACAGTTCCCCGGTGGCATGCACTTCACCGACAACCACCTCTTCGAGCTGGTCGGCGATGCAGTGCACCACAAATGCTTCCTCGATTTCAAAGTCCCCGCAGCCGACGGCAGCGTGGCGACGATGCTGCTTGGCTACGAGGACGTACTCGTGCGCCACGAAGGCGAGTGGCGCTTCCAGCGCCGCGACGTAGTCAACGTGACCGGCTTCGGCGCCTAGCGCCTGTGCACCTGAGACCGCCTGAGGCGGGCTCGGTGCGGGATAGGGCCTGGCAGCCCCTACATCCGGAAGACGCCGAACTGTGAATCGGGGATCGGCGCGTTGAGCGCGGCGGCGATCCCCATGCCCAGCGCGCTGCGTGTGTCCAGCGGATCGAGAATCCCGTCGTCCCAGATCCGTGCGGTGCTGTACCAGGCCGCGCCCTCCTGCTCGTACTTCTCCAGCGTCGGCGCCATGAAGCGGCGCTGTTCTTCATCCGTCATGTCTCCGCCGCGGGCGCGGAGGTTGTCGAGCCGAATCGTCAGCAGCACGTTGGCGGCCTGTTCGCCGCCCATCACGGAGACGCGCGCGTTGGGCCAGCCCCAGAGCAGCCGCGGGCTGTAGGCGCGCCCGCACATCGCGTAGTTGCCCGCGCCGAACGAGCCGCCCAGGACCAGGCTGAACTTGGGCACCGCCGCGCAGGCGACAGCGGTGACCATCTTCGCTCCGTGCTTGGCGATCCCCTCGTGCTCATAGCGCCGGCCAACCATGAAGCCGGTGATGTTCTGCAGGAAGACCAGCGGAATCTTGCGCCGCGCGCAGAGCTGAATGAAATGCGCGCCCTTGAGCGCGCTCTCCGAGAACAGAATCCCGTTGTTGGCCACAATGCCGACCGGGTATCCGAGCAGCCGCGCGAAACCGCAGACCAGCGTCGCGCCCCACGACGGCTTGAACTCGTGCAGCCGCGATCCATCGACCAACCGCGCAATCACCTCGCGCACGTCGTAGCTGCTGCGCGTCGACTGCGGAATGATCCCGTACAGCTCTTCGGGGTCGTGCAGCGGCGCTTCGATCGCGGCGCGCGCCCACGGCGCCGGCGGCGGCGCGGCGCCCAGCGAGCCGACCGCCGCGCGGACCAGCTCCAGCGCCTGCTCATCATCGGCCGCCAGATGATCCGCGACGCCCGAAATCTGGCTGTGCACGATCCCGCCGCCCAGATCCTCGGCCGAGATCTCCTCTCCCGTCGCCGCCCGCACCAGCGGCGGCCCGCCGAGAAAGATCGTGCCCGTGCCGTCGACGATGATCGCCTCATCGCTCATCGCCGGGACATACGCCCCGCCCGCCGTGCAGGAGCCCATCACGGCCGCGATCTGCGGGAGCCCCTGGGCCGACATCCGCGCCTGGTTGTAGAAGATCCGCCCGAAGTGGTCGCGGTCCGGAAACACCTCGGCC
>CAYFZI010000065.1:0-8048 GCA_964347635.1 uncultured Dehalococcoidia bacterium
CTGCCAGCCCCATTGCGCCAGCATCTGAGCTACCCGCCGCCCAATGCGCTGCATCCGTCGTGGACGCGGGCTGGGGCGCATCTCTCCATGATCTGGAAGAGGTCATTGAATACCAGAGCGAAGCCGCGGCGCGATCCGATCGAAGGTGAGACGCCCGGCGCGCTCGGCGCTGGTCGTCCACACATCCGAAGGAAACTCGATTCGGGCGCTGGGCCAGGCGATCGACGGCGGTCTCCCCAGCAGCCCAGCGCGCGGCGAGTTCGATCAGCAGTGCTGTGCTTGTGGAATACCAATCTCTTCCCTCTCCCTCGCTTGTGTGAGGAGGGGATCTGCAGCGCGTAGCCTGAGCGGGAGCTGCGGTTCGCCGCCGCTGCGGATCACCGAGAGGAGGCGCCGATGAGTTGGCAGCAGGAGATCGACGAGCTGGCGCGCCGCCATGCGCTGAAAGAGGCGATGGGCGGGCCGCGGGGCATCGAACGGCAGCATCGGCAAGGCAAGCTCACGGTCCGCGAGCGGCTCGAATTGCTGGTCGATCCAGGCAGCTTCGATGAGCTGGGCAAGCTCCAGGGGCGCGCGGCGTACGACGCGCAGGGCGGGCTGACCGCCTTCACTCCGGTGAGCAGCGTGCGCGGCCTGGCCAAGGTGAACGGCCGCCGCGTCTATATCCGCGGGCAGGACTTCACGATTCGCGGCGGTTCCGCCCGCACCGACGACGGCGGCGTCGATATCGGGCACGGTCACCCCGGCCCCAGCGAGCTGCGGCTGCCGACGGTGAATCTGATCGACGGCGCCGGCGGCAGCGTGACCGAGTTCTCCGATTTGGGCCGCACCTACATTCCAGACGGCGGGCAGTTCGAGGAGGCATGCAAGATTCTCAACCTCGCGCCCGTCGCCTCCGCGATCCTCGGCCCTGCGGCCGGCGGCCTCGCGCCGCTGCCCTGCCTCAGCCACTTCAGCGTGATCGCCAAAGGCACCGGCCAAGTCTTCCCCGGCGGGCCGCCTGTCGTCAAAGCGGCGCTCGGGCTCGAGATCGATAAAGAAGCGCTCGGCGGGCACGCCGTCCACACCCAGATCAGCGGGGTCGTCGATAACGCGGCCGAGAACGAGCAGGACGCGATCGCCCAGGTCAAACAGTTCCTCAGCTATCTGCCGGACAACGTCTGGGAGATGCCGCCGCGCGGCGATACGAGCGACGATCCCAACCGCCGCGACGAGCGCCTGCTCACGCTGATTCCGCGCAATAAGCGGCGGCCCTACGACCCGCGCATCATCCTGGAGGGTGTGCTGGATCAGGGATCATTCTTCGAGATCGCGCCCGACTACGGGAGGTCGCGGATCATCGGCCTGGCGCGCGCGCACGGTTACCCCGTCGGCGTCATGGCCAACAATCCCGCGCAGCGCGGCGGTTCGATGGACGCCGCCGCCGCCGAGAAGTCGGCCCGGCTTGTCCAGCTCTGCGACACCTTCCACATTCCAATGGTGGTGCTGATGGACGATCCAGGCTTCCTCGTCGGCCCCCAATCAGAGCAGCAGGGCATCGAGCGGGCCGGGGCGCGGCTGGTCTATTCGATCGTCCACAGCAGCATGCCCTGGATTTCGTTCATCTGCCGGCAGTCATACGGGCTGGCCGGGAGCCTCCAGTACCGGCCCGGCCCGCATCTCTACCGCCGCTACGCCTGGGTTTCGGGGCACTGGGGCTCGATGCACATCGAGGGCGGCACCAGCGCCGCGTTCCGGCGCGTGATCGAATCCGCCGCCGATCCAGAGGCGAAGCGGCGGGAACTGGAAGCGAGCTTTCAGCGCATCGCCTCGCCCTTCCGCACGGCCGAAGCGAGCGGGCTCGATCTGATCGACCCGCGCGAGACGCGCGCCCGGCTCTGCGACTTCGTCGAGCTGGCGCAGGGCGTGATCAAAACTCAGCTCGGCCCCGGCTCCGGGCCAACCTTCCGCCCGTAGGGCGCTGCTCGCCTGAGCAGCGTCAGGAGCGCCGATGCTTACAGATTCCGCAGGACGCCTTGGCGCTGATCGAAGGCGACGACCCGTTCGATGCCGGCGAGGTGGCAGGCGGCCGCGATCGCTTGCGCGCCCCGCTCATGCCGGCCGGCGCCGGTGACGACGACGACGAACGCCGCCGCTGCGGGCACCGCCTTGCGGCCGCCGTCGGGGTGCGCCAGCACTGCGGCCACCAGATCGGCGGTGATCACGCTGCCCGGCGCGGCGCCGGTGAGCGCCGCGGCGCGCTCGGGGCGGTGCACGTGATCGGCGCTCAGCGGCTGCCCGAGCACCTGCACGCCAACCACCGCGGCCACGACGTTTACACCGTGCGGCAGCACGGGCTCATGCTCGGCGGGCGCCTTGAACGGACGCCCGGCGGCGCCGTCGGCCTCGACGGCGACCAGGCCGACACCGGGCAGCCGCAGGCCGGCCTGCGGCCAGGCCGCCGCGACGCCGAGGATCCGCCCGCGCTCGCCGCGCCCCGCGCCGACCACGGCCGTGTTGAGCCCGCGCCGATGGACATCTTCGAGCGCGCCTGCGCGCGAGGCTTCGCTGCGGCCCAGAATCAGCGGCAGGCCGTCGCCCTCGGGCGGCAGCGTCATCTTTGTTGTGGTCGTCAGCACGGTCAGGCCGGCATCGGCGTCTGCCTCGGCGGCCAGCACCGAGAGCAGCGTCGTCTTGCCGCCGCCGCCGACCGCTGCGAACACAGCGGGGCGCTCCAGCGCGAGCGCCCGGTGCAAGAGCAGGTCGGCGGCCATGAGTACCGCTCCTCGATAGGCGTATAGCGTGTCCGCTATACGCGTAAGCTTATTGGAGACCAATGAGCCTAACGCTTGCTGAACAGTTCAGCGTCGTGATCCTCGCCGGCGGCTTCGGGCGGCGGCTCGGGCGCGACAAGGCGACCTGCCCGGCCGCCGGCCGCCCGCTGCTGCACTGGACAGCGCTGGCCGCCGCCGCCGTCAGCGACGACCTACTCGTCGTGCGGCGCGAAGATCAGCAGTTCATCACAGCGATGGGTGCGCCTTGGCGCGAGGTGACCGACCAACGCCCAGAGCGCGGGCCGCTGGCCGGGCTGGAGGCGGCGATCGGGGCCGCACAGCACGAGCTGATGGTGGCGATCGCCTGCGATATGCCGCTGGTGCGCGGCGCCGTGCTGACCGCCGTGGCGCAGGCCGCACGCGGGGTTGAGATCGCGATGCCGCTCGTCGACGATCACGCGCAGCCGCTGCTGGCGGCCTACCGCCGCTCTCTGGAGCCGCACGTGCGCGCGCTGCTGGACCGCGGCGAAGGGCGGCTGCGCGCGCTGCTGCCGCTCGTTGCCCACGTGCTGATCGACGAGGATGATCTGCGCGGGCATGACCCGCAGCTGGAGTCGCTCACGAACGTCAACCGCGCCGAGGACCTGGCCCGCGTGGAAACGATCCTGCAGGCGCGCAGCAACGAGACCGCCAGGGCGGAGGAGGGCGAATAATGGCCATGTACCGCCGCGTGTTGACCGGGCAGGTCGCGCCCGGGAAGCACCAGGAGTTTCTCAAGGCGGTCGAGGCCGCGCTTGCATACCAGGCCGCGCGCGGCATTGAGGCGCGCTTCTCGGTTTGGGATGCGATCTCCGGGCCGGCCAGCCGGGTCGAGATCATCGCCGAGTTCGACAATCTGCTCGAACTCGAGCAGTTCGAGGAGCTGGCCGCGCAGGATCAACGCTTCGCCGAGCTGCGCCGCGCGGTGCGCGGGGCGATGGTCTTCGAATCGAGCGAAATCGCGATCTACCGCGTGCTCGTCGAATAGCGACTGGTCGGATAACGGGAGCGGAGCCGCAGCCATGGTCCGAGTCGATCCGCAGCGGCAGCGCGAATACCGCGAAGCCTGGCAGAGCTGGCGCAAGCAGCTGGACCGGCTGCACGACGTGTTTCTCGATGGGGCGCCGCTCCCGCCGCCGCAGCTGAAAGGGCTGCTCAACCGCGAGGCGCGCGCCAAGCAGCGCTACGACGCGGCGCGCGATGCGTTGCTCGGCGTCGGCTCAGCGCTGGGGCCGATTGGACGACCCCCCAACCCGCCCATAAACTCGCAGTGAAGCAGCGCGAGCGCAGCTGAAGGGGCGCCCGGTGAGCGACGATTACGGCGTGGACCTGGATGAAATTCTGCGCGTGATCGAGCGCGCCGCGGTGCTGATCGTGCGCTTCGAGGTGCTCGAGCAGCGGCTGCTCGTGGACTTCCGCAAGGACGGCTCCGACGGGCCGATCATCACCCTGGTCGACCGCGTCAACTCGGCCGAAGAGCGCTTCCGCCACCTCAAATCGCTGCGCCCGCGGATGCCGCTGCCGGAGCGCATCCTCTCCTTCCCCTGGCCGCGCGCGATCGCCGCCTTCGACAGCGCCGGCGTCTGGGAGCGGATCGCCGATCGGCTGCGCGGGCTGGGCGTGGAGGACGAGCTGCTCGAACGCACCCACCGCAGCCTGCACGAAGGCGAAGCCGCGGTGACGCTGGCGGCGATTCGCGGCGGTGAAGGCTTCCGCACGATCTGGGAGCGGGAGCCGTGACCACGGCCGCCCAGCGCCCGATCGACTTCCGCAGCGACACGCTGACCATGCCCTCGCCGGGCATGCGCGAGGCGATGGCCGCCGCTCCGCTCGGCGACGACGTCTTCGGCGAAGACCCCACCATCAACGAGCTGCAGCGCCGCGCAGCGCAACTCACCGGCAAGGCGGCCGCGCTCTTCGTCGCCTCCGGCACGATGGCCAACCTCACCTCGCTGCTAGCTCAGACGCGCCCAGGCGACGAGCTGATCGTGGGGCGGATGGCGCACATCGTGCGCTCCGAGGCCGGCGGCGTCTCGCGCCTCGGCGGCGTGCTGGCCGCGGTGCTCGAGCAGGACGCCGACGGCGGCCTCGATCCGGATGCGGTCGCCGCCGCGGTGCGGAGCGACGATATCCACCAGCCGCGCAGCACGCTGCTGGCGCTCGAGAACACCCACAACTTCTGCGGCGGGACGGTGCTGCCGCCGGAGCGGATGCGCGCGCTGGCCGATGCCGCGCACGCGCACGGGCTGCGCGTGCACCTCGACGGCGCACGCATCTTCAACGCTGCAACGGCCGCGCGCTGCGATGCCGCGGCGCTCTGCGCCGATATGGACAGCGTCTGCTTCTGCCTTTCCAAGGGTTTGGGCGCACCGGTCGGCTCGCTGATCTGCGGCGACCAACCGTTCATCGACGAATGCCGCCGCGTGCGCAAGCTGCTCGGCGGCGGCTGGCGCGAGGCCGGGATGCTGGCCGCCGCCGGGCTCTACGCGCTCGAGCACAACATCGAGCGGCTCGCCGACGATCACGCCAACGCGCGCCGCCTGGCCCGCGGACTGGCCGAGCTCGGCTTCCCCATCCGACCCGATGAGGTGCAGACGAACATCGTGATCATCCCGCTCGCAGCGTCCGCCGAGCAGCCCCGGCCGGCTGTGGAGCTGAGCCGCCGATTGGCCGAAATCGGGATCCGCACCGCGCCGATCGGCGCGGCGCAGCTGCGCTTCGTGACCCACCTGGACATTGACCGCGCAGACATCGACGAAACGATCGAGCGGATCACGGCGGCGGCGATCGGCCCCGCCGCCGCCGCGCAGGCGGCGCGTTGAGGCTCAGCCGCCAACGCCTGCTCGGCGCCGCCGCGCTGCTCTGGGCGCCGCTGCTGCTGGCCTGCAGCTCCCCGTCGCAGTTCGATGCCCCCACCAACCCAGTCGCGCAGATCCCCTGGCCCGACTACGAGCGGCTGACCTACGCGATTCTCGATCAGACTGACACAAACCTGGGCACATTGGTGCTGGAGACGAAGCGCGAGGGCGATGCGTATTTGCTCCGCCTGCGCTTCGAACTCGATACGTCAGGTGTGATCGATGAGGTCCAGGTGCGGGTCGACGCGGAGACGCTGGCGCCGATCAGCTATCGGCGCGAGGCGGTCTCAGCCGAGGAACGGATCACGGTCAGCGGCGAATACGGCGGCGGCGGCGAGCAGAGCCTGTACGTCGACGCGGTCGTGGTCGAGCAGGGCGAGCGTGCGGCGGAGCGGGTCGAAGCGGGCCCCTTCGCATTCGACAACGACAGCTCGGCCTGGCTGTGGCGCAGCATCGATTTCGCCCCCGACCGCGAGCTGACCTACCGCTCGGTCAACGTCTACCGCCAGCGTTCGCAGCTGGTGCAGCTGGCCGTGCGCGGCCAAGACACGCTGCGCGGCCCCGAAGGCGATGTCGTCGTCTGGCAGGTGGTCGTCACGCCGGGAGTCGAAATTAGCCGCGCCTGGTACGACATCGACCCGCCCCACCGCCTGATCCGCTGGGATCAACAGCCGCGCCGCTTCCTGCTGCGCGAAATCTCCACAGATCCGTCCGACTGAACGCGCCGCCGCCCTCTCGCTGCGGTTAGCGGATTAGACCGAGGGGCCCCCCCCCGGCGTGTGGGGAGAAAGAACCCTGTTTCCCGTCCCCCCCCGCAAGCGGGGAAGGCGTGCTGCAGCAAATCGACTCAGGAACCGCCGCGGCGGCGCGCCCACTCGGGGCGCTCCTGCTCTGGGGGCGGCGCGAACGACGTATCGTCCTCGGGGCGCGGCTCCTCCTCGCCCTCCGCACCGTTCGCCGCCCCGCCGCCGGCGGCGAAGCGCGCTACGCGCTCGTCCATCTCGGGGTGCGCGGCCACGGTCGCGGCGATCCGCTCGTCGACGGTCGGCGCGAAATCGGCGCGGTGCGCGGTGTTGGCGGCCACTTCGGCCTGGATATCGGTGGGCAGCTCGGCGGCGAAGCGGGAGCGCTCGTCGCGCACGGTGTAGCGGAACAGCTCCTGCTCTTCGGGGTCGAGCAGGCGGCCGTCCTTCATCTCCTCGACGCGCGGCACCAGCTCCATCACCGTGCGGTCGTGCGTGGTGGTGATGATCGTGACGCCTTCATCCTGCACCAGGTCGTGCAGCAGCGAGAAGATGCTGACCGCGGTGGTCGAATCGAGTTCGCCGGTCGGCTCATCGGCCAGGATCAGCGCCGGCGCGTTGGCCAGCGCGCGGGCGATCGCGACGCGCTGCTGCTCGCCGCCCGAGAGCTCGTAGGGGCGGTGGCGGGCGCGCCCGGCGAGGCCCACCTGTTCGAGCAGCTGGTTGGCGCGGCGGCGCCGCTCGCGAATCCCCGCGCCGGCAATGCGCAGCGCCAGCTCGACGTTTTCATAGGCCGACAGCAGGGGCAGCAGGCCGAACGATTGGAACACGAACCCGATGCGGTGGCGGCGCATCTGAGTCAGCTGCGCCTCGTTGTAATCGGTGATGTTGTCGCCGTCGACGTAGACCTCGCCACTGGTCGGTTGGTCGAGCCCGGCGATCACGTTGAGCAGCGTGGTTTTGCCCGAGCCGGAGCGGCCGATCAGGGCGACGAACTCGCCCTGCCGGACCTGCAGCGAGGCGTCGCGCACAGCCCAGATGTCCTCACTGCCGACGCGGAAGCGGCGGCTCACGCCGCGCACGTCGACCACCAGCTGGCTCTGGTTGTGCAGGTCCAGGTTGTTCGCGGATCTGTTCGCGGGCGTTGTCATCGCGGCGGCGGTCCGTCCTCGCTCTGCACGGGCGTGATCACGATCCGCCCGTCGCGCTCGTCGACGCGCGCACGGCGGCCCAGATCGACCGCATCGAGCAGCGGTTTGGGAATCTGCAGGCGGCCGGCGCCGTCGACGACGGCGTACTCGTCGTGCACGACCTCCGACATCTCGGTACCGGCGTGCTCAATGCGGCGCACGGTTTCCGTCGCGATTGTGCCGTCGCGGATCGCGACCACGCGGTCCACGCGCGCGGCGATCGCCGGGTCGTGGGTGACGACGATGATTGTCAGGCCGAACTGCTGCGAGAGATTACGGAAGAGCTCGAAGATCTCTTCCGAGGTGTGCGTGTCCAGCTCGCCGGTCGGCTCGTCGGCGAGCAGCAGCGGCGGATCGTTGCTGAGCGCCACCCCGATGCTGACCCGCTGCTGCTCGCCG
Organism: uncultured Dehalococcoidia bacterium; assembly: GCA_964347635.1. Classification (GTDB taxonomy): domain Bacteria; phylum Chloroflexota; class Dehalococcoidia; order Bin125; family Bin125; genus CATQGW01. The sequence continues at coordinate 7,983 of CAYFZI010000065.1, forward strand.
CCGGAGTGTTGATCGGGGCGCTGGCGGCGCTTATCGGGCAGGGCGACGGCGTCCAGCAGCTCGCGC
>CAYFZI010000066.1:0-7982 GCA_964347635.1 uncultured Dehalococcoidia bacterium
CATGCACAGCACATCCGAGATGGTTTGCATGGATAAATCGAGAACCACAACTCCCACCGAGCCCAAACAAGAGCGTGTAGCCGAGCCGCAGCGGCAGCCAGTAGTTCGAAGTGAAGCCGACCGCAAAGCTGACGATGGTCAGCACCAGGACGATCGTCAGCGAACGGCGGCGTCGGAAAATCAGTGCCAAGAGCGCGCGCAGGCGGCGCCGCACGGGCTAGCTCCCCCAACCGCCCGGCAGGCCGCGCATCGGGCCGGTCATGATGCGCCGGCGCGCGAGCCCGGCACCGCCACACGATCGAGCACGTCATCGATCACCGTCCGCGCGTCCTGATTGCGTACCTGCGCCGACGGGCTGAGAATCACTCGGTGGCCCAGCGCCGCGTGCGCCAGGGCTTTCATGTCGTCGGGGATCACATAGTCGCGCCCAGCCAGCAGCGCGCTGGCCTGCGCGCAGCGGAACAGCGCCAGCGAACCGCGCGGCGATGCACCCAGATAGACCGCGTCGTGCGCGCGCGTCGCGGTGACCAGCTGGACCGCGTACTGCTTGAGCGCTGGATCGACCCAGATGTCGCGCGCCACTGCGTGCACCTCGCGGATCTCCTCGGGCGATGTGATCGATTCCAGCGTCTCGATTGGATGCTGTTTTTGCTGCCCTTCCAGCACCGCCACCTCATCGTTGGCGTCTGGATAGCCGAGGTGGATGCGCAGCAAAAAGCGGTCCAGCTGCGCCTCCGGCAGCGGGAACGTGCCCTCGTACTCGACCGGATTCTGGGTTGCCATGACCATGAAGGGCGGCGGCAGCGGGCGGGTGACGCCGTCCACTGTGACTTGCCGCTCCTCCATCGCCTCCAGCAGCGCCGACTGCGTCTTCGGCGTGGCCCGGTTGATCTCGTCGGCCAGCACGATCTGCGAGTTAATCGGGCCCTGCCGCCACTCAAAATCCTCCGTTTTCTGGTTGTAGATCGAGACGCCGGTGACATCCGACGGGAGCAGGTCGGGGGTGAACTGAATGCGGTTGAAGCTGCAGCCGGTCGAAACCGCCAGGGCCCGCGCCAGCATCGTTTTGCCCGTGCCCGGTACATCCTCGATCAGCAAGTGTCCGTCGGCCACCATCGCGACGACTGCCTGCCGCACCTCCGCCGTCTTGCCCAGAATGACCCGCTCAACGTTGGCCACCACACTGTTGAGAATTTTGCGCGGATCGTCCACCGGTCCGCCTCCCTGCCTGCCGATCTCAGAGCGGTTTTACGCAGCCGCGGCATGATCGGCGGATTGCCCGCGATCCTATCTGATCACCGCCGCGGCGGACTATGGACAGCGCCGAGCCGAACGGCGAAAGTGGGGGCATGCGCAGCGGCGAACGATGAGCCACAACAAGCAGTGCGGCGGGTCGTGCGGTGCGGGCAGCGGGCGCAGCGCGGTGCTGCGGCCGCGGCGGCTGAGCCGCCGCTCGCTGCTGCGCGGGATGCTGAGCGGCGGCGGCGGTTTGCTCTTGGCCGCCTGCGGCGGCAGCGGGCTCGACCCCTTCGCAGCCCCGCCGTCGGGCGGCGGCGCTCCGCCGCCCGACTCGGGAGCGGCCGCGGCGGGGCAGGCCGCCGCCGACGCGCAGATCCAGCAGGCGCAAGCGGCGGTCGAGCAGGCTGCGACGGCGGCAGTGCAGCAGACGGAGCCGGCCGAGCCGCTGCCGACGCCGCACGTCTACATCACTCCGCGCCCTACTCCCCAAGGCCATACCGTGCTGATCATCGCCGACGCGCCCGGCGCGGCCGCGGCTGCGATCGCTTGGGAGGGCGAGGCCTACGCTCTGATCCCCGAAGGCGACCGCTTTTTCGGCTTCATCGGGATCGACGCGCTCACCCCGCCCGGTCCGATGCCGCTCAGCATCGCTGTCTGGGCGCCCAACGGCGACCAGCTGCTCTGGCAGGAGACGGTGCTCGATGTTGAGGCGGTCGATTGGTCGTTCGACGATATTCAGATCGACGTTGCCAACGCCGCGCTGCTGGCCCCTGAGATCCGCCAGGCCGATCTCAACGCGCGCACCCCGTACCAGCGCTTCGCGACCCCGCAGCGCCATTGGTCGGGCATTTTCGATCCGCCCAGCGAAGGCACGATCACGGCCGGCTACGGCGAGCTGCGCTCCTTCAACGGCGGCCCGATCTCCGAGTACCACTCGGGGATCGACTTCGCCGGCCCCAACGGAGCGCCAATCACGGCGCCCGGCAGCGGCGTGGTCTCCTGGTCCGGCCGCACCGAGCGGCGCGGCAACGGGATGATCATCGATCACGGCGCGGGCGTCTTCACCGGCTACTACCACCTTTCGGCGTTGTTGATGAGCGCCGGCGACGTCGTCGAGCGCGGCGCGGCGATCGGCCGAATCGGCTCGACCGGGCTGGCCACGGGTCCGCATCTGCATTGGGAAGTGGTCGTGCGCGGCGTGACTGTCAACCCCGTCCCCTGGCTGCGCCTGCTCGAAGCGCCCGATCCGCTGCAAGAGCTCGACCCGGTCAACGCCATCACCGCCGCCAATCTCGCCGCCGCCACCTGAGCCGAATCCCGCCGCTCCCCGCCCGCCTGGCGAGAGATGTCGAAGGCAAGGGGGCGGCAACCGGCCCCACACTCATTCAGGCAGCGCTCGGGCAGCGCCGTGTGCGGCGATCGCTTCGCCGACCAGCGCAACGGCCACGATTGAGGCCGTCTCTGCGCGCAGCGGACGCGGGCCAAGCGTGATCGAATTCCAGCCGTGCGAGCGCGCCAGCCGCCCCTCGCCGGGGCTGAGGCCGCCCTCCGGCCCGACCAAAATCTGCACGCCCTCCGGCAGCGCGGTTTGATCGAACTTGGCGAACAACGCTGCCACGCGCGACTGCGGCTCGACCGCGGAGGCCAGAATCCGCACTGTGTTTGCCGCGATCGGCTCGCTCACGACCGCTGTGAAATCCTGCGGCGGATGGACCAGAGGCCGCGACTGGCGGCCCGACTGTTCCGACGCCTCGGTCGCCAAACGCCGCCAACGCGCCAGCCGCTGCAGGCCCTCGCCGCGAATCAGCGAGCGCTCGCTCCAGAGCGGCTGAATTGCCGCCGCGCCCAGCTCGGTCACCTTCTCGACCATGAAATCGAAGCGCTGCGGGCGGATCAGCGCCGCGCAGACCGTGATCTGCGGCGGCGGCGGCGGCTCAAGCGGATGGCTGTGCTCAATGGTGCACTCCAACGCTTCGTGCGTAACCCGCGTCACGCGCACTTTGTAGCGCTGCGCCGAGGGCGGGTGCACGACTTCGACGAGGTCATCGCGGCGCACGCGCATGACCCGATTGAGCCGCCGCGCAGCCGAGCCGCGGATGATCAGCTGCTCTCCGCTGCGTGCGTCTGGGTCGTCCACGAAGTAGCGGGACGGGCTCGAGTAGACGCCTTCGTCGCGCTCCCGCAGTGCCTCAAGATCCGCCTGCGTGCTCATCGTTGATGATCGTACAACGGGGGCGGGTGCGATTATGCTGCGCGCGGCGAGGAGGCAAATATGGATCTGGGGCTCGAAGGCAAGGTTGCGATCATCACAGGCGGCAGCGAAGGGATCGGCCGCGCCACCGCGATCGGCCTGGCCCGCGAAGGCGCTCAGGTCGCGATCGGCGCGCGCCGCCCCGAGCTGCTCGCTGAGGCCGCCGAGCTGATCCGCCGGGTCGGCGCGGATCCGCTCGCGCTCTCGATGGATGTCACCTCCGATGAGGACTGCCAGCAGCTGGTCGGCGAGGCGATTGAGCGCTTCGGCGGCGTCGACATCCTGATCAACAACGCCGGACAGTCCTCTGCGGGGCCGATTGAGAGCCACGAGATTGAGACTTGGGCCGTCGACTTGGACCTCAAGCTCTACGGCGCCATCCGCATGTCCAAGCTCTGCATCCCCTCGATGCGCGGGCGCGGCGGCGGGCGGATCGTCAACCTGCTCAACATCGGCTGCAAAACGCCCGGCGCCGGCTCGATGCCCACGGCGGCGAGCCGCGCCGCCGGCCTGGCGATGACCAAGGCGCTCAGCAAAGAGCTTGCGCGCGACCAGATCCTTGTCAACGCCGCCTGCATCGGCTCCGTCGACAGCGCGCAGTGGCACGGCTTTCACCAGTCCCGCATGCCCGACGCCAGCTACGATGAGTTCCTCGGCTCTGTCGGCGAGGGCATTCCGGTGGGGCGCATCGGCACTGCCGAGGAAGCCGCCAACGTGCTCGTCTTTCTGGCTTCCAGCGCCGCTTCCTTCATCACCGGCTGCGCGATCAACATCGACGGCGGCGCTTCGCCCGCCTGGTAGCCCCCGCCTCCCGCGCTGCTCGGCCCGCCGCTGCAGACGGGCCTGGCGGTGCGTTATTGCCGTCCGGCTTTGGCCAGCAGCGCCGACCACTCATCCTCGCGGCGCTCCGCTGCGACTGTAAAGCCGACAGCTTCGAGCGCCGCCGCCACTTCAGCGCGCCGACTCTGCACGAAGCCGGAGGCGATCAGCCGTCCGCCCGGCGACAGCGCGTCTGTTATCTGCGGCGCCAACCCCTGCAGCAGATCCGCGGTGAGGTTGGCGAGGATCAGCTCATAGCGCTCGGTGCGGGGGACGCCGCCCTCACGAACTTCCACCCGCGCGGCAAGCTGATTGCGGCGTACTGCGCCGCGCGCTGCATCGACCGCGAGCGGGTCGATGTCCACGGCCGCGACTGCGGGCGCGCCGAGCTTGGCCGCCGCGCAGGCCAGAATGCCCGAGCCTGTGCCCAGATCCAGCACCCGCTGCGGCGGTCCTGCCTCCGCCATCGAGTCGGCCAGCAGCGCCAGCGCCAGGCGCGTGCTCTGGTGCTGCCCGGTGCCGAAGGCCAGCCCCGGCGCCAGGTCGATCACGACCTCACCGTCTCGCGCTGCATAGGCGATCTGGGGCGGCCGAATCACGATCGTGCGCGCTGCTGCGATCCGCACGAGTCTGAAATGTTCATGCCATGCGGTTCGCCAGTCGCGCCGCGGGACTGGGCGGAGGTCGATCGGCGGCGCGGCGCCGGGCGGCCAGAAGCGGGCGAGCGCGGCCTGAGCATCGGGCGCGATCGCGTCCCAACGCTCCGTCGGCAGATAAGCGGCGACCTCGGCCCGCCTAGGCAGCGGCGCGGGCCGCCCCCAGGCCGGCTCCTCGAGCGGCTCGCCGACATCCCATTCAACGACCGAGTTGTCGATCCCCAGCAGCTCAAACGCCGCGATCGCGCGCTCGACCTGATCCGCACTGACCGCCACCGCCGCCCGCAGCAGCTGCACGGAAGTCAGGCGCTGAACGCATCCCGGATGCGCGAGAAGACGCCGTTGCGGCTCTCGCCGCCGTCCTCCCCTTCTTCCAGCAGGTCGCTGAGCTGCTCGAAGAGCGCCCGCTGCTCGTCGCTCAGCTTGTCCGGGACGCGCAGCCGCACCTGCACGCGCAGGTCGCCGCGGCCGCGGCCGCGCAGGTGCGGCACGCCTTTGCCGCGCAGCCGGAAGACGTGTCCGTGCTGGGTGCCGGCCGGCACCTCCAGCTGCTCGGCGGCTCCGTCGATCATCGGAATATCGAGATCGCCGCCCAGCGCCGCCTGGGCCACATTGAGGTTCAGCGGCAGGACCAGATCGTCGCCGTCGCGTTCGAATGTTTCGTGCGGCTTCACGCGCAGGTCGACATAGAGGTTGCCGGCCGGGCCGCCGCGCAGCCCGGCGTCGCCCTCGCCGCTGAGGCGCATCTGCGCGCCGTGATCGACGCCCGCGGGAATTTTCACTTTCAGCCGCCGGTTGCGCTGCTCGCGGCCGATCCCGCCGCAGCCGTTGCAGGGGTGCTGAATGACGGTGCCTTCGCCCTCGCAGGCTTCGCAGGGCGCGACGTTGACAAAGCGCCCGAACACGTTGCGCTGCACGCGCCGCACCTCGCCCGCGCCGTCGCAGCCTGTGCAGGGCACGCGCTGCGTGCCGGGCTCGGCGCCGCTGCCGCCGCAGATCGAGCAATGTTCCAGCCGCGAGGCGCGGATCTCGTGTTCCGCGCCGAAGACCGCGTCGCTGAACTCCAGCTCCAGATTTAGCCGCAGGTCGCCCCCGCGGACCGGCCCGGCCGCGCGCCGTCCGCCGAAAAAGGCATCGAAGATGTCGCCGAAACCGCCGAAGTCGAATCCTTCGAACCCCGCGTTGGCGGCGAACTCGGCTGTATTGCCGTAGCGGTCGTATTTGGCCCGCTTCTCCGCGTCGGAGAGCACTTCATAGGCCGCCGCAATCCGCTTGAACGTCGCCTCCGACTCCGGATCGGGGTTGCGATCGGGGTGGTGCTCCATCGCCAGGCGGCGAAACGCGCGCCGGATCTCCTCCTGCGGCGCCGTGCGCTCCACACCGAGGATCTCGTAGAAGTCGTTGCTGGGCGCTTGCGTCATCGCGTCATCGATCCCCTTGCGGGCTGCGCCGCTGCGGCCTGCCTAGACCTCGCGGAACTCGCCTTCGACAGTATCGCCGTCGTCCGCTTTGGCTGCGCCGCCGTCTGGGCGGGGCGCGCCCTGCGCGCCGGGCCCGGCAGCCTGCTGCGCACCATAGGTGCGTTCGCCGACCTTCATCAGCGTGGTGTTGAGATCGTTGAGCGCCGCTTCGATCGAGCTGCTGTCGGCGGCTTCGTCTTCGAGCACCGTGCGCACGGCCGCGATCTTGCTCTGCAGCTCCGTTTTCAGCTCCTCATCCAGTTTGTCTTCCTGGTCGCGCAGGATTTTATCCGCCTCGTAGGCCGCGGTGTCGGCGCGGTTGCGTATTTCGGCGGCCTCGCGCCGCTGCCGATCTTCCTCGGCGTGCTCTTCGGCGTCGCGCTGCATCTGCTCGATCTCGGCGTCGCTCAGCCCGGATGCAGCCTGGATCGTGATCCGCTGCTCCTTGCCGGTGCCTTTGTCCTGCGCGCCCACGTTGAGGATGCCGTTCGCGTCGATATCGAACGAAACCTCGATCTGAGGCATGCCCCGCGGCGCGGGCAGGATCCCGTCCAGGATGAAGCGCCCGAGCGACTTGTTGCCGCCGGCCATCTCGCGTTCGCCCTGCAGCACATGGATCTCGACCTGCTGCTGCCCATCGGCGGCGGTCGAGAATGTCTGGCTCTTGCTGGTGGGGATCGTGGTGTTGCGCGGGATCAGCGCTGTGCTGACGCCGCCCAGCGTCTCGATCCCGAGCGTCAGCGGGGTCACATCGAGCAGCAGCACATCCTTGACCTCGCCGCGCAGGACGCCCGCTTGAATCGCGGCGCCGAGGGCCACGACCTCATCCGGATTGACGCCGCGGTGCGGCTCCTTGCCGAAGAAGTCCTGCACCTTCTGCTGCACCAGCGGCATCCGCGTCTGCCCGCCGACGAGCACGATCTCGTCCACCTGGCCGCGGCTGATCCCGGCGTCGTCGAGCGCGTTGCGGCACGGCTCTAGCGTGCCCTCGACCAGATCCAGCACCAGCCGCTCGAGCTGCGAGCGCGTCAGCGTGTGGGTGAAGTGCTTGGGCCCCGAAGCGTCGGCCGTGATGTAGGGCAGATTGATCTCCGTCGACTGGGTTGTCGACAGCTCGACCTTGGCGTGCTCGGCCGCCTCCTTGAGCCGCTGCACCGCGGGGCGGTCCTGCGACAGATCGATCGCCTGTTCTTTGCGGAACACGTCGACCAGATAGTCCATCACCCGCTGGTCGAAGTCATCTCCGCCGAGGAACGTGTTGCCGTTCGTCGAGCGCACCTGAAATGTGCCTTCGCCCAGCTCCAGAATCGAAATGTCGAATGTGCCGCCGCCCAGGTCGTAGACGGCGATGTAGTGGTCTTCGTGCTTTTCCAGCCCGTAGGCCAACGAGGCTGCGGTCGGCTCGTTGATGATCCGCAGCACATTCAGCCCGGCGATCCGCCCGGCGTCTTTGGTGGCGTTGCGCTGGCTGTCGTTGAAGTAGGCCGGCACGGTGATCACCGCCTCGCTGAGTGTCTCGCCGAGGTAGGCTTCGGCGTCGGCCTTGAGCTTCTGCAG
>CAYFZI010000067.1:0-7877 GCA_964347635.1 uncultured Dehalococcoidia bacterium
ACGCCGAGGAAGGTGCTGGAGGGGCCGTACTGCTGGAGCGGCTCCGCCGCGCGGTGCGCTTCAGCGTAGGAGCGGGGCGCAGCGGCGCGTTCCTCAGACACGGGCAAACTCCGATCTACACATAGAATGGTACGCCTGGAGGCGGGAGCGAGGCGCGGCCCACATGGCCAACGATGCGGCGGACGCGCGAATGAGCGGGCTGGATGCTGCGCTGGCAGCGCTGCCGCGCGAGCGCAGCCAGACGCTGCCCGCATTGCACCTGCTGCACGAGCTCGAGGGCCACCTCTCTGCCGCCGGGATGGAGCGCACCGCCGCCCGGCTGCACACGCCGAAGTCGGAGCTGTATGCGGTCGCCACTTCCTACACCGAGTTCCGCTTTGCGCCGCCGCCCGCCGGCGCGGTGCGCATCTGCCGCGGCCTCTCCTGCCGCATCGCCGGCGGCGATCGCACCGCCGACCGGCTGCGCGCTGAAGGCGCCGAGCTGGAGCAGCACGAGTGCATGTTTCTCTGCGCCGCTGCGCCGCTGACGGCGGCGGGGTCGGAACCGATCGAGGCGGCGATTGACGAGCGCACCTACAAGCTGGCCCGCGCAGCGCTGCCGGGCGGCGTCGAGCGGGTGCTGGCGCCGCGCGGCGGCGGCTGGCGCGGCTGGAAGACAGCCGCCGCGCTCCCGCCGGCCGCGGTCATCGACGCTGTCGGCGCGGCCGGACTGCGCGGACGCGGCGGCGCCTACTTCCCGGTCCAGATCAAGTGGCGGGGCGCGGTCGAAAACGCGGCCCGCAGCGGCGAACCGCTGCTGATCGTCAACGCTGAGGAGGGCGAGCCGGGCGTCTTCAAAGATCGCGCGATCATGGAGCGCGATCCGGCGCGCCTGATTGAGGCCGTGCGGATCGCCTGCTACGCGATTGGCGCGCGCAAAGCGTATTGCTATATCAACGGCATGGCCGACCGCTCGGCGGCGGCGGTGCGGGCGGCAATCGGGGCGGCGGAGGCGGCCGGTCGGCTGGCGGCCGGCGGCGGCGATGATCTGGGCCTGGAGATCGAGATTCGGCGCGGCGCGGGCGGGTATGTGTGCGGCGAGGAATCGGTGATCATGGAGTCGATCGAGGGCCGCCGCGCGGTCCCGCGGCTGCGCCCCCCGCTGCCCACCGAGCACGGCCTCTGGGGGCGGCCGACCGTGATCAACAACGTCGAGACGCTCGCCAATCTGCCCGACATCTTCGAGTATGGGGCGGACTGGTTCCGCGAGACGGGCACGGCCGACGCGCCGGGCACGAAGGTGCTCTCGATTTCGGGCGCGTTCGAGCGCTGCGGAGTGCTGGAGCTGCCGCTCGGCACGCCCGTCGCGGAGATTATCGATCTGGCGCGGCCGAGCGCGGAGCTGGCGGGCGTCGCGATTGGCGGGCCTTCGGGCGGATTTCTGGCGCCCGACGCATTCGGCACACCGATCGCGCCGGGATCGCTGGACGGCGCAGGCGCAGTGCTGGGCGCGGGGGGGATCATCGGCATTCCGCGGGAGTTCGGAATCGAGGCGGCGCTGGCCGTGCAGGCGGCGTACAACGCCGCGGAGTCCTGCGGCAAGTGCACGCCCTGCCGCGAAGGCACGGGGCGGTTGGCCGAAGCGCTCGAGCAGCTGCGCGGCGGCGACCAACGCGCCGCGCGCGACATCGATGCGCTGCTGCCGCTGCTGGCCGCAGCCTCGCTCTGCGGGCACGGACAGATGGCGCCCAACCCGGTGACCAGCGCGCGCCGCCAGCTGGGCGGGCCGCCGGCCTAGGGCCTGTGCAGGTTGGGCGGGCTCGCTGCAGGACGGGACAGCCAGGAGCAATGCCCATCGCTCCGCCGACACGGGCAGATCTATTCCACATGCCTCCCGCCCCTCCCGCCGGCGGAGGGAGCGGGAAAAGGGCGCGGCAGCTCCCGCCGCAGGGGAGGGCCTGGGCGGAGAGCGGCAGCTCTCACCCGCAGGTGGGGGCCGGGGGGCGGGACGCCTAGGGGGGTTGGAGTAGCATCGGGGTGAGGAGCGGCGATGGCGGTTGAGACTGTGCGGGTGACGGTTAATGGAGAGGCGGCGGCGGTGCGGGCGGGCTGCTCGGCGCTGGACGCAGTGCTGGCAGCGGGCGTTGATCTGCCCCATCTCTGCAAAGACGCGGACGGCCCGGCGCTGGGAGCCTGCCGCACCTGCCTGGTGGAGATTGAGGGAGTGCGCGGCCTGCCCGCGTCCTGCTCCACGCCGATCAGCGAGGGCATGGCCATTCGCACCGACTCCGAAGCGGCCGCGGCCGCGCGGCGCGGCGTGCTCGAGCTCACCCTCGCCATGCGCGACGACACGCGGCCGATCGGCGTCAACGAGCTCAGCCATCACGCCGCCTCGCACAGCGCCGACCCGAACCGCTGGGCGCCGAAGATCAATCCCGCGCTCGACGAGAGCAACCATTTCTACCGCTTCGACGCCTCGCAGTGCATCCTCTGCGGGCGCTGCGTCTCGGCCTGCAGCGACCGCCAGCACATCGGCGCGATCGGCATCGCGGGCTCCGGCAAGGCGGCGCGGATCGCCGCGTTCAACGACGAGCCGCTCGGCGAATCGACCTGCACCTCGTGCGGGTCGTGCGTGGCCGCCTGCCCGACCGAGGCGCTGGTTGGCAAGCGCGGCGGCGCCGGGACGCGCACCGTCTCCACTGTCTGCCCCTACTGCGGCGTCGGCTGCGGGATCCGCGTCAGCGCCTCCAACGGACAGCTGGTGCAGGTGGACGATGACCCGCAGAACCGCTCGTCGCTGGGCTTGCTCTGCGTCAAGGGGCGGTTCGGCACGGCCTTCGTCAACCATCCGGACCGCCTGACGGAGCCGCTGATCCGCCGCGCCGGGGGGCTGGAGCCGGCCTCCTGGGACGAGGCGCTTGACCTCGTTGCGGAAAAGTTCGCCGAGCACCGCGGCGCGTTCGGCGCGTTCTCCAGCGCCAAAGCGACCAACGAAGACAACTACCTGCTGCAAAAGCTCGTGCGCGCGGTGATGTCGACCAACAACGTCGATCACTGCACGCGGCTTTGCCACTCGCCCTCAGTCGAAGCGATGCTCGCCCAGCTGGGCAGCGGCGCGACATCGAACTCGTACAGCGACTATGAAGCAGCCGATTGCCTGTTCGTGGTCGGCGCCGACCCCTCCTCGAACCATCCGGTCGCGGCCAGCCGCATGCGCCGGGCGATCGACGAGCGCGGCGCGGCGCTGATCGTGCTCAACCCCAAACGGATCGAACTCTGCGATCACACCGACCTCTGGCTGCGCCAGTACCCGGGCACCGATGTCGCAGTGCTCAACGGAATGGCCCGCGTGATCCTCGATGAGGGGCTGGCCGATGAGGCGTTCATCGCGGCCCGCACCGAGGGCTACGAGGATTGGCGCGCGGGGCTGGCGGAGTACACGCCGCAGCGTGTCGAGCAGCTGTCCGGCGTCCCCGCCGCGCTGCTCGCCCGGGCGGCGCGCCTGTACGCGCGGCCGCGCGGCGCCGCAGGCGGCGGCTCCTGCCTGATCTGGGGCATGGGCGTCACCCAGCACACGAACGGCACGGCCAACGCAACCGCACTGCTCAACCTCGCGCTGCTGACCGGCCAGGTCGGGCGGGTCGGCAACGGCGTCTCGCCGCTGCGCGGGCAAAACAATGTGCAGGGCGCCGGCGACGCCGGCTGCGTGCCGGACGGGCTGCCCGGCTACCAGCGCTACACGCCCGAGGTGCTGGACCGCTTCGAATCGGCCTGGGGCGCGGCGCTGCCGGCCGAAGAGGGCCTGCGCGCAACCGAGATGGTCGAATCAATCCTGGGCAGCGGCAGCGGCCAACGCGTCCGCTGCATGTACATCGTGGGTGAAAATCCGCTGCTCAGCGAGCCCAATCTGGCCCACGCGCGCGAGGCGTTCGGGCAGCTCGATTTCCTCGTCGTGCAGGACATCTTCCTGCACGAAACCGCAGAGCTCGCCGATGTCGTGCTGCCGGCCGCCTCGTTCGCCGAAAAGGAAGGCACCTTCACCAACTCCGAGCGGCGCGTGCAGCGCGTGCGCCAAGTGATCGAGCCGGTTGGGCAGGCGCGGCCCGACTGGGAGATCGTGCAGGAGATCGCGGTGCGCACCGCCGCCCGCCTCAATCGGTCCGCCGCGGGCTTCGCTCACGCCTCGGCGGCTTCCGTCTTCGATGAGATGGCCTCGCTCACACCGATCCTGGGCGGCCTCTCGCACGCGCGGCTCGATGCCGAAGGCGGCATCCAATGGCCCTGCCCGGACGCCGATCACCCCGGTACGCCGCGGCTCTACGGCGCGGATTTCCCGCGCGGCAAGGGCCGCTTCATCCCTGTTCGCCAGAGCGCGCCCAGCGAGGAAGCGGCCGACGAGCGGTACCCCTTTGTGCTCAACACCGGCCGCGTGCTCTACCACTGGCACGGCGGCACGATCACCCGCCGCGTTGACGGCCTGGTCGACAGCTGGCCCGAGCTGCGCGTCGCGGTTCACCCGCGCGACGCCGCGCGGCTCGAGATCCAGCCGGGCGAGGCCGTGCAGGTCGCCTCGCGCCGCGGGCGCCTCGAGGGCGTCGCCTTCGTGACCGAGGATGTCGCCGCCGGCTCCGTCTTCATACCGTTCGTGCGCCTGCAGGAGAGCGCGGCCAACTGGCTGACCAACAACGTTTACGACACTGAGGCGCACATTCCCGAGTACAAAGTCTGCGCTGTCTCGGTCGAGCGCGCGGCCGCGGCCCAAGAGGGGCCGCGCGGCGGCAAGCGCGGCAAGCGCCGGCAGTACTGGTAACCGGGAGCCCAAGCATGGATGCAGGCATCAACGCCGGCATCCTGGCCCGCGCGCAAGGCTGTCTGCTCGGCCAGCTGGCCGGCGACTCGCTCGGCAGCCTCGTCGAGTTTCAAACGCCGCAGCAAATTCGCGCCGCCTACCCCAACGGCGTCCGCGAGCTCGCCGGCGGCGGTGCCTGGAACAGGCTCGCCGGACAGCCCACGGACGACTCGGAGATGGCGCTGTCGCTGGCCCGCGTGCTGGTCGAGCTGGGCGAATTCAACGCTGGTGCGGTCAGAAGCGCCTACATAGCCTGGCTGGACTCGGGCCCGCGCGATGCCGGCCGCACCGTGCGCAGCGGGCTGCGCGGACGGCTCAATTTCGACAGCCAGGCCAATGGGGCGCTGATGCGAATCGCGCCGCTGGGCATCTTCGGAGCGAACCGCGGGCCGGCGCAGGCCGCCGAATGGGCGCGCGCGGATGCGGCGATCACGCACCCTCATCCAGTTTGCCTGCAGGCCAGCGCGCTGTTCGCAGCGGCGCTCGCACACGCCGTGCGCACGGGCTGCAGCGCGTCTGAGATCTACGAGCAGATCGCGGCTCAGGCCGCGGCGGCGCCAGTCGAGCAGAGCCTGCTTGATGCGGTTCGGGGCGCGGCGGGCAGCCCGCCGCCGGATTTCCAGCGGCACGCGGGGTGGGTGCTGATCGCGCTGCGGAACGCGCTCTGGCAGCTGCTGCACGCGCCCAACCTCGAAGAGGGAATCGTGGACACCGTGATGCGCGGCGGCGATACGGACACCAACGCCGCGATCTGCGGCGCGCTGCTGGGCGCCGTTTGGGGGCTGGATGCGATCCCCGCGCAATGGACCGAGGCGGTGCTCAACTGCCGCGCGGCGGCGGGCCGCCCGGGCGTGGAGCACCCGCGCCCGGAGCAATTCTGGCCCACCGACGCGCTGCAGCTGGCGGAGCAGCTCGCCGCGCGCTAGGCCGCAGCGATCGCCTGCAGCACGCCGACGACGACCAACCGGTGCGAGTAGCTGTGGTTTTTGGGGTTGAACGTGCCGGTGCAGGTAATCAGCGTGACGACCGGCTCCTCCGTCTCGGCCAGATAACGCGCGGAGGCCGGGTCATTCGGGTTGAGCACCACCGCCTCGGTCACCTCGTACACCCAGGCGATCTGCTGCTCGGCATCGCGGACGATCATCTGATCGCCGACCTTCACGCGGTCCAGCTCCCAGCAGACGCCGGTGCCGATCGTGCCGTCGATATCCTCATAATCGCGGTGTCCAGCGAGAATCGCATTGCCCGCCTCGCCGGGCGCGGTGCCGATATTGAACCAACCGACCACGAACGGATTGTCGGGCGCGCCGATCGCACCGCGCGGCGTGCGCCCGACTTGGACGATGTCCGCGCGAATCCGCGCCGTCGGCAGCAGCAGCTCCCAGGACGTCGCGTACTGCGGGCCCGCGGAGACCACGATCCCGTTGCCAATCGGCAGAATCGAGCCGCGCTCGTCCTCGAGGCCGTAGCGGAAATTCGCTTCCTCGAGCTTGGCGATCAGCACATCGTCGAGCGTTGGCAGCGGCGTCTCCGCGGGCGGCTCGCCGTCCTGCGCCGCTTCGCTCTGACCGCTTTGCTCTGCCACCTGGGCAGGCTGAGCGGACTGAGCGGCGGGCTGCGGCTGCGGGGCGGGGCGGTCAACGGATTCGCTGCTCTGGGCCGGCTGTGCATCGGCCGGCGGTTCGCTCTCGGCCTGAACCGCGGCGGGGGTCGGCGCCGCGGCCGGCTCGGCCTGCAGCACCGTCTGCGGATCGGCTCCGCCGCTGCCCGAGAGCGCCCAGATCAGAGCGAAGGTGGCGCCGAAAATGATCGGCGCGATCACCGCCGCGGCCACCGCGTAGGGCTGCCGCTGCCAGAGGTTCTGCACCGCCTGCATGAGGTCCTGCAACGCTTGCATGCGTTTCACGCTCCAGATCACGGCCAGAATGCGGCCACAATCACGGTCTGGCCGCGATCATACCGACGCCCCGCAACATCCACGGGCGCAAAGTGTGACGCGCCCGTAAAGCGCCGCGCTCTAGCGCGAGCGGACGGCCCAATCTACGATGGTGGGCAGCGCGGAAGCGCGTGGGGCTGTAGCTCAGCTGGGAGAGCGTTTGACTGGCAGTCAAAAGGCCGGGGGTTCGAGTCCCCCCAGCTCCACCACCGCACACCGCACCCATCACTACTTCTGCTCATTCCGCTCAAGACGCCTGTGGCTAAACGGCTCGCAGGCGATCGACGGGCGCTCGCTGCCCGCGGCGGCCGGCTGCCAGCCGGCACCGTACAGGTCGGCGGCGGGCTCCGCCTCAGCGCCCTGTTGAGCGGAGGTGCGAGCTGAGGCGCATTGAGTGGCGGGCGGGGCGAAGGGTGCGGTGCGGAGTGGTGGGCCATCCTGGACTCGAACCAGGGACCTCAGTCTTATCAGGACTGCGCTCTAACCTGCTGAGCTAATGGCCCGAGGCGGGCGGCCTGAGTTTCCTTAACTGCTGGAGAGCGGAAGTCAGCGCATTGGGCGGGCCCGGCATCCATCCGCTGGCGCGGATGGAGATCGACCTGGGGTTCCCGGCCGCACGGCGCCGAGGCGCTGCGCGGCCGCTGGGAAGCTCCCTAGAAAGGAGGTGATCCAGCCGCAGCTTCCGCTACGGCTACCTTGTTACGACTTCGTCCCAGTCGCGAGTCCCACCTTCGGCGGCTGCCTCCGAAGTTGGCGCACCGACTTCAAGTGTTACTCACTCCCATGACGTGACGGGCGGTGTGTACAAGGCCCGAGAACGTATTCACCGCAGTATGGCTGACCTGCGGTTACTAGCAACTCCGACTTCATGCAGGCGGGTTTCAGCCTGCAATCCGAACTTGGACCGGTTTTAAGGGATTCGCGCCGGCTCACGCCGTGGCTGCCCGTTGTACCGGCCATTGTAGCGTGTGTGTCGCCCTGGGCGTAAGGGCCACGCTGACTTGACATCGTCCCCACCTTCCTCTGCGTTGTACGCAGCGGTCTCGCTAGAGAAGTGCAACTAACGACGAGGGTTGCGCTCGTTGCGGGACTTAACCCAACACCTCACGGCAC
>CAYFZI010000068.1:0-7568 GCA_964347635.1 uncultured Dehalococcoidia bacterium
AGACGGTGCGCATCATGCCGGGCCAGGAGCGGGCCATGCAGAGCAGCCCGGACTGCGGGTTGCCCTCGAGCTCGTTGCCGTCTTGGTCGACGATCACCGGTTCGACGCCGAAGAAGGGGAGGGAAGCGGAGCCGGGCTTCATTTCGTTGGCGCCGGCCAGGCCGGTCAGCATGTGGCCGCCGGTTTCGGTCTGCCAGTAGGTGTCGACGATCGAGCAGCGGCCCCCGCCGACCACATCGAAGTACCAGCGCCAGGCCTCGGGGTTAATCGGTTCGCCGACGGTGCCGAGCACGCGCAGCGATGTGCGCTCGTGCGCCTTGACCCACTCATCGCCCTCGCGCATCAGGGCGCGGATGGCGGTCGGCGCGGTGTAGAGCGTGTTGATGCCGAGTCGGTCGACCATGTCCCAATAGCGGCCGGCGTCGGGGTAGGTGGGGATCGACTCGAACATCACGGAGGTCGCGCCGTTGCCGAGCGGCCCGTAGACGATGTAGGAGTGGCCGGTGATCCAGCCGACATCGGCGGCGCAGCAGTAGATCTCGCCCTCGCGGTAGTCGAAGACGTAGCGGTGCGAGAGCATCGTGAAGAGCAGGTAGCCGGCCTGGGTGTGGAGCACGCCCTTCGGCTTGCCGGTCGAGCCCGATGTGTAGAGGATGAAGAGCGGGTCCTCGGCGTCCATCACCTCCGGCGCGGCCTCGGCCGGCTGGCGGCTCACCGTCTCGTGCCACCAGGCGTCGCGCCCGTCCTGCATCGCCACATCGCCGCCGGTGTGCTGGTGGACAAGCACAAACTCGACGCAGTCGACGTGCTCCAGCGCTGCGTCGACATTGGCCTTGAGCGGCACCGTGCGGCCGCCGCGCTTGCCTTCATCCTGGGTGATGATCGCCTTGCAGGTGGAGTCGGTGACGCGGTCGGCGATCGCGGCGGCGCTGAAGCCGCCGAAGATGACCGAGTGGATCGCGCCGATCCGCGCGCAGGCGAGCATCGCGGCGACGACTTCGGGCGTCATGCCCATGTAGATCGCGACGCGGTCGCCCTTGCCGACGCCGCGCGAGCGCAGCTCGTTGGCCACGCGGCAGACTTCGGCGTGCAGCTCGCGGTAGCTCCAGGCCTGGTTGTCGCCGGGTTCGTCGCCCTCCCAGAGGATGGCGGTCTGATCGCCGCGCGCCTCGAGGTGGCGGTCGAGGCAGTTGACGCTGACGTTGAGCTTGCCGCCGAGGAACCAGGCGATTTTGCCGGCGGCGAGGTCTTCTTCGACCAGCGTCTGCCAGGGCGCGTCCCATTCGAGCAGCTCGTTGGCGGCCTCCGACCAGAACGCCTCGGGCTGATCGAGGCTGCGCCGCCAGAGGCGCTCGTATTCGGCTCGGCTCTGGACCATCGCCCCGCCGCGGACGCGGGCCGGCGGATCGTACTGTTCGTCTGTCGGGAGTGCGGCTTCTGCGGAGGTCATGGGGCCAGCTTCCTCTTCGATGGCTGGTGCGAATCTGTGCTGCACGGACACTTGCACGGCTGATCCGCACTGGCGGAATGATACGATCCGCATACCTGCCAGACGCATATCTGCCGGATCTGCCGGACACAGCGCGCATTGCCGCAGGAACAGCGCGGACAGCGAACAGTCGCGAACAGTCAGAGGAGGGCTGGGATGCCCGACAACGCCGAACCTTTCCAGCGAATCTCAGTCGAGGATGCGGCAGCCAAGCGCGGCGACGGGGTGCCGATCATCGACACCCGCGAGCTCGACGAGTACCAGGACGGCCATGTCGCGGGCGCGCCGCTGATGCCCTATATGAGTCTGATGACGCGCGGCGGGGAGCTGGAGCAGATCGCCGGGGCCAAGGATGCGCCGCTGATGTTCATCTGCGCGAAGGGCCAGCGCAGCGCGGTGGCCTGCGAGTTCGCCGCGGCGCTGGGCTTCACCGACCTCTACAACATCGAGGGCGGGACCGAGGCCTGGATCGCCGCCGGACTGCCGATTGAGCAGTAGCGGCCGGCCGAGCGGCGCGCGCCGGGCGGCGGGTTCTGCGCTGTGAATCTGCGCCGCCTTTCGGGCACACAGGGCTACGCGCTCTTTGTCGCGATCGTGGTGGTCGTGGTGCTGGCCTATCTATTCCTCTCGGGAGCGCTCGAGAGCGGCGGCCAGGACGGCCAACAAGAGGTGCAGGAGAGCGAAGCGGCCGCGCAGCAAGCGGTGCCGGTCGCGGTTGGCGCGGCCGAGCTGCCGGGCGTCGTCCAGTTCGAGCAGTCTGCCCGCGTCGGCGAGCTCGATATCGCGGTCGACAGTGTGAGATGGACCAACGAGGTGCGCTCGGAAGGCCGTACGCAGCTGGCGACTGAGCGCTTCATGATCGTGCGGCTCAGCGCCGTCAACCGCGGCGCAGAGCCGTATCGGCTGCTGCCGGAGCAGATTCAGATCGTCGCCGCCGACGGACGCAGCTTCGTGCTCGACCCGCTGCTCTCGGCGGGGGCGGCGCCGTACGAGTCCAGCCCTGCGGCCGCGCCCCCGACGACGCTGCAGCCCGGCCTGGCTGTTTCGCTGCTCGTCATCTTCCCGATGCCCAACGATGCCGGGGGGCTGTCGCTGCGGATCCACGGGCACTACGTCGATTTCGCCCTCGCGGAGGAGTAACGGGCAGCATGGGCAAGCCGCGCAGGATTCTGCTCTTCGATATCGACGGCACGCTCGCCGTTAGCCAGGGGGCCGGCACGCGCGCGATGACGCGTGTCTTTGCGGACCGCTTCGGGATCGAGCACGCGCTGGCCGATATCGATTTTGCGGGCCGCAGCGACCGCTGGATTGTCGCCGCGGCGCTCGAGCGGGCGGGCCGCCGTCCAAGCGCGGAGGCGCTCGCGCGTTTTCAGGACGCCTACATTCCCGCGCTCAGCGAGGAGCTGCGGCGCGGCTCGCGTCTGCTGCCGGGCGCCGCCGCGCTGCTTGATGCGCTGGCCGCCCGCCCCGTGCTGCTCGGCCTGGGCACGGGCAACTTCCGCCGCGCCGCAGAGGCCAAGCTCGCGCATCTTGGCGTCTGGGAGCACTTCCGCGGCGGCGGATTCGGCGACGACGCGGCCGACCGCACAGCGCTGCTCGCGGCTGCTCTGCCGCGGCTGCGTCCGCACGCTGCGCCCGAAGCGGAAGTGATCGTGATCGGCGATACGCGCCACGATATCGAGGCGGCGCGCGGGATCGGCGCGCGCGTCGTCGCCGTGCAGACGGGCTTCGCCCAACCGGGCGAGCTGATCAGCGCCGATCATCTGCTCGCCGATCTGAGCAACACGCGCGCCGTCGTCGACTTGCTGGCGGGGCGGCTGGGCTAGGCTCGCGCTATGTCGACGGCGCTGATCGTTGGGATTCTGATCATTGTGCTGGTGGTCGGCGTGCCGATCGTGCAGGCCGGCCTGCGGCGGGTGCAGCACCGCCGATCGCTGCGGGCCGAGGGCGTGGACGAGCTGGCCCGCGCGGCGATCGGGCGGGACGATTTGCCGCCCGGGTTCCACCTCTCGGAGCTGCGCGCGCTGAGCTCGGAGATGATCGCCTGGAACGCCTCCGATCCCGGCGCGGCCAAGCGGGCGCTGGACGAGGCGGGGCACGTGCTCTCGTTTCGGCAGACGTTCCGCGATCCGCGGACGTTCGGCGAGCTGATCGACGTGCTGCTGGCGAACACGCTGCGGCGCAGCGCGCCGCACCGCCGCGTCGGGCTGACGCTGAGCCGCTATGGAACCGCGGAGCAGGCTGCGCAGGCGCTCGAGCAGCCGCCGGATCTGGCGGAGCAGGACAGTAATGTCCGCGTCGAGGACGCCGGCGGGCGCGACGGCGTGCGTGCGCGCGAATGGACGCGTCTGGAGGACGGCGAGGCGACGCAGCGGATGTTGGAGCTGCGCTGGTCGCAGGGAGCGGTTCAGGCCGAGCTGATCGGCGATTCGGAACCGCCCGGCGCGCTCGATGACCGCACGCTGCACCAGCTGGCGCAGACGATCCGCTCGCGTCTGCGCTGAAGCGGCGCGCTACTCTGCGCCCGAGCGGCTGAGCAGCCGCGCAGGCGAAGGGAGCGCCGATGCCCAGCTATTCAGCGGATGATGTTGAGGCGCTGGCTGCGAAGATGGCGGAGGAACGCGGGAAGCTGATCGCGGCCGCAGAGCGTCTGAGCGATGCCGAGGCGAACGCTGTGCCGCAGGACGCCGTCGGCGAAGAGCAGTGGACAGCCAAAGAGCAGCTCTCGCATCTGTGGGAGATGGAGAAGTCGTACATCGCCTGGTGCCGCGCGGCGCTCGCCAATAATGGCGTGAATGTGGCCGGCGTGCGCGGCGACCCGGTGCGGATTCCAATCGAGGATGCAGCTGCGCACACGGTGCGCGAACTGCTCGACGCGCTGATCGAGGAGCGCGCTGCGACCAACGAGTTCATTGCCGGCCTCTCGCTTGCGGACTTTCAACGCACCGCCGCGAACGAAGCGTTCGGCGAGCTGACGGTGATGCAGTGGCTGCGCTCGTTCTATCGGCACGACCGTCAGCACACGGCCCAGATCGAGGGGCGGCAATCGGACTACCGCCCGAACTTCCAGAGCGGAGTGGAGCCGAATCAGCGCCGAATGCGGATCGAGCAGGTGGCGCGCCGCGGCGGCGGCTGAGCCTGCGCCGTTCGCCGCCGCGGTTCTATCCTCCCCCGCAGTGTTGATGCCGCGTTGAGCTGGAGGAGCAGCAGCCGATGCCACGGGTCTTCGCGACGCGGGAGCTGCCGGGCGAGTCGTTTGCGGCGCTGCGCAGCGACGGCGCGTTCGAGCTCGATATTTGGCAGGGCGATTTTCCGCCGCCGCAGGGAGATCTGCTTGACCGCGTCCGCGGCGTCGACGGTCTGCTCTGCCTGATTACCGACCGTGTTGACGATGCGGTGCTGGAGGCGGCGGGGCCGCAGCTCAAGGTCGTCTCGCAGATGGCTGTCGGCGTCGACAATGTGGATGTCGCCGCCTGCACGGCGCGCGGCATCGCGGTCGGCAATACGCCCGGCGTGCTGACTGAGACCACCGCCGACCTTGCTTGGGCGCTCATTCTGGCCGCCGCGCGCCGTGTGGTGGAGTCGGCCGAGTTCGTCGAGCGCGGCGATTGGCGCACCTGGGGGCCGCTGCTGATGGCCGGCGTCGATGTCCACGACCGCACGCTGGGGATTGTGGGCTTCGGCGCGATCGGCCAGGCGGTCGCGCGGCGCGCGCAGGGCTTTGGGATGCGCACGCTCTACTGGAACCGCACGCCGCGCCCGGAGCGGGCCGCGGAGCTGGGGGCGCAGCTGCGCCGCCTCGACCAGCTGCTCGCGGAATCCGACTTCGTCTCGCTCAACGTGGCGCTCAACGACGACACCCGCCACCTGATCGATGCTGAGGCGCTGGCGGCGATGCAGCCGCATGCGATCCTGATCAACACCGCCCGGGGGCCGGTTGTCGATGAGGCGGCGCTGATCGCAGCGCTGCAGGCGGGTACGATCGCTGGCGCGGGGCTTGATGTGACGGAGGTCGAGCCGATCGACCCCGACAACCCGCTGCTGACGATGGATAACGTGGTCGTGCTGCCCCATATCGGCTCCGCCAGCTTGGCCACACGGGCAAAAATGGCCGATATCGCGGTCGCCAACCTGCGTGCAGCGCTGGCCGGCGAGCGCTTACCGCATCGGGTGAACTGAGCGCCGATGACAGAACCGCAAGCCCCGCGGCCGGCCTGGACGCCGCAGCATCCCGAGCCGGGCAATCTGTGGCTGGCGCACGCGCTGTGGGATTCCGGCGCGGTGTCGTTCGGGCGCTTCGATCTGGGCGCGACGCGCGATTCTCCGGTCTACATCAACGTGCGGCGGCTGATCGGCAACCCCTGGGCGCTGCGCCGAATTGGCGAGCTGCTGACCGATGAAACGCGCACGCTGGGCGGGATGCTGCGCCCTCATATCGCGCTGTTTGAGCTGATCGCGGGCGTGCCGATGGGCGGGCTGCATTTGGCCACGGCATTCTCGCTGACCGCAAATTTGCCGCTGATCTACGTGCATCCGCACAGCCAGCCGCGGCACGTGGAGGAAGAGATCGAAGGCTCCTACGTGCCGGGCCAGACGGTGCTGCTGGTCGACGACCTGATTACCGGCGGGGCCAGCCTGCGCGAAACGGCGGACCAGCTGCGCTCGGCCGGTCTGCGGGTGCAGGACGCCTTCGCGCTGATCGACCGCGGGGCGGGCGGCGCGGAGTCGCTGCGGCGCGAAGGCATCAAGCTGCACAGCCTGCTGACGCTGGACGCGCTGCTCAACTACCTACTCTCGAGGAAGCTGATCACGCAGGCGGATTACGCGCGCTGTCTGACCTGGTTGTCGGCGAACCGAGGTGCGGAATGAAGCGTTGGCTGCTGGCCGCAGCACTGGGACTGCTGGGCGGCTGCGCTGCATTGGCCGCGCGGCATCGAATCGAAGAGTTGGAATCCCGAGAGAATGGGTTCGAGCACGAGCTGAATGTGCTGCGCAACCGTGAGACAGAGCTGGAACAGCGTGAAAGCGAGCTTGAGCAGGCCGTCCAGATCCTCACGCAACGCGAGGATGAGCTCAAGAGCCAGGTCGAGAAGACCGAACAGGAGCTCCAGGACCTGCGCCGGCAGTTCGAAGAGGAATCGGAGCGCGCTCAGGCGGCGGAGGCGAGGCGGCTGCTGGATCAGCAGAACTACGAGGCGCAGCTGAGCGAGTTCCGCCTACGGCTCCCGCCGCGTTCAAGCGAACTTCCCGCAGCGCCTGAACTGCCGCAGACTGTCGAGACCTTTGCGGACCTGATCGCCATGGCTCGCGAGCATCTCGAGCAGGTTGTCGTTCCGCCGTCGGCAGAGCGCGACTTGCACATCCTCGATGCAGCGAAGGATGCCGGGGAGTGGGCGCAGGATGCATGGCTCGGCCTGCGCGCCCTTGACGAGTACGCGCGCAGCGCTGAGGACTTCCAGGGTGGATTCTGGGAATGGTGCGAGCACGGCGACGTCCGCTACCGATGGCCCGCCACCCAGAAGAAGCTGGCGATGCGGGAATCGCGCACAGTGATGGAATCACCGGACTTGCGGAACAAGCGGGAATTCCGCATTTCGAGCGAGGTCAAGGCGAGCGGCCGCGTGACGATGGAAGCGCACCTGAAGATCGCGGAAGGCGGCGGGGAGAACATTCCGCGCATCTATTTCCACGACGACGCGAAGGGCGCGACCGGCCGCATCCACATCGGCTTTATCGGCCCCCACCGCCTGGTGCCCAACACCAAGACCTCCTAAGCCGGCTTGCCGGCTGCGCACCGGCCAGATATACCGGCCGGCGCCATGCCAGCCGCCGAAATCCTTGCCTTCGCTGAGGCGCTCGCCGACCAGGGGCTGAGCGTGCGGCAAGTCTCGCCGACGGCGGTGGAGACGCCGGATCGGCACCGCCTCACGGCGCGCGGCGGGCGCTTCTGGCACCGCTGCCCGCACGGCGGGCGGGCGGCGCTGGGCGCCCGCGCTGCGGCTGAGGCGGCCGCGGAGTTTGCGGCGGCGGTGCAGGCGGAGCGGGCGATGGTGGTGCAGCTGTACGTGGAGACCGCGGC
>CAYFZI010000069.1:0-7423 GCA_964347635.1 uncultured Dehalococcoidia bacterium
GGTGCAGGTAATGCTGCTCGCGGTGGACGCGGATCTACATTGCCGAGCCGGGGAGGGGCCCGCGGGGCCGGCCCGGCCCCCAGGGGCTGTCCCACTGCGGTTCGCCGGGTTTCGCGCCCTTCCAGAGCGTGAAGTCCATCGGGTGCTCTTTGGCGATTCCGATATCTGTCGGTTCGGCGGAGATCATGTCTTCGAGCGCGCGCCCCGAGAGCTTGCCGTAGCCGCGCATGCGGCGTACGCGGAAGTAGACGTCGCCGCCCGCCGGGTAGGCCATCCCGCGCTCGATCAGGCTGCCGATCAGCTCCAGCATCTGCGGGATCTCCTCGGTCGCGCGCGGGTGCACGTCGGCCGGCTGGATTTGCAGCTCGCGCCACTCCTGCATAAACGCGGCGATCTGGCGCTCAGCCAGCTCGGTGACGCTGATCTGCAGCTCGGCGGCGCGCGCGATCAGCTTGTCGTCGACGTCGGTGAAGTTGTAGACCAGCCGCACGCGCCGCCCGCGCCACTCCAGGTAGCGCCGCAGCGTGTCGAAGATGATGATGCTCATCGCGTGGCCGAGGTGCGCGTCGTCGTAGGGCGTGATCCCGCAGACGTACATCGTGATCGGGTCGTCCTGCGGTTCGAACGCGTCCTTGCGCCGCGTTAGCGTGTTATAGAGGTGCACGGCCGCCCGCTCTCATGCGCCTGTTTGCGCAACCTGTTGTCCGCCTGTTGTTGTCCGCTTGGTTCCTGCGCTGCTCAGCTGCCCGCGACCGGCTGGCCGGCGCTGGTGGGTTGAGCGGCGGGCTGAGCAGGCCGTTCCGCGAGCCGCCGCAGCTCGGCCTGCAGCTCATCGACGCGTTCCTCGAGCTGCTCGATCCGATCGTGCTCGGGGTCCGGCAGGCGCAGTACCGTGTCGTCGCCTGGATCGTAGTAGGCCACGACGTGGCCGGGCACGCCGACGACGGTGGCGTAGGGCGGCACATTGGCCACGACGACCGCGCCGGCGCCGATCTTGGCGCCATCACCGACGCTGATCGCGCCAATCAGGCTCGCGTTGGCGCCGATCAGCACATCGTTGCCGAGCATCGGGTGGCGCTGCGTGCGCCTGCGGCTGGCGCCGCCCAGCGTGACGCCCTGATGCAGGTGGCAGCGCCGCCCAATCTTCGCCGTTTCGCCGATCACCGCGCCCATCCCGTGGTCGATCAGGCAGGGTGCAGCGATCGCTGCACCGGGATGGATCTCGATCCCGGTGCACCAGCGGGTGAAGTGTGAAAGCAGCCGCGGCAGCAGCGGCGCGCCCGCCGCATAGAGCCGCGAGGCAATGCGGTGCAGCAGCAGCGCGTGGATGCCCGGGTAGGCGAGCAGCACTTCGAGCGGGCTGGTGGCCGCTGGATCGCGCTCGAGCGTGAACTGCACATCGGCCCGGACTCCGCTCACCAGCGACTTGGCAAACTGCAGCAGCTCGTTCACTTGCTCGTCCTCATCTAGCCTCAGCCGCCGGCGCGGGGCGAACCGCCGCCGGCGCTGGTCGGCCCGTCCTGCAGCGTAACGCGAACCGTTGCGAGCGCATGCGCCTGAATGCCTTCTGCGCGCCCCAGCGCGCCCATCCCCTCGGCAGTCGTGGCCTTCACGTTGACATGCGCGGCGGCGAGCCCCAGCGCTTCGGCCAGCCGCCCGCGCATCGCAGCGATGAACGGACGCAGCCGCGGCCGCTCGGCGATCAGCGTCGCGTCGACTCCGTGCGGCCGCGCCCCAACCTCCGCCAGCATCAACCGCACACGCCTGAGCAGCGCGATGCTGTCTGCCCCTGCCCACTGCGGGTCCTGGGGCGGGAAGTGCTGCCCGATATCGCCGAGCCCGGCCGCGCCGAGCAGCGCATCGATGATCGCATGCGTGAGCACATCGGCGTCGGAGTGTCCGTCCAGCCCGTCGTGGTCGGGGATCGCCGCGCCGCCCAGCACCAGGCGCCGCCCTGCGGCGAAGCGGTGCGAGTCGATCCCGATCCCGCTGCGCAGGCCGCCGCCGGCGCCGTTGAGCAGGCTCTCTGCCAGCACCAGGTCCTCGGCTGTGGTGATCTTGAGATTGCGCCGCCGCGCGGGGTAGACGCGGACCGGTGCGCCGATGCGTTCCACCAGCGCTGCGTCATCGGTCGCCAAGACGCCGTCGGCGGCTGCGGCGCGGTGCGCGCGGGCCAACAGCTCGCGGCGAAAAGTCTGCGGCGTAGCGACAGCGCGCAGCTCGGAGCGCTTGGGCGTTTCGAGGACATAGCCGCGGGCGTCCACGCGCTTCACCGTGTCGGCCAGCGGCGCGCCCGCGGCCGCTGCGCCCAGCTCGCGCGCGGCCTGCAGGCCGGCGCTGAAGTCCGCCGCCTCGACAAACGGCCGCGCGCCGTCGTGCACTGCGACCAGCTCGACGTTGGGCAGCGCCGCCAGCCCGGCCGCGACCGAATCCTGGCGCTCCGCGCCGCCGCTCACGAGCGCCCGCACTTTGCCGTTGCCGCTGCTGTGCAGGATGCGGGCCACCGCAGCCCGGTTGGCTGCACTCGTCACCACGACGGCGTGGGTTAGCTCGGCGCAGGCCGCGATCGCGGCCAGCGAGTAGGCCAGCACCGGGCGGCCGTCCAGGAGGGCGAGCAGCTTGTCGCCGCCGCCCATTCGGGTGCTGCGGCCGGCCGCCAGCAGCACACAGCCTGCGCTCATGGGGCGGGATCCGCGGCTGCCTGCTCCGGCTGCTCCGCGAGAAGCGCGGCGAAGACCATTCGCCCGGCCTGTGTCTGAATCACGCGCTTGACCAGCACATCGCGGGTCGCGCCCAGCTCGGCGGCGGCCCGCTCAACCACCACCATCGTGCCGTCGGGCAGGTAGCCGATCGCCTGGTGCGGCTCGCGGCCCAGCTCGCCGAGCTGGATTTGCACCCGCTCACCGGGCAGCACGATGGTCTTGATCGCATTCGCCAGCACGTGCAGGTTGAGCGTACGTACGCCCTCCAGCTCGGCCACGTGGGCCAGATTTGCGTCGGTCAGCACCAGCGCCGCGCCGCGCGCGCGCGCGACGCGCACGAGCCGCGCGTCGACGTCCGCCTCGATCGGCGGCTCAGCCGCTGCGGCCTCGCCGCTGTCATCGACGATCAGCGTCTCGACGCGTTCGCTCGCTTGCAGCCGCGCGAGCAGCTCCAGGCCGGCGCGGCCGCGCTGGCGCTTGAGCGGATCGCTGCTGTCGGCCACGCGGCGCAGTTCATCGAGCACGAAGCGCGGGATCACGAGGTCGGCGAGCAGAAAGCCGCTCTCGGCCACGTCGCCGATCCGCCCGTCCATGATCGCGCTGGTGTCAAGCAATGCCTCGCTGGGCGGCGGGCTCGGCCCGAGCGACAGCCCGCTGCGGCTGCGCCCGCGGAGCGAGTCGAGCGCGCGCTCGCCCGCTATGCGGCGGCTCAGCGCGCCGCCGATCCCAATCGGCGCGAGCAGAATCGCCACACCGACTGGAGCCACGTCGCCGGCCAGGCCGGGCAAGTTATCCAGGATGCTCGCCAGCAGCAGCGCCACGACCAGCGCAGCCAGCAGCCCGAATCCGCCGAGCAGAATCTCAAGCGTGCTGACCGAATACAGGATGCCGTGCCGCAGCCGATTGATCGGCGCCGCCGCCCGCAAGGCGAGCATCCGCCGCCAGCGCTGCGCCGTTGGTGCTTCGATGCCCGTTTGACCGCTCACATGAACGCCAGAGCCGCCCGCCCCCAACTCTCCCAGATAGTCGAATGGCGGCCATGAGGCCGCCAATAAGACCGGGGCGGTCACCCGCCGGATAAAGCCAGGCGCACACCGCGGTGCGCAGCTGGAGTGTACCGCGCCGAGTCCCGTCTTGCCACTCCGCCGGCGGGCCTGCGCCGTCGCGCTTGTCTGATACCGTAACTGTCGCACCTGCGTGCAGCGGGCGCAGCAGGCTGCGCCCAACAAGAGTGTGAGAGCGATGCCGCGGATCGAGCTCGACCCGCTGCTTGAGGGCGTCTCCAAGCCAGCCCGCTACGCGGGCGGCGAGTGGAACGTGATCGAGCAGTGCTGGAGCGAGGCGGAAACGCGCTGGGCGCTGATCTACCCCGACCTCTACGACATCGGCCAATCCAACGGCGGCTTGGCGATTCTCTATGACCTGCTCAATCACCAGCCGCGCACGCTCGCCGAGCGCTGCTACACGCCGTGGCCGGACATGGCGGAGTCGCTGCGCCGCCGCGCCGCGCCGCTGTTCAGCCTCGAGAATCGGCGCCCGCTCGGCGAGTTCGACGCGCTCGGATTTTCGCTCTCCTACGAGCTGACCTACACCAACATCCTTGAGATGCTCGATCTGGCCGGCATCCCGATCCGCGCTGAGGCGCGCGGCGAGCGCGACCCGCTCATCTTCGCGGGCGGCTCCGGCGCGCTCGTGCCCGAACCGCTTGCCCCCTTTATCGACGCCTTCGTGCTCGGCGAGGCTGAGGATGTAGTGCTGGAGATCAACGAGCTGCTGCGCGCCGCGAAGGCCGGCGGTGCAAGCCGCCTCGAGCGCCTCGAGCAGCTCGCCCGCATCCCCGGCGTCTACGTGCCGCGTTTCTACGAGTGGCAGTATGCCGAAGACGGCACACCGGCCGAAGTGACGAGCAGCCACGACGCAGCCGCGCTTCCGATCGTGAAGCGCTTCCTGCAGGGGCTGCCGCCGATTCTGACCAAGCCGATCGTGCCCTATCTGCAGACCGTGCACGATCGCGCGGGGATCGAAATTCAGCGCGGCTGCACGCAGGGCTGCCGCTTCTGCCAGGCCGGCATGATCTACCGCCCGCTGCGCGAGCGGACGCCGGAGGAAGTGGTCGCGGGCGCGCGCGCGCTGTTCGCCAACACCGGCTTCGATGAGCTCTCGCTGGTCTCGCTGAGCAGCACCGATCACAGCCAGATCAACGAGATCGTGCGCGCGCTCCGAGCCGAATTCGGCGATCGAATCAGCATCTCGCTGCCGAGCACGCGGGTCGATTCGTTCAGCGTCGATACGGCCCTGCTCTGCGCGCCGCGGAAAAAATCGAGCATGACGTTTGCGCCGGAGGCGGGCAGCCAGCGGCTGCGCAACGCCGTCAGCAAGGTCGTCGCCGATGAAGACCTGCTGCTCGCCGCGCGCAACGCCTTCGAGCACGGCTGGAGCAGCATCAAGCTCTACTTCATGGTCGGCCTGCCGACCGAAACGATGGCCGATGTTGAAGGGATCGTCGATTGGGCGGCGCAGGTCAAGGCGATCGGGCGGGAGATCGTCGGCAAGCGCGCGCGGGTCCGCGTTTCGACCTCCAACCACGTGCCCAAGGCGCACGCACCGTTCCAGTGGGCGCGCCAGGAAACGCCGGCGGAGCTCGCGCCGAAGCACGATCTGCTGCGCCGCCGCTGCCGCAGCGCACGGCTCGATTTCACCTGGAATGACCCCGCCGAATCGATCCTCGAGGGCGTCTTCAGCCGCGGCGACCGCCGCCTCGCCCCCGTGCTCGAGAGCGCCTGGCGCAACGGCGCACGCTTCGACGCCTGGAGCGAATGGCTCAATCAGAAAGCCTGGTCATCCGCGTTTGCCGAACACCGCATCGACCCCGCCTTCTACTGCCACCGCGAGCGCGGCCTCTGGGAGCGGTTCCCCTGGATGCACATCGCCTCGGGCGTCTCTGAAGCCTTTTTGCGCAAGGAGTGGCAGCGCACCCAGCGCGAGCTCACCACGGCCGATTGCCGCAGCGGCTGCAACGTCTGCGGGATGGAGCACGCCGCGCAGCTCTGCGAGCTGAAGCTGAGCGATCTGATCGCCCAGCGCCGCGCTCAGCCCGGCGAGCGGATCGTCGTGCTCTGATGGCCGGCGGCAACTCCGCCAGCTCGCGCGTCGTGCTCGAATACCTGCTCTGGCAGCTCGACCAATCGTTCGACGGCAAGCCCGAACACTCGCTGATGGCCAACCTGTCCTCGGTCACCGGCGCCGACCTCGACAAGCTGCCGCCCGGCGGCGGGCGCACCATGCGCGACCTGATCGTGCACTGCGGCTCGGTCAAAGCGATGTACGTCAACCACGCCTTCGGCGATGCCACGCGCACCTTCTGGACCGCCTGGGACCAGGACGGGCTCATCAACGAGGCCTCGTTCGAGGACTTGATGGACTGGCTGGAGCGCACCCACGGCGACCTGATCAACCAGGTGCACCTGCTCGCGACCGACGCCGAGCTCGCTTCACTGCGCCCCACCTACTGGGGGGCGCAGTGGGAAACCCGCGCGATCCTCGACGCGATCAGTATCCACGATGTCTACCACGCCGGCGAAATCAACCACCTCCGCGCCCTGCTGCACCAATACGCGCAGGGCCGTCTCTGAGCCTCCGGAACCTCAGCGCGGCCGACGGCTGCGCGCGAGCAGGGTGAACAGCGCGAGCAGCGAGCAGCCCAGCGCGGCGGCGAACACCAGCCCCACCGTCTGGGCGCTGAAGCCGCCGCTGTCGGCGATACCGCCTGTGCCGGTGCTGGGCAGGCCGCTGGCGCCCGTCCATGGGCAGTCCACCAAGGCCAGGCCGGGCGGGAAGTGCGGCTCGTAGAGCGGGAGCAGGCCGTGGACGGCGCCGATCGCGACCAGATCCACGCCGCCCGGCTCGATCAGCGAGCGCAGCTCGCCGCCCTCGCCGATTGTCGCGATCAGCGTCCCCTCCGGGTTGCCGGCCAACGCCGGCACCTCGAACTCATAGACGCCCGGCTCGATCGAGAAACAGAGCGGCGGCGCCTGCGCCTGCGCCTGCGCCTGCGCCGAGTGGAGCGCGAAGAAGCCGCCGAGGGCGGCAGCAAGCAGAACGGCGGCGGCAATCTGCACGATTCGGTTCATTGGCAGTCCTCGCATTCCTTGTGCGGCTTGCCTTGTGTGTCTCGCGGCGCGTTGCACGCCTGCAGGCAATTGATCAATTCGCAAGACGGAGCGTACGATAAGGAGCGTGACGAGTTTGTGTCAATATCTGACACAAACTCGCCGAACCTCCAGTGCAGCCCGCACGATTGGCCACTGCGAGCCCAAGTGGCGCAACCGGCAGCGCAGTCGATTTGTAATCGACAGGTTGGGGGTTCGAATCCCCCCTTGGGCTCCCGGTGCACGGCCCCGCCGTGCACGGCGTTCAGGCTGGGGTGGGTGAGTGGCTAATACCACCGGTCTGTAAAACCGGCGCCGAAAGGCTACGCAGGTTCGAATCCTGCCCCCAGCACCATCAACCGCACCGCCGCGCAGCCGGCGGTGAAAGGACCGAGGCCCGCATAGCTCAGTCGGTAGAGCGCGTTCTTGGTAAGAACGAGGTCTCCAGTTCAAATCTGGATGCGGGCTCCACGACGGCGATCAGCGCCCGCCGGCCGGCCTGAGCGGCTGGCCGAGCCGGGCGCTAGGGAAGGGAGTTGGAGCGATGGCGCGGAAAGTCTACGAGCGGACGAA
>CAYFZI010000070.1:0-7099 GCA_964347635.1 uncultured Dehalococcoidia bacterium
GAGTCGCGGGCGCCGGTGGGTGCACAGGCGTGGGTGCTGGTCAAGTATCGCTTTTGTACCACTGTGGCCGGGTTCGGCCGCACGAGGGGGAGGAGGAGGGGGTAGAAGATTCTGAGATCATTAATTGGTGTCGCGAGCAGGAAGCGATCTGGGTGCATGCCGATGATCGCGCCCGCAAGGAGCATCGTTCGCGCTTGCAGCGCAGCGGGATCTGCACGCTCTGGGTGTACCGCAAGCGCGGACAGATGAGCGGTAAAGAGCAGCTCCGCATCCTTGCATTTGTGCTGCCGCAGCTGCTCCGCGAACGGCGGCGGCGCCCGAAGGTTCGGCACTATCAGGCAAAGGCTCAGGACGACTGCTCGAAACCGAGCCTGCGGCCGTTCCCGCTGTGATGCATCAAGCTGTGATCCAACGGCCGGCTCAGTACTTGGAGACGTTGATCTCCTCGAAGCGGCCGGTGACGAGGAAGATCGTGCGTTCGCAGATGTTGGTGGCGCGGTCGCCGATCCGCTCGAGGTTGTGGCTGCACCAGAGCACGTGAGTGATCGCATCGAACGCAGCCGGCTTGCTGTTGACGCCGGCGAGGCGCCCGATCAGGCGGCGGTGCAGCTCGGTATAGAGATCGTCAACATCATCGTCCTGGTCGCAGGTGCGGCGGGCCAGCGCCTCATCGCGGTCGAGGAACGAGCGGATCGCGCTGCGCAGCATGTCGCGGACGAGATCCGACATCCGCCAGAGGTCGGGCTCGGTGGCGGCGATGGGATCTGCTTCGAGGAAGATCGCGATCCGCGCGATGCCCTCGGCGTGATCGGCGATTCGCTCCAGATTGGAGGCGATCGCGTTGAGCGAGATCAGCTCGCGCAGGTCTCCGGCGACGGGCTGCTGCAGCGCGATCAGGTTGAGCACGGTCTCTTCGATCTCGTAGCGCAGCTCGTTGACTGCGGCGTCGGACTCGCAGACATGGCGCGCCAGCGCGAGGTCGCGGCGCAGCAGCGCTTGCATCGAGTCGACGATGCTGCGGTCGGCGCGCGCGTGCAGCAGCCGCAAGCGATCGATGGCCCCATGTCGATCGTGCGTGTAGGCGGTCCGTGTCATGAGCTTGCCCATCACGGCCAGCCGCAGATCAGCCCGCTCAGCCGTAACGGCCCGTAATGTAGTCTTCTGTGCGCGGGTCGGTGGGGTTGGTGAAAATTTCCGAGGTCGGCCCGAACTCGACCAGACGGCCAGTCCGCTCTTCGCCGGCAAGCAGGAAGGCCGTGTAGTCGGAAACGCGGCCGGCCTGCTGCATGTTGTGGGTCACCACGACGATCGTGTAGTCCTCGGCCAGTTCACGCATCAGATCTTCGATTTTCAGCGTGGCCACCGGGTCGAGCGCGCTGGCCGGCTCATCCATCAGGATCACCTCGGGCTGCACGGCGATCGTGCGCGCAATGCAGAGCCGCTGCTGCTGGCCGCCGGAGAGCGCCAGCCCGCTCTTGTTCAGATCGTCCTTGACTTCGTTCCAGAGCGCGGCGCGGCGCAGCGACTCTTCGACCAGCTGGTCCATATCGCCGCGGTAGCCGTTGATCCGTGCGCCGAAGGCGACGTTCTCGTAGATCGACTTGGGAAACGGGTTGGGCTTCTGAAAGACCATGCCGATGCGGCGGCGCACATCGACGGCGTCGACATTGGGGCTAAGCAGGTCGAGTTCGCTGAAGCGGATGCTGCCGATGACGCGCGCGCCAGGGATCAGGTCGTTCATGCGGTTGAGGCAGCGCAGCAGCGTGCTCTTGCCGCAGCCTGAAGGGCCAATCAGCGCGGTGACGCGGTTGCGCGGGATATCGATGCTGATCTGGTCAACCGCCTGGAAGGAGCCGTAGAAGACGGAGACGCCGTTCAGCTGCAGAGCGAGATCGATGTCCTCGGACATCTTATGGCGGACGGCGCCCTGAGTGGGATCGAGGTGAACGGCGTCGATCGTCTGGCCCGGCGCGGGCGCGGCGATGATCGCCCCGACCGAGTCGGAGGCAGCCTGCGGGCGCTGGGCGGGAGCGTCCGCCTGGGGGGCGGCCGGCTGTCTTGACATCAATGTTCCCTTCCGACCGCGTCCGCCTGTGCGCGGTTGCGGAGCCTACCACTCAGTCCGGGTGCGGTGGCGGAGGATGATCGCCGCGCTGTTCATCAGCAACAGAATCAGCAGCAAGACGAGAATGGTCGAAGCAGCCACCTCGTGGAAGGCCGATTGCGGGCGGGTCACCCAGTTGAAGATCTGAATCGGCAGCACGGTGAAGTCGTCGGTCGGTGTATCGGGCAGGAATGCGATAAAGGTCAGCGCGCCGATCGCGATCAGCGGCGCGGTCTCGCCGATCGCCCGCGACATCGCCAGGATGTTGCCGGTCAGCATCCCGCCGAAGGCGTAGGGCAGCACGTGGTGGCGGATCACCTGCCAGCGGGTCGCGCCAACCGCGTAAGCCGCCTCGCGCATCGAGGGCGGCACCGCACGCAGCGACTCCTGCGCGCTGACGATGATGATCGGCATCACCAGCAGCGCCATCGTCAACGCGCCGGCCAGGACGCTGCGCTCGAACTCCAGCGCGCGCACGAACAGCTGCAGGCCGAGCAGCCCGTAGACGATCGAAGGCACGCCGGCGAGGTTCGCGATGTTGACCTGGATGAAGCGCGAGAACCAGTTGCGGCGGGCGTACTCCTCGAGATAGATCGCCGCGCCGACGCCCAGCGGGAAGGCCACGGCCGCCGTGATCGTCATCATGTACAGCGTGCCGATCACGGCGGGGAAGATGCCGACCCGATCCGGCGCTGAGGTCGGCGGCGAGGAGAGAAAGCCGGGCTCGAGGAAGAGATAAAAGCTCCAGGCGGTGAGCACGATGGCCGGCCAGACGAGCGACGGGCTGCGCAGCCGCAGCGCGCCCGCCCAGGCCGCCGCCAGCAGGCCCAGCGGCGCGGCGAACCCGATCAACGCGATCCGAAACAGCTGCCAGGCGCTGGCTTCGCCGATCAGGTCGAAGACGTGGCCGCTCGTTTCGACGTAGTACGCGCCCTCAAAGCTGATGTAGATCAGATGCCCGAACAGCGCCGCCGGCAGCGTGCTCGCCGCGCAGCAGAGGGCGAATGCCTGCTGCGCCGGCCCCCGCCAGCGGTGGATCAAGCGCGGCAGCACAAACGGGAGCAGCACGGCGGCGGGAAAGGCCCACGCCAACCAGCCCCAGCCCGCCGGCATGGCCGCCGCGCTGGGCTCGGTGAACGGCGCCGCGGCGCCGTCGAGCGCAATCTCCACCACCAGCGCACCGAGCAGAACCGCACCCACACCGATCGCGGCGACGCAGCCGGCCAGGAAGACGCTCGAGTAGAGCCGCCGCAGGTTCAGCCGCGGTCGAAACGCTGCAGTGCCGGCAGAGGTCTGGAGTGCTGCGGGGGTCATCGGAGTTGGCAATGCCGTTCGAACTCTTCGGAGAGCGGGATGCGGCTATCGCGCCCGGTGGCGATCGTCGGGTGGCGCGCGTACGCGTTGGCGTTGAGCCGCAGCGAATTGGCCAGCGCCGAGCAGAAGCGCGGCTCATACTGCGCGTCGGACTCGTCCGGGCCGCCGACGGCTGCGTAGTGCGCATCGATCTCGCGCCAGGTGACGCTCGGCGTACCGGCGTATGCGGCGTAGACGCCGATCACGAGCGCCGCGGCGAACAGCGCCGCGAACCCGAGCAGGCGCAGATCGAGCGCGGGCGGGGGGCTCATTCGTACTCCTCGCGGAAACGGCGCACCACCCACTGCGCGATGACGTTGATCACCAGCGTCATCACAAAGAGCGTCATGGCGACCGCGAAGAGCACCTTGAACTCGATGCTCGTCGTCGGCGTGTCGCCGAGGCTCAGCTGCACAATCATCGCTGTCATCGTCTGCACTGCCTCGAGCGGGTCGACGAAGAACTGCGGATTGCCGCCGGCGGCGATGGTCACGATCATCGTCTCGCCGACGGCGCGCGAGGCGGCCAGGATGATCGAAGCGACAACGCCCGAGAAGGCGGCCGGCAGGACGACGCGCACCGCGGTCTCGAAGCGGGTCGCGCCGAGCGCGTAGGAGCCTTCGCGCAGCGAACGGGGGACGGCGTTGAGCGCGTCCTCGCTCAGGGAAGAGATCATCGGGATGATCATGATCCCCAGCACCACGCCGGCCGCGAGCGCGTTGTAGATGCCCACATCCTCGCCGAAGACGGCGCGGATGATCGGGCTGACGGTGAGCAGCGCGAAGTAGCCGTAGACGACGGTCGGCACGCCGGCCAGCACTTCGAGAATCGGTTTGAGCACTGCGCGCACGCGCGGCCGCGCGTATTCCGACAGGAAGATCGCCGCCAGCAGCCCCAGCGGGACGGCCACAGCGAGGGCGATGGCCGCGATCAGCCCAGTGCCCCAGACGAGCGCCCAAACGCCGAACTGCTTCTCGGCGAAGAGCGCCGACCACTTGGTCGAGCCAAAGAAGTCGCCGAAGGGAATGACGCGGAAGAACTCCACGGTCTCGAAGATCAGAACGAGGATGATGCCAAGCGTGACAAAGGCGGAGAGGGTGGCGGTGATGAAGAGGCCGCCGTGGATGAAGCGGCCCGAGAGCGTTTCGCGGCCCGTGCCGGAGCGGCTCGGCTGCAGCCGCCCGCGCCACAGCTCGGCGAGCAGGCTGCGGACCGTGTCGCGCTGTTGCTGGGGCGCCTGTGCTGCCACGAACGCTCGCTTCTCAGATCAGGGGGCTCGGTCGATCAGCGTCGATCAGCCGTGAGCCAACGTACGGAAGGCGAAGTTTTGGGCGGTTAACGAGCAGTAAGCAGCACGCCGCCGCTGCCGCTCTGCCCCCGCTTGCGGGGGAGAGGCCGCAGGCAGGGGCAGCGCACGCCCCGACCTCTTCGAGAGGCCGGGGCGCAGCCAACACGGCGCCGGTCCCAGGGCGCCGGGCCGAGGGCGCCAAGCCGGGGGCGGCTAGCCGGCGCCGTAAATCGATCCGAGCGACTCGCCTTCCGACGCGTTGCCGATGGCCGAGCCGCCGATGCGGTTCTGGACTCGGCCCAGCGCCGCTGCGTAGATCTCCGCCGGCAGCTGCACGTAGCCCACCTCCGGCGAGTCGACCAGGAAGACGCCGTCCGTCACGTAGTACTCGACGAACGCCGCCACCTCTGCCCGGTCCAGCGAGGCCGCGCTGACGTAGATGAACAGCGGACGCGAGAGCGGGTTGTACGTGCCGGTGTTGATCGTCTCCAAGGACGGCAGCACCGCAGCGCCCGCGTCGTTCACGATCGGCACCGCGCGCAGACGCTCCGAGTTGTTCGCGTAGTAGGAAAAGCCGAAGTAGCCGATCCCCCCGCGCTCCCCAGAGACGCCCTGCACCAGCACGTTGTCGTCCTCCGAGAAGGTTGTGTTCTCCGAGCGGTGCACGCCGCCGTCGCCGTTGATCGTCTCCGTGAAGTAGTCAAACGTGCCCGAGTCCGCGCCCGGCGCGAACAGCGCGATCTCCACCTCAGGGAAGCCCGCGCGCACGTCCGCCCAGGTCACCGCGTAATCCTCAGGGCGGAAGATGTGGTTCAGCTCCGCCGCGGTCAGCTGGTCGACCCAGTCGTTGTCCGGGTGAATCACCACCGTCAGCCCGTCGTAGGCGACCGGCAGCTCGATGAAGTCGATGCCGTTCTCCGCGCAGATCTCCGCTTCGGCATCCTTGATCGGCCGCGAAGCGTCGGAGATATCCGTCTCGCCGACGCAGAAGCGCTTGAAGCCGCCGCCCGTGCCCGAGACGCCCACAGTGACGCGCACATCACTGTGCAGAATGCCGAACTCGGCCGCCATCGCTTCGGTGATCGGGTAGACCGTCGATGAGCCGTCGACGGAGATGTCGCCGGCCAGCGCCATGTCCGGCTCGGCCTGCCCGCCGCCCGACTGCTGTGCGCCCGACTGGGCGGCGGCAACGGCCTGCGGCTCTGCTTCGGTTTGCGCCGCGGCGGCGGCCGGCTGTTCGCCCTGCGGCTCATCATCGCTGCCGCAGGCGGCGGCTGCCAGGCCCGCAGCCAACACCAGCGGCAGCAGCCACCGAATGCCAAGTTTCATTGCGTAGGTCACGCCGAATCCTTTCCTGCTCGCGCTCCTTGCGCCCTTTGCACCCCTTGCGTCTTGCGGGGCCAGGACTAGCTGCGAGGCGGATGCAGCCTATGAAGCGGCCGCCCGCTCAACGGTTAAGGCTGGGTTGGCGCGGTGTTAAGGCGCAGTTAGCAGCCCGCCTCTGCCGTCTGTGCGGCAGGAGCAACCGGAACGGAGAATCTGAATGTCGATCCCAGCCCGACCTCGCTCTGCAAATCGACCGATCCGCCGTGCACCTCGGCGATGTGCCGTACTACGGCCAGGCCGAGGCCAGTGCCGCTGCCGCTGTGCGCGGTGCGGGCCCGGTCGAGGCGGTAGAAGCGCTGGAAGATGCGGCTCTGCTCGGCCGGCTCGACGCCGACGCCCGTGTCGCGTACACAAATCCAGAGCATCGGCGGGGGCGGCTGAGCCTCGCCGGGGGCGGTGAAGACCTCGATCAGGCCGCCGGACGGAGTGAACTTGACGGCGTTCTGGAGCAGGTTGAGCACAGCCCGCTGGACGAGATCGGGGTCCGCTTCGATCGCCGCGTCCGCGGCGGAGCAGACGATTTCGAGACCTCGGCGCTGCGCCTGCGGGCGCATGCGCTCGACCGCGCCCTCGAGCAGCGGCGCGGCCGCGGCAACCTGCAGATCGGGCTGCGAGAGGCCCGATTCGAGCCGTGCAAGGGCGAGCATCTCCTCGACGAGTTGGCTCATGCGCTCCGCTTCGCTCTGGATAATCCCGCGGAAGCGCCCGGCATCGGCTGCGTCGCGCGCGCGTTCGAGCGTCTCGGCGGCTGCGGAGATCGTCGCCAGGGGCGTGCGCAGCTCGTGCGAAGCGTTGGTGAAGAAGTCGCGCCGCGCCGTCTCCGCTTCGTGCAGCTCGGTCATGTCGTGCAGCGCGAGGACGACGCTCCAGGCGCCGCCGCCGCCGAGCGGTGCGACCGCCGCGCGGTAGTGCCGGCCGCCGTGCTGAGTGGCGAGCGATTGCGGGGCGCCGTCGCCGCGCGCCGCCTC
>CAYFZI010000071.1:0-7036 GCA_964347635.1 uncultured Dehalococcoidia bacterium
CGGCCCGAGGCGCGCAGCAGCGCGCGGCGGCTCATCCGCGACCGCCGCATCCGCTCCCAGTAGTTCCGCTCGCTGCTCATCTTGACCTCCTGTGCTCGCTCCTGAGGTTCGGGGAATAATAGCCCAGAGTGTCAAGCCTGCAACAGTGCCCCGCCGCACGGCCGCCCTCACAGCGCTTCACCGCTTGCATGAAAGAGCGCACCCCTTTCCCCGCTCCCCCCCGCGAGTGGGGGGAGGGGAGTGATCAGGGGCAGTGTGTCTCCCGCGCCCTGCTAGGCCGGGTAATCGGGGTGCGTCGTGTCGATCCAGCCGTCGTCGTAGCGGTGCGAGGCGTGGGCGAACTGGAGCGTATCGGCGGGGCGCTGGACGTAGGGCCACCAGACGGCGGGCGCGATGCCGTTCATCACGGCCGGCGCGAAGCCCAACCCCTCGACGCCGTGCTCGGGGTGGCTGCCGAGCAGGATGCGCTGCGCCTCGTGGGACATCTCGCGCCGCTCCTCGCGATCCAGCGTGATCCGCATCGTGTTCGCGATGTCGGTCATCGGCTGGAAGTCGTAGGAGAGGTTGTTGGTTGCCCCGCCGGGCGTCAGATTCTGCAGGTAAGAGGTCGTGGGGTCGAGATCGTCGGGCGGGTTGGTCCACTGCGGGCCACCGCCGGGGTAGGTCTTCGAGACCCAGCGCTGCAGCAGCACGGTGTACGGCTGGATGTTGAACGAGACCTCAATCCCCAGCGCTTCCTCGTACATCGACTTTTCGGTCTCCAGGATGCCTTGGTAGGTCTGTTCCCAGATGTCCGGGGCGTAGAGCAGCAGCGGGCGGTCTTTGTCGTAGCCGGAAGCGTCGAGGTACTGGCGGGCGTCGGCGATGTCCCGATCGCGATCGGGACGGTAGCCCGGCGTCGAGAGCAGCTCCTCTTCGGGGATCGCCCAGTAGGTGTTGTACCAAGGCGTGTGCTCCTGGCCGCTCGGTTTGCCAGAGCCGAGATACACCGCGTCGATCATCAGGTAGCGGTCGACCGCCAGGTGCAGCGCGTAGCAGAAGCGGCGATCGAGGTAGGGGTTGCCGAGGCCGTCTTCACCCGGCCAATCCGGGTTGTAGTTGAAGATGCCGGTGATGATCGTGAAGCCGAACGCGATCTGGCCCTGCGGGTGATCGGGAAAGTCCTCGCCGATCGCCGCAGCCTGGACTGACGAGAGCGGGAAGCCGCCGACATCGATCTGCTTGCCGCGGTAGGCCGCCTCGACAGCGGTTGGGTCGGTCAGGTTCTCCATCCCGATGGCGTCCATGTAGGGCAGCGGTTGGCCGTCGGCGCCCATCTTCCAGTAGTTGTCGTTGCGGGTCATATCCATCCCGATGTCCGGGTCGTAGGACTGGGGGATATAGGGGCCGGTCCCGGAAGAGAGCTCGACGTTGGTCGCCTCATCGCGCCAGCGGTCGCCGAATTCAGAGATCGCCTCCGGCGAGGTGATCCAGGAGAAGGGGCGCAGCGGCGTGCTGATCCAGGTCGCATCGACGCCGTCCGAGCGGGCGATGAAGGTCTGGGCGTCCGGCGTATCCATGGACGCCGTCTTGCGGAACGCCGAGGCGCCGAGGAAGGTGCTGTCTTCGGCGCCGGTTGAGTCGGCAGCGTCGATCTGGCGCTGGAAGTTGGCTTCGATGTCCTGCGCGGTGACTTCGCGGCCGCCCTCCGTCGGGTACTGATCCCAGAAACGCGCGCCGCGGTCGATCGAGAAGATGTACGTCTCCTCGTCGGGGATCTCCGGCAGCGAGGCGATGTCGCTCTCCAGGATCCCTTTTTCCTTGTTCTGCCAGCGGATCAGGTAGTTCATGTAGAACCCCATCCAGAACTGGGTGGGGCCGAAGACGGCGCGGTGCGGATCGAAGTAGTCGTGCGTCGCGGCCGGGGTCGAGAAGCGCAGCGTGCCGCCGCGCGTGATGTTGCTGGCGGCGGCGGTCGGCTGCTGCTGTCCCCCGTCGTCGCCGTCCGGGTCCGCAGGGCTGGACTGCTGTTCCTGCTGGTCGACCTGCTGAGCGGCAGCCTCAGCTTGCTGCTGCGCCGGCTGGTCGGCGGGAGCGGCCTGCTGTTGCTGCTGCGCCTGCGCGACAGACTGCCCGCCGTCGTCATCGTCATCGCCGCCGCAGCCGACCAAGGCCAGGCCGGCCGCGCCGACGCCGGCGCGGCCCGAGGCGCGCAGCAGTGCACGGCGGCTCATCCGCGACCGCCGCATCCGCTGCCAGTAGTTTCGCTCGTTGCTCATGGTGACTTCCCCTGATATCTGCGCTCGCTGCGTGCGGCGAAGTCTAGCGGGAGCGCCGGCCGCCTGTGTGCAGTGTTTGGAAGCACCGCTCAGCGAAGGTCAGTGAAGGGCTGCTCAGTCGGGTCAGCGCGCGCCGCGCAGGCGCGGATCGAGCACGTCGCGCAGCGCATCGCCGAGCACGTTGAAGCCGAACACCAGCGAGGTCAGCGCCAGCCCGGCCCAGAGAGACGTCCAGGGCGAGTAGACGATGAACTGGCGGCCGTCGGCGATCATCTTTCCCCAGGAGACATCGAGCGTGCCAAGGCCAAGGAAGCTCAGCGCGGCCTCGGCGAGGATGAACGCGCCGATCGTGATCGAGAAGATCACGATCAGCGGGGCGACGATGTTGGGCAGGATGTGGAAGAACATGATCCGCCCGGCGCTGGCGCCGATCGTGCGCGCGGCCTCGATATAGGGCATCTCGCGGATCTGGATCACGCTGCCGCGCACGATCCGGTTGGTGGGGGCGACGGCGAGCCCAGAGAGAGCGAGCGTGACCCAGAGCGCGGAGGGGTCGGTCACGGAGGCGATCAGCAGCAGGAAAGCGATCGGCGGAAAGCTTTGGACGGCGTCGAGGATGCGGTTGATGGCGAGGTCGGCGGCGCCGCCGAAGGAGCCGGAGATGAGCCCCGTGGCAGTGCCGGCGACGACGCCGATCAGGGTCGCGAAGAAGCCGATATAGAGCGAGAGGCGCGCGCCTTCGGTAACGCGCGAGAAGAGGTCGTGGCCGGCGCGGTCGGTGCCGAACCAGTGTTTGCCCGAGGGCCCCAGCAGCGAAGCAGTGATGAGCGGGTTGTCGGTGCCGGTTGCCAGCAGGGAGTCGACATCGATGATCGCGTCGTTCTCGATCTCGATCTGTTCAGCCTCGATCAGCGTGTCGAGCAAGACGCCTTCGCTGACCAGCTCGAGCGCGTACGCGACCATCTCCTGAGTAGTGCCCTGCTCGGCGGCGGGCGGGCCGTAGACATCGGGATCGGAGACGATCGCGCGCAGTTCGGCGCTGGAGATGTCGGCCGGGAGGCCGTCGAGCGCGTTGGCCAGTTTGTCGTCGGCGTAGGCGGCGGAGGGAACCTCGAAGACGGTGCGGGAGTCGTAGCGTCCGATCCCCATCCAGCCCCCGCCGTCGCCGACGGTGCCGACGGCGATCACGCTCCAGAAGACCACCAGCAGCAGGCCGGCGGCGCCGAGGCGCTTCTGGCGCATGAACTGCGCAAACGCGCGCAAGCCGCGGCGGCCGCGGCCGGCATCGTCGACGCGCCCGGTCTGAAAACCCTGAGCGGCGGTGCTAAACGGCTCGATCGATTCGGGGCCTGCATCTAATTCGCTCATGGAT
Organism: uncultured Dehalococcoidia bacterium; assembly: GCA_964347635.1. Taxonomy (GTDB): domain Bacteria; phylum Chloroflexota; class Dehalococcoidia; order Bin125; family Bin125; genus CATQGW01. Next base: position 3,631 of record CAYFZI010000071.1, read on the forward strand.
AGACCTCGACAGCGACGCTTAGGTGTAGCGGATACGAGGATCGATCAGCGCGTAGCTAACGTCTATGACGATATTGACGATGATCACGAACAGGGCGAGGAAGAAGACGGCGGTCTGGATGACCGGGATATCGGCCTGGTAGAGGCGCTGGAGCAGCATCAAGCCGATACCGGGGATATTGAACAGCACTTCGAGGATGATGTTGCCGCCGACAAGCGCAGCGAGCTGCAGGCCGAAGACGCTGAGCACCGGCACGAGCGCGTTGCGCAGCGCATGGCGGCGCACGATCGCGCGCTCGTGCAGGCCTTTGGACCAGGCGGTGCGGACGTAGTCCTGGCGCAGCACCTCAAGCAGTTCGGAACGGGTGATGCGCATCAGCCCGGCACCGGCTGCAAGCCCGCCGGCGACGGCCGGGATCGTGTAGAGGGCGAAGAAGCCGCCGACCGAGCTGAAGATGCTGCGGGAGCTCTCATCAGTGAGTGGAATGGACCAGATGCCCCCATCGAAGAGCGCGCCGGGGGAGACGACGAAGATCAGCATCGTGGCGATCCAGAAGGCCGGCGCCGCGAGGGCCAAGATCGCGAAACCGCGCAGGCTGTAGTCGATCCACTGATCCTGGCGCATGGCGGAGAGAATCCCGACCGGGATGGCGATGATGATGGCGACGATCAGCGCGTAGACGTTCAGATGCAGCGAACGCGGCAGGGCGCGCAGGAAAATGTCCATCGAGGGTTCGTTGGTCTGGAATGAAGGGCGGAACTGGAAGCGGATCGTGTCCCAGAGGTACTCGATATACTGCAGACCAAGCGACTTATCGATCCCGAGCTGATTCTGAATCGAAGCCTCAGTGATTTCGCGTGTCGGCACGATAATTGTCGCGCCCGGCAGCAGCAGCGTCTCGGCGGTCAGCGAACCGTCCGGGTTGGACTCTGTACCGACGATGTTGACGTTGAGGTAATCCTCGGGGCTGACGCGGTTGACCGCCGCCAGCTCGTTGATCGTAGTGTTATCGCGCAGCTTCAACATGATCCCGGCCGGCGCGTAGGGATCGCCGGCGAAGGTCGGGAAGTCGATTTCAGGATTGCGCTCGATCAGCAGCGCCACGCCTTTGTCGCTGTCTTCCGGCAGGGCCAACCGCTGCCGCTTAGAGATCACCGAGAGCAGCTGGCCGTCGATGATGATCAGGCTGGAGCCGGGCCGCAGCTCGGAATCGGCGTCGAGCCGCGGGTTGTTGGCCAGCACATCCTCGACCCCGACGCCGTACTGCAGCGCGATGCTGGCGAGCGTGTCGCCCTCGATCACGCGGTGCAGCGTGCGCTCAACCTCCAGCTCGCCGACGATCTCGGCCGGCTGGGTAGTCGCGCCGGAGGCTTCCAGGTTGGCCAGCTTGATCGTGACGTAGTCGCCGGGCAGGGCGTTGAGCACCAAGAACAGGATCGAGATCACCAACCACAACGTGGGGATGACGAGCAGGAAGCGCCGGATCAGATACTTCTGCATGGACGCTCCAGATCACGGTTCCCGCCGCGCCGCAGGTGTAGAGCGGCGCCCCGTGCCGGACGGGGCGCCGCTCGCCGGCTCACCGTTAGCGCGGCTCTGGCCAACGCCTCCCCTACGCCTCGTATTCAGGGTGGGCGGTGTTCAGCCACGAGTCGTCGTGGTTGTGCGAGTCGTGCGCGAACTGCCACGTGTTGTCGTCGCGGTTCACGTACGGCCACCAGATCTGCGGGGCGACGCCGTTCATCACACCGAACCAGCCGAAGATCCCGTCCAGGCCGTGCTCTTCGTCGACGCCGAGCCCGATGCGCTGCACCTGGCGCGCCATGTCGCGGCGCCGCTCGGTGTCCAGCGTCACGACCATCTCGTCCACGATCTCTTCAACCGGCGGGTAGTTGTACTGGGTCAGGTTGGAGGCCGCCCCGACTTTCAGCGAGAGCGTGAACTGCGCCGTGGGGTCGAGGTCCGCCGGCGGGTTCGTCCAGGTCGGCGCGCGGCCCGGGAAGGTCTTGTTGTCGTAGCGGTCCTGCATCACTGTGTAGGGCTGCAGATCCAGCTCGACATCGAACCCGAGCGCGTCGCGGTACATGTTGCGGGTCGTCTCCGAAATGCCCGGATAGGTCTGCTCCCAGAGGTCGGGGATATAGATCGTCACCGTGCGGTCGGTGTCGAAACCGGAGGCGGCGATCAGTTCGCGGCAGAGCTGAATGTCGGCTTCGCGGTCGATCCGGAAGCCGGGGTAGGTGCGCAGCTCATCGGCCGGAATCGTCCAGTACGTGCTGAACCAGGGGCAGTAGTGGGTCGCGGAGGGCTTGGCCGCGCCGAGGTAGACGGCGTCGATCATCAGGTCGCGGTCGACGGCAACGTGCATCGCGTAGGCGAAGCGGCGGTCGAGGTAGGGGTTGCCCTGCCCGTCCGAGCCTTCCCAGCCCGGCTCGTAGGTGCCCATCACCGTGACGATCGTGAAGCCGAATGCACCCTCCGCCGTCTGGTGGTCCGGGAAGTCGCTGGAGAGTTCCTCGACCTGCACCGAAGAAAGCGGGAAGCCGCCGATATCGATGCCTCTGCCGCGGTAGGCGGCGTCCACAGCGGTCGCGTCGGTCAGGTTGACGAAATCGACCGCGTCGGGGTAGGGCAGCTGCTGGCCGTCGGGGCCGGTCTTCCAGTAGCTGGGGCTGCGCTCGAGGTAGATGCCGATGTCCGGGTCGTAGGTTTGGGGAATGAACGGCCCGGTGCCGGAGGAGAGTTCGACGTTGGCGGTCTCGTCGCGCCAGCGGGTGCCGAATTCCTGGATCGCCTCGGGCGACGTAATCCAGGAGAAGGGGCGCAGGATCGTGCCGCCGAGATAGGTCGCGTCGGCCCCGGCGGTGCGGGCGATGAAGGTTTGGTCGTCGGGCACTTCGCGGGAAGCAGTCTTGCGGAACGCGTCCTGACCGCGGAAGCGCGCGTCCGGATTGCCCTCGGCGTCGAGCGCCTCGATGTTGCGCTGGAAGTTGATCTCGATGTCCTGCGCGGTCACGCTGCGGCCGCCCTCTGTCGGGTAGCGATCCCAGAAACGCGCGCCGCGATCGATGCTGAAGATGTAGGTCTGGTCGTCGGGGATTTCGGGCAGCGAGGCGATGTCGCTTTCCATGATCCCGGCTTCTTTGTTCGCCCAGCGGATCAAGTAGTTCATGTAGAACCCCATCCAGTACTGGGTGGGCCCGAAAACGCCGCGGTGGGGATCGAAGAAATCGTGCGTGGCCGCCGGAGTGGAGAATTTGAGGGTGCCGCCGTAGGTGCGGAGCGGCGTGTCGGCGGCAGTCGGCTGATCGTCGGGCTGCTCCGGCTGATCCTGCGGAGTGTCGGCGGGCTCCTCCTGCTGTTCGGTCTGTCTGGCCTGCTGTTCGGCCTGCGCTTGCTGCTGTTG
>CAYFZI010000072.1:0-6924 GCA_964347635.1 uncultured Dehalococcoidia bacterium
ACGATCCGAAATGACGCGCTGGACGGATTGGGGCGGATCGACCACGGCATCGATGTGATCGATGCGGGTGCGGAGGGCGAAGAGGAGACGGTGCCGCAGCAGGTGGTGACCGATCTTTCGCAGCACTTCGCGTTGGATCCGCGGTTCGACGGCTTCTTTGGCGCGTATTTCGAAATTGTGCGCGCGCGCAGCGTGGACACGCGGCTGGGGCTGCCGAGCTTTGCGCTGGTCGGCGTGGATCCGGGAGATGCGGACACAGTCGGCGCGGTGCCGGACGGCCGCGGGCGGCCCTTCGCGATGTCCAGCCTGGGGCCGAATCAGATCGTGCTCAGCGACTCGGCGGCGCGGGAGCTGAATGCGCAGCCGGGCCACACGATCGAGTTCCTTGTCGGCCGCAGCGTGCATCCGCTGGAGGTGGTCGAGATCGCCGAGAACACGCTGATCACCGGTTGGGCGCCGGCCATCTTCGGAGTCGCTGCAGACGGCGGCGGAGTCGTGCCGATCGAGACCATGCGGCGGATGCTGGGCGCGCGCGCGCCGGCCGACGGCTGGTCATTCGTCGCCGTTGCCGCCGGCGGCAGCGTGGACGGCGGGCTGCAATTCGCGGAAACGCTGAACGACGACCTCGAGCGGTTCCTCCGCGGACAGGCAATGGCGGAGCGCGGCCGCGCGGGTGAGGGTGCGGCGGTCTACCTGGACGCGGCGGGGCGGCCGCGGCTGGAGGCGGAGGCCTGGAAACAGGACGCGCTCAACGACGCGGAGCTGGCCAGCTCCGCGCTCGTCCTGCTCTTCCTCTTCATGGGCTCCTTCTCGGTTGCCGCGGGTGTTCTGCTGGTCTTCCTGATCTTCGCCATGCTGGCCGAAGAGCGGCGCTCCGAGATGGGTATGTCGCGGGCGATCGGGATGCAGCGCGACCACCTGATTCAGATGTTTATGTCCGAGGGGATGGCCTACAACCTCGGTGCGGCGGGCGTCGGCGTGCTGCTCGGGCTGGCCATCTCGCTGGGCATGATTGCGCTGCTCAACCAGGCCTTGGATGTGTTCGGCTTCAGCTTCCGTTGGAGCGTGACGGTGCAGTCGCTGATCATTTCGGCCGGGATCGGGATCGTGATCACGTTCATCACGATGACCTTCTCTTCGTTCCGCGCGAGCGTGCTGAACATCGTGGCGGCAATTCGAGATCTGCCCGATTCCAGCGCCGTGCAGCGGCGCCGAATCTCGCTGGCCGGCATCTTCACGACGCCGCTGGGGCTGTTCTTTCTCTGGACGATTCCGCTCACGTTCGTGTTTGGAACGGTGCTGACGACGCTGATGGGGGCGGCCGGCGGGCTGCGCGCCGCGCGCGTGCCCTGGCTGCTCGCGCCGGCCTGGCAGCTGATGACCTGGCGCGCGGAGTGGTGGCCGATCCTGATCGCGGGCGGAGTCGGCCTGGCCCTGCACGGGATCAGCCAAGAGCTGATGATCACCTACTACATGGGCGTTTCGATCGCGCCGCTTGGGCTGGTCATGCTGCTGACCCGCCTGCGGCTGCCCGCGCGCCCGCTCTGGACGCTGGCATCGGCCTTCGTCCTGTTCATCTGGTTTGCACCGACGACCTGGCATGAACGCGTCTTCGCGATCGATCTCGACGGCGGCCCCGAGCTGTTCGTGGTCAGCGGGATCATGCTCACCGCAGCCGGCACGCTGCTGCTCATCTTCAATCTCGATGTCTTGGTGCGCGCCTTCCAGCTGCCGATGTCGCGCTTCGGCCGGCTGGCGCCGATCCTGCGCGCCGCGGCCGCCTACCCCCTTGCCTCGCGCTACCGCACCGGCATGACGATTGCGATGATCACCCTGATCGTGTTCGCTCTGGTGAACTTCACCACGATCCAGTCCTCATTCAATCGGGCCTTCACGACCGAGCCGGCCTTCGGCGGCTTTGAGGTCTGGGTGCACACGACCGAGTTGAGCGGGATCGACGATCTCGAAGCGGCTTTGCAAGAAGCGCAGGCCGAGGAGACGCTCGAGCGGATCAACGCCTTTGGCGCGCTGCACTTCGCCGACGCCGACGGCTCCAACGCAGTCACCCAAACGAGCGAACGCTGGAATTCCTCGGCCCAGGAGCCGCTGCGGGATGCCGACGGCGAGCCGATCGTGCAGCAGCTTTCGGCTCGATCCTCCTCGCAGGGCGAGCTGGTGTTTACAGCGGTGGATCAGGGGTTGATCGAGCACAACGAAATCGCGCTCCAAGCGCGCACGCGCGATTACGGCTCCGATGAGGAGGTCTGGGCCGCGCTGGCGCGCGGCGAGGCGGTTGCGGTGGTCAGCGCCGAAGCTCTTGCCGGCGGCTTCGGCGGACAGGGCGACGCCTGGCGGCTGCCGTCGGCTGTAGACGCCAACGACACCGTGCTGCCCCGCACCACCGTCCGCGTGGGATCCGGCGAGCGCGCCGTTGATCTCTCAGTAATCGCCGTCGTGCAGCAGTCCGTCGGCCTGGTCTCGCTGCAGGGCGGCGGTTTCGGCGACGGATTGCCGACGATGCTCGTGGCGGAGAGCGTCTGGGCGCAAGCCGCGGATGAAGCGGAGCTCACGCGCCACGCGGTGGCTGTCAGCGACGGAGATGATGCGCTGGAAGTGGCGCAGGGCATCGAAGCGGCGCTGATCATCGAGGCGACCGATGTGAAAGGGGAGCTCGAGAGCGCTCAGCGCCTCTTCAACTCGATCCTCCAACTCTTTCAGGCCTTCATCGGGATCGGCCTGGCCGCCGGCCTCGCCGCGCTCGGGGTGATCGCTGTGCGGGCGGTGGTCGAGCGGCGCCAGCAGATCGGCGTGCTGCGCTCGATCGGGTTCCAGTCCCGCAGCGTGGGCTTCGAAATGCTGCTCGAGATGGGCTTCATCGCATTCCTCGGGATCGCGCTCGGCACCGTGCTCGCCCTCGGCTTGGCCTGGCGGCTGTTCGACGAGGGCACATTCGGCAGCGATGTGCCGATGTATATTCCGGTCGGCCAGATCGCGCCGATCCTGATTGGTGCGCTGGCCGCGTCGCTGCTGCTGACCGCGCTGCCGGCGCTGCAGGCGGCGCGCACCACGATCGCGGAGGCGCTGCGCTATGAGTGATCCGAGCGGGCCGCAGTCCGATCTGCTCTTTGAGCTCGCCTTTGGCTACGACCGCGGGCTGCCGCTGGAGGTTGAGCGGCGCGTGCTGCGGAGCGGCGAAACGCTGTCGGTGGAGCGCTTTGAGTTCACCTCGCGCAACGACCAGCGCGTGCCCGGGCTGCTGCTCTCGGATCCGCGCCGCGAGGGGCCGCAGCCGCTGATTCTGGCCGCGCATCCGGGCACGCTCGACAAAGGCAGCGACTACGTGCTCTGGCCGGCCCAGCAGTGGGTCGCGCGCGGCGCGATCTGCGCAACGATCGACCAGGCCGGCCACGGCGAGCGGGCGCGGCGGCCAGTCACGATGGACGATTTCCGCAACTATCCGCTGCGCCGGCTCGACCAGACGCTGCAAACCGCCGTCGACTGGATGCGGGCGCTGGACTGGCTCGCGGCCCTGCCCGAAATCGATCCCGAGCGGATCGGCTTCGTGGGCTTCAGCATGGGCGGGATGCGCGGCGCGCCGTTTGTGGGCTTGGACGCGCGGGTGCGCGCCGCGGCCTTCTGCATCAGCGCCGCCGCGGCGTCCGACAGCAGCAGCGAGGCGCCGACCAACCGCATCGATCACCTCGCCGCGCGCCTCAGCGACCCCGGCGTATACGCGCCGATGACGGCCGGCCGCCCGATTCTCGTGGTCGCCGGCGAGCGGGACGACCTGGTCACGCCGGAGGCCGTGCAGCGCTTCTACGAGCTGCTGCCCGAGCCGCGCGAGATCGTCTGGCTGCCCTGCGGGCACTGGGATTTCATGCCCCAAGGGATCGAGCCGGTCGGTCCGTTTCTGGAGCGCAGCCTCGGCTTCGGCCCCACCTGAGCGGGCCGCGCGCTCAGGCCAGCACGCCCTGCGCGGTCAGCTCGGCGACCTCATCCGGGCTGTAGCCGAGCACCTCCGTGGCGACCGCGTAGGTGTGCTCGCCGAAGAGCGGGGCGGGCGCGCTGAGCTCGCCGGGCGTGGCGTGGAGCTTGACGATGGGGCCGTCGTAGAGCGAGCGGCCCGTCTCAGGGTGGTCGATGTACCGGTAGAACCCGCGCTGCGCCAGGTGCTGATCGTGTTCGCAGACGTCCTCGGCGTCCTGCACGAGGCCGGCCGGGATCTTGGCGGCCTGCAGCGCCTCGGCGAGGCGATCGGCCTGCTGCGCCGATGTCCACTCGGCGATCGCCGCGTTGAGCGCGTCTTCGTGCTCGCGGCGCCCGAGCAGGGTGGCGAAGCGCTCGTCGCCGGCGAATGCGGCGCCGCCGGCCTGAGCGCAGAGCGCGGCCCACTCGGCGCTGCTGCGGATCGCGATCGCGATCCAGCGCTGGCGGGTCTGCGATCCGTCCGGCAGGGGTGCGCCGCGCGCTGCATCGCGGCAGCGGTAGATGCCGTGCGGAGCCATCCAGGAGGAGGCGTTGCCCTTGCGGGTTTGGTCGCGGCTGTTGGCGCTGTAGTCGAGCAGCGCAGGGCCCATCGTGGCGGCGACCGACTCCAGCTGGGCCAGCTCGATGCGCTGGCCGCGCCCGCTGCGGCGGCGGCGGCGCAGCGCAGCGAGGATCGCGATCACGGTGTGGCCGGGGTTGACGGCGTAATCGGGGTAGTTGGTGCCCACGCCGACAGGCTTGCGCTGAGGCTCGCCGGAGAGGTGCGAGATGCCGGTGACGGGGGTGAGGACAGCGCCGAAGCCGAGAAAGTCGCGGTGCGGCCCGAATGTGCCCTGCATCGGCTGGTAGGCGGCGATGATCGCCGGGTTGACGCTGCAGAGCTCCTCGTAGGTCAACCCCCAACGCTCGATCACGCGCGGAGTGAGGTTGGAGAGGAAGATGTCTGAGCGCTCGATCAGGCGCAGCGCGACGGCGCGCGCGCCGTCGGCGGCCATGTTGAGCAGCAGCGAGGCTTTGCCGGCGTTGTAGTTGTTGAAATAAGCGCAGACGTTGTAGCCGGACTTGCCGGGCTTCTGGGGCTGGCCGAGGCGCAGGCCGTCGACGCGCGCTTCGCTTTCGATCCGGATCACCTCCGCGCCGAAGTCGGCCAGGGTCCGCCCGGCGATCGGCCCCGCGCCGAACCAGGAGAAGTCGGCCACGCGGACGCCCTCGAGCGGACGCGTCATACCGCTCCCTCCCCTGCATAGACTTGCAAGTCCTCAGCCGGTATGCCGACCTCGTTGACCCAGACTTCACGGTTATGTTCGCCGATGCGCGGCGCGGGGCGGCGAATGCGGGTGGGCGCAGCGGAGAGGCGGTAGGGCGCGCCGGGCATCCGCAGCGGCACGGCTTCCGCGTCGACCCCGCGCCCCTGCTCCAGCTCCACCCACCATTCGCGCGCGGCGAGGTGATGGTTCTCGCTGATGTCGGCGGGCGAGGCGACCATGCCGATCAGCAGGCGCCGCGCCTGGCCCTGCTCGTAGATCTCCATCGAGGTTTTGGCGGCGTAAAACGCGGAGAGCAGCTCCTGCGCGCGGTTGAGCAGGGGCGCAAGGGCGGCGAGCCGCTCGGGGTCGCCGAGCGTGCGCATGTCGAAGGCGGCGAAGGCCTCGGCGAACTGCGGCTCGGTCAGCTCGGCCGCTTGGCCTTCCTCGGCCATCCAGCTGATCAGCTCGGCCCAAGGCGCGCCGAAGCCGGGGATGCCGACAGCGCTGTAGATGTAACCGTCGCGCGTCTGGTAGGTGCCGATGCCGGGCATGCGGTGCTGTTCGCCGATCCGCTCGCGCGAGACTCGCTGGAAATCCCAGCCGAGGTGGGCCGTTTCCTGGCAGATCGAGAGGGCTTCCTGGAGCGAGGTTTCGACCAGCTGCCCCTCGCCGCCCGCCTCAGCGTGGAGCAGCGCGAGCAGCGCGCCCTGCGCGGCGGAGATCCCGGCGACGATGTAGGCCTGATTGCCGGCGATCCGCTGCGGCGGGCCTTCGGGGTCGCCGGCCAGCGTCGCGATCCCAGCCATCGCCTGCGCGACGATGTCGGTCACTTCCCAGCCGGCGTGCGGGCCGTCTAAACCGAAACCGCTGATGCTGACCCAGATCAGCGCCGGCCGGCGCGCGCGCAGCGCCGCGGCGTCGACGCCCAGCGCTTCCAGCCCGCCGGCGCCGAACGACTCGATCACGATGTCGGCGGTCTGCACGAGCCGCCCGAACAGGTGGCGGCCGTCGTGCTGCGCGAGGTCGACGGTGACGGAGCGCTTGTTGGCGTTGAAATACCAGAAGCGCAGGCTAGTCTCGCGCCCCGGGCGATCAGCGTAGAAGGGCGGCAGCCCCCGCCCGGGGTCGCCGCCGGGCGGCTCGACCTTGATCACATCCGCCCCCAGGTCCGCCAGCAGCTTGCCCGCGTACCAGCCCATCTCGGAGCTGAGGTCGAGCACCCGTACACCGTCGAGAGCGGAGTCGGAGCCGGTCATGGGGGAAGCATACTAGAAGGGCGGCGCGAAGCCTTCTTTGCCCTCGCCAAGGCGGACGCTGCGGGACTTGAGCTTGGTGCGCAGGACAGAGAGGGTATCCCTGTAGTGCTTCATATACTCGCGTTGAACGAGAGGGGGACGGCAATCGAGCTTTCGCGACATCAGCGACAAAGCGCCCTCACGCGTCTGCGCAACAAACTTTCCGCTCTGGAATTTGAACGGCTGGACGATCACCTTTTTGATACCTGTGCCGATCAGGCGCTCCGCGAATACGTCGGCATCGTCGACCCAGAGAAGCGGGCAGAGGGTGATGCACGATCCGATCCCGCTGGCGTGGACTTCCTGCAACGCGTCGATACGTTGGGTGTTGGATGGGCACTGAGGCTCGAAAGTTTTGCGAACATCCTCATTGTCGGTGGTGACCGACATGTTGA
>CAYFZI010000073.1:0-6388 GCA_964347635.1 uncultured Dehalococcoidia bacterium
GCTCCAGCGCGCCGCCGACGGCCAGGATCGAGTCGCGGTCGATCGCGGCCGACATCGCCTGGCGCACGCGCGGGTCGGTGAACGGCTCGAGCGCGAGGTCCGGGAAGATCCCGCCGATCACCAGACTCGGCTGGAACTCCCAGATGGCGCCGGGGATGCCCTCTTCAAGCTCTTCGACGATCGGCGGGTCGACGCCGAACCAGGTCGTGTTCAGCTCGCCGCTCAGGAAGGCCGCGGCGATCGCCGAGAGGTCGCTGAGGAAGTTGATCACCAGCGTCTCGCTGTACGGCTTGGGCGAGTTGAAATAGTTGGGGTTGCGTTTGTAGACGACGCGCGAGCCGGGCTCATATTCGTCGAGCAGGTAGGGCCCGGCGCTGATCATCGTGGTGCGCGACATCTCGTCGACGAGCAGCTCCGGCGGCATCACGTAGGGCCCGGCGTGGTGGCCGAGGTAGAGCAGGAATGGCGCCAGCGGCCCGTTCAGCTTGAACTGCACGGTGCGATCGTCGGTCGCCTCGACGCCGACCAGGCTGGGCTGAATCGCGCCGCGGTTGGGGTAGTTCGCGTAGCGATCGCCGGCGTAGGAGAACACGACGTCTTCGGCCGTCACGTTGCGGCCGTTGACCGGTGCGCGATCCTCCCAGACCGCGTTGGGCTTGATCGTGAAGATGTGGGTGGTCTCGTCCGGCTGCTCGTGCGAGTCGGCCAGCCAGAGCTCGGGTTGGAAGTCGATCGAGGATTGGCCCGGCTCGTTGGCGAACTGGGTCAGCATCGGGTAGCAGTTGTGGCCGTGCAGGAAGGCTTTGTAGCCGAAGGTGAGGAAGCCGTCGAACGAGGCTAGGTCAGAAGTGTCAGAGATGCGCAGCTCGCCGCCAATCGGCGGCGTCTCAGCGCCGGCCTGGGCGGCGGGCGGCTCTTGCTGCTGCTGCGGCTCCGGCTGTTCCGCCGCCGGCTGCGGCTGTTCCTGCTGGGCGGCTTGCTGAGCAGTCTGCGCCGCCGCCGGTTCGTCATCGTCGCCGCAGCCGACCAGCGCGAGCGCGCTCGCGCCCAGGCCGGCCTGCGCGGCCCCGCGCAGCACTGAGCGCCGCGAGACGCGCCGCGTACGCATTCGAGACCAATAGTTCGCGCTTGCCATCTTATGCCTCCTGTCAGGCGAGGCAAGGCTAGAGATTCTGAGCTGTGCGCGTCGGAGCGCTGCCGCGGCTCTGCGGTCTAAGGCGTGCCTGCGGCTTGCGGGTCGAACAATCGCAGAAGCCACGAGGCGAACTTCTGGCAGAGGGGAGACGCGGTGTCCAAATCCTCCTCCGAGACGGCAAGCCCCATCCGCGCGGGCATGCTGCGGGTTGCGAGCCAGGCATGCAAGACTGCACGCTCGGTTTTCTGCTTGGAGAACTTCCGCGCTTCGGCAGGGATGTCCTCGATGTACCGGCGTGCGCGCGGCAGGACAGGATCGTCGGCGGAGATCATTGACAGGGCGAGGCTCTCGAGCTCTCCGCTGTTCGTGTTGTCCGGCATTATCCACACGCCGATTCGGGGAAAGAGTCCATGGGCATCAATGATCGTGCCGTCCAGGGCAGGGCGGAGCGGCGCGTTGACTCCTACCGCCGTCAGCTTCTCTCGAATATCATGCCAGCGTCGGCCGGGCTTATCATCCGCATCAACAACGATTCCCAACACACGCGGTTCAGGTACAGCCCGTTGTAGGTTCAGAATCTCGACGGGAATGGATTTCAAGGTCTTGGGCAAACCGTGCCCCGACTTGATCTTGGGGGCGGCTGCGCTTGTCTGCATTCGCCTCCAAAGATGCCTGACAAAATGCAGATCGTCCTGGCCTTCAACGATCAAGAGCCGCGGGGCAGGTTCAGAAGTTGGCCCCGGCATTCGTTATCGGACCTCGATGCCCTGTTCGGCGACCACATCGAGATCCTCTTCAGAGTACTCAACTGCGTAGGTATCCTCGCCGCCGCGCTCGAGACGCACAAGCACTCCTTCAATATCTTTCAGCGCAACAGCGGCCCGGGCAAAGCCTGCGACTGCATCCCAGCTATGAGTCGTTGCAACCACTTGAACATTGTTCTGATGCGCTGTTTGCAAAACAGCGTTCCAGAAGCTTGTTTCGATTGAGTGATGGATGCCGTTCTCGACTTCGTCGAGCAGCAGGAAACCGCCGCGGCTGTTTTCGAGTGCGAGTGCAATCGAGAACAGGCGGACGGCTCCGTCGCCGAGGCTCTTGAGCGGTATCGGATGGTCCAGGCCGGCGAGCCGGACGATCGGGCGGTGCGCAACGTATCGTTCGCCGCCGATCAAAGCGATTTTTTCTACTCGGCCTCGCGTCGAATAGGCGAGGTTGAGCGTCTCGATGACCCGAGCTTCAGCATCAGTGAGCGCGACTTTTGTCCAGAGATTTGCGATGGCTGAATTGTCCAGGAGGTCTGGGCCAACCGTAGTGCCGGGGAGGGTGTCAACCGCTTCTCGCGTCAGGCCGCGGCGCGGCCGTGTGAGCCGACGCAGCGTGGGGAGGCGGGAGCGTGTAGGAAGCATCGGCGTGGTCAGCTCGGCGCCCTGATATCTGGCGCTGAGCATCAGTGGCTCGTCGTAGATTGGTCTGACGTACTCGGGGCTCAGTGATGCAACTTCGCTCTCCTGCGGCGATCGAGTGGATACACACAGCTGCGGGGAGTTTACGGGGCCAATAACGATCTGTGAATCCCCGTTTATGCTCCAGCCGTGGAAGAGCGAATCCCATTTAATATCAGATGTGGTATTGCCGTCATCATCTTCATATTCATACAGCTCGTCGCGGCGGTGGAGAATGGAGCTGAGCGTGCTTGATCGCCCGCGATCGGCGAAGAGTCGAACGGCATCGAGCACTGTGGTTTTGCCCGCACCGTTCTGGCCTGCAATCAGCGTCGCCCGGCCCAGGCGGTTGATCGTCAGATCGCGGATTCCGAAGAAGCCTTTGATCGTGAGATCAGCGAGGTGCAGGGGCTTGCCGCTGTCTTGGGAAGTCATGCTGCCTCCCCGCTGCGGCTGAGCCGCGCAGTTTGCGCTGACGGCGTCCAGTTGGTGCGGCAGCCGTGTTTGCGTGCTCGGCTGTGCCGTTTACCGCTTCTCGTAGGTTTCGAAGTAGCGGGTCTTGACCGCCTTTTGATTTTCGTAGATCGAGCCTTGCTTGGGGGCCGGCGGCAGCGGCAGGTAGGCGGGCACGTTGGTCTGGCGGGGCTGCTCGACATCTTCGCCGGCGCAGATCAGGCCGCGGTAGTAGTCGAGCGTCATGCGGCCCAGGCCCTGAATCGGCCAGGCGTCGGCGGCGGCGTAGCCGAAGAGCAGCAGGCGGCGGGCGTTTTCGGAGCGGTTCAGGGCCGAGCCGTGCATCGTGCGCACATGGTGGAACGAGACCGAGCCGGCCGGGCCTTCGAGCGAGACCAGATCGCGCTCCATATCCCAATCGAACTCGCTCGGCTCCACCGCGCCTGTGAAGTAGCGCTCCTCGGGGTGGTGGTGGTCGTAGATCTTGCCCTTGTGCGAGCCGGGCACGACGAGCAGCGGTCCGTTCTGCTCATAGCAGTCGTCGAGCAGGATGCCGGCCGCGACCAGGTCATCGTTGGTGTGCGGGTAGAACGGCCAATCCTGGTGCCACTCGACGGGCGCGCCGTACTGCGCCTCCTTCATGTTCAGCTTGTCGTTCTGCAGCCGCACGTTGGGGCCGATCAGCGCCGTCACCACTTCCATCAGGGCCGGGTGCTGGGCCAGCTCGCGGAAGAACGGCCAGTGCGCGTGCGGCGACTTGAGCCGCCGCACGCGCGGCTGCTCGGGGGTGTGCGAGTCCTCGAGGTCGTAGCGCGCATCGTGCTCGGTCAGGCCTGCGGCCTCGGCGACGATCCTGTCGGTCTCAGCGCGCAGCGCCTGGAGTGTCTCATCGGGCAGCAAGTTCGGAATCAGCAGGTATCCGCGCTCGTGGTAGAAATCGACCTGCTCGGGGGTCACCAGCGGCTTGACGGCGGTCGTGGTCATCGCAAGCTCCTCTACGCGGCAGCGCCTCTAAACAGGGGCAGTCTACGCGATGGCGCTGCCGGGCGGGCTAGACTGCGCGCGTGTACGAGCATCCGATTCGCTGGGAATCGCGCCGCTCGCCGATTCTGTCGACGCGCGGCGCCGTGGCCTCGAGCCAGCCGCTCGCCACGCTGGCCGGCGTGACGATGCTGCAGGCCGGCGGCAACGCGGCCGACGCCGCTGTTGCGGCGGCAGCCGCGCTGGCGGTGACGGAGCCAAACTCGACGGGCATCGGCGGCGACTGCTTCTGTCTGTTCTACCGCGCTGCGGACGGCGCCGTGGAGGCGGTCAATGGGAGCGGGCGCAGCCCCCGCGCGCTGACGCTGGAGCGGGCCGGCGGCGCGGCGGGCTTCGAGCGCCTGGGGCCTCACGCGGTCACCGTGCCGGGCACGATCGCCGGCTGGGCCGACACGGCCGCGCGTTTCGGGCGGATGCCGCTCGCCGACCTGCTCGCGCCGGCGATTGCGCTGGCCGAGGACGGGTTTCCGCTCACGCCGGTGATCAGCCGCGGCTGGCAGAGCCAGGAGACGCTGCTGGCGGGCAAGGGGCCGGCGGGCGCCGACCTACTGCTTGAAGGCAGGGCGCCGCGGCCCGGCGAAGTCTGGCGCAACCCGCCGATCGCGCGGGTGATGCGCGCTGTCGCTGAAGGCGGCCCTGACGCGTTCTACCGCGGCGCGCCGGCGCGGGCGATCGTGGAAGCGCTCGAACTGCACGGCGGCTGTATGACGCTCGACGATCTGAGCGGCCACTGCTCGACCTTCGACGCGCCGCTTTCGACCGTCTACCGCGGCTGCCGCGTCTACGAATGCCCGCCGAACGGACAGGGCATCACGGCGCTGATGGCTTTGAATATCCTCGAGCGCTGCGACATCGCCGCGGCCGCGCCGCGCTCCGTGGAGGCGCTGCACCCGACGATCGAGGCGATTCGGCTCGCCTTCGCCGACGCGCGGGCGTATGTGGCCGACCCGGCGCGCGCCGATGTGCCGATCGAGGCGATGCTGAGCAAGGAGTACGCGGCGGCGCGGCGCGCGCTGATCTCCGCCGACGCCGCGCTCGAGCTGGCCGCGGCGGGCGAGCTGCCCGGTGCGTCGGACACTGTCTACCTCTGCGCGGTGGACGGCGAGGGCAACGCCTGCTCATTTATCAACAGCAACTATGAAGGCTTCGGCAGCTGCATCGTGCCGCGCGGCTGCGGGTTCAGCCTGCAGAACCGCGGCGCCGGGTTCGCGCTGGAGGCGGGGCACCCGAACGCGCTCGAAGGCAGCAAGCGGCCCTACCACACGATCATGCCGGCGATGCTGACGCGGCCCGACGGCGCGCTCTTCGCCGCCTTCGGCGTGATGGGCGGCTGGAACCAGCCACAGGGGCACACTCAGGTCGCGATCAACCTGATCGATCGCGGGATGGACCCGCAGGCGGCGATCGATGAGCCGCGCTTCTCAATCTACGCCGACCCGCCCAACGGCGATATCTGGGTCGAGGACGGCATTCCGGTCGAGACGATCAGCGCGCTGGCGCAGCTCGGGCATCCGGTCCGTCCGGCCTCGGGTGCGCTGCGCAGCGGGGCCGTGGGCAAGGGCCAGATCATCGCGCGGGATCCGGAAACGGGCGTGCTCTGGGCCGGCTCGGATCCGCGTGCGGACGGCTGCGCGATCGGGCTGTGAGCGCGCAGCCGCCGTCGGCCAGTAGTTAACCCGCCGTCAGTCTTCTATCTCTTCCGGCATCAGCACGAACTCGGGGTACGACTCGATGCCGAGCTCGCCGGCGTCTTGCCCGAGGCGTTCGACGTCGGCGGAGATCCGTGCGCCGAGCGCCGCATCGAGCAGCCGCCAGAGCAGCCAGGAGAGTGAGAACACAAACGCTCCGACGGCGACCACGCCGAGCAGTTGGACGGGAAAATCGCCGCCGGCGGTGATGCTCGCAGCCAGGGTGCCCCAGATCCCGGCGAAGAGGTGGGCGGGGATCGCGCCGACCACGTCGTCGAGTTTGATCCGCTCCAGCAGCTTCAGTCCGCCGGTGCACAGCGCGCCGCCGATCGCGCCGATCACGACGGCCCAATAGTGGTCCACGAAATCGGGGCCGGCGGTGATCGAGACGAGCCCGGCAATGGCGCCGTTGAGCCCGGCGAAGAGGTCGGTGCGGCCCAGCAGCGGCCGTGAGATCGCCAACGCGGCCATCACCCCGGCCGCCGCCGCGAGGTTGGTGTTGACCAGAATATGGCTGACGGCGACGGCGTCGAAGGCGCTGGAGAGCGTCAGCTGGCTGCCGCCGTTGAAGCCGAACCATCCGAGCCAGAGGATTAACACGCCGAGCGTGACCAACAGGATGTTGGAGG
>CAYFZI010000074.1:0-4689 GCA_964347635.1 uncultured Dehalococcoidia bacterium
GAGCGATATCTCTGAGTGGCGCGTCTACCACCAGGCGCTGGAGCACATTTGCCTGGCCGACGAGCTGGGCTTCGACCAGGTTTGGGAGGTGGAGCACCACTTCCTGGAGGAGTACAGCCACTCGCCCGCCCCGGAGGTCTTCCTCTCTGCGGCCGCGGCGCAAACGGAGAACATCCACATCGGCCAGGGCATCGCGCTCTGCCTGCCGCAGGTCAACCACCCTGCGCGGGTCGCCGAGCGGGCCGCGGCGCTGGACATCATCTCCAACGGACGGCTCGAGTTCGGCACCGGCCGCGCCGCCACCTGGACCGAGCTGGGCGGCTTCCAGGTCGAGCCGGACGACACCAAAGACATGTGGGACGAGGTGATCCGCGCGATCCCGCAGATGTGGACCAACGAAATCTCCGGCTGGCAGGGCAAATACTTCTCGATGCCCGAGCGCGCCGTCCTGCCCAAGCCGGTCCAGAAGCCGCATCCGCCGATGTGGGTCGCGGTCTCGAGCCCCGAGACGGCGATCCAGGCCGCCGAGCGCGGCATGGGCCTGCTCGGCGTCTCGATCGGCACCCCCGAGCAGTATGAGCAGCGCATCGCCGACTACCGCCGCGTGATCAAAAACGCCGACCCCGTCGGCAAGTTCGTCAACAACTGCGTCAACGGCGTCGGCTGGATGTATTGCGGCGAGTCGGACGAGGAAGCGCAGCGGCTCGGCGGCGCCGGCGCGATGGCCTTCATGAACGCCGCCGCCCACCTCGTCGGCGTCGGCAACATCTACCCCTCGCCCGCCTACAGCTCGCAGGCCAGTGCGATCCAGCTGCGCGACCGCCCCGGCGACGTGCTCAGCCCGCTCCAGCAGGGCACCCCGATCGGCAGCCCCGACACGGTGATCGCGGCGCTGCGCGAGTGGGAGGCCGTCGGCGTCGACCGCATGGTCTTCCTGATCAACTTCGATCAGGTGGTGCCGCACGAGAAGATCCTGGCTTCGCTGCGCCGCTTCGCCGCCGAAGTGATGCCGGCCTTCGAAGAGCCGGAGAAACCGCCGCTGACCACGCTGCCCAACTTTGAAGGCGTGCCCGAAGTCGGCCTGCTGGCCGCCGCCGGCGGCTGACGCCGCCTACGGCGGACGGGCATCGATTACAGCGAGCGGTCGAGAGGTACGGATCATGGCAGAGCGCAACTATTGGCAGCGAATGCGGCGTCAGCGGCTGAGTCGGCGCGCGCTCCTGCGCGCCTCAGGACGCGCCGGCGTGGGCGCGGCCGGGCTGGCCCTGGTCGGCTGCGGCGACGATGACGACGACGCGCCGTCGTCGTCGGTCGCCCAGGCGCAGCAGCAGGCTCAGGCGCAGCAGGCTGCACCCGCGCAGCAGCAACAGGCGCAGACCGATCAGCAGGCCGAGCGCGCCGATCAGCAAGCGGCGGCCGAGGGCGAGCAGCCGCAGTCGCAGCAGCCAGCAGCCAGCAGCCAGCAGCCAGCAGCCAGCAGCCAGATCGTACGCCAGTACGGGGGCAATTTCTCGCGCGACATGCCCTGGAACTTCGACTTCTTCGACCCCCACCGCTCGAACTTCGCGCTGCCCTTCTTCCTCTTCAACGATGCGATGGGGCGGCTGATTCAGATGTACGACAACACAGGGCCAGTCTACGGGCCTGACCTGATGTCGCTGCCGGAGATTCCGGACGACGAGACGTACATCTTCAAGGCAGACCGCGGCGCGCGCTTCTGGGATCGCTTCCCGACCGAGGGCGGGCGGCTGTTCACCGCCGAGGATGCAGCGGTCAACATTCGCCGCCAGATCGACGCGGTCGACGCCAACGGAGAGCCGGACTCGCTCTTCTGGCGCGCCGCGCTGTATCAGGAGACGGCCGCGGTCGACGTGACCGATGAGCAGACACTGGTGCTCAAAACCGACGGCCCCAACTCCACCTACCTCGAAACCACGCACATGGGCTTCTCGTTCATGACCTCGCCAGAGGCGATCGAGCTGTGGGACCTGCGCTGGCGCGATGAGCAGGCCAATGTCGAGCTGGTATCCGGTTGCGGGCCGTTTATCCCCACCGTGTTCGAACCCGAAGGGCGGGTTCACCTCGAGCGCCGCCCCGATGAGCACTGGGACGTGCTCGATGGGCAGACGATGCCCTTCCTCGACAGCATCACATGGTTGATCCTGCAGGACCCGACCGCAGTGGAGACGGCCTACCGCACCGGGGCGATCGACCACGTCGATAGTCTCCCGGCGCCCACCGTGGACGGGATCGAGGCGGACTTCCCCGATCACGTTCGGTTCAATCGGCCGGTCGTACTGCCCTTCGCGAACCGCTACAACTTCAACACCCAGTGGGACGAGAACCCCTGGCTCGATCGCCGCGTGCCCTACGCCTTCCATATCGCGATGGACCGCGACGCCATCATCGGCCAGACGTTCCTGGGCAACGGCAAAGTCTCGGCGATCCAGCACATCAACTGGTATCATGCCTGGGCGATTCCCGAAGAAGAGCTGCGCTCGCTCGCTGGTTACCGGCCGGTCAAAGATGAGGACAACGCTGAAGCGCGCAAGCTGCTGGACGCGGCCGGCGTGGAACCCGGCACTGTGTACGACATGATCGTCGCCGATATCTTCGAGGGCCGCTATCCCGGCACCTCCGAGCTGTACACCAACATGTACCGCGATGCGCTGGATGTCAAGATCAGGATCGAGCTCGAGCCCTACGACTCGATTTTCCAGCAGCTGACGGAGGGCAAGTTCCCCGGCCACCTGCCGATCTGGGTCGGGGCCGGCACCGGCGACCCGACCGGGGCCTGGAACAACCGGCTCGTCTTCGGCGCCTCCGGGAACAACGAGCACTACAACTTCCCGCCGGTCGAAGAGATCGTGAAGGAGATGCGGGTCACGCTGGACAACGAGAAGCGGCGCGAGATGGCGACTGAGGTCTCCTGGATTCTGCTCGGCGAAGACGACCGCTACGGCCTCGACGGCTTCGCCGCCTTCTCCGTCGCCTGCAACGGGATCGACACCTCAATCCATTGGCCCTACCTCACCATGCCCGATCGAGCCAAGAACGTCTGGGAGCGCGAGGGCTGGCACTGGCGCAAGGAGTTCTGGATCGACCACAGCCACCCCGAAGTGCCGGAGCGCAGCCGCCCCGCCTAACTAGACAGGGCCTTCGCGCAAGACAGCACTTCGCTCTTTCCACTCGGAAAAGAGAACGGCTCCAGCCCCGCTTCCGTGCTCTCCCGCTTGCGGGGGAGATACCGCTCCCATCTACCCCCTTCCCCGCTTGTGGGGGGAGAGGGGAAGGCGGGAGCTGCGCCCCTGTGCATTTTGGTTGACACTTGGGCTATCTTTGCCGATCTATCCGCGGGATGAGCGAGAGGGGCCCAACATGGCAGAGCGCAACTATTGGCAGCGAATGCGGCGCCAGCGGCTGAGCCGGCGCGCGCTCCTGCGCGCCTCAGGGCGCGCCGGCGTGGGCGCGGCCGGGCTGGCCCTGGTCGGCTGCGGCGACGATGACGACGACGATGCACAGCCGGCGGCGGCCGCCAGCCAGCAGTCGCAGCAGCAACAGCAAGCTCAGGCGCAGCAGCAAGCGGCGTCGCAACAGCAGCAGCCGCAAGCGCAGCAGCAGACCGCCGACCAGGCCGATCAACAAGCAAGCCGGGCCGATCAACAGGCCGAGCCGGCCGACGGCGACGATCAACAGCAGGTCGTCCAGCAGGCCGCCCCGCAGCGCCAGTACGGTGGCAATCTCTCGATCTACACCCCCGCGAACTGGGACGGCTTCGACCCCCACAAAGCCAACCTCGCCCACCCCTTCCACGTCTTCAACGATTCCATGGGGCGGCTCGTGCAGGTCGGCGATTACAACAGCTGGGAGCGTGTCTACGCTTCCGACCTTGCCTCGCTCCCGGAGAACCCCGACAGCGAGACGTACATCTTCCGCTTCGACCAGGGCGCCCGCTTCTGGGATCGGTACCCGACCGAGGGCGGGCGGCTGTTCACCGCCCAGGACGCCGCCGCCAACATCAACCGCCAGATTGCCGCGCTCGACGCGGACGGCGCGCCCGACGCGCGCTTCTTCCGCGCCGGGATCTATCAAAGCACGGCCTCTGTCGACGTCCCGGATGAACAGACGCTCACGCTCAAGACCGACGGCCCCGACGCCACATACCTCGAGACCGTCCACATGGGCTATTCGTTCATGACCTCAACCGAGGCGATCGAACTCTGGGACCAACAGTGGTTGGACGAGCAGACCAACGTTGACCTCGTCTCCGGCTGCGGCCCCTTTATCCCCACCGTCTTCGAGCCGGAAGGCCGGCTGCACCTCGAGCGCAACCCCGACTACTGGCGCTCGCTCGACGGCCAACAGATGCCCTTCCTCGACAGCATCACCTGGATCATTATCGACGATCCCACGGCCGCCGAAACCGCCTACCGCGGCGGCCAGCTGGACCTCGTCAGCCTCCCGTCGGTCACCATTGACGGGATCGCCGCCGATTTCCCCGACCATGTCCGCTTCGAGCGCGCTGTCGTGCTGCCGCTCTCGATGCGCTTCAACTACAACACGGAATGGGCCGATAACCCCTGGCTCGACCGCCGCGTACCGTACGCGTTCCACCTCGCCATGGACCGCGATAATATCATCGACTTCGCGTACCTCGGCAAAGGCAAGCCATCCACGATCCAGCATCTC
>CAYFZI010000075.1:0-4576 GCA_964347635.1 uncultured Dehalococcoidia bacterium
GCACCGGCAGCAGGTTGTAGAACTGAAACACGAAACCCATCCGCCGCGCCCGATAGTCCGTGCGCAGGTTGTCCGGCATCGTCTGGATCGGCTGCCCCTCAATCAGAATTTCGCCTTCGTCGATCACCTCCAGGCCGGAGAGGCAGTTCAAGAGGGTCGTCTTCCCGCAGCCTGAGGGGCCCATAATCGAGACCATCTCACCGCGCTCCACGGTCAGCGAGACGCCGCGCAGGGCGCGCACCGGCTCGCCCTCCGCGGCGTAGGTCTTGTGCACGTTCGCGGCCACGATGATGGGATCGCTGGTCACATCGCTGGTCAACTGGAAGCTCCGAATCGCTGCGCTGCCGGCTCTGCGGCAATCTCTGCGACAATACGCGGAATTGGCAGTAGGCGGCGCAGGCGCAGGCGCCGCCATTCCCGAAGGCGGAGAACTGTGGCGGACCTCTCAGAAACCGTGGAGCGGCTGGCGCAGCACCTGATCGCGGACAACATCGCCGCGCTGATGCCGATGTTCACCCCGCAGGGGCTGATCCAGGCGCTCGCCCTGCAGGCTCAGCCCGAGAGCGCCGAAGGCTCGGACGAATACGAGCTGCGCCCGCAAGACGGCAACCGCTACCACATCTGGTTCCGCGGCGACGACGGCGAGGGCGGCATCTACACTGACTGGCTGGAGGTCGACGGGATCTGGAAAGTCAACGCGATCGGCCGCCTCGACTGAGCGCGCGATCGCGCCGCTACGCCAGCTCCATCACCACATCGCCGACGCCCGCGAAGCGCACCGTTGCGGTCTGCCCGGCAGAGGCTGGCTGGTAGAGCGCGGCCGCGCCCGTCGTGATCACCTGGCCGGCAGCGACGGTCATCCCGCGCGCGCCGATCTCGTTGACCGCGGCGCTCAGGATTTCGAGCGGATCGGGCCGTTCAGCGCGCCCGCCGGCGACCGGTTCGCCGTCGATCAGCACTTCCACCTCGATGCTGTGCAGGTCGCGATCCCTCCAATCCGCGATCTCCGGGCCCATCACCAGCGCCTGCGCGCCGATGCCGTCGGCGGCCATGCCGGGCATCCCCGCCGGCTCCGCGTAGCGAATGTTCGGCGCTTCGATCGCCGCGTGCGCGCTGCTCACCGCCGCCTGCACCTCAGCATCGCTGTAGCCGCCGGCGCGCGGCGCAAGCCCGCTGCCGATCCGGAAGGCGACCTCGCCCTCGATCACGCAGTGGTTGAACAGCGCGGCCGAAATCTGCAGCGGACTCTCGGAAAGCATCCCCTCGAAGAACGGGGCGAGCATCATCTCGCCCCCGAGCACCGCCGCCTTCCAGGCGACGGCCGGCGCGCCCGTCTTCGCCCAGCGCGCCGCGAAGATGCGCTGCCCGTCGGCCGCTGTCTGCGGGCGGCACTCTGCCGGAATCGCCGGCAGCGGCCCGCCCGCGACGGCCGCTGCATCGAGAAAATCGGCGGCGGCGGATACTTGCTGGTCGCTCAGAGCATCGGGCATCGTCTCATCCTCACTCACGCTCGCTCACGGCCCGCAGACAGCCTGTCGGGCGGGCGCATGCAGTAGACACGCAGGTAGGATAAGGGCGCAGCGCAAGCGCAGCGCCGGTGCAGCACAGGGAGATTGGCAGATGCTGGAGGTGGCGCCGCGGCGCGAGATGGTTGCGTTCCTGGAATCGCTCGGCACCGCGGCGATCGAACACAGCGGCGGCGATTTCCTCCAGCATCTTTGCGCCGTCCACGACTTGCTGCTGGCGCGCGGCGCCGCGGCCCATGTCGCCGCGGCCGGCATGTTCCACTCGATCTACGGCACCGAGCGGTTTCAAGGGTTCACGCTGCCGCTCGAACAGCGTGGGCGCGTCCGCGCGCTGATCGGCCGGCGCGCCGAGCAGCTCGCCTGGTGCAACTGTGTAATGGACCGCGAATCGTTCGACGCCGCTGTCCGCGAAGCGCTGGCCGGCGCCGAGCGCCCGACAATTCGCGACCGCGGGGGCGGCGCGATCGCACTGACCCCCGAGCAGCTCCGCGAGCTCGCCGAAGTCCACCTCTTCGATTGGCTCGAACAGGTGGAGCGCTCCGAGTTCGGCTGGGGCTACCGGCGCCGCGCCTACCGCGCAATGGCCGAGCTCGTCGGCCCGCGCGGGCGCTGGCTCTACGCCGCCGTCTTCGCGCGCGAGCCGGCCCCTCCGGCGGCTGAGCGCCTCCCCTAGACTGCGCCTGCTGCCGCCCCTTCGGCTGCGGCCTCGAGAGGAGCCGGCCCGATGAGCGAAATCGACACAACTTCGGACAAGTATCTGCGCGACAAGTACGCGATTATCGGCGTCGGCGAGACGACGTACACGCGCGGGTCGGGCATGACGACGCGCGCGCTCGGCACCTGGGCGATCAAAAACGCGATGGACGACGCCGGCCTCAGCGCGGCCGAAATCGACGGCATGATGTCCTACGCGGGCAACGACTCGACCGCATCGCCGATGCTCGCCGGGGACCTCGGCATTCGGCTCAACTTCTATATGGATGTGCAGGGCGGCGGTTCGAGCAGCGAGGCGCTGATCGGCCTCGCGATCGGTGCGATCGAGGCCGGGATGTGCGAGACGGTCGTGATCTTCCGTTCGATGAACGGCTACTCGCAGGTGCGGATCGGCGGCACCGGCGCGCGCGCCAGCATCCCAATCGGCGGCGATGCGCTGCACAGCGCGGCCTACGGCTGGTTCAGCGCCGGGCAGAGTTTCTCGCCCACCTTCATGCGCCACATGTACGACTACGGCACCACGCCCGAGCAGGTCGCGATGGTCAAGGTGATCCACTCCGAGCACGCCTCGAACAATCCCAAGGCCTACTACAAGCAGCGCGTTACCGTGGAGGACGTGGTGAACAGCCGGATGATCTGCAAGCCGCTGCACCTGCTCGACTGCTGCGTCGAAACCGATAACGCGACGGCGCTGATCGTAACCAGCGTCGAGCGCGCGTATGACTACCGCAACACGCCGGCGCGGATTCTGGGCGTGGCCGGGCGCGTCTGCAAGCCGCGCATCGATATGCACTTCCAGCACGGACCGATCTCGACCGTTGCCGGCTACTACATCAAGGATCTGATCTACCGCAACGCCGGCCTCGGCCCCGAGGACATCCAGTGCACCGGCGCCTACGATGCGTTCACCTTTACCTCGATGCTGCAGCTGGAGGACTACGGGTTCTGCGCGAAGGGCGAAGGCGGCGACTACGTCAGCAGCGGGATTATGCGGCTCGGGGGCGAGCGGCCCAATAACACCAGCGGCGGCCACCTCTGCGAGGGCTACACGCACGGAATGAACATGATCATCGAAAACGTGCGCCAGCTGCGCGGCCAAGTCGACGACTACTGCCCCGTCGATGAACAGGGCGGCAAGCAGCACAGCTTCAACTACGCCGAACCGTCCGCCGGCGGCGGCTGCCGCCAGGTGCCCGACTTAAATATCACGCAGAATCTCGGCTGGGCGATGCCCGGTACCGGCTCATCGCTGATTATGCGCAAGGGCTGAGCCAGCCGCAGACGAGCCGACCGCCGCCGACCAATCCTCACGATCGGAGCAGATGATGCCGCAGGGCGATTATCTCGGGATGACGCTGACCGTCCTAGACCTCGACAACGAAAACAAAGCCTACTTCCAGCACTGCGCCGAGCACAACTTCCACCTGCAGCGCTGCAGCGCCTGCAGCCTGCTGCGCTACCCGCCCGGCACCGCCTGCCCCTGGTGCTCGAACCGCGAGTTCACCTGGGCCCCGGTCGACGCCCGCGGCGCAGTGCATTCCTACGGCGAGGTGCACCACGCGATCCAGCCCGCCCTGCGCGAGCGCTCGCCCTACATGATCCTGCTGGTCGAGCTCGACACGCAGTCCGGCGAACCTTCCGAACACGAAGCGCTGCGCGTCGCCGGCAACCTCGTCAGCCCCGACGGCGAGCTCGCCCCGCCCGAACTCGTCCGCCAGGTCGGGATCGGCAGCCGGATGCGGATGGTCTTCAAAGATGTAGCGCCCGGCCTCGCGCTGCCGCACTGGACGCTCGACGAAACAGCCGAGCAGCCCGAGGCGATCTGGCGCTACCCGCAGCAGGTCAACGGCGTCTAGGGCGTCTAACGTCTCACAGGATCAGCACGAGTAGCAGGAGCTGAAGCATGGCTGATTGGCCGGCCCAACCGCAGCGTTTTAGCGGCCGCGCCGCCCTGGTCACCGGCGGCGCCAGCGGGATGGGCCGCGAAATCTCGATCCGCCTGGCCCGCGAGGGCGCTGCCGTGGTCGCCGCCGGACTGCCCGGCGATCCGCGCGGAGCGGAAACAGTTGCCGTGATCGAGCAGGCCGGCGGGCGGGCTGTGTACGTCGGCGCCGACGTCTCCCGCGAGGCCGACTGCGACGCGATGGCGCAGGCCGCGCTCGACGAGTTCGGGCGGCTCGACTACTGCGTCGCGGCGGCCGGCATCCTGCACGCCCGCTACGTCAGCGGCCAGCCTGCTGCAGAGGATCTCGAGCCCAACCCCAGCGCCGGGCCCCTGACCGCCAAACCGGGAGAGTATTGGGAGCGCGTCCTCGCCGTCCACCTCACCGGCGTCA
>CAYFZI010000076.1:0-4418 GCA_964347635.1 uncultured Dehalococcoidia bacterium
AGGCCAACTGGGAACGCTGGGACCCGGCTGCCGATACTCGGTTGAACGCCTGGGAATCCTGCCACTATCTCGCCGCCGCGCTGGAGCAGGCGGGGATCGACGGCGCCGGCCGCGTCGCGCTTGGGTTGGGCGGCAGCGCCGGCCCTGCGATCGAGCTCGCCTACCGCCTCTTCGCCGTCTGCGACGCCCAGTCCCGCTCCCGCGAGGCTCAGCGCTACAACGCATTAGCCGATTCCTGGCAGGAGATCAGCGCCGCCGCCGCCAAGCTCAGCGCCGGCCAACAAGCCGGGCTGCTGAAGTAGCGGGAGACGCCACTCTCCGCTCTTCTCGATCTGCAGCCCCCTCCCCTTTCTGGCGCACTGCTTGTGTCTGGATCCATCGCCCCTAGACTGCCGCCGCAGGAGAGGACGCGCGGCTATGCCCACCTACCGCCGTAAGCTGATTGAAACAGCGATCCCGCTGGATGCGATCAATAGGGAGTCGGTAGCCGAGAAGCGCAATCCGTTCATCAAAGGGCATCCCCGCACCCTGCACCTCTGGTGGGCGCGCCGCCCGCTGGCAGCCTGCAGAGCGGTGATCTTCTGCTCGCTGATCGACGACCCCGGCGAGGAGGGCGTTCCGCCCGAGCTGCTCGCGCTGATCGATGACCTGCCCGCGCCCAACCCGCTGCCGACCGACTGGGGCGCACTGGACGAAGCGGAACAGCGCCGCAGGCGGCTGTTCCGATTTATCGAAACGCTGGTCAAGTGGGAGAGCACAACGGATGAGCAGGTGATCGGTACGGCGCGCGAGCTGATTCTCGCCGCCACCGACGGCAATCCGCCGCCGCTGCTCGACCCGTTCTGCGGCGGCGGCTCGATCCCGCTCGAGGCCCAACGCTTGGGCCTTGAAGCCTACGCTTCCGACCTCAACCCCGTTGCCGTGCTGATCACGAAGGCGCTCATCGAGCTGCCGCCAAAGTTCGCAGACCTACCCCCCGTCAATCCAGACGCGCGCGGCGAGTTGGGCGCCGATGCCGATTGGCAGGGCGCTGCAGGCCTCGCCGCGGATGTGCGCTGGTACGGCGAGTGGATGCGCGAACAGGCCTGGAAGCGGATCGGCCATCTTTACCCGAAGGGGCCCAACGGCGAAACAGTGATCGCCTGGTATTGGGCGCGCACGGTGCAGTGCCCCAATCCCGCCTGCGGGGCGGAGATGCCGTTGGTGCGGTCGTTCCAGCTCTCGAAGAAGCGCGGACGGCAAGCTTGGGCGCATCCAGTCATCGCCGGCAAGTCGGTACGGTTCGAGGTGCGGGGCGATCAGGCGCCTCCACTGCAGGGTACAGTCAGCCGCGGGGTCGCGGTCTGCATACTCTGTGAAACGGCTGCGCCGTTCCGCTGGATTCGCGAGCAGGGGCGGAAGGCTGGGCTCGGCGATCAGCTGATAGCGGTGGTGGAAGCAGGCGATCGGCGGCGCGTATATCGAAATGCCAACGTACAGGACGAGCAAACCGCCGCCGTCCCGCGTCCAGACGGCGAGATGGACTTCGAGTTGTTCGACAGTCCGAAAATCAATGTACGCGCCTACGGAATGACGAAGTACGCCGACCTCTTCACGCCCCGCCAGCTGACGGCGCTGACAACATTCAGCAACCTAGTTGGGGAAGCGCGGGAGCTGGTGCGGAGGCATGCGGCGGAAGCGACTATTATAAGCGAAGCGAAGCGAAGCGAAGCGAAGCGAAGCGATATGCGGACGCGGTCGCGACATATCTCGCCTTCAATATCAGCCGCATTGCCAACCGCGGCTCAGTGCTCTCGCTCTGGAACAAAGGCGGCGAGAAAGTCGAGCCAGTATTCGCCCGCCAGGCCCTCGCGATGGTCTGGGATTTCCCCGAAGCCAACCCCTTCTCCGGCGCCTCGGGCAGCTGGACGGGTTCGCTGGAGTGGATCGCCAGTTGCCTCCTGAGACTGCAACCGGCTGTTCACGGCGGAGCTGTCTTCCAGATGGACAGCGCAGCTGCGCTGCCCGTCGATACGCCGCTCGCAATCGCTACAGACCCGCCCTACTACGACAACATCATCTACTCCGATATCGCCGACTTTTTCTATGTCTGGCTGCGCCGCTCGCTGCGCAGCGTCTACCCTGCAGAGCTCTCAACGCTGGCGACCCCCAAGGCCCAAGAGATAGTCGCCGCGCCGTACCGCTTCGACGGCGACCGGCGGCGCGCCGAACGTCACTTCGAGGAGCGCCTGGGCGACGCTTTTGACCTGATGCGCGGACGTACCACCGGCAGCATTCCGATGACGACGTTCTACGCCTACAAGCAGGCAGAACACCGCGAAGGCGGGAGCGGAGCGGTCTCCACCGGCTGGGAGACGATGTTATCTGGCCTGATCAGTACAGGATTCCAGATTACGGCGACCTGGCCGATGCGCACCGAACGCTACGAGCGTCCCAATGCGCTGGATACCAACGCCCTCGCATCCTCCGTCGTGATCGCTTCCCGCCCCCGCCCCGCTGACGCGCCGACGGCCTCGCTGCCCCAGTTTCTCAGCGCGCTGCGCCGCGAGCTGCCGGAAGCGCTGCAGCGCTTCATCGGCGAGCATATTGCGCCCGTCGACCTGCCCCAGGCATCGATTGGGCCCGGGATGGCGGTGTTTTCACGCTACGCCGCCGTCGTACTGCCCAACGGGGAGCGGATGTCGGTGCGGCGGGCGTTGGAGCTGATCAATGAAGGGGTCGAGGCGTTCTTCTCTGAGCGGGAGGGGACGTTCGATGCTGATACGCAGTTCTGCATCCGCTGGTTCGAGCAGTACGGTTTCGCGGATGGCCCGTATGGCGATGCGGAGAGCCTCTCCAAGGCGAAGAATATCGGGGTTGCAGAGCTGCAGCGCGACGGGCTGCTGCAGGCTCAGCGCGGCCGCGTGCAGCTGATTCCCTTCGAGCGCTACCTAGCCAAATGGGAAGGTTGGGATCCGGCTTCAGATACTCGGCTCAACGCCTGGGAGTCCTGCCATTACCTCGCCGCGGCGCTGGAGCAGGCCGGAATCGACGGCGCCGGCCGCGTCGCGCTCGGGCTGGGCGGCAGCGCCGGCCCCGCAATCGAGCTCGCCTACCGCCTCTTCGCCGTCTGCGACGCCCAGTCCCGCTCCCGCGAGGCTCAGCGCTACAACGCCCTCGCCGACTCCTGGCAGGAAATCAGCGCCGCCGCTAGTAAGCTGCGCGCCGGCCAACAGGGCGGGCTGCTGGAGTAGCGGAGGGCGGAGGCGGTCTGCCGGTGGCGGTGCCGTCCTCGCTCCTTATCCCCGCAAGTGGGGGCTGAGCAGCCCCTCCCCCCACACACAAGGGGGAGGGGGGCATGAGGGCGTTCGGCGGCGGCTAGCCGCGGCCGTGGCGGAGCAGCTTGCCGGGCGTCGCGCCCGTTTCTTCGCCGTCCTGCATGGTGACTTCGCCGTTGACCAGGATCCAGCGGTAGCCGTGCGGGCGCTGGATGCGGCGCCACTCGCCGGCGGGGAAATCGTGCACGATCTCGCCCTGGAACTCCGGATCGAGCTTGAGGCCGTCGAGGTCATAGACGACCACATCGGCGGGGGCGCCCTCCGTCAGCGCGCCGCGGCCGATGAAGCCGCCGGCGCGGGCTGGCAGGTAGGAGAGCCGGTAGTGCGCTTCCTCGAGCGTCACTCGGCCCGTGTCGCGCACCATCCAGATCAGGAAGTCGGTCGGGTAGGAGCCGGCGGTGAGGAACTTGGTGTGCGCGCCGCCGTCGGAGACGCCCGGGATGGTGTAGGGCGACTCGATGATCTCGGCCATGTGATCCTCGTTGGCGTTGGTCACCTCGGTCAGGAACTCAGCCTTGAGGTCGGTCGCGAGCGCCAGGTCAAGCATCGCGTCGATCGGGTGCTTGCCTGTCTTTGCGCCAACCTCGGCAAGCGTCAGGCCGACGAACTCTTCCAGCTCCGGCTTGGCCTCGAGATGCTGGATCATCACCTTCTCAATCGAGCCGCCGATCGCCTGCGTCTGGCCCAGCTTCTCGATCGCGTCGTCCATCTCGGCCTTGAGCCGCTCGCGCACCTCAGGGTCGGCGAACTTCGACTTCTTTTCCTCGATCGTGCCGGTCGTGGCGTAGTTCCAGGCCGGCGAGGAGTCGTAGAGGTTCCAGTCTTCGAGCGTGTAGGCGAAGGCCGAGCGGATCGTGAACGCCTGGCCGAAGATGCGCTCGCCGCGCGCGTTGCAGTCGTCGAGCCAGCGGAGCGACTTGCTGTGCGCGTCGGGGCGCTGCGAGCTCGGCGCGATCACATTGTGCAGGATCGGCCGGCCGGAGACTTCTGCCAGCTTCGCTTCGAAGGCGAGGTCAGACTTGATGTCGCCGGTTGCCTGCGTGATCTGGATGAAGCCCTCATCGCGCTCGGCCAGCACCTCGGCGAGCGCCAGACACTCGT
>CAYFZI010000077.1:0-4359 GCA_964347635.1 uncultured Dehalococcoidia bacterium
TGATGGCTGCATTCTGCAGAGCATCCACTACATCACTGTGTCCTTCAGCTCTGGCCGATGCGGCACCGTCAGGTGGTGGGCGTAGATGTGCTGTTTGCCTTTGAAGTTGAGCTCCGGCATGGAGCGGAAGATAACGGGCGGCTCAGCTTGCGGGAACTCTGCCGCCCGCGCTCCTGCGGCGGCGGGCGGAGGCGCGCTTGAGGCTATTCGACGGTTTCGATCGAGTAGCTCATTCCGCGCCGCCCGCACCACAGCCGCGCCGCCGCCTTCTTCCGCTGCACCGCCTCCGAATCGACCATGTTTGCGCCTTTGACCTCGATCAGCGCGACGGCGCCGTCCGTGTATTCGACGAGGAAGTCGGGGCGGTACGTGCGCCGCTGCTGCCGCGCGTCGGTCCAGGCGATGCTGATCCCGTGCCGCTTGGTCCACTTGCGCACCGTGCGGTCGGCTTCCAGGCGCTCCATCATGCGCCGCTCGAGGCCGCTCTGGTAGACCTCGAAGTTCCAGGCGCTTTTCGCGGGATTGTCGTAGTTGCCCGTCTCAATCTTCGGCATACTCGATCATGCCTCCCACGATGTCGCCGCGCTGATTCAGCGTCTGTTCCAGCTCCGGTAGCGCACGCCAGGCGCGGTACAGCCCCAAGCGCTCGGCGCGGGCGGCGTCGGCGCCGCCGAGAAAGCGTTCAGAGATGTGGCGCAGCGAGCCGCGGTAGACGCGGCGCTGTTCGACCGCGGCGTAGCCGTGCTGCTCGGCAGCCCGTGCGGCGATGTCTTTCAGACGTTGGTGCAGGCTCTCTGCGAGCTCCGCGCCGCTGAGCGGGGCCGAGCCAACGGCCGCGGCGTCCGGCGGCGCGTCTGTCAGTTTCGTCCAGCCTTTCGGTTTGAGCTCCTGGGCGAGCACATCGACGATCTCCTGATCGGTGATCTCCACGCGCTCCGGCGAGTATCCGATCGCCGCGAGCAGCTCGCGCCAGCGGCGCGCAGGCTCGGGCTCGGGTGCTGCGGAGACCGGCTCAAACGCCGCGTCCGCGTTGATCGGATCCGGGATCGCGATGATCAGCCCGCGGTTGACGCACTCCTGTTTCGGGGGCGGTTCGGGCAGCTCGCCCTGTTCATCGAACTGCTCGTCCACCTCCACGCCGCGGCGCACCCGCGCGCGCAGCATCTCCCAGAGCCACTCGTGTTCGAGCTTCGGGTGGTCGACGACGGCGCAGATTTGCGGCTCATCGGCGGGGATGCTGCTGCGCCGCACGCGGCGCAGGCCGCGCCCGATGATCTGCGGGCCGTAGACCTTGCTGCCAATCTTGCGCAGCGGCAGCACGACCGCGACCTCTGGTACGTCCCAGCCCTCGCGCAGCATCGCCACCGAGACCACCGCGTCGTAACGGTTCTCCCGCGCGATCTCCGCCGCCGCGGTCCGTGCGGCATCGTCCTCATCCTCGGTCACGATCAGCGTGCGCAGCTTGAATTGGCCCTCCAGCATCGCTTGGGCCGCCCGCGCGTCCGCCTTGCAGACCGCTGCCACGAACAGGATCGGCCGGTAGCGCCCGGCCGCGTTGCGGCGCGCCTCGGCCAGGCGGTTCAGCGCGATGCTGATCTGCTGCGACATCGGCTTCGGGTCGGTGACCCACTGCGTCGCGCTCAGGCCGGCGCGGTCGATCTGATCCCAATCGATCTCTTCGACGCGCCGGTGCTCGCCGCTCTCGGCGTCGGTGTAGGTCAGCTCGACCGTCTCGATGCTCGGCTGATAGACGACTGGAGTCGCGATCACGCCGTCATGCAGCGCGGCGGGTATGTCGTACTCGTAGATCATCGCGCTGTCGACCGGCTGCTCGTCAGCCCGATCGGGCGTGGCCGTGGTGTCGAGCCGAAAGCGCATCGCGCCGCGCTCGGCCAGGTTGCGCAGCGTCAGGTCGTACATCGGCGCCGGCGTGTTGTGCGCTTCGTCGTTGAAGACCGCGAAGGGCGTCTGGTCCTGAGTCAGGAACGAGAACAGGTTCTGCTTGCCGGCCTGGTTGCTCTCGTAGAACTGGTGGATGTTGGCCAGCACGATCTTTTCGCCGAGCAGCTTCACGGCGCCCGCGCGCTGCCGGCCGCCGAGCGTGGTCAGCGCGAAATCGTCGGCGTCGAACTCTGCCCAGGGCGGGATCAACCCGCGCTCTCGAAACACTCGACCCTGCCGAAAATCGTCCTCCAGCCGGTCGCGCACGATGAGGTTGGGGCAAAGCACGAGGAACCGCCCGACGCCGTGCGCGAGCCTCAGCCAGACCATCGCCGCCGCGATCAGCGCCGTCTTGCCGCCGCCGGTGACGATGTTGAGCAGCACGCCGCGGTCCCACAGGCTGCGCGGCCCCGCCTCGCGCGCGTAGATCATCCGCAGCAGCGCCCGCCACTGGTGCGGCCACAGCCCGTCCGCGCGCGGCGCCCGCTCGTCCTCAGGGTCGGCCAGAAAGCGCAGATACTCCACGGCGGCCGGCGGCGACGGCTCAAAGCCGCGCTCGAGCCAGGCCTCGAAGTCGTTCTCGTAAGGCAAGAATGCGTTCCGCACCGCTGCGCCGCTCCCTACTCCCTACTCCACATCGATCGTGATCGTCTCCAGCCCTTCCCCGCCCTGGTCGTCCTGCACCTTGCAGGCCACGGTGAAGCGGCCGGGGCGGGGGAAGGTGTGCTGCGCGTCGAACGTCTCTGGCTGCTGCTTGCCCTGCTTGCGACGCTGCAGCCAGGCCTCGCGGTCGGCGCGGAACGTGCCGCCGCGGTGGTCGAAATCCCACTGCACGTTGATGATCTGCGCGCCCTCGTTGAAGGCCTGCGAGCCGCCCGCGTCGAAGCTGTAGCGGCGCCCCTTGAGCCGTTTGTGCGTGATCTTCACCTCCGGCGGCAGGATGAAGGTGAGGAATTTCGAGTAGTCGCCGCGTTCGGTTGAGAGCGAGTTGATGTGTTGGCGGAACGCGCCGGATTCCAGCGTCACTTGCTGGAGGCGCACGAGACCGATGTCGAGCTCACCGCGCGCGGCCAACTGCTCGGCGGCCTGCAGCGCGCTGGGCCGAAAGCCCCAGGCCAGCATGATGCCGCCGCGCAGCCCCTCCTCGCCGCGGTAACGCTCCAGCCGCGTGATCGCCTCGGCAAACGCGTTGACCTGCGCAGCGCCGACGCGTTGGCGGCCGTCCGGCGGGCCGACCCAGACCGGAATCTGCGCCCGGCCGCCTTTGTAGCCGTGAATCCCGTCGTCCTCGCTGGGAATGCGCGCGTCGTAGCAGTGCAGCACAAACTCGCGGAACGCGGCCGGCGGCATCGCGGAGAGCTTCTCGGCCTCGTAGATGCCCCACTGCTCGACCGTGAAGTCGGGGATCGGGTCGGAGCCGAGCTCGCGGGTATACACGTCGGTCTTGAGCCGCTCGGCGGTGACAGCGACCGCAACGCGCGACTGGTCGCACATAATCCAGCGCCGCCCCAGCCGCTGGGCGACGACACCCGTCCCGCCGCCGCCGCAGAATGCATCGAGCACGAGGTCGCCGGGGTTGGATGAAGCTTGGATGATGCGTTCGACAAGAGCTTCAGGTTTTTGGGTGGGGTAGCCGATAATGTCTCTGCCGTACGGCCGAGGAATATTCCGCCACCAGTCCTCTACAACCTTGCCTTTAGGATTCCGCGTGTATGTCGTGCCCGGTGCACGCGATGTGTCGCTGGCGAATCCAGTGGACTTATAATCGGAGTCATAGGCGACTCTGGCTGCATCTTTATTGAAGACGTAATTTTCAGATCGACTGTAGCGGCACAGTATGTCGTGTTTACGAGGGAAGTCTAGCTTGGGCTGCCCGCCGCCTGAGTAGCACCACACAATCTCGTTCCGAAAGTTCTCATACCCGAAGATTTTGTCCATCTCCACCTTGATGTAGTGCGAGGCGTGCCAATCGCAGTGCACGTAGATTGAGCCGGTCGGCTTGAGCAGGCGCTTCATCTCGTAGAGGCGCGCGTTGAGCCAGATCAGGTAGCCGTCGAGGCCGCCCTCCCAGATGTCGGAGAAGGAGCGCTCCTCGTTCTCGTCGCCCCAGATCACGTTGTAGGTGCGGTTCGAGAAGAAGGGCGGGTCGATGTAGATCAGGTCGACGCTCTCCGAGGGCAGCTGCCGCATCACGTGCAGGTTGTCGCCCCAGATCAGCCGATTGGGCGCCAGCTCGGGCGCGCCGAAGTCGACCCGCTCGACGATCTGAGTGGGCAGATTGATGACGGGATAGTGATTGCGGAAGCCGGGGTTTTTCGGATCCCAGCCCAGCGGCTCGCGCTCAACCGGTACATGCCCGAAACGGACCGGCGCGCGGTAAAACTCCTGCTGCCGAGGCAGCTCAGGAGCGCCAGCCTC
>CAYFZI010000078.1:0-4338 GCA_964347635.1 uncultured Dehalococcoidia bacterium
CCGCCCCCGCCCCGCCCGCCCCCCCCCCCGCCCCCCCCCCCGAGGACCTTCGGTCCGCGCCGGCGTGGTTGCTCAACCGCGTTGTACACGGCGACGCGCGCGAGCTGCTGCGGCTAATCCCTGATCACAGCATCCACCTGACATTCACCTCGCCACCCTATTACAACGCGCGCGACTATACGATCTATTCATCCTACGAATCGTACCTGGACCTGCTGGAGGAGGTGTTCGCGCAGGTGCACCGGGCGACGAAGGAGGGGCGGTTTCTGGTCGTGAACACATCGCCGATCATCATGCCGCGGGCGGGGCGGCAGCATGAGAGCCACCGCTACGCGATCCCGTTCGATCTGCACCCGCGGCTGACGCGGCGCGGCTGGCGCTTTATCGACGATCTGATCTGGCGCAAGCCGGACGGCGCGGCCAAGCCGCGCAACCACGGCTTCGCCGTGCACCGCCAGCCGCTCACCTACAAGGCCAACGCGGTGACCGAATACGTGATGGTCTACCGCAAGCAATCGGCGCGTCTGATCGATTGGACGCTGCGCCAGTACCCGCCCGACGTGCGCGAGGCGAGCCGTGTACAGGGCGAGTATGAAGCGACGAACGTGTGGGAGATCGATCCGACCGTCGATCGGGTTCACAGCGCAGTTTTCCCGGCGGCGCTCTGCGAGCGTGTGATCGGTTACTACTCGATGGCCGGCGATCTGGTGTTCGACCCGTTCGCGGGCAGCGGCACGGTCGGCCTGACTGCGCTGCGGATGGAGCGGCGCGCCCTGCTGGCAGAGCTGGACGCCGCCTACGTGCGCCGCATTCAGCAGCGGGTCGGCATGCAGATGCGGGTCGGTACGACCGCAGAGCTGAAAGAAGCGCGCGATGCGGCTCAGTGAGGACGGCCTGCAGCACGCGATCCGCTGCCTGATCCGCGACGGGGAGAACCACCGCGCCGCGATCTTCGACGATATCAACCGCGCCTTCATCCGCCATACCATCGACTTCTTCACCAAAGTAGCGCAGGCGAAACGCAGCGGCGAAGACCTGGACGGGGCGGCGGACTGGTACGCGGACCAGCTGTTGGAAAGCGGACGGTACGGCAGTGCCGATCTGGCGGTGCACGGCGGCATACCGCTCAAGACGATTGAGAACCTGTACGAATCAACCCGGGCGAGCGTTGTGCTCCAGGCCAGCCTCAACAATTACCGCATGCTGCAGCGCACGATCGAGGAGCTGCTGGCGGCCGCCGGCAGCCGTTCGAACACGCTCACGATCAACTTGGCCGGCGCGGATGTGGAGCTGAACTTCAACGAAAGCCTGGCCGTAATCAATTCGCTGGCCGTGAAGCGCGAGCAGATCCGCGCCGGGATGTGGGCGTCCGCAGGTATGCAGATCGAGACGCCGCTGATGGTCACCCTTTGCCTGCTCCACAGGGTGGATGAGCGGTTCTGGCGGCTGGCCCGGCCGGGCGAGTTTCCGCATCAGATCGATTTCGTTCTGCAGAGCCACGGGCGGCAGTATCTGTGCGAGGTGAAGCTGATGGGCAAGGGCAACCCGGAAAGCGCCAAAGCGGCGCACGCGCACAACGCGAGTTTGCTGGTCGGCGACCGAGTCTCAGATCAAGCGAAAGCGTCGCTGGCGAAGAACAACATCGAGTGGGTCGAGCTGGCCGCGCCGAGCGGCTACCAGCGGTTCGGCGCGGCGCTCGATCGGTTCAATATCCCGTACAGGGCGGCGCTCGATCTGGAACAGCTGGACGGCCTGATCGAGCAGGCGGTCGAGCGCACCAAGCGCCGCGCCTAGCTCTCGTTGGGCAGCGCAACGTAGCCGCCCTCCTCATCGAACCCGCTGATCGCCGCAGCGAGCAGGCCGCCTTCGCCCTCGCTCTCATCGTCGAAGCCGTAACCGAGTTCGCCGAGATCGTCCTCTTCGGGGCTGTAGAAGGGGTCGGCTTCGACGCCGGAAAGGTCCGCGGAGAGCGGCAGCGGCTTGGGCTCGGGCAGCGGCGGCAGTTCGATCTCGGCGCGGGCCGGGATCATCTTGCCGATGATCACGTTCTCCTTGAGCCCGACCAGATTGTCGACCTGCCCGTTGATCGCGGCCTCGGTCAGCACGCGGGTGGTCTCCTGGAAGGAGGCGGCGGAGAGCCAGGACTCCTGCGAGAGCGAAGCCTTGGTGACGCCAAGCAGCTTCGGCTGCGCGGTGGCCGATGCCACGCCCTCGTTGATCAGCGCGGTGTTGACATCCTGGTATGTGTGGCGGTCGACGAGTTCGCCCGGCAGCCAGTCCGAGTCGCCCGACTCTTCGATCTCGACCTTGCGCAGCATCTGACGGACGATCACCTCGATGTGCTTGTCGTGGATGTTGACGCCCTGAGCGCGGTAGACCTCCTGCACCTCGGTGACGAGGTAGCGGTGGACAGCGTCGACGCCGAGAATGCGCATCATGTCCTGGGGGTTGATCGATCCCTCGGTGAGCGGTGCGCCGGCATCGATCAGATCGCCTTCGGCGATCCGCAGCCGCGCCGCGGCAGGTATGTCGTACTCCCGCGTCTCCCGCGTCTCGTAGCGGATCACCAGCCGCCGCGAACGGCGGCGGCGCTCGACCGTGCCGTCGATGCGGGCGCGCACACGGCGCGACTCAAGATCGTTTTCCGCGTCGTCTTCGCCGTCAATGCGCGGCAGGAGGGCGAGGTAGGCGCCGGCCTCGACGACCTCGCCGTCCTTGACCATCACCCGGCTGCCGGCCGGCAGCTCATACTCGTCGCGGTTGACGTCTGCGGCGGTCACGCGGACCTTGCGCAGCTCGCCTTCGCGCAGCACTTCGGCAACGCCGTCGATCTCGGCGATCACCGCCTGGCCCTTGGGCGAGCGGGCCTCGAAGAGCTCCTCAACGCGGGGCAGGCCGGTGGTGATGTCGCTGACGCCGGCGACGCCGCCGGTGTGGAAGGTGCGCATGGTCAGCTGGGTGCCGGGCTCGCCGATGCTCTGGGCGGCGATGATCCCGACCGCAGCGCCGATCTCGACCAGCTCGCCGGAGGCCAGCGACTGGCCGTAACAGAGCTGGCAGAGGCCGTGGCGGCTGCGGCAGATCATCGGCGAGCGCACGTGGAAGCTGCGCACACCCTGCTCGATCAGCCGGCTGACTGTCGGCCCGTCGAGCAGCGCGTTGGTATCGGCGAGAATTTCGCCGCTCTGCGGGTCGGCGATCGGCGAGGCCGTGTAGCGGCCGGTGACGCGCTCGTCGAGCGTTTCGAGGATCCCGTCGTCGTCGATCTCGCCGATGCGGATGCCGGGCACCGCGATCCCGCTGGGCACGCAGTCGTGCTCGCGGATGATCACGTCCTGCGAGACGTCGATCAGGCGGCGGGTCAGGTAGCCGCTGTCGGCGGTGCGCAGAGCGGTGTCGGCGAGGCCTTTGCGCGCGCCGTGCGTGGAGATGAAGTATTCGAGCACCGAGAGGCCGTCGCGGAAGGAAGAACGGATCGGCAGCTCGATGATCCGGCCGGCGGGGTCTGACATCAGTCCGCGCATGCCGGCCATCTGGCGCACCTGGGCGATATTGCCCTTGGCCCCGCTGGAGACCATCAGGTTGATCGAGCCGTATTCGTCCATCGTTTCCGAGATCGACTCGGTAATGCCTTGGGTCGCCTGGGTCCAGACATCGACCGTGGCCTGGTAGCGCTCTTCCTCAGTCATCAGGCCGAGTTCGTAGTTCTCGCGGATGCTCTCGATATCGCGCTCGGCGTCGCGCAGCAGTTTGGCCTTGGCCGGCGGGGTGCGCAGCTCGTCGACGGCGATCGTCGTGCCTGAGCGCGTCGCGTAGCGGAAGCCGATCGACTTGATCCGGTCGGCCATCAGCGCGGTTTCCGCGCGGCCGAGCAGGCGGTAGCAGGTGCTGATCAGGTTTTTCAGCTCCTTCTTGTCGAGCTCTTTGTTGATCTCGTCGAAGGGAACGCCGTCGGGCACCACGTGATCGAAGATCACACGGCCGACGGTGGTGGTCACGATCGCGCCGCCCGTGCGGGCTTCATCGCGCACCCGGATCTCATCGTGCAGCGCGGCAGCCTGCAGCTCATAGCTGAGCCGCACTTCCTCGAACGAGGGGAAGCTGCGCAGGGCGGCCGCGTCCGGCGCAGCTTCAGCGCCGCTGCGGCGCGGGTTGAGCGTCAGGTAGTAGCAGCCCATGACCATATCGAGGGTCGGGGCGACGACCGGCTCGCCGTTCGAGGGCAGCAGCAGGTTCGTGGTGCTGAGCATGATCTGGCGCGCCTCGGCGCCCGCGGCGCGGCTGCGCCGCACGTGGACGGCCAGCTGAGCGCCGTCGAAGTCGGCGGTGACGGCCGAG
>CAYFZI010000079.1:0-4086 GCA_964347635.1 uncultured Dehalococcoidia bacterium
GGTTACCTCGATCTGCCCGCTGATGCTGAGCCGATCCAATTCGGCTGGACGCGCCTGACGATTGAAACCAGCGGCGGCCCGCTGGAGCTCGGGGTGTTCATCGCCG
Source organism: uncultured Dehalococcoidia bacterium (assembly GCA_964347635.1). Taxonomy (GTDB): domain Bacteria; phylum Chloroflexota; class Dehalococcoidia; order Bin125; family Bin125; genus CATQGW01. The sequence continues at coordinate 107 of CAYFZI010000079.1, forward strand.
ATACGGCCGAGCAGCGGCAGCGCGGGCTGATGTACGCCTCCGGCCTGCCGCCGGCCAGCGCAATGCTCTTTCGCTTTGAGAACCCGCCTGTCCACGCCGGCTTCTGGAACCACAACGTGCCAATCGACCTAGAAGTCGCCTTCCTCGACGCCAGCGGGCGGATTGTCGAGATTCTGACTCTGGAAGCGCGCTCGCGCGAGACGAAGCGGCCCGAGCAGCCCTACAGCTACGCGCTCGAAATGCCCGCCGGCCGCTATGCAGCGCTCGGAATCAAGCTCGGCGACCGGCTGATCATCGACCCTGAGGCGACTCAGCAGGATTGAGTTCCAGCTGCGGGGCAGCGTGCTAACCTACCCTCATCCGCAGCTGCGCGCCGCTGCACGGCGCCGTCAACGAACGGACAGTCAGATGAAGCGAATCGTTGGTGTTGGGGCAGTGCTGGCTCTCCTCGCAGCCGTCGCCCGTGTGGTCATGGGACGCCGCCGCGACGTCGAAGACGAGGCCTAGCCAGCCCCGTCCCGCCGCTTGGCAGCCTCTCTCAGCGCCTCTGACGCCGCAGGTCCCGTCGCACGCGGGCGCCTGTTGCGTCCGTGTCTGCAAGCGCCGCGATGAGCCGCGACCTCTATCTTGCGCTCGACCAGGGCACCTCTAGCAGTCGGGCGCTCATCTTCGACGCGCACGGGCAGCTCCACGCCCAAGCCCAGCGCAGTCTGCCCAGCGAGCATCCGCAGCCCGGCTGGGCCCAGCAGGACCCGTCTGCGATTTGGTCCGGCCAGCTGGCGGCGGCGCGCGAGGCCATTGCGCGTGTCGGCGGTGTGCAGCGGATCCGCGCGCTGGCGATCGCCAACCAGCGTGAGACCGCGCTGCTCTGGAACCGCCACACACTCCAGCCGCCCGCGCCCGCGGTGCTCTGGCACTGCCGGCGGACCGCTGAACGAGCGGCTGCGCTCGAGCGCGATCACGGCGCTCAGATCCGCCGTCGCACCGGGCTCACGCCCGACGCCTACTTCTCCGCGCCGAAGTTCGCCTGGCTGCTCGATCACACGCCCGGCGCGCGCCGACTCATAGACAGCGGCGACCTCGCCGCCGGCACCGTGGACGCCTGGCTGATCGCCAATCTCAGCAACGGCAGGCAGCATCTCACCGATCGCACCAACGCCTCCCGCACGCTGCGCTACAGCCTGGAGAGTGAATCCTGGGATCCCAGCCTTGCTGAGTGGGCAGACGTTCCTGTGGCGCTGCTTCCGGAAGTGCGGCCGAGCGCCGGGGGCTTCGGGACGACCGCGGCAGAACACTTCGGCGAGCCGCTGCCGATTCTCGCCGTGGCCGGCGACCAGCAGGCTGCGCTGTTCGGCCAGCACTGCCGTGCTCCGGGCGCAGCCAAGAGCACCTACGGCACCGGCGCGTTCGTGCTCAGCGCCGCTGCCGCCGATCAGGAGCCGCCTGCCGGCCTGCTGCTCACCGCCGCGGCCGACACGCCGAGCAGCCGCGCGATCGAGGGCGGTGTATTCACTGCCGGGGCGTTGATCGATTGGCTGACCAGCCAGCTCCAGATCGCAGCCGATGCCGCCCGCTTCTCGCAGCTTGCCGCCGAGGCGGAGAGCAGCGCGGGCGCCGCGATCCTGCCGGCGCTCGCCGGGCTTGGCGCGCCGCACTGGCAGCCGCATGTCCGCGCCGTCATCGCCGGCCTCTCGACGGCCACAACGCGCGCGCAGATCGCCCGCGCGGCGCTGGAGGCGATCGCCTTCCGGGTGCGCGAGATCGTGGACGCAATGCCGACGCCGATCGAGGAGCTGCGCGTCGACGGCGGCCTGGCCAAGAGCGACTGCCTGCTGCAGATCCAAGCCAACGCGCTGCAGCGGCCGGTGCTGCGGCCGCGCAATCTCGAGACGACCGCGCTGGGCGCGGCCCGGCTGGCCATCCAGGCCGACCTCGATAACCCGCCGGCGCACGAACCGCACTACACCCGCATCGAGCCCAACGGCGATCTGGAGGCGGCATACCAACGCTGGGCGGGCCTGCAGCGCGCCGCCGCTGCGTATACCAGCCCCGAGCCGTCCAGCGCATGACACCCGAATACGACGTCATCATCATTGGCGGCGGGATCAACGGCGCGGCGATCGCTGCAGCGGTGGCTGCGCGCGGCTACCGCACGCTCGTGCTGGAGCAGGGCGACTTCGCCTCCGGCACCACCGCAGCCTCGACAAAGCTGATTCACGGCGGCCTGCGCTACCTCGCCACCGGCGATGCCGCGCTTGTGCACGAATCGCTGCAATCGCGCGAGCGGCTGCTGCGCGAGCGCCCGCATCTCGTCCAGCCGCTCGGCTTCCTGCTGCCCGTCTACCGCGGCGATCCGCGCCCGGCCGCGCTGGTCCGCACCGGGCTGCTGCTCTACGACCTGCTCTCGCCGCGCAAGGTCACGCCCTGGCACCGCTCCTTTTCGACCCGCCAGCTGCAGCGGCTCGAGCCCGCGATCTCGACCGAGCAGCTCAGCGCGGCCTACCGCTTCTACGACGCGCAGGTCGAAATGCCCGAGCGGCTCACGCTCGAGTATCTCGCCGAAGCGCGCAGCTCCGGCGCCGACCTGCGCAACTACGCCGCCGTCGACTACATCATCGTCGACCGCGGGCGGGCGCGCGGCGTCGACTTTCACGATGTGCTCAGTGGCCGCCGCTCAACGGCCGCCGCGCGGCTCGTGATCAACGCCGCCGGCCCCTGGGTCGACGCCGTGCTCGAAGCGACCGGCCGCACGCTCGAAGCGCGGATCGGCGGCACCCGCGGCTCGCACCTCGTGCTCGACCTACAGCGCCGCGGCCCGCGCCACGCCGTGCTGCTCTCGGCGCGTTCCGACGGGCGCCCTGTCTTCGTTGTGCCCTGGCTCGGCCACCACATCGTCGGCGCCACCGACATCCACGACCACGGCGACCCCGCCAGCGTGCGCACCCAGCCGTGGGAAATCGACTACCTGATCGCCGAAGCCTCGCGCGCGCTGCCGGGGATTGGGATTGAGCGCCGCAACGTGCGCTACGCCTACTCGGGGATCCGCCCGCTGCCGCGCGCCGGGCAGGCCGCCGCGCCGGGCGCGATCACCCGCCGCGCATTCATCATCGATCACCGGCGCGAGGGCGTCCAGCACCTGCTCTCGATTGTCGGCGGCAAGCTGACCACGGCGCGCAGCCTGGCCCGCGAGGCCGCCGAGCAGGTGCGCGGCAGCATCGGCCGCCCGCGCGCGCGGGGGATCCACGCGCTGCCCGCTGCGCCGCACGCCCGCGCCACCTTCCTGCCCGTCCAGACCCAGCAGCACCTGCGCCGAACCTATGGCCCGCGCGCGCCAGACGTCGCGGCCTATACCGCGGCCGATCCGCAGCTGGCCGAGCCGCTCTCGGCGCAGCACGACGACATCGGCGCACAGGTCGCCTTCGCCGTCGATCACGAGGGAGCACGCACCGTCGCCGATGTGCTGCTGCGCCGCACCGCCGTTGGCCTCACCCGCGACCTCGGCCGCGCGGCCGCGCCGCGCACCGCCCGAATCATGCAGCCGCGGCTCGGCTGGTCGGACGACGAGACGCAGCAGGCCGCCCGCGACTACCTCAGAGAGCTGCACCGCCGCTTCACCATCTTCGATCCCAAAACAGGCGCACCGGCGCCCGAACCGGCAGCAGCTCCACCGCCCAACCGCGCGAGCCGCTAGAGCCTGTTCACGCCAGCCGCGCTGTTCCGCGCGGAAGTGCAGCTACTGCGGGAGCCCGTGCGAACGTCTCCACTGCATGCAAGCGGCAAGCGAAAGCTGCCGTGCAACCTCTCCCCTTTCCCCTCACGTGAGGGAGATACCCGCCATCCACATTCCCCTCTCCCTCTTTGTGCAGGGAGATTCCAGAGGTGAGGAACAGGCTTCGGCGGGGGACGCGGAGAGGGCGGGGCGCAAGCCCCGCCCTCTTGCTTGGGTGCCGCTGTGCGGGCGGTGAAGCCGCTGGAGGCGG
>CAYFZI010000080.1:0-4029 GCA_964347635.1 uncultured Dehalococcoidia bacterium
GAGGAGTGCAGCAGATGCCCGGTCGACTCGATGGCAAAGTAGCGCTGATCACGGGCGCCGCGCGCGGCCAGGGCGCCGCCGAAGCGGCGCTCTTCGCGGCCGAAGGCGCGCGCGTGATCCTCGCCGATGTGCTCGATGAGGAGGGCGCGCGCAGCGCTGCCGAGATCGGCGAAGCTGCCGTCTACCGCCGCCTCGACGTCACCGACGAGGCGGCATGGCACGCGCTCGCGGCCGAGATCGTTGCCGACCACGGACGGCTCGATGCGCTGGTCAACAACGCCGGCATCTACCGCAACGGCTCAATCACGGAGATGGATCAGGAGACCTACCGGCGCGTGATCGAGATCAACCAGATCGGCGTCTGGCTGGGCATGAAGGCGGTTGGCCCGCAGATGATCGCGCAGCGCTCCGGCTCGGTGATCAACATCTCTTCGACGGCCGGCTTTCGCGGCGGGCCCGGCTCGATCGCCTACACGGCGAGCAAGTTCGCGGTGCGCGGGATGACCAAAGTGGCGGCGCGCGAGTGGGGCGAATACGGGATTCGGGTCAACTCGATTCACCCCGGCCCAATCGACACGCCGATGTTGCACCAAGTGCCCGGCTTCGAGGCGGACAGCGAGCGCTTCCTGCGCCGCATCCCCCTGGCGCGCGCCGCCGACCCCTCCGAGGTCGCCTACCTAGCGCTCTTCCTCGCCTCAGACGAGTCATCGTTCAGCACCGGCGCAGAGTTCGTCGTCGACGGCGGGAGCCTCGCCTAGCAGGCCGCCAACGGGTCCGCCCACGCGCCCTGCACATCGGGAAACTGCACCGTCAACTCGCGTACGACTGCTCGGCAGAAGTAGAGCCGCCGACCAAGGACGAGCCCCTCCAGACAGCGGAAAAAGCTCCATTGCATGGTGATGTCGATGTCCCGCTTCATCTGGATCAACGCAGAGCTGTCGAGCACCCAGCCGCGATCGGGAAGGCTGATCACTCGATCGCCACAGCGGCGCTGAGCTGCGCGAGCTCTGTGCCGTCGAGCCGCAGCAGCCGCCGCGCCGACCGTTCGGACATCCGACCGTCGGCCACAGCTTCGGTGACTGCCCGGGCCGCGAGCGTACCTGTTTCTCTCAGACGCCGCTGCGGCCGCGTCATTCCGCCGCCGCCGCGATTCGAATCCGCTCGATCCGAGAGCGGCGCCTGCTGCTCGACAGCGGCGTACAAACCAGCATGCTCAGCGTCCAACTGCCCGAGTGCGATCGCTGCGGCTCGAAGGCTGACCCGGAAGCGGCGGGCCGCCGCGCGCACCAGCTCCAGGCCCGCGGCCTGCGGGGATCGCGAGAGAAACTCGCCGAGCTGATCCAAGGGCGCTAACACCGCGCCTGCAGTTCGATCGCACCAATGCTCCGCCGCCTCTGTGGCGCCCGCGTGCGGGTCGAGACAGGCTCCGTCGATATCGAGCGAAAGATGCGCGGTCTCATGCCAGAGCGTGAACGAGCGTGCGGCATAGATGGCTGCTGTGTTCACGGCAACAGCGGGGCAGCGGGGATGCGGCAGCGCGAAACCGCGCAACCCCTCACGCCCAAGTCTGACCTCCATGCACAGCACACCCTGATCCTCGAGCGCCGTGCGCCAATGCAGATACGCTTCCCGATCATTCCGCCAACCTGCTTGCTCGTCTTGCGTGACCCCAGACCACGCCCGCAGCGCCCGGGCCGCATCAGCGGGATCGGCAGACAGACGGGATCGGCAGAGACCGGCACCGCCGGCTGCGTCCACCAACTCCGCGGCGGCGCGCTGATAGCGCCGCGCGCGGCGAATCGCGAGCCGCTCGTTCGGCTGCAGATCGCGCTGCCCGCGGCCGCGCGCCGCCCGCAGAGGGCCGGCAGCGAGGCCTCAGACGGCACTTCCGTGAAGTAGAACACCGGCCATGGTCGGCGCACAGCCTCGGCGAGCAGCGTCAGCTCGCCCTGCGACGGTGCCACGCGTCCATCGATCCAGGCCTGCACGATGTCGGGCTGCACCCGCACCCGGTTTGCCACATCATCGAGCGTTCGCACCGACTCCTCGATCGCCCAGACGATCACATCCTTGTTGGTCCGCGCCGAGGTGTCCGGCATCGCGCCGCCTGGTGTGGCCGCCTGGTGTGACTGTGCGATTGTGATCCTATCCCGCGGCGCGGCCGCGCCGGCTTAGGCCAGCAGCTGGCGGGCGAGATCGTTGAAATCAACCGCGTTGACGGTGAATGATGGATCGGGCGACATGTCCGGGTCGTTGCCTGCCCCGCGCTCGCCGGCGATTGGTACGTAGGCGGTCGGCATGCCGGCCCGCTGCGAGGCCTTCAGGTCGCCCTTGTGCGCCGCGCACATCATCACCTGCTCGGGGCGCAGCCCCAGCGCCCGCACGCACGCCTCGTAGGCCTCGCGGTCGGGCTTGTAGTGGCCCAGAAACTCGCAGGAGAGAATCCCGTCCCAGGAGATGCCGTTGTGCTTCGAGCAATCGACGGCGATCGCCCAGGACATCACCGTCAGCACGGTCACGGTGTAGCGGCTGCGCAGCGCGTGGAGCGCGTCGGCGGCGCCCGGCCAGGCATTGAGCCGATGCCAGACCTGGTTGAGCGCGTCGCGCTGCTCGAAATCGAGCCGCAGCTGCGGGTGATCCTCGAGCACCTCATCGAGCACGCGGCGGTGCAGCTGGTCGGCGTTGAGCCAGGGCAGCGCGCCGCGCCGCACCAACGCGAGCCGCTGGAACATCGTGAAGCGCCACTGATTGGTGAACGCCGCCGCATCGAGCTCGGCGCCCTGCGCCTCGGCCAGCGCCGCCACTTCATCGCGCAGCGTGTGGTGCCAATCGAAAATCGTGCCGCCAACGTCCCAGGCCAGCGCGCGAATGCCGGTCAGATACGCCATATTCGATCCCTCCAGACAACACGGCTACCGTACAGCCCAATGCCCGCCCGCGCCCCCTACCGCCGCAAGCTGATCGAGACGGCGATTCCGCTGGATGCGATCAACCGCGAGTCGGCGCGCGAGAAGTCGATCCGCCACGGCCACCCCTCCACCCTGCACCTCTGGTGGGCGCGCCGACCCTTAGCCGCCTGCCGCGCGGTGATCTTCTGCTCGCTGATCGACGATCCCGGCGAGGAGGACGTCTCGCCTGAGCTGCTCGCGCAGATCGATGACCTCCCGGCGCCCAACCCGCTGCCGGCTGACTGGGGCGCGCTCGACGAAGCGGAGCAGCGCCGCAGGCGGCTGTTCCGCTTCATCGAGACCCTGGTCAAGTGGGAATCGACCACCGATGAGCGGGTGATTGGAACAGCCCGCGAGCTGATCTTGGCCGCCACCGATGGCAATCCCCCGCCGCTGCTCGACCCTTTCTGCGGCGGCGGCTCGATCCCCCTCGAGGCCCAGCGTTTGGGCCTTGAGGCTTACGCCTCCGACCTCAACCCGGTGGCAGTACTGATCACCAAAGCCCTGATCGAGCTGCCGCCGAAGTTCGCGGGCCTGCCGCCCGTCAACCCCGACGCGCGCGGCGATCTGGGCGCCGAGGCCGATTGGCAAGGGGCCGCCGGCCTCGCCGCGGATGTCCGCTGGTACGGCGAGTGGATGCGTCAGCGAGCTTGGGAGCGGATTGGACATCTCTATCCCAAAGGCCCGAATGGAGAGACTGTGATTGCTTGGATTTGGGCGCGTACGGTGCAGTGCCCCAATCCCGCCTGCGGGGCGGAGATGCCGCTTCTCAAATCAGCCTGGCTCTCGAAGAAGCGCGGCGCGTGGCTGGAGTCAGTGGTTGACTCCAACAATCGGACCCGGTTCAGGGTGATGCACAACGGCAAACCAACACGCGACGGTACCGTCAGTCGGAACGGCGTTGCATGCACGGCGTGCGGTGCCTCAACGGCGCTCAAAGACATCCGCGCGAAGGCGCAGCGCAGCGGGCTCGGCGAGCAGCTGGTTGCGGTCGTTGAGGAGGGTGGTCGGCGCCGTGTATATCGCAATGCCAACGTACAGGACGAGCAAACCGCCGCCGTCCCGCGTCCAGACGGCGAGA
>CAYFZI010000081.1:0-4000 GCA_964347635.1 uncultured Dehalococcoidia bacterium
ATCGGCGATCCGAGCCTGCGCCGATTCGACTTTAAGGCGGCCGATGTCGCTGCTGCCGTGAATGATCTGGCGCTGCAGGTTGGAGCGGTCGACGATATCGAAATCGACGATGCCGATCGTGCCGACGCCGGCGGCGGCCAGATAGACAAGCACCGGCGAGCCGAGCCCGCCCGCGCCGACGGCGAGCACCTTGCCGTCGATCAGCCTGCGCTGGCCGACGGGGCCGACCTGGTCCATGATCAGGTGGCGCGAGTAGCGCTCGACCATCTCGGGGGTCATCGCGGCGCCGCCGGCGAGGGCCGGAATTACGGCTACTTCGTCGCCGTCGGCGACGGCGGTGTGGGCGCCTTCGAGCGAGCGGACTTCCTGGCTGTTGAGGTACACGTTGACGTGCTCGAACAGCTCTTGCTCGCCGTCGAAGACCATCTCGCCGAAGCCGGGGAAGCGCTGCTCGAGATCGCGCAGCACGCCGTTGACGTCGACGCCGTCGGCCTCGACGAAGGTGCGGTTGCCGGTGATCTTGCGGAACGGCGTCGGGATATAGACACGAACGCTCATAACAAGCTCCTCACACAAGCGGCGCCGGGTTTAGGCGCCCTCCAAGGGCATACTCAGATACCGTTCGCCGGTATCGCAGATCGTGGTGACGACTCGGCGGCCGGCGCCGAGCCGCTGCGCGACGGCGGCGGCGGCGTGCACGTTGGCGCCTGAGGAGATCCCGGCGAGGATGCCTTCCTCGCGCGCCAGGCGCGACGTCATCGCGATCGCGTCGGCATCGCTCACGCCGATCACCTCGTCGTAGATCTCGCGGTTGAGCACGCTGGGCACGAATGAAGCGCCGATGCCCTGGATGGCGTGCACCGCGAAGCGCCCGCCCTGCAGCACGGGCGAACGCTCGGGCTCAACAGCGACAACGAGCAAGTCGGGCCTGCGCTCGCGCAGCCACTCGCCGACGCCCGTGATCGTACCGCCCGTGCCGACGCCGGTCACGAATGCGTCGAGCTCGCCGTCGAGCGCGGCCCAGATCTCGGGCGCGGTGCTGCGGCGGTGCATCTCCGGGTTGGCGGGGTTGAGAAACTGCTGGGGCATGAAGTAGCCGGGCTCGCGGGCCAGCTCTTCGGCGGCGAAGACGGCCCCCGTCATCCCTTCGATCGCGGGGGTCAGCAGCACCTCGGCGCCGAAGCGTTCGAGCAGCCGGCGCCGTTCACGGCTCATGTCCTCGGGCATCGTCAGGATCAGGCGGTAGCCCTTCACGGCGGCGGCGAGCGCGAGCCCCACGCCGGTGTTGCCGGACGTCGGCTCGACGATCGTGTCGCCGGCGCTGAGCGCACCGCTGCACTCGGCATCCTCGATCATCGCGCGCGCGATGCGGTCCTTGACCGACCCGCCGGGATTGAGCGATTCGAGCTTGGCAACGACCTCGGCCGCGCCCGCAGGGGCAACGCGGCGCAGCCGCACCATCGGCGTCGCGCCGATCAGGTCGAGCACGCTGTCGGCCAGCGGCGGGCGCTGCACGGTCAGGCGTTCCTCAAGCGTCATGGATGTCGGGGGATCAGTGTCAAAATAGTCGAATGGTCAGATGTGGTAGCGGCCGCCGCTCGCAGCAGGCTGCTGGGCGAGGTCTGCGACGGTGCGGCCGTTGAGCACCGTCAAAATGGCCGCGCGCACGTCCGCCCAGAGGCGGACTTGTGCGGCGGCCCCGGTACAGCGCTCGATCGGCGCGTCGTCGAGGCAGGCGCCGGGCACGATTGGACCTTCGAGCGCCTGGACGACTTCATCGAGGCGGATCGCGGCCGGCGGCAGCGCGAGCTGATGGCCGCCCTGCGCGCCGCGCGTGGAGCGGATAAAGCCTGCCGTGCGCAGACGCCCCAAAACCTGCCCAACGAGCGACGCGGGAATGCCCTGGCGTACGGCGATCTCGCTGCTTGGGATCGGCCCGGCGCCTTCGAGCTGGGCCAGATCGACCAGCGCGCGAATGCCGTAATCGCTCTTGCTCGACAGCTTCATCATGGCGTGCGGACTGCTCTCCGGGGCGCGGGCTACGATGTGGACAATCCTAACCGAAATAGTTCCATTTCGCTTGGCGGAGCAGCGAGGCCAGCATGGCAGACAACATTTCAGACAGCATTCAGGGCGCGGAGTACGACGTTGCGGAGGCGGCGGCGCGCCTCGAGCGGGCCCGGCCGGCGGAGATCCTCGGCGAGGCGCTCGGGCAATTTCCAGGCCTCAGCATCTCGTTCAGCGGCGCGGAGGATGTGGTCTTGATCGATATGGCCAGCCGCATAGCCAGCCGCGCGGCGGGCGGCTTCCGCGTTTTCTCGCTCGACACGGGCCGCCTGCACGGCGAGACGCTGGCATTCATCGAGACGGTGCGCGAGCGCTACCAGATCGCGATCGAGGTCTACAGCCCGCAAGCGGCCGCTGTCGAGGCGCTGGTGCGCGAGAAGGGGCTGTTTTCGTTCCGCCGCGATGGGCACGGGGAGTGCTGCGGGGTGCGCAAGGTTGAGCCGTTGGGCCGCGCGCTGGCGGGCGCCGCTGCATACGCGACGGGGCAGCGCAAGGATCAGAGCCCCGGCACGCGCGCCGACCTGCCGTCCGTGCAGCACGACGGCGGCCGAATCAAGTTCAACCCCTTGGCCAATTTCTCCTCGCAGCAGGTCTGGGACTACATCCAAGCCTACGGCGTGCCCTACAACCCGCTGCACGAGCGCGGCTTCAAATCGATCGGCTGCGAGCCTTGCACGCGCGCGACGCATCCGGGCGAGCACGAGCGCGCGGGCCGCTGGTGGTGGGAGGAAGCAACCCAGAAGGAGTGCGGGCTGCACACGATCAATCTGGATCAATCTGGATAGCGAGATCAATCCGGATGCGGCGCACCGCTGAGCGCCGCGCGGAGCCTGCGCGCCAGCGCGGCGGCGTTGACCTGCAGCGCAGCGAGCTCGACGGTTTCAGCGCCGCGCTCGAGGACGACCACCGGCACCCGCGCGCCGTAGCGCGCCTCCAGCTCGGCGGCGCCTTCGACCGAGCGCGCTTGCCACTCAAGCCCGTTGACGGCGGCGATCGAGCGAAGCGCCTCGAGGACGCGGTCGCAGGCGGCGCAGTCGCGGCGGCGGTAGAGGACGAGCCGCACCGCCGCCGCCTCAGCCGCGGCCCAAGCCGCCGCGCAGCCGGCGCCCGCGCAGCGGCGCGCTGCGGCGGCCCGCCCCGCCCCCGCCGTCCGGCCGGCGGCGCAGCAGGTAGGCGGCCATGATCAGTGCGGCCGCGCCGGTCACGATCGCGGTCAGCTGCGGGACGGAGAGTGCGCCGACGGCGGCGGCCTCATCGGTGCGCATGATCGCCAGCGCGCCGCGCACGGCGGCGTAGCCGAGCACGTACACGACGAAGCGCCAGCCGGCGCCGATCGGAAAGCGGCGCATCCAGAGCAGCAGGCCGAGAATCATGAAATCGAGCAGCGGCTCGTAGCCGCCTGCGACCGGATGCACCGGGACCGGCGCTTCGCCGACAAGATCACGCGAACCGCGGAACCACTCTCCGATCGGTTCGCCGCCTGCCCAGACAGCCCACGGGCCGTCGGTCTGCGGATGCGTGTAGCGGAAGGCCCAGGGCAAACCGCTCTGCGACGCGAAGTGCTCGCCGTTGATGAAGTCGCCGAAGCGGCCGACCGCCTGGCCCAAAATCATGCCCGGCGCGGCCGCATCGAGCGCGATCCATTTGGGGAAGTTGGGCTTGAAGATCGAGACGAAGATGAAGCCGCCGAGCACGCCGCCGATCATCGCCCCGTAGATCGAGATACCGCCGTCGGTCAGCGCGAAGATGTCGCCGATATCGTGAATTTGATCGGTGTGCTCGAACACCCAGAGCAGGCGCGCGCCGATGATCCCGGAGATCACGGAGACGACCGCGATGCTCATCGCGTCGTCTTCGTTGAGCCGCGCCTCGCGCGCGAGGCGAATCGCAAGCCAGACGCCCGCGGCGATCCCGAGAGCGGTGAACAGCCCGT
>CAYFZI010000082.1:0-3974 GCA_964347635.1 uncultured Dehalococcoidia bacterium
GGCCTGGCCGATCTTCAGTTCCGCTACGTCGGCCTCCAGGTGGGCTTGGCCGATCGTCAGCACCGGATTGAGCGAGGTCATCGGCTCCTGGAAGACCATCGCGATGTCGTTGCCGCGAATCTCGCGCATCCGCGAGTCGTCGACCGACATCAGCTCTTCGCCGTCGAACCAGACCTCGCCGGCGACGATCCTGCCCGGCGGATTGGGGATCAGGCGCAGCAGCGAGAGCGCCGAGACGCTCTTGCCCGAGCCCGATTCGCCGACCAAGCCAAGCGTCTGGCCGGGCATGACGTCATAGGAGACCTCGTTAACCGCCTTGACCACGCCTTCGGAAGTGAAGAAGTGGGTCGAGAGGTCCTGGACGCTGAGCAGCGGGTCGGCCATGGCGGTACTCCTTCATGGGTGCGCTGCGGCGCTGACGCGCGCGGCGCCGCTGGTGGGGAAGAGGAGACTCGAACTCCTACGCCTTTCGGCACATGATTCTAAGTCATGCTCGTCTACCAGTTCCGACACTTCCCCCTCGAGCCGCCGCAGCGGCCGTCGCGGGTGTTCGGGCGCGCACCGCCGGCCGCTCCCGGCTGCGGCGGGAACGGCGTTGGTGAGCCGCCAGGGACTCGAACCCCGAACCTGCTGATTAAGAGTCAGCTGCTCTGCCAATTGAGCTAGCGGCCCGCGGACAACGGCAGTGCGGCGATCAACTCGCCGCCGCCGGGCGCCGCGGCGCCCGGCCTGTCGCTCCGAGAGGCAGCCTACACCGCTGGGCCGGGCCTGGCGCATCGATCTGCTCTTCCCCAGCGGGCCGCGCGCGCTGTGCGCGGAACGCTAGCCAATGCTCCGCGCTTCGTCAACGCGTTGACACTTCGCCGCAAGCGCTCGATCGCGGTCAATCCGGCGCCGATCGCCGAAGCGTTGGCGAAGCAGGCGATCGGATAGGATCAACCGACGGAGGCAGGCAGCGTCCGCGGTTCCATGCCGCCGTACTGCACTGCCGCGCCGTTATGCCGTCACGGGGGCGGTTAGCTCAGTTGGCTAGAGCGCCGCGTTGACATCGCGGAGGTCACTGGTTCAAGTCCAGTATCGCCCACCACATGCGCACGACGGCGACTGTGGGGCGGCTGCGGCAGGAGGGCGGCGGGATGGCGGAGCCGGTCGATCCAGAGGCGGCCGCGGCGCCGATCGCTGCGGCCGGCGAGGTCGAGCCGGAGGAGTGGCTGCGGCGGATGCGCCATTCCGCCGCGCACGTGCTCGCCCAAGTCGTGCTGCAGCTCTTTCCCGAAGGGAAGATCGCGATCGGCCCGCCGATCGAGACCGGCTTCTACTACGACTTCGATCTCCCGCGCGCGCTGACGCCGGACGATCTGCGGGAGATCGAGAAGCGGATGCGGCGCGAGATCAAGCGCAACCACCGCTTCGTCTGGACTGAGGTGGAGCCCGGCGCGGCGCGCGAGCAGTTTGCCGAGCAGCCGTTCAAGCTCGAGCTGATCGACGAGTTCAGCGCCGAGGCGGAGCGCGTCGGAGTCTGCACGCACGCCGACTTCACCGACCTCTGCCGCGGCGGCCACGTGCAGACGACGCGCCAGATCGGCCCGTTTCGGCTGACCAACGTGGCCGGCGCGTACTGGCGCGGCGACGAACGCCGCCCCCAGCTGCAGCGCGTCTACGGCGCGCTGTTCGCCACCCGCGAAGAGCTCGATGCGCACTTTCAGCAGCTCGAAGAAGCGCAGCAGCGCGACCACCGCCGGCTGGGCCGCGAGCTGCAGCTCTTCACCTTCTCCGAAGAGATCGGCGCGGGCCTGCCGCTGCTGCTGCCGCACGGCACGATCGTGCGCAACGAGATGGAGCGGCTGATCCGCGAGCTGCAGCACGAACGCGGCTATACCGAAGTCTGGACCGGGCACCTCGCCCGCAGCGACCTCTTTCGGCGCTCCGGACACCTTGAGAACTACGCCGCCGTGATGTATCCGGCAATGGTCGACGGCGAGACGGAGTACTACCTCAAGCCGATGAACTGCCCGGTGCACATGACGCTCTACAACACCGCGCTGCACTCCTACCGCGAGCTGCCGCTGCGCTACGCCGAGCAGGCCACGCTCTACCGCTACGAAAAATCGGGCCAGCTCGGCGGGCTGACCCGCGTGCGCTCGCTGACCCAGGACGACTGCCACATCTTCTGCACGCCTGAGCAGGTCTCCGACGAGGTCGGGCGGGTGCTGGAGCTGGTGCGGACGCTGCTCGCGACCTACGGGCTGACCGACTTCCGCTACGAGTTCTCGCTGCCCGGCGGGGGCGGCAAGTTCGTGGAAGACCCCGAAGCCTGGACGGCGGCGATCGATGCGCTGCGCAGCGCGCTCGACGCGGCCGGCGTGGCCTACATCGAGCGCGAAGGCGAGGCCGCCTTCTACGGCCCCAAGGCCGACCTCTTCGTGAGCGACGTGATGGGCCGCGAATGGCAGCTATCGACCGTGCAGCTGGACCTGATCCAGCCGGCGCGGCTGGGCTGTGTGTACATCGGCGAAGACGGCGGGCGGCACACGCCGGTCGTGATCCACCGCGCGATCCACGGCTCGCTGGAGCGTTTCCTCGGCATCCTGATCGAGCACTACGCGGGCGCTTTCCCAGCCTGGCTGGCGCCGGTGCAGGCGCGCTGCATACCGATCGCGGACCGCCACCGCGCCTGGGCCGAGACGGCCGCCGCGGAGCTCCGCGCGGGCGGGCTGCGCGTCGACGTCGATCACGGCAACGAGCGCATGCAGGCCAAGATCCGCAACGGCCAGCGGGCCAAAATCCCCTATCTGCTGGTGATCGGCGACCGCGAGGCGGAGGCCGGCGCGGTCGCCGTGCGGGTGCGCGGCGGGCAGGACCTGGGCGCCGTCGCGCTGGCTGAGTTCCGCGCCATGCTGGCCGAAGCGGTGGCAGCGCGCGCGCTGCTGCCGAGCTGAGCGGCCGCCCGCGCATCCCCCCCGTATCCCGCTTGGCGCGGCGCGGGTATGATCCTGGCTGGCTGTCGGCGGTCGGCGGCGGGCCAGTGAAAGCGGGCCGATGCGCGGCTATGCATCCTCGATCAAGACGCTGCTGATCGCCAACCGCGGCGAGATCGCCGTGCGCGTGATCCGCGGCGCCCGCGACCTGGGGATCCGCACCGTGGCGGTCTACTCGGAGCCCGACATCACCGCCCGCCACGTGCGGCTGGCCGACACCGCGCAGCTGATCGGCGGGGCCGACCCGGCCTCGAGCTATCTGAACATCGAGGCGGTTCTGAGCGCCGCGCGCGAGAGCGGCGCGGATGCGGTGCACCCCGGCTACGGCTTCCTTTCGGAGAACGCAGAGTTCGCACGCGCCTGCCGCGATGACGGCCTGACCTTCGTCGGCCCCTCGCCGGAGGCGATCGATCTGATGGGCGACAAGATCGCCTCGCGGCGCACGATGCAGGCGGCCGGCGTCCCGATCATCCCCGGCAGCATCGACCCGATCAGCGACCCGCGCGAGGCGCGCGAAGTCGCCGAAGCGGTCGGATACCCGGTCGTGATCAAGGCCGCGGCCGGCGGCGGCGGGCGCGGCATCCGCACCGTCGAACAGCCCGCCGAGTTCGAGCGCGCCATGGCCCAGGCGCAGGACGAGGCGCGCAGCGCCTTCGCCAACGACAAGGTGTTCGTCGAAAAGCTGATTCGCCCCGCACGGCACATCGAAATTCAGGTCGTGGGCGACATGCAAGGCAATCTGGTGGCGCTGGGCGAGCGCGAATGCTCGATTCAGCGGCGGCGCCAGAAGCTGGTCGAAGAAGCGCCCGCGCCCGGGCTCGGCCCGGAGCTGCGCGCGCGGATGGAAGCAGCCGCGCTGGCCGCCGCCGCGGCCTGCGATTACACCAGCACCGGCACAGTTGAGTTTCTCGTCTGGGGCGGGGAGTTCGCCTTCCTCGAGATGAACACGCGCCTGCAGGTCGAGCATCCGATCACCGAGCTCGTGACCGGCGTCGA
>CAYFZI010000083.1:0-1792 GCA_964347635.1 uncultured Dehalococcoidia bacterium
CCGCTTGCCGGCCCAGGCGCAGTACGCCTCGGCGTCGGCGTGTGAAATGTGGGTCACCGGATGATCCTCCCGCTTTCGGATGTGGGAGCCCGGCCCTTCCGGGCGCTTCCAGCAGGCGCGATCCACCGCATACCACCATCCCAGACCCGGAACCGTGCGCACCAGGCTCTTCTTGAACGCGCTCTTGGGGACGTGGTTCCTGAACACGAACGACCAGCCGAAGTGCTCCGCTTCGGTGACGTAGCCGGTGTCTTCGACGAAAGCCGCAAAGGCGGCGACGCTGACCGCGCACAGGTCGATCGCAAAGCCGCGCAGCGCCACCTCGCGCACCGGGCCTTCGCCGTCGGCAGGAAAGCCGTCGCTGACCGCTGTGCCCATCAGGAAGGTCGCCGCCGGCAGCTCCCGCATCGGGCGGCCGTCGTCATGGGCGCCCGCCACCGCCGCCCGCGCCCCGTTACCGGACGGATGCGGCCTGGCGCTGCGGTCGCGAAGCGGCTGTGGCGTGCAACATCCCTGCGTCATGTCGTCTCTCCTTCCGGCGATCCACCGCGGCAAAGGGCCTGCTCAGCCGTGGCGCCGCTGAAACTCCTCCATGAAACCTGCCAACTGCCGGCAGCTCTCCAGCGACACGGCATTGTACAGCGAGGCACGCAGCCCACCTACCGAGCGATGGCCGGCCAGCCCGATGAAGCCGTCCGTGTGCACCTGCTCCAGAAAGCGCCGCTCCAGCGCCGGTTCGGCAAGCCGCCAGGTAACGTTCATGCGGGAGCGGCTCCCGGAGTGGGCGTGGCCGCGGTAGAATCCACCCGATCGATCCAGTACCCCGTACAGGGTGTCGGCCTTGGCGCGGTTGCGGCGCGCCATCTCCTCCAGGCCGCCGATCTCGTCGCGCAGCCAGCGGGTCATCAGCAGCACCACGTAGACGGCGAACACCGGCGGGGTATTGAGCAGGGACCCGGACGCCGCCAACCGGCGATAGTCGAACATCGCATGCAGTTCCGGCCGCTGCCGCGAGCGCTCCAGCAGATCGCGGCGCACGACCACGAGCGTGACGCCCGCCGGGCCGAGGTTCTTCTGCGCACTGGCGTATACCATCGCGCAGCGCGCCAGCGGCCGCGGGCGGGAGAGGATCTCGGAAGAGGCGTCGCAGATCGCTGGCACCTCGCCGAACTGCGGCAGGTCACGGAACTGAATGCCCTGGATCGTCTCGTTGGCGGTGTAGTGGACGTAGGCGGCGGCGCGAAGAGGAGCGGGCTGCGCCAGCTCGTCGGGCCGCGGCACGCGACGGTAGTGGTCGGGGGCGCCGTCCCACAGTACCGCGCTGCGCCCGGTCAGCACGGCCTCCTCGTGCGCCTTGCGGCTCCAATACCCGCTCAGCACGTACTCGGCGCGGCGGGCGGTACCGGCGAGAAAGTTGATCGGAATCAGGGCGAACTGCTGCTGCGCGCCACCCTGGAGAAACAGCACCGCCCACTCATCGCCGGCTCCCAACAGGGCGCGCAGGTTGGCCTCGGCTTCCGCGAGAATGGCTGCGAACTGCTCCGAGCGGTGGCTGATTTCGAGAATCGTGGCGCCGGCTCCCGGCAGTTCGCGCAACGCCTCGCGTGCCGCCGCCAGCACCGGCGCCGGTAGCGCGCCGGGTCCGGCG
This sequence comes from uncultured Dehalococcoidia bacterium, assembly GCA_964347635.1. Lineage (GTDB taxonomy): Bacteria > Chloroflexota > Dehalococcoidia > Bin125 > Bin125 > CATQGW01. The sequence continues at coordinate 1,649 of CAYFZI010000083.1, forward strand.
GCGAAGTTGTACAGCCGCCCCCGGGGCGGTGCTGCTAGCGGTGCGATCGAGCCCGCGGCCGCGTTCATGCAGGACCGTTCTCCATCATGGCGTACGCGCGTTCAAGATAGCATCGACACCCCGCCTGCCGCCAGAGGCTGGCGC
>CAYFZI010000083.1:1892-3884 GCA_964347635.1 uncultured Dehalococcoidia bacterium
GCGTACGCGCGTTCAAGATAGCATCGACACCCCGCCTGCCGCCAGAGGCTGGCGCACGGCCGTGCACGGCCCGGGTGCATTTACCGCCAAGTGGTAAGTGCGCTCACGAAAGCGGTTGGCTCGTCCCGTAGCGGCGTCCGAATGCACCCGGCCGCGCGGTGGGTCGGCGTGCGCGGCGGGAACCGCGCCAGCTCTCGCCGAGCTTCGTTGTGTGCACCGCTCCCGGTCGGGTACTTTGGAGGTCATGGAACGCGGGCCGAAATGCGGACGCGCAGGAGGAGCGGGCTTGTTCGTCGCCGGCCTGCTGGCGTTGCTTGCTCTGCCCGGCTGCAGCATTCAGCGCCTCGCCACCCGCGCCAGCGCCAGCCTGGTGGCCGACAGCTTCGCCGCCGTCAACGCCGAACCGGACCTGGAGCTCGCCGTAGCGGGCGCCACGGCCAGTCTGCCGTTGCTGGAGGGCGTGCTGCGCGGCGACCGGGACGCGATCGACGTGCGCCTGATCGCCGCCGAGGCCTACATCGGCTACGCGCTGGCTTTCGTGGAAGAGGATGATCCGGCACGCGCCGTCGATCTGTACCGGCGCGCCCGCGATCATGCGCTGCACGCCTGGCTGGTGGAAGCGCGGCGCAGCGGAGTCCGGGAACCGGGGGCGGCGCTGTGGTACGACCTCGACGCGCTGCATGAGTACCTTGCCAGTCTCGATCCACACTTCGTGCCGATGGTGTACTGGACCGCCCAGGGCTGGGGCGGCATGGTCAAGAACCATCCCTCCGATCCGGAGCTGCTGGCCGACGTGCCGACCGTCGAAGCGCTCGCCGGCTTCGTATTGCGCCACGATCCCGGCTTCGGGTACGCGGGCGCGCACGCGTTGCTGGGCGCCGTGGCCGGTTCGCTGCCGGCGTTCCTCGGTGGGGCCGCGGCGGCTCGCGACCACTTCGAGGCCGCCATCGACCTTACGGACAGACGCTTCCTGATGCATCACGTGCTGTACGCCTCCACCTACGCGGTGCAGGTGCAGGATCGCGCGCTGTTCTTGCGACTGCTGGACGAGGTTCGCACCGCCGAACTCGACCTGCTGCCGGAACGCCGGCTGGTCAACGCCGTCGCGCAGCGGCGCGCGGAACGGCTGGTCGGGTCGGTCGACGATCGGTTCGAATGATGCCGCGCACGCGTGGGCCGGCGCTGCTGTTGGCGCTGGTCGTCGTGCTCCTCACCGACGCCGCCGGGGCACAGCAGGTGATCAAGATCGCCACCCTGGCCCCGGAGGGCAGTACCTGGATGGCGGTGTTGCGCGACTACCAGGCCGCCGTTGAAGAGCAGAGCGGCGGCCGGCTGCAGTTCCGCGTGTTTCCCGGCGGCGTCTCCGGCAGCGAGGCCGACATGCTGCGCAAGCTGCGTTTCGGGCAGCTCGACGCGGTTGCCTTGAGCGGCGCCGGACTGGGCCTGGTGGTGCCGGAGGAACGGGTGCTCGACGGCGCGCTGCTGTTCCGGGACGAGGCAGAAATCGATGCCGTGTACGAGCAGTTCACGCCCGAGCTGGAACTGCTGTTCCGCGAGCGCGGCTTCGAAGTGCTCGGCTGGGCGGAAGTGGGGCCGATCTACCTGTTCAGCGTGAAACCGGTGGCCTCGGCCGAGGATCTGCGCCAAGTGCGCTGGTGGATGCTGGAGGGCGATCCGCTCGCCGAGGCGACGTTCGCCGCGTTCGGCGCCGCGCCGGTGCCGCTGCAAGTGGCCGACGTGCTCACCGCGCTGCAGACCGGCGTGATCGAGGGCGTGTATGCGTCGCCGCTCACGCTGCTCGCGCTGCAGTGGTTCAGCCGTGTCGACTACCGGCTCGACCTGCCGCTCGGGCATGCCTCGGGTGCGCTGCTCATGGGTCGGCGCAGCTTCTCGCGGCTCGCCGCCGACCTGCAGGAGATCCTGCTCCGCAACGGACGCCGCTTCATGAACGACCTGCAGCGGCGCAGCCGCGCCGACAACCAGGCGGCGCTG
>CAYFZI010000084.1:0-3749 GCA_964347635.1 uncultured Dehalococcoidia bacterium
TTTGGTGGCGTTGCGCTGGCTGTCGTCGAAGTAGGCCGGGACGGTGATCACCGCCTCGCTGATTGTCTCGCCGAGGTAGGCTTCGGCGTCGGCCTTGAGCTTCTGCAGCACCATTGCGGAGACTTCGGGCGGGCTGTAGGCCTTGTCGCCCATCCGCACCCAGGCGTCGCCGTTGTCGGCCCCCTCGACCTTGTAGGGCAGCAGCTGCGCGGCGTTGCGCACGATCGGATCGTCGAAGCGCCGGCCCATCAGCCGTTTGACGCTGAAGACGGTGTCTTCGGGGTTGGTCACGGCTTGCCGCTTGGCCGCGGTGCCGACGAGCCGCTCCCCGCTGCGGCTCAGCGCCACGACGGAAGGGGTCGTGCGGTTGCCCTCGGCGTTGGGGATCACCGTCGGCTCGCCGCCCTCCATCGCGGCCACCACCGAGTTGGTGGTGCCGAGGTCGATGCCGATCACTCGTGCCATGCTCAGTCTCCTTCGGCCGCTGCGCCGCCGCCTGCATCGGGCGCAGCGGCTTCTGCGCGGTCTGCGTCTTCAGTGTGGTCCTCAGTCTGCGGGCCGGCGCCGATCATCACCTGGCTGGCGCGCAGGACGCGGTCGCCAATCAGCCAGCCGCGCCGCAGCTCGGCCAGCACCTCGCCTTCGGGGCCCGGCAGCGTGCCGATCGCCTCGTGGTAGTGCGGGTCAAAGCCCACGCCCATTGCGGCGATTGGGTAGACGTTGTTGCGTTCCAGCAGGCTGATCAGCTTCTGCTGGATCAGCGCGGCGCCCTCGCGCCAGTGGGCCTCGCCGGATTCGCCGCTCTGCGCGCTCAGGGCGCGCTGGAAATCGTCGGCCAGCTCGACCAGCGACTCGAAGATCGCGCGCTGGCTGCGTTCGACCCGGTCGTGCACGTCGCGCGCGCTGCGGCGCTTGAGATTTTCGTAGTCGGCTTGGGCGCGCTGCCAGCCGGCCAGCCGCTGCGCCGATTCTTCGCGCAGCCGCTCCAGCTCGCCTGCGCGCTCCTGCGGCGCTTGTTCCGCGGGTGTCTGCGCGGCGCCGTCGGGCTGCTGATCGTGCATGGATTCCTCGCGCGGGGCGGTGGTCATGCGGCGCCGCCGTAGACCGTGTCCATCATCTCCTGCAGCAGCGCGCTGTGAAAGCGCGCGGCGGCGACCGAGCGCGAGTAGTTCATCCGCGTCGGCCCGATGATCGCCACATAGCCGGCCCGCCCGTATTCGTAGCCGTAGGGCGCGACCACCAGCGAGCAATCGCGCAGGTGGTCGGAGGGGTTGTCGTCGCCGATTAGCACCCGCAGGCCGCGTTGGTCGAGCGCTGCGTTCGGGACCAGCTCGTCGAGCGCCTGGCGATCGACCAAGTCGATCAGCTGCAGCGAGCGCTGCGGCTGAGCGTGGAACTCGGGCTGGCTGACGACCCCGCCGAGGCCGGCGATGCTGGCTGTGCCGGAGCGCTCTGCGTCGCGGTCCAGCACCAAGGCGAGCGTGTCGAGCACTGCCTGCTCATCGGCGTCGGCGGCGGCCACGCCGCGCACTGCGGCGGCGTCTTGCCCGTTGACATCGCTGTTGACCCGCTGCGCGAGCGCGTCGAGCTGCTCGGGCGGGCAGGGTCTGGGCAGCGGCGTGAGCTGGCGGATCACGCGCGCTTCCTGGACGACCACGATCATCAGGGCGAGCAGGTCGTTGAGGCTGATCAGCTCGAGCTGGCGCACGCGCAGCCGCTGCGGCTGCGGCGGCGCGACAATCGCCAGCAAACCGAGCGACTGGGCCAGCACCGTCGCGGCCAGCTCGGCCCACTCATCGACCGCCGGCGCAGCCTGGAAAAACTGATGCCGCACTGTCGCCTGCTCCGCCACCCCCAACTCGGCGTGCCCCATCAGCGATTGCACAAAGTGGCGGTAGCCGCGGTTCGAGGGGACCCGCCCGGCCGATGTGTGGGGGTGCGTCAGGTAGCCCTCGCTCTCGAGTATCTGCATTTCATGCCGTATCGTGGCGGCCGAAGCGGGCAGCGCGTAGCGTTCCACCACGTGCCGCGAGGCGACCGGCACGGCGGTCTCGATGTAGTCCTGAATGACGATCTGCAGAATGCTCTCGCGGCGATCGGAAAGCGCCATCGCCCAGATTTCCGTCCGCTCGGTCAGCCCGCTGGAAGCGGCTGGCACTCTCCCTGCGAGAGTGCTAACTGGGGAATCCTACCAGCGCTCCCGCAACGCGGCAAACACACTCCGCCGCCTGTGCATAGCCCGCCACATGCTGAATCGAGGGCTGCTTTGGTAAGTGTGCAGGAGGACGCCGCGCCGCGCCGCGTTGTGATCAGCGGGATTGGCGCGGTCAGCGCGGCCGGCCCGACCGCGCCCGATTTCTGGCAGGCGCTGCTCGATGCCCGCGTCGCCGCGGCGCCGCTGGCGGGCCTGCCGCGGGCCGCGGCGGGCGGGCGGATCGGCGGCTACGAAGGCCCGGCCGCCGCACCCGCCGCGCTGCTCGAGCGGATGGACCGCGCCAGCCGCCTGGCGCTCGATGCCGCTATCCAGGCTGTCGGCGATGCGCGGATTCAGTTTCACCGCGAGAACGCGTTCGCGGTCGCGGCGCTGACCGGCACCGCGCACCCGCAGGGCGGCCAGGGCTGGGCGGCGCTCGGCTCCGGCTTGGCCGGCGCGACGATCGGACTGAACATCGCCGGCCCCGCCTACACCGTGAGCGCCGGCGGCGCTTCGGGCCTGGCCGCCGTCGTCCAGGCTGCGGCGATGATCCGCAGCGGCGTTGTCCGCGCTGCGCTCGCCGTTGGCGCTGAGGCCGCGCTTGAGCCGCCGGTCTGGGAAGCTTGGGAGCGGCTCGGGCTGCTCGATCCGGGCGCAGAGCCGGACGCGCAGCGCCCCTTCGACGCCCGCCGGCGCGGCGTGGTGCTCGGCGAGGGCGCCGCCGCGCTGCTGCTCGAAGATCGCCAGCTGGCCGCGCAGCGCGGCGCGCGCGTCTACGCGGAGATCGCCGGTGAGGCTCAGACCAGCGGGCCGCCCGGCGACGGCCGCCCGCCGACCGATGCGGAGGTCGCGCGGCGCGCGCTCAGCGATGCGCTGCGGCGCGCCGAGCTGAGCCCGCAGGCGATCGATGTCGTCTTCGCCGCCGGCGTCGGCACGCCGCAGGGCGACCCGCGCGAGACGGACATCCTCGAGCGCTCATTCGGCTCGCGCATCCGAGACATGTATGTCACCACCGCCACGCCGACGACCGGCTACACGATCGGCGCCAGCGGCGTGCTGAATGCGGCGGCGGCGGCGTTCTGCCTGGCCGAGCAGACGATCCCGCCGCACGCGACCTGGTCTCAGAGTGATCCGGCCTGCGATCTCGACATCGTCACCCGCGTCCGCCGCGACCACATTTTCGGCGCCGCGGCGGCCGCCTACGGCACGCACGGCCAAAACGCCGCGATCGCCCTGATTCCGCACCGCCCCGCGCCCGGCGATGAACTGCCGATGGCTCAGTAACGCGCGCCGGCGGGGCGCCAGTAGCGCTCAGCGCGTAGACGCGTAAAGTCGAGCGGGCAGCACGGAGCGCGCATGGACATCGCCTGGTACGGGCACGCCGCCTTTCGACTGCGCGGCCGCGAGGCGGCCGTTGTCAGCGATCCGTGCCCGGTCGAAAGCGGCTTCCGGCTCAACCGCCCCAGCGCCGATATCGTGACCGTCTCCAGTCAGGCGGGCGCGCACTCCTGGGGCGACGGCGTCGCGCTCGAGCCCTCCCGGCTGCAGCTCACCG
>CAYFZI010000085.1:0-3668 GCA_964347635.1 uncultured Dehalococcoidia bacterium
TCTGCGACGCCCAGTCCCGCTCCCGCGAGGCCCAGCGCTACAACGCCCTCGCCGACTCCTGGCAAGAAATCAGCGCCGCCGCCAGTAAGCTGCGCGAGGGCGAGCAGGCGATACTGCGGTAGCAGCAGCGACGGAGCACTCGATGACCAATCCCAAAGCAAGGCTCGGCGAAGGCCTCGACATTTACACCGCGGCGATGCGGAGCTGGATCGCCCGCACCCTGCGCCAGGCGCAGGGCGGAGCGGGCGACTGGTTCAGCGATCGCGTGCTGGTCCATTTCACAGGCGGCCAGCAGGCGCATCTGCAGATGGCGATCAACAACGGCCGCCTGCGCGACGGCAAGAAGTTTCGGCCCGAGACGGTGATCGAGCCGAATCACATGCAGCGAATCGTCAGCTCGAACTGGCATGACGGCTGCGGCGCGGCCTTCCGCGGCAACCAGAATGCACCGACATGGATTCGGGAAGTCGGCGACTCGCGCAATCACTGGGCGCACAGCAGCCAGATCAGCGAGAGCCAGATGCAGCGCGCGCTGGATACGTGCGCGCTGGTGCTCGACAGTATCGACAGCAAGTCCGCAGCACGCATCCGCAAGCTGCGCGACGGCGAGGCGCTGCCGGCCGCCGCAGCGCCGCCCGCGTCCGCCCCCAAGCCGCAGCACAAACCGCAGCCCGAGCCGCCGCCGCCCGCCCTGCAGGCCCCCGCCGGGCGTCTGGCGCCCTGGCGCAGCGTGATGGCGCCGCACCGCGACGTGCAGCAGGGCGAGTATGTGCAAGCCGAGTTCGCCGCCGACCTGTACCAGGTCATCTCGGGCAGCGCCGACCCGGCCTACGGCGATCCGAAAGAGTTTTTCCGCCGCACCCATATCACGCGCTCGATGCAGGAGCTGATGCGCAGCGTTGTCGCGCGGCTGCGCGGCGGCGGCGGCGAGCCGGTGCTGGACCTGCGCACCGCCTTCGGCGGCGGCAAGACGCACACCCTGCTGGCGGTGCTGCACATGGTCCGCCATCCGCGCATCCGCCCCCATCCGCGGCTGGCCGAGATCTACCGCGACGCCGGCGGCCCGCCGCCGCCAAAAACTAACGTCGCCGTTCTGGTCGGCACCGAGCTCGACCCGATCACGCCGTCGCGCAGCGCGGAGGAGACCGGCGGCCACACCGTGCACAGCTTTTGGGGCGAGATGGCCTGGCAGCTGGCCGGCCGCGAAGGGTTCGAGCTGGTCAAGCCGTTCGACGACCCCGCAGCCGGCTCCGCCCCGGCCGGCCGCGTGCTCGACAAGCTCTTCCAGCTGGCCGGCCCCTCCGTCGTGCTGATCGACGAAGTCGTCGCCTACCTGCGCAACGTCGACGGCACCGGCGGGTACGGCGCGCACCTCACGTTCTTCCAGGCCCTCACCGAGTCGGCCAAGCGCAACAAGAACGTGACGGTCTTGGTCTCGATCCCGGAGTCCAACATCGAGTTCGGCGACGCCCGCGGGGCGGAAATCGCCAACCAGATCAGCAACATCTTCCAGCGGATCGGCGCCCCCTGGCAGCCGCTCGATCATCTCGAGGCGTTCGAAGTCGTACGCCGGCGGCTGTTCGGCGATTCGCTCGACGAGGCCGAGCGCGACCGCACCTGCGAGGCGTTCGCGCAGATGTATATGGACTCCAGCGACGTTCCGGCCGAGACGCGCGAGCCGGCCTATCTGCAGCGGCTCAAGCAGAGTTACCCAATTCATCCGGAGGTCTTCGACCGCCTGTACATCGATTGGGCCGGCCGCGTCGACCGTTTTCAACGCACCCGCGGCGTGCTGAAGCTGATGGCGGACTGCATCTACCGGCTCTGGGCGACTGACGATGCATCCTCGATGATCATGCCCGGCTCGCTGCCGCTCCACGATCGCTCCGTCAAGCAACAGATGATCGGCTACCTCAACGAGCAGTGGAACAGCCCGCTCGACGGCGATATCGACGGCGAGAATTCGGAGGCGGCCAAGATCGAGCGGGAGACCACCCGCTATGGACGGATACACGCCTGCCTGCGGCTGACCCGCGCGATCTTCATGGGCAGCGCGCCGGGGGCATCGCGGACCGGTATGGAGTACACGCGCGTACTGCTCGGCGTGCTCCAGCCGGACGACAGCGCCGCGCTCTACGGCGATGCGCTGCGCACTCTCTCCCAGCGGCTCTCCTTCCTCTATAACACCGAGAGCCGCTACTGGTTCGACACCACCCCCAACCTCAACCGCGTCGCCGCCGACCGCCTCTCGCGGATCAAGACGGAGGACGCGCTCGAGGACCTGCGCGAGCGTCTCGGCGAAGACAAGCAGTTCCGCGGCAGCGGGCTGTTCGCGCGCTCGCACGTTGCGCCGCAGGCGCCCTCGGACGTGGCCGACGAACAGGCGGTGCGGCTGGTCATCCTGCCGCCCGGCGCCGGCCATCGGCTGCGCGAAAGCGAAACGCAGAGCGCCGCGCTGCAGCGCGCGCAGGAGCTGCTCGACAGCCGCGGCGCATCGCCGCGCACGCACCGCAACATGCTCGTCTTCCTCGCGCCGGACCGCGACGACATCGCGGCGGCGGTTGAGAACCAACGCCACTACACCGTCTGGAACACGATCGCCGGGGAGGCGGAACGCGGCCTGCTGCAGCTCGACAAGGCGCAGCTGATCCAAGCCCAGGCCTCGCGCGACGACCGCGGGCGCAGCGTCGAGCAGCAGCTGCTCGAGGCCTACAAGTGGCTGCTGATTCCAGAGCAGGACGGCACCAATCCGATGCGCTGGCAGGCGCTGAAGCTCAACGCGGACGCAGGGGTGACGGCGGCCGAGCGGGCCGGCGCCGAACTCAAGCGGCAGGGCTTGCTGATCGATGAGTGGTCGCCCATCCACCTCAAGGACGAGCTCGATGCGCGGCTCTGGCAGGGCGCCAAGCACATCTCGCTGCGTCAGGTCTGGGACTACTTCACGACCTACCTCTACCTGCCCCGCCTCCAGCAGGAGCAGGTGCTGGCCGATGCGGTGAAGGAGGGCGCGCGGACGCGGGACTTCTTCGGCTACGCCCACGGCGTCGACCAGAACGGCAAATATCTGGGCCTCGTCTTCGGAGAGCCGCTGCCCCGCGTCCTGATCGACGGCGCGAGCGTGCTGGTCGAGAAGGAGACAGCCGAACAGCATCGGCCCGAGCCGAAGGACGAAAGCGAGGTCCCGCCGCCACCCCCGCCGCCACCGCCAGACCCCACTACTAAACCCAAGGTCTTCTTCGGCGCGATCGAGCTGAACCCGGACCGCATGGTGGGCAACGCGAACCAGGTCTTCGATGAGATCATGCCCCACATCGCGCACGCCGAAGGGGCGAAGGTGAAGGTCTCGATCGAGATCCGCGTCGAAGCGCCGGGCGGCTTCGACGACGCGGTGCAGCGCACAGTCAGAGAAAACGCCGCCACCCTGGACTTCAGAGTGGCCGAGTTCGAGGAGGGCTAGACGCGGCGGCGCAGGGGGGAGAGGGGGCGCTGCCGGCCGCAGCTAGACTCCTGCTTCACCAGGAGAGGACGCGCGGCCATGCCCTCCTACCGCCGCAAGCTGATCGAGACAGCGATCCCGCTGGATGCGATCAACCGCGAGTCGGCGCGCGAGAAATCGATCCGCCACGGCCACCCCTCCACCCTGCACCTCTGGTGGGCGCGCCGACCCT
>CAYFZI010000086.1:0-3453 GCA_964347635.1 uncultured Dehalococcoidia bacterium
CCTGCTGCACGCCCTCGCCCGAAACATCGCGCGTGATCGACGGGTTGTCCGCCTTGCGCGCGATCTTGTCGATCTCGTCGATGTAGATAATCCCGCGCTCAGCCCGCGCGATATCAAAATCCGCCGCCTGAATCAGGTGCAGCAGAATGTTTTCGACATCCTCGCCCACGTAGCCGGCCTCGGTCAGCGCTGTCGCATCGGCGATTGAAAAGGGCACATCCAGAATGCGCGCCAGGGTTGAGGCCAGCAGCGTCTTGCCGACGCCCGTCGGCCCGACGAGCAGGATGTTGCTCTTTTCCAGCTCCACCCCGTTCGTCGCCTCGATTTTGCTGCCGATCCGCTTGTAGTGGTTGTAGACCGCGACGGCCAGCACCCGCTTCGCGTCCTCCTGGCCGACCACGTGATCGCAGAGCCGCTCGTAGATCTCCCGCGGGGGCAGCACCGCGGCGCTCTCCGGCTCGGGCGGCGCGGCATGCGCTTCGGCGGCGCTCGCCTCTTCGCGGATCACGTCGCGGCAGGCCTCCACGCACTCGTTGCAGATATAGACGCCTCCCGGCCCTGCGACCAAGCGCCGCACGTGGCTCTGATCTTTCGCGCAGAATGAACAGTGATACTGCGAGTGACCGCCCCCGCCGCGAGACATCGACATCCGGCCATCCTCTCAGCGCTCAGCAGTCTTGCACAGCCAGCCGCCGCCTGCGCTGACCAGCGCGCCAGCAATTCCGTTACGCCCCGTTACGCGCCCGCCGCTGCGGCCGCATCGCCGCCCGCTTCGGTCTTCAGCACGTCGTCGACCAGGCCGTACTCCTTGGCCTGCTCGGCGTCGAGGTAGAAGTCGCGGTCGGTGTCGGCCTTGATTCGGTCGAGCGGCTGGCCGGTGTGCTCGGCGAGGATACCGCGGATGATTTCGTTGTTGCGCAGCAGTTCGCGCGCGGCGATCTCGATATCCGAGGCCTGCCCCCGAGCACCGCCGAGCGCCTGGTGCATGTGTATCGTCGCGTGCGGCAGCGCGTAGCGCTTGCCGGCCGCGCCGGCCGCCAGCAGCACCGTCCCCATCGAGGCCGACATGCCTACGCAGATCGTCGACACATCCGCGTTGATCAACCGCATCGTGTCGTAAATCGCCAGTCCGGCGGTGATCACCCCGCCGGGCGAGTTGACGTAGACCTGAATATCGCGATCGGGGTCCTCGCGATCGAGGTAGAGCAGCTGCGCCACGATCACGTTGGCGACCTGGTCGTCAATCGGGGTGCCAAGGAAAATGATCCGCTCGCGCAGCAGCAGCGAGTAGATGTCGTACGCGCGCTCGCCGCGGTTCGTGCTCTCCACCACCATCGGAATAATCCCGCCGGGGCGCGTCAGTGGCATGTCAGCCTCCTTCAAGGCGTTCTTTGCGAGTCAGTCTACCTGTCATCCGTGATTTCGCGGCCTCCGTACAGAACACCGCGCCTACGTTCGCTCCGCATCCTCATCCTCCTCCGCGCCCAGGCCGGCTGCCTGATTGGCCAGCGCGATCTGTTCCAGCCGCTCGATCGTGCGCTCGCGCGTCAGCCGCGCCCGTACGTTCTCGCGCAGCTGCTGATCCTCCGGCGGCGCCTCGCCGGGCATGTTGGCCAACTCTTGCAGGGCTTTCTGCAGATCCGCCTCGACTTCTTCGTCCGTCGGAGCGATCTGCTCTGCTGCGGAGACTTCCTCCAGCACCAGCGTGTTGATTACCCGCTCGCCCGCCTGGGTGCGGAAGCTGGCCAGCAGCTGCTCGCCCTGTTCGCCTGCGCCGCGCAGGAACGTCTCCGGGTTTTGCCCCATTTGGCGCGCGAAGTCCTGGCGCATGTACTCGACCTCGCGCTCGACCAGCGCCGGCGGATATTCCAGCGTCGATTTGGCGATCACCGCCTGCAGCACCAGCCGGCGCAGCTCTTCTGCGGCCCGCCGCTCCGCCTGCTCACGGAGCTGATCGGCAAGCCGCGCGCGCAGCTCCGCGATGGTCTCGAACTCGTCCGAAACCTCCAGCACAAAATCATCGTCCGCGGGCGGCAGATACTCAGCCTGCACCTCGTGAATCGTCGCCTGAAACGTCACCGTCTTCCCCGCCACATCCTGATCGTCCCAATCCTCATCGACCTCGATCTCGATCTCATGCTCCACGCCGACATCGACCCCGACCAGCCGCTCGAGCAGGCCCGGCACACCCACCGCTTGGCCCTCGCGCAGATGGAACTGCGCACCGGTCTCGTTGAGCACCTCGCGCCCCTCCACCTCCGCGCGGATGTCGGCCGTGACGCGGTCGTTGAGCTGGGGCGGCCGCTCGACCGGCTCGAGCAGCGCATGCTGCCGCTGCAGGGCCAGGACCTGCTCCTCGACCATCGCTTCGCTGAACTCGCTCTCGGGCCGCGCCACCGCGATGCTGCGGTAGTCGCCGAGCTCGACTGTCGGCGGCAGCGGCACGGTGGCCCGCAGCGTGAGCGGCTCGCGGCCGGTGATCTCGACCTGCGGCACTGCGATCGGCTCCAGGCCTTCGCCCTCGATCGCCTCCTGCACGGCCTGCGGCACGAGCCGCTCGGTCGCCTCATCAAAGACCGCCTCGACGCTCAGCGTGCGCTCGACAACCGAGCGCGGCGCCTTGCCCTTGCGGAAGCCGGGAATCCGAAAGCGCTGCGAGAGGCGGCGCGCGGCCTGATTCAGCGCGCGCTCGACGCGCTCGTGCTCCAGCTCGATCTCGAGCTCCATCTGCGACTGCGGCAGCCGCTCGGCAGTGACCTTCATGCGCCCGCAACCCGTTCACGCTGGTCTGATCGGCTCAACCGATCCGCTCGCGCGAGCATATCAGCGCCGTCCTCAACGCCCGCGCGGATTGAGCACATCGTTGACCGCGTCGCCGAGCAGGTTGAACGAGAGCATCAGGGCGAGCACGAAGCCGAGCGGGACCAGCAGCATCTGCGGATGCATCAGCAATGATTTCCAACCGCCGGCATCGGCGACCATCAGCCCGAACGAGGAGGTCGGCGGCTGAATGCCGATGCCGAGCCAGGTCAGCACCACTTCCGCGCCGGCCATCTCGCCGAGCGAGGCGCTGAGCCCGACGACGATCCAGGGCAGCACGGCGGGGAAGAGGTGCCAGACCAGGATCCGCGGGGTGCCGGCGCCACTGGCCTCGGCGGCCAGCACGAAGTCGGATTCGCGCGTCGCCAGTGTTTGCGCGCGGATGAACCTGGCCGTGCCGCCCCAGCCGACGAACGACATCGCAAAGATCATCAGCGAGTACGTATGGATCCCCTGGCGGATCAGGAAGTCGGTGCCGAGTTGGTCCTGGAGGCTGCGAATCACATTGCCCCACGGCTCACCGAAGGCGGAGACGATCACGATCAGAATCACTAGTCCGGGCAGGGCGAGGACAAAGTCTGCGGCGCGCATGATCAGGGTGTCGACCATTCCGCCGCGGTAACCGGCCAGCAG
>CAYFZI010000087.1:0-3308 GCA_964347635.1 uncultured Dehalococcoidia bacterium
CGGCCGGGCCGCCGGCCCCCGCCCGCGCCGCCGCCCCCCCCCCCCCCCCCCCCCCCCCCCGGACCCCCCCCCCCCCCCCCCCCGCACATAACGGCGGCTGGCCGCCGCGCAGCGCCGCAGAGTGCGCGGCCGAGCCGGCCGGCGTGCGGGGCCGCTTCGCCGATGCCTGGGCGGCAATTCTGCGCGTCGATTACCGCCCCGTCTTCGAGACTGCGCGGGTCGCGCTCAGCGCCCTGCCGTCCGACGCCGACAGCGACCGAATCGTCTACGGCCTGGCGCGCGTCGTGGAGCAGATCGCGGCCCGCGCGCAGGGCTTCCGCCACGATCTGCTGGGCCGCGTCTTTCACCGCGTTATCGATACGGCCCGCTTCGACGGCTCGTTCTACACCTCGACGGCGGCCGCCACGCTGCTGGCCGCGCTGGCGATCCGCGCGGAAGACTGCGACTGGGCCGATGTAAACGCGGTCGCGCGGCTGCGCATCTGCGACCCGGCCTGCGGCACCGGCACGCTGCTGATGGCCGCCGCGGAGCGGATTCGCTCGCTGCGCCACAGCGCCGGCGCGGCCGACGCCGAGGACGAGGCGGCGCTGGCGCTCTGCCTTGTCGAGGATGTGCTCTGGGGCTACGACATCAACCTCACCGCCGCGCACATGGCGGCCAGCGCGCTGGGCATGCTCTCGCCCACAACCAGCTTCGGCAAGATGCGCATCTACCGCACCTTGCTGGGCGTCTACGAAGGCGTGCCCTACCTCGGCTCGCTGGAGTTCCTGGCCGGCCAGCCGCGTCTGCTCGATTGGCCCAAACTCTCCGAGCAGGTCGATGCGGACGCCGCTGGCCCAGCGCCCGAAAGCCCGCCGCCGATGGACCTGGTGATCATGAATCCGCCCTTCACGCGCGACAGCCTGCGCCACGATCAGTTCCCGCGCGAAGTGGAGCAGGCGATCAAGCGGCGCGAGAAGCAGGTGATTGCGGGGCTCGACGATCCGGCGGCGGCGCGGCTTGCAGGATCCGCTAACGCGTTCATGGTGCTGGGCGAGCAGCTCAGCAAGGCGGCCGGATCGATACTCGCAATGGTTCTTCCAACAGTGATCGCCACGAATCCAGCCGCGTTTGCGACCCGAACGTATTTGGCCCGAAAGTTCCACATCGATGCGATCGTCAGCTCGCACGATCCCGAGCGGATCAACATGTCCGAGAACACCAGCATCGGCGAAGTGCTGATCATCTGCCGCCGCTGGAACTCGAAGGAGCCGAAACCGCCGACGCGGTTCATCAATCTGGCTGAAAATCCAGCTGCGCCGATCGACTCGCTGGACCTCGCCCGCCGCCTCCAACGCCGCGGGCCGGGCCCGTTCACGCTGCAAGACGTGAGCGCAGCGCGGATCGAGCGGGGCGATTGGAACGCGGTGAACTTTCTTTCGCCGCATCTGGTTGAGGCGTATCGTTCACTGGCGGAGAGCCCCGTATTCATACAGTTGTCCGAGATCGCACAGGTTGGCCCGGACAGCCGCGCTGTACGCGGTGCCTATACGCGCAGTGCGATGCCCGCATCGCCGGATCGACGCGCGCTTTGGTATCACAAGACAGGCGTGACCCAGTCAATGCTGGCCGCCCCCGATGTGTACATCGAAGCCAAGCCAGAGAAACATGCTGCAGCCGATGCATTGTGGGCGCGGCGCGGTCGGTTCTTCCTGTCCTACAAGCTCCGGCTCCCGCTCGCGCGAGTGGCTGCGGTGATCCTGCCGCACGCGGCGCTGAGTTCGATATGGATTACCTGCACCGCAGATGACGCCGCAGCCGAGAACAGCCTTTGCGCATACTTGAATTCGTCGCTGGGCATTTTGGCCGTACTCGGGGGGCGCGACAACCGCGTGCCTTCCTACCCGCAGTTTTCGCTCGAGACGCTCCGCTCGATTCCCGTCCCCAACTTGCCCGCGCTTGGCGGCGAGGCCCGCGGCCGGCTCGCCGCCGCCTTTGAGGAGCTGAAGGAAGAAGTGCTGCTTCCGCTCCCGCGGATGGATGAGGATCCTGTCCGCCGCCGGCTCGACGAGGCGGTGATTGACGCGCTCGATCTGGACCCTGAGTGGGTCGCGGGGATCCGCCGCGCGCTCGCCGAGGATCCCTGCATCAGCAACCGCCGCTTTCGCGCTTGAGCAGGCCGCGCGCCCCAGCGCGGTTGCTAGGCAGGCCGTGCGGCAGTGTGCAGAGCGGCGGGTGTAGAGGTGCCGCGCGCCCGCCGCGCTACGAGCCGTTCTCCGCCCGCTCGGCCTCTGTCAGCAGCAGCTCCTGCGCTTCCCAGAGGTCCCCCGCCGTTGCGGTCGCGCCGTGCGCGCGCAGGAAGGCTGCATCGCGTACGCCGACGATGCCGATCACGGCGGCCAGGCCGGCCGCTTGGCCGGCGCCCATGTCGGATTCGGTGTCGCCGACGATCGCCGCCTCATGCGGGGCGGCGCGCAGCGCCTGGAGCGCGTGCAGGATCGGCGCGGCGTGGGGTTTGGCGGCGACTGTGGTATCGGCGCCGATGATCGTGCGGAAGCGGCCGCTCCAGCCGAGGATCTCGATGCTCTCGCGGCCCGCGTCCTCGCGCTTGTTGGTGACCACGGCGAGCGGGGTGTCCGCGGCGCGCAGCGCGTCGAGCAGCGCTTCCGCGCCGGGCAGGGGGGCGGTGCGCGGCATGTAGCCGCGCCGGTAGCGCTGGAGGTAGTCGATGTAGATCGGCCGCGCGGCGGCGGCGTCGAGGCCGAGCATCCGGTTGAGCATCACCGGCAGCGGCGGGCCAATGAAGCGCAGCAGCTGCGCTTCGCTCACCGCGTGGCCGGCCGCACGGATCGTTTCGAGCATGCAGCCGATCACGAGCGGCTCGGTATCGGCGAGGGTGCCGTCGAGGTCGAAGATCACGCCGGCGTAGCGGCGGCTGGTTGCGTCAGCGCTGCTCACTGTACGCCGCGCCTTGCTAGCGGAGCTGCACGCGCCAGTCGTCGGAGCCGGGCCGACTGCGCTCGCCGACTGCGAGCTTGCCGCCGATGAAGACGCTCACCCGGAGCGCCGGCTCGGGCAGCGTTCAATCGCGCGCCGTGGGCCGCTCCGCTTCGAGGGCGGCGGCGCGAATCGCCTCGAACAGCTCGGATTCGCTCACTCCGAGACGATCGGCGGCGGCGGACAGGCTCAGCGGTTCGGCGTTTGTCGTCATGCCTGCAGGGTAGCGTACGGGGTGGAGGGAGCAGGGCGTGGAGGTCATCCGCGCTATTTTGGCTGTGCTGCTGGTCTTTTCGGGGGTGTTTTCGAGCTCCGAGACGGCGTTTTTGTCG
>CAYFZI010000088.1:0-2951 GCA_964347635.1 uncultured Dehalococcoidia bacterium
CTGCTGCTGCCGAGCGCAGGCTCGGTGCGCATCTTCGGCCACGACCTGGCGGCCAACCGCTACGCGCTGCTGCCGCGCATGAATTTTTCGTCGCCCTACACGGATCTGCCGCACCGGCTCACGGTGCGCGAGAACCTGACCGTCTACGCCCGGCTCTACAACCTTGACGGCGTGCGGCAGCGGATCGAGCGGATGACCGAGACCCTCGACCTCGGCGACTTCCTCAAGCGGCCCACGGGCAAGCTCTCGGCCGGGCAGCGCACGCGCGTCGCGCTCGCCAAGGCGCTGCTCAACGATCCGGAGCTGCTGCTGCTTGACGAGCCCTCCGCCTCGCTCGACCCCGACACGGCCGACTGGGTGCGGGGCGTGATCGAGCGCTATCGCGCCGAGACCGGCGCCACCATCCTGCTCGCCTCCCACAACATGGCCGAGGTCGAGCGGCTCTGCGACGACGTGTTCGTGATGGCAGGTGGTCGCATCGTCGAGAGCGGCCCGCCCGAAGCCATGATCGAGCGCCACGCCCGCAGCACGCTGGAGGAGGTCTTCCTCGAAATCGTGCGCGGCACCGCCGGCATCGACGAGGCGGCGCAATGATGGGGGACGGTGCTGCACGGGCCCTGCCCTGGAGCGGTTCTGCACAGCGGATCGGTGCGATGGTGCTGCGCCATACCTACCTGCTGCGGCGCTCCTGGCCGCGCCTGCTGGAGCTCACCTACTGGCCCACGGTACAGATGATCATCTGGGGCCTCGTCACCATGTTCCTCGTCACCAACAGCACGTGGTTCGCGCAGGCCGCAGGCGTCCTGCTCGCAGGCGTCATCCTCTGGGACGTGATGTTCCGCGGCCAGATCGGCCTCTCCCTCGTGTTCATCGAGGAGATGTGGGCGCGCAATCTGGGCCATCTCTTCGTGAGTCCGCTGCGGCCGTGGGAGCTGATCTGCGCGCTCATGCTGATCAGCCTGATCCGCACGCTGATCGGGATGACCGGCGCGGTGGGCCTCGCCTTCGTGCTCTACGCGTTCTCGATCTTCGATCTCGGTTTCGCGCTGATCGGCTTCTTCGTGAACCTGATCGTGATGGGCTGGGCCGTGGGCTTCTTCGTCTGCGGCCTGGTGCTGCGCTACGGCCTGGGCGCGGAGAGTCTGGCCTGGTTCCTGATCTTCGCGCTGGCGCCCTTCAGCTGCATCTACTATCCGCTCTCGATCCTGCCGGACTGGCTGGAGCCGGTGGCCGCCATCCTGCCGTCTGCCCACGTCTTCGAGGGCATGCGTGCGCTCCTGGTGGACGGCGTCTTCAGCGGCGATCACATGATGCGAGCGAGCCTGCTCAACATCGCCTACATCGCCGCCGGCATCGGGTCTTTCCTCGGCTTCCTGCGCAGCGCCCGCAATCGCGGCCTGCTGCATCAGATCGGGGAGTAACCTCAGTCCGCCGGGCCGCTGACGCCCGCCGAATCGAAGGTCGCCATGCCGTTGTGCGTGACCACCGCCATGCGCACAAGCGCGGCGGCGAGCGCTGCGCCCGAGGCTTCGCCGAGCCGCAGGCCGAGATCGAGCAGCGGGTCGAGGGCGAGCGCATCCAGTAGCCGCCGGTGCCCCGGCTCCGCCGAGCAGTGCGCGACCTGAGCGTGATCGAGGCCGCCGTCGCGCAACTTGGCGACGACCGCCGCAGCAGCAGTACAAGCGAAGCCGTCGAGCAGCACGGGCACGCGGCTCTTCCGCGCCGCGACGACGGCGCCGGCGATCGCCGCAAGCTCCCTCCCGCCGACGCAGCCGAGCGCGGCCAGCGGATCGCGGCGTACGTCTGGATGGCGTGCGAGCGCTGCGTCCACGACCGCAGCCTTGCGCGCGAGTCCGTCCCGATCCACGCCGGTGCCGGGCCCCACCCAGGCAGCGCCGTCCCCGCCGCAGAGCGCCGCCGCGAGCGCTGCGGCGGCGGTGGTATTGCCGATGCCCATTTCGCCGAGGCAGAGCAGATCGGCGTCCGCCTCCACCGCCGCCATCCCCGTCTCCAACGCCGCGACGCAGCCCGCCTCGCTGAGCGCCGGCGCTTGCGTCATGTCCTCGGTCGGCGTGTCGAGATCGAGAGGCACCACCGTCAATTCTGCGCTCAGCACGTCGCAAAGCTGGTTGATCGCCGCTCCACCCGCCTCGAAGTTCGCCACCATCTGCGCGGTGACCGCTGCGGGATAGGCGGAGACGCCGCGCGCCGCGACCCCGTGGTTGCCGGCGAAGACGACGACCTGGATGCGGTCCGCGCTGGGCGGATGGCGCCCCTGCCACGCGGCTGCCCACTGGGCGAGCGCTTCGAGCCGGCCGAGGGCGCCGGCCGGCTTGGTGAGATGCGCATCGTGCGTCCGCGCCCGCTCCGCCGCCCCTACGTCCGGCCCCGGCATGGCGGCCACACGCGCGCGGAAGGCGCTCAACGAACCGAGCTGTACGTCATCGTGCATGGCTGTTCTGCAGGCCGGTTGCCGCTGGACCGAAATCGTGGGGTTTCTCGAGTGCGGTGCCCTAGCCTATAAGGCCGGGGGAGGATGCCGGGCCGGGGCAGCCCGGGCAAGAGGCAGATGCGTTACGACGACGGCGACGAGGCTCCCCTCCAACAGAAGGCGTACCGCGCGGTGCGGCTCTGGCGGAGCGACCTTCGCGCCGCCATGCTCTTCCTCACGCGGGTGCCGCTGAGGGCGGCGCGGCCCGAGGGCGATGCACCGTCCCTCGGGCGCGCCGTTCGCGCCTTCCCCATCGTGGGCGCGCTGATCGGGCTCGTCGCGGGGATCGTCTATGCGATCGCCGCAGGAATCGGCCTGCCCGACATTGTGGCGGCGGTGCTCGCCGTGGGCGCCGGTGCGCTGATCACCGGCGCGCTGCACGAGGACGGCCTCGCCGACATGGCGGACGGCTTCGGCGGCGGCAGCACGCGGGAGCGCAAGCTCGCGATCATGCGGGACA
>CAYFZI010000089.1:0-2430 GCA_964347635.1 uncultured Dehalococcoidia bacterium
GCGGCGGCCGGGGGACTCGGGGGGGGGCGCGCGCTTGGAGGAGAGGGGGGGTGGGGGGGCTGCGGGCAGGTCATCGGGCGCGCGCTTAGGCGGGCAGCCTGTATCATCAACAGCCCGCGCAGGGCGTAGGTTTGGAGGCCGCCATGGCGTTCGACGAGCGCGAATTTCGTGACACACTGGGCCGCTTTGCGACCGGTGTGACAGTCGTCACGACGGGAACTGAACCCAACTTCGTGGGGATGACAGTGCAGTCATTCTCATCGCTGTCGCTCGATCCGCCGCTGGTGCTGATCTGTGTGGGCAAAACCGCGGGCACGCTGCCGCTGCTCAAGGAGACGGCGGCCTTCACCGTCAACGTGCTGGCCGACAGCGACGCCGACATCTCTAACTTCTTTGCTTCCAGCAGCCGGCCCGCGCCGCCGCACCAGTTCGACGACGCGCCGCACACGCTCGGCGCCACCGGGCAGCCGCGCCTGAACTGCGCCACCACGGTGTTCGACTGCCGCCTGCACGAGGTGGTGGACGGCGGCGACCACGAGATCATCGTCGGCCGGGTCGAGGCGATCGCGCAGCAGAGCAGCGCCTCGCCGATCATCTTCTTCGGCGGCGCCTACCGTTCGCTCGCCCCTGCGGACTAACCGCGCCGCAGCGGTGCGCGAATGATGGAGCCCGGCGAACGGCCGCTGCTGAGCCTCGATCCGCCGCTCTATGCCGATGATTTCGCAGCGGCGCTGTGGGTGCCGTTGACCCGCGCCGTCCGCGCGCGGCGCAGGCTGCTCACGCTTGGCGAGCGGCTGCCGCCCGAGCATTGGCTGCAGCCGAGTGCAGCGCCGGGTTGGGACCGACGCCGCCAGTTGGCGCACGTTGCCGCGTCCGAGCGGCGCTACCACGATGTGTTGATCGCAGCCCTGAACGGCGCCCCGCTCTCGGAGTGGCGGCCGCATCCCGAGCGGCCGGGGCCGCAGCTGGATTTGGCGAACCAACTGGCGCTCGAAGCGCTGGCGGGGCTCAGCATCGCGGAGCTGGTCGAGCGGCTGCGCAGCGGCAGCGCCAAAACCGCGCGCCTGCTGGCCGCGCTCGACACCGATCAGATCCTGCTGCCGATGGGCTTTCGGCCGAACGCGCTCTCACTGCTGGAGTCGCTCGCCGACCACGACAACGCACACGCCGACGAGATCATCAACGGCCCGCAGATGATGCGGACGCTTTGACGGGATTAGTCGGTTAGCGCAGCTGCGAGCCGGGCTGGAAGAAGCGCTCGTAGAGCGAGGCTTCGATTGCAGCGACGGCGCTGTCAGCACCGCGCTGCATCAGCATCTGCATAAAGCCGCGCTTGGGCCGCAGCGTGGTGCTGCGGCGGGGGATCTCGGCCGCTTTGGCGGCCCAGGCGATCGCATCGTTCAGGTCGCCGAGTTGGTCGATCAGGCCCAGCTCCTGAGCGCGCTGGCCGGTGTGGATTTCTCCCGTGGCGAGCTCATGCACGCGATCGCGGGAAAGGTCGGTGCGCCCCTCGGCGACCACGTCGACGAAGCGTTCGTAGAGCGAGTGCAGCAGGCTGTTGAGGCGCTCCTCTTCCCCCGGCGTCGATTCGCGGAAGAGCGAGCCCATATCTTTGTATTCGCCGCTGGTGCGTGTGCGCATCCGGATGCCGAGGCGGTCGAGTGCGTCGGCGACCATCGGCATCATCCAGATCACGCCGATCGAGCCCACGATCGAGGTGGGCAGGGCGAAGATCGGCTCGGCAGCGCAGGCGACCATGTAGCCGCCCGAGGCGCCGACGCCGCGCACCGCGGCGGCGACGGGCTTCCGCTCGCGCAGCCGCTTGACGGCGAGGTAGATCGCCTCCGAGGCGGCCGGGCCGCCTCCGGGCGAGTCGATATCGAGCACGACCGCGGGGAAGCGGCGATCGCTGCGCAGCGCGTCGATCAGGCGGATCAGATCGCGCGGGTTGAGGCGGGCGCCGATCTGGCCGGAGATTTCGACGACGGCGACGCGGGGCGGAAAGAGCAGCTCTTGCAGGTCGATCATGCGGCGGCCTCCTGTTGGCTTTCAGTGTACGGCGCGTTGACCGCAGCACGGCCGCGGGCGATGCTGTGCCTCGCTCAGTGCGGTTCAGATGAGGGGAGCGCAACGTGGCCGAAGTCGCGGTCTGCCCGCTTAGTGAGCTGCCGCCCGGCGCGGTGACGGCGGCCGAGCTCGACGGCGCGCGGGTCTGCGTGGCGAACGTGCACGGCGAGGTCTTCGCCGTGCAGGACAAGTGCCCGCATCTCTTCGCGCCGCTCTCGGTGGGCGATCTGAAGGGCGCGCACATCGTCTGCCCCTGGCACGATTCCGAGTTCGACATGCGCACCGGGCGGACCAAGAAGTGGCTGCCGACTGGGATGTTGAGCGTGCTGCACATGCTGGTCGCGCCGCCGCCCGGAGTCCTCA
>CAYFZI010000090.1:0-2246 GCA_964347635.1 uncultured Dehalococcoidia bacterium
CAGCCTGCGGGGCGGAGATGCCGCTTCTCCAATCAGCTTGGCTGTCGAAGAAGAAAGGGCGGGAGGCGTGGCTGAAGCCGGTTGTTGGCTCCAACAACCGGACCCGGTTCGCAGTGAAGCACAACGGCAAACCAACACTCGACGGCACCGTCAATCGGAGCGGCGCCGCATGCACAGCGTGCGGGGCCTCCACAGCACTCAAAGACATCCGCGCGCAGGCGCGACGCAGCGGGCTCGGCAAGCAGATGACTGCGGTCGTTGAGGCGGGCGATCGGCGCCGTGTATATCGAAATGCCAACGTACAGGACGAGCAAATCGCCGCTGTCCCGCGCCCAGAAGGCGAGATGGACTTCGAGTTGTTCGACAGTCCGAAAATCAATGTACGCGCCTACGGAATGACGGAGTACGCCGACCTCTTCACACCCCGCCAGCTGACAGCGCTGACGACGTTTAGCGATCTGGTCGGAGAGGCGCGGGAGCTGGTGCGGAGGCATGCGACGGAAGCCAACCATTATAGCGAAGCGCGAAGCGCGAAGCGCGAAGCGCGAAGCGCGAAGCGCGAAGCGGTACGCGGACGCGGTCGCGACATATCTCGCCTTCAATATCAGTCGCCTCGCCAACCGCGGCTCAATGCTCTCGTTCTGGGACAGAGGCGGCGAGAAAGTTCAGCAGGTGTTCGCTCGGCAGGCCCTCGCGATGGTCTGGGACTTTGTCGAAGCAAATCCGTTCTCGAATTCTACAGGCAACTGGATCAGCTCACTCGAGTGGATTATTGAGTGCCTCTTGCGATCACCCCATCCCGCACGCCGGGGAAGCGTCTCTCAGCTGGACAGTGCAGCCGCGCTGCCCGCCGATGCGCCGCTTGCAATCGCCACTGACCCGCCCTACTACGACAACATCATCTACGCCGATATCGCCGACTTCTTCTACATCTGGCTGCGGCGCTCGCTGCGCAGCGTCTACCCCGCAGAGCTCTCGACGCTGGCGACGCCTAAGGCCGAGGAGATGGTCGCCGCGCACTACCGCTTCGGCGGCGACCGCGGCGCTTCCGAGCGGCACTTCGACCACAGCCTCGCGAACGCGCTTGAGCTGATCCATTCACGATCGGTCGACGCTGTCCCGACGGCTGTTTTCTACGCCTACAAGCAGACCGAGCAGCGGGACGGCGGGAGCGAAGCAGTGTCCACCGGTTGGGAGACGATGTTGTCGGGCCTGATCAGTACGGGATTCCAGATTACAGCGACCTGGCCGGTGCGTACGGAGAAGGTCGATGCGTTGAAGAAGCGAATGAACGCCCTCGCCTCCTCCGTCGTAATCGCTTCCCGCCCCCGCCCCGCTGACGCGCCGACGGCGTCGCTGCCCCAGTTCCTCAGCGCGCTGCGCAGGGAGCTCCCGGAAGCGCTGCAGCGCTTCATTGGCGAGCATATTGCGCCCGTCGACCTGCCCCAGGCCTCGATTGGGCCCGGGATGGCGGTATTTTCCCGCTACGCCGCCGTCGTACTGCCCGACGGCGAGCAGATGTCGGTGCGGCGGGCGCTGGAGCTGATCAACGAAGGGGTGGAGGCGTTTTTCTCCGAGCGCGAGGGCACGTTCGACGCCGATACGCAGTTCTGCATCCGCTGGTTTGAGCAGTACGGCTTCGAGGGCGGGCCGTACGGCGATGCGGAGAGCCTCTCCAAGGCGAAGAATATCGGGATTGCAGAGCTGCAGCGCGACGGGCTGCTACGGGCTCAGCGCGGCAGCGTGCGGCTGATTCCCTTCGAGCGCTATCTGGCCAACTGGGAACGCTGGGATCCGGCGTCCGATGCTCGGCTCAACGCCTGGGAGTCTTGCCACTATCTCGCTGCCGCGCTGGAGCAGGCCGGAATCGACGGCGCCGGCCGCGTCGCGCTCGGGCTGGGCGGCGGCGCCGGCCCCGCAATCGAGCTCGCCTACCGGCTTTTCGCCGTCTGCGACGCCCAGTCCCGCTCCCGCGAAGCTCAGCGCTACAACGCCCTCGCCGACTCCTGGCAGGAAATCAGCGCCGCCGCGGCCAAGCTCAGCGCCGGCCAGCAGGCAGGGCTGCTGAAGTAACGGCGGCGGCCGCCTCACCCTCGAGCTGCAGAACCCCCATTCTGCCGCGCCGCTTGCGCGGGGTCCGCCGTCCTTAGAGACTGCCGCTGCAGGAGAGGATGCGCGGCCATGCCGCCCTACCGCCGCAAGCTGATCGAGACGGCGATTCCGCTCGATGCGATCAACCGCGAGTC
>CAYFZI010000091.1:0-2221 GCA_964347635.1 uncultured Dehalococcoidia bacterium
CTCGTCGGCGAGCAGCAGCGGCGGATCGTTGCTGAGCGCCACCCCGATGCTGACGCGCTGCTGCTCGCCGCCGGAGAGTTGATCGGGGCGCTGGCGGCGCTTATCGGTCAGGCCGACGGCTTCGAGCAGCTCGAGCGCGCGTTTGCGCGCGTGCTTGCGCGTGCGCCCGGCGAGAATCATCGGCACTTCGATGTTTTGCTGCGCGGAGAGGTAGGGGATCAGGTTGCGCCCGGTCTGCTGCCAAACGAAGCCGACCTCTTCGCGGCGGTAGTCGACCAGCTCCTCTTCGCTCAGCGCCAGCAGATCGCGCTGGTTGACGAATGCGGTGCCGGCGCTGGGTACATCGAGGCCGGCGAGCACGTTGAGCAAGGTCGATTTACCGGAGCCGGAGGCGCCGACGATCGCCAGCACTTCGCCGCGCGCGACGCTCAGATCGAGGCCGCGCAGGGCGACCACCTCGAGGTCGGCGATTTTGTAGATCTTGAACAGATCGCGGCACACGACGTGATCTTCGCGCGCCATCTCTTCGGGCCGCGGCACCGGTGTGGCCGCATTGGTGGTCATCGCCGCGCACCCTCCAGCCGCTGCAACAGGAAAACTGATCATACCGCCTGCATGCCCGCCGCGCCCGCTCAGAACGGCGCGGAGAGAAAATCCCAGATCGCGTCGACGGCCTCGAGGGCGGTGAAATTGTCGAACCATTTGCCGGTGTGCAGCGTGTATTCGTGGAAGATCTTGAGCGCCGCGAGGATCAGCAGCCAGCGGAGCGCGGTGCGGCCGTCGAGCGGCGGCGCGGCGCCGTCGATCTTGCCGACCCAGGCGGCCGGCCAGTGCGGGCGGCTGGCAACATAGAGAAACCAGAACTCGAACACGTTGGGGAAAAAGATCAGAATCTCGCGCCCCGCGCCGGCCGCGAAGGCGGCAAAACCGACCAGGCGGTACGCGAACAGCCCCAGCGCGATCCTGCGCTCCCACCCGCTCCAACGCCAAGCCGCCGCGAGGAAGAGCACGATGTACACCTGATCGATCCACTTATCCCACTCTTGGTAGTTGGGCAGGCCGCCGAGGTCGATCAGCTGGCGCCAGAAGAGGTCGGACAGATCGATAAAGACAGCGATCAGCCCGCCCGCAAACGCCCAGCGCAGCACCGGCAGCGAGCCGGCCACCCGGATCAGGGAGATCACCAGCACTTCCATGCGCCGAGGTTAGGCGCAGCGATGAGGCGCATGACGCCTGCAGCGCACGCGGCGCTGCAGGTCGGCGCAGGGCGGATGGCAGCAGGTCGGGCGGCTGTAGAATTTCGGCCGAGGAGAGTGCCGCTGATGCCGATGCAAGCTTTCGCATCTCAGCCGGCTGCCCCCTTCGAGGGGATATACGGCGTGCCCGAGACAGCGCGCTACCTACAGGCCGCCCGCAACGGCGAGCGCCTCTACCCCGTGCAGCCGCGCACGCTGATCCGCTGGATCCGGCGCGGGATCGCCTCGCCGGATCTGGTTGACGTGCAGGGGCGCGACCTCCTGATCAACTTTGAGGACTTAATTTCGCTGCGGGTGATCGCCGCCCTTCGTGCGTCGGGAGTGAGCTGGCCAGAGATAGAGCGCAGCAAAGCATGGCTGCGGGAGGCCACAGGGGCGGCGCGCCCGTTTGCCGCGGAGCGGCTTTGGTCGGGGCAGGGCGAGGTGTTCGCGGAATGGCGCGAGCGCCTCATCTCCGCCGCCAAGCACGGGCAGCTGGTGCTGGGGATGCTGAGCGAGTACCTGATCCCGATCCATGGGCTGGCGTTCAGCGCGGAAACGCAC
Organism: uncultured Dehalococcoidia bacterium; assembly: GCA_964347635.1. Taxonomy (GTDB): domain Bacteria; phylum Chloroflexota; class Dehalococcoidia; order Bin125; family Bin125; genus CATQGW01. Next base: position 1,800 of record CAYFZI010000091.1, read on the forward strand.
GCCGCGGCATCTTGGGAGCCGAGCCGGGACGTGCTGCTGAAACCGACGATCCAATTCGGCTCTCCGTGTGTGAAAGACACGCGCATTCCGACGCGGACGATTGCAGGGATGGTCGAGGCAGGGGATTCGGCCGATTGGGCGGCGGCGTCGTTCGATCTCTCACTGGCCGAAGTGCAGGCGGCGTGTGACTGGGAATCTCGCCTCCAATCCGGACAACCCGCCATTTCTGCTTGATGATGCTTGATGAGTCGCTGGCGCCGGTGGTTGCACAGGCGTTGGAGCTGGTCAAGTATCGCTTTTGTACCACTGTGGACGTGTTCGGCCGCACAAGGGGGAGGAGGAGGGGGTAGAAGATTCTGAGATCATTGGCACTGCTCACGGTTCACGTGAGGCGGACGCGGCGCGGAGACAAGGCGGGGAAG
>CAYFZI010000092.1:0-2191 GCA_964347635.1 uncultured Dehalococcoidia bacterium
GCCCTGGCCTCACCTGCGCGATCTCGCCAAAGACCCGGAAGTCCTCGAGCACGGAGATCAGCATCTCCGCGTTCTGCTGCAGCGCCTCGTCGCTGACGCTCTGGCTCGCGCCGACGCCATCCGCATCGGTGAGCAGCGCAAGCGCCGGCAGCGTGTATTCCCCGCTCTCCTCCAGGTCGAGGGCGGGCTGACGTTCCTTCTTCTCCCGCTTGCCGGGCTTCACCTTGCGCCGGGGCTTCTCGACGATGCTGGGCTCCGCCGGCCGCTCCTCCACCGCGCCCGGTGCCGGAGGCAGCAGACTCGGCTCGCGCCGATGCCCGGGCTCGGCCTTTGCCGCAGATCGGGCAAGGCGGCGCGACCTCCGCGCGGGCCCGGGCGCCTCATCGTCCTCGACATCGGCCGTTCGATCGCCGTCCCTGACTTGGCCTGAGCGGGCGACCCATAGTGCGCCGACAGCGACGCACCGTAGCAGCCAATAGGCACCGCGAAACAGCGCCCGCCATTCGCGCCACGGCACGCCGAGCGCAAAGACCAGCGCAACGGCGGCAGCGACCAGGAACACCGCACCGATGCCGGCGGCGGTCATCCCGGTGGCGTCGCCGAGCCCGGCGCTGCCCAACGCAGAAAGCACGATGCCGCCCGCTGCGCCGCCAGCGCCGGCCGCAGCCGGCCAGTCGGCCAGGCCGAGCGATGCCCAACCGACTGCGGCGAGCATGACGGAGAGCGGCGCGAGGACGAGCCGCACCAGCCGCCGCGTCAGCCCGCGATGGCTGAACAGGGCCCAGGCCCAAGCTGCGAAGATGAAGGGCGGCAGGGCGGCGGCAAGGCCGAGCCACTGCAGAAGAAGGTCTGCGCCGTAGGCACCGGGGCGGCCGATCAGATTGGCGGTCGCCCCGCCGCTTGCACTGTTGAAGGAGGGATCGGCCGCCGAATATGTGATCAACGCAACGGCCATGGCGGCCGCAAGCGCAGCGAGCGTCAGCCCTGCAAGCTCGCTCAATCGGCGGGCGAAAAAGGGACCCGAGCCCGAGGGCAGGAGTGGAGCGCGTGCTTCGCGTTCGGCGGCCGTTGCCAACATCAACTCCCGACTGGGTCCGATGCCGAATCAAACATCGCATCCATTACAGGAGGTTATATAGTTCTGTTACGGGAGAGTCAAAACAGGGTTGTGTGGATCAAACCAAGTACGCGCGCCGCGGCGTCCGAGTTCCCCGTACGGGTCAGAACGAGACGCAGGCCTCGGTGACGACGCGGAGCACGCTCGATTGCCCGAAGGCACGCTTGTATGCGTCCGCGATCTCGTCCGTGCGCTGCATCGCGTCGGCGCCGGGCGGAGCGAGTATGAGCAGGAGCTTGGTGCGCTCCCGCACGATCATGCCAGAGTCTTCGCGCCACTGCCCCGCAGCATCGAGCACGGCGAGGCCATCGGGGAAGCGGGGCGTGACCTCCTCGGCGAGAAAGGCGCGCCATGCCGCCTCGCTCACCACCTCCTGATCGCCCTGACTGCGCCCGAAGAAGAGCCTGTATTCGGCGAACACTTCGGTGCCGGGCTGACAGGTTCCAGCGTCCCCCCCGAGCGCGGGCGCCGCTGCGGACCCGAGAGCGAGCGCCACCGCCGCTGCCGCGACGAAGCGGCGCACCCGCGCGGCCATCGTGCGTGCGTCCGCTCTTGCGCGGTCGCAGCCCTACTCCGCAGGGACGGAGACGTGCTCCTCTTCCAGCGCCGCGGCGTCGCCGATCCCCTCGCCCAGCACATCGCCGAACGCGTCGCCGGAGTCCTCGATGGCTGCGTCTTCGGCTTCCGCCTCCTCGGCCTGCCGGAGCAGCTCGCGCTCCACCGCCTGCTTCTGGATGCGGTTGACGACACTGCCTGTACCGGCCGGGATCAGGCGGCCCACGATCACGTTCTCCTTGAGGCCGAGCAGGCTGTCGGACTTGCCCGAGACCGCAGCCTCGGTGAGCACCCGCGTGGTCTCCTGGAAGGACGCGGCCGAGATGAACGAGCGGGTCTGCAGCGATGCCTTCGTGATGCCCTGCAGCACGGGAATGCTGGAGGCGGCCTCGCCGTCGACGCGCTCGTTGACCTCGTCGTACTCGACCCGGTCGACCTGCTCACCGATCAGGAAGGTGGTCTCGCCCGGCTCCACGATCTCGACCTTCTGCATCATCTGGCGGCAGATCACCTCGATGT
>CAYFZI010000093.1:0-1519 GCA_964347635.1 uncultured Dehalococcoidia bacterium
ACGAGTGTCTGGCGCTCGCCGAGGTGCTGGCCGAGCGCGATGAGGGCTTCATCCAAATCACGCAGTTCACCGGCGACCTCCAGGCCGACCTCGATTTTCAGTCGAAGCTGGCGGCGGCAGCGCAGCGGCCGATCCTGCACAACCTGATCGCGGTCAACCCCAAAACGCCGGACTTGCACCGCGAGCGCATGAAGTGGCTCGAAGAGTGCAACGCGCGCGGCGAGCCGATCTTCGGCCAAGCCGCCACGATCCGCGCCGCGTTCACATTCACGCTCGAGGATTGGAACCTCTACGACTCCTCGCCGGCCTGGAACCACGCGACGACCGGGACCCGCGAAGAGAAGCTGGAGAAGTTCGCCGACCCTGAGATCCGCGCCAACATTAAGGCCGAGATCGACGAGGCGATCAAGAAGCTCGGCCAGACCCAGGCGCTGGGCGGGCCGATCGAAGAGCTGCTGATCCAGGACCTCGCGCACCAGCCCGAGCTCGAGCAGTACGTCGGCATGACTGTCGGCGGCGTCGCCGAGGCGCGCGGCGTGCACGCGGTCGACGCGATGCTCGACCTGGCGCTGGAGACCGACCTCCAGGCCGAGTTCCTCACTCCGATGCGCGAGCAGAACGACGAGTGGACGGCCGAGATGATGTCGTCGCCCTACGTGATCCCCGGCGTCTCCGACGGCGGCGCGCACACCAAGTTCCTCACCGCCGGCTCCTACCCGACCGACTTCCTGATGTGGCTCGTGCGCGACACCGGCCGGATGACGCTCGAGGAGGCGCATTACCGCCTTTCCTACCTGCCCGCCCGCGCGGCCGGCTTCCGCGACCGCGGTATGTTGACCGAGGGCGCGCCCGCTGATGTCGTCGTCTACGATCTCGACGCGCTCAACATCACGCCGGAGTGGACGGGCGAGATCGTGCACGATTTCCCGGCCGGCGAGTGGCGCCGCGTGCAGCGGCCCGACGGCTACCGCTGGATTCTGGTCAACGGCGAGGTCACCTTCGAGGACGGTCAGGCAACCGGCGCGACGCCCGGCAAGCTGCTCCGCCACGGCCGCGGCTAGCCGCCGCCGAGCGCCCCGCGCGTTCCCCTCTCCTCCCGCAAGCGCGGGGGGAGAGGGGCGCTACTCCAGCAGCCCGCCCTGTTGGCCGGCGCGCAGCTTACTGGCGGCGGCGCTGATTTCCTGCCAGGAGTCGGCGAGGGCGTTGTAGCGCTGAGCCTCGCGGGAGCGGGCTTGGGCGTCGCAGACGGCGAAGAGGCGGTAGGCGAGCTCGATCGCGGCGCTGGCGCTGCCGCCCAGCCCGAGTGCGACGCGGCCCGCGCCGTCGATCCCAGCCTGCTCCAGCGCGGCGGCGAGGTAGTGGCAGGACTCCCAGGCGTTCAACCGAGTATCGGCAGCCGGGTCCCAGCGTTCCCAGTTGGCCTGATAGCGCTCGAAAGGCACGAGCCGCACGCTGCCGCGCTGGGCGCGCAGCAGGCCATCGCGCTGGAGCTCTGCAATCCCGATATTCTTGGCCTTGG